>JAVHWA010000075.1:0-3963 GCA_032160165.1 Acidobacteriota bacterium
AGCAATCTCTCTTTCAGCGCGGGCGGGAAGCGATATTCTTTAGGCTTGTTCGGGCGACCGAAGATGCCTATGCCGACCGCCAGCACTTTCGTTTCGTATGTTCCTTTCGATGACTCGACGCTGAAGCGCGCGCCTGACGCGTCCCCTATGGGCCTCATGGCATAGACTTCAGAGCCGTACTGTAGATTCAGTTTATAGCGCTCTATAATCCGGTCAAAATACTGAATCGTCTCCAACTTGTTCATATCCCCTATGCAGAGCAGGCCCTCGCAGCGCGCCTGAAAACCTTTGTAGTTGGCAGTGGTCAGCTTTTGCTCCGGATACAGTTGCCGAATAGCCCAGTTGTGCGTGGCTGCCTTCTCCAGGATGAGTGTTCTGGAGGTGTCAATGCCTGAGCCCTGCGCCTCGGCTGCAAGTGCGATACCACCTGGGCCTGCACCAATAATAATCAAATCATACATATTCAACTTTTCGTGTATACAAGCACGTAAAGGCACTAATCTTTACAAGGCACCCCTTCTCACTCTGGCCACACCCTGGGTCAAAAGCTCGTAATCGGGGAAGAGAGACCCCGGCACAATGTCAACTCGCATCTGAAATACCACCTTCTTCACATCTTCAGAACTACGCGGAACTGTGCGTCGCCGCTCGTCATGCGCGCGTAAGCCTCAGCCGCTTTTTCGAGCGGATAAGTCTCGATCATGGGGCGAACGCCGGTTAGCTCGGCGAAGCGCAACGTGTCCTCCGAATCAACGGGCGTCCCCGATGCCCAGCCCTGAATCGTTCGACTTCCCGATATGAGCTGTAACGGTGTGACCTCAATGGGAGCAAAGTCCGCGCCGATGACCATCAGCTTACCGTTCGGCCCCAGCCCGTCTATCAACTCTGACATCGCTTTCGCGTTCGGAGCCGTCGCCAGAATGACCAGTGCGCCGCCCAGTTTTTGTAACTCTTCTGCCGCGTTCGTCGCTCGGCTGTCGATGTAAAGGCTCGCCCCGAGCTTCTTTGCGAGCGTCGCGTTCTCGGAGCCGCGCCCGATAGCTGCGACTCTGTAGCCAAACTTGTTCGCGAATTGAACTCCGAGATGACCGAGACCGCCGATGCCCTGCACTGCGACGAGGTCGCCAGGGCTCGCGCCACTATGCCGCAGCGCGTTGAAAGTGGTGACGCCGGCGCAGAGCAGCGGTGCGGCTTCGGTATCATTTAGACTTTCCGGTATGGCTACCAGCGCCTCCACGGGAGCCACCATGTACTGCTGATATCCGCCGTCGTAGCTGATGCCCGCTATTTTCATATTCCGGCAATTACCAAAATCTCCGCGACGGCAGGAGGTGCAAGTGCCGTCGTGACCGCCGTGCCAGCCGACGCCGACACGCTGCCCCTTTGTCCAAACGGAAACACCGGCGCCAACTTCATCTATAACGCCGACAACTTCGTGCCCCGGAACGCGGGGAAACTGTATGCCGGGCCAAGAGCCATCTTTCGTGAGCACGTCGCTGTGGCAGACGCCACAGGCCTGCACCTTGATGCGCACGTGTCCTGCAACGGGGTCAGGAATCTCCCGTTCGACTATCTGGAAATCTGCCCCCGGCGCAGGAACCTGCGCCACCTTCATCGGCGTTACTGCTGCTTCTGTCATTGCCATAAATCCTCCCATAAATTTCTAGCCGCTGTTGAAAAGCAGTTACTGCTACATAGCTACGCGGTCGGACTGAAAAATTTCTTTAGCGCGGCTTTGGTTTCCGCCGGTCGTTGTTCCATCAGCCAGTGTCCGGTGTCGGCGAATTTGATTGACGTCACATTATCGGCGACCAGTTTCGCCTGAATTTCCAATGCGCCGCCCATCGCCTTATCGCCTTCGATGGTCAAGACTGGCATCGGCAACTTAACCGCCGCGAATTGCCGATTGTCCGCTGCGTCCTGCGTGTTGAACGTCTTGAACATCTCGAACGCGGCGCGCATCGCGCCTTCCTGCGCGTACGCTTTGGCGTAAAGCTGACGGTCAGCTTCCGTAAATGTTTCCGGGTGCGGTGAAAGCGTCTGCCAGAAATGTTCGAGGAAGAGTCGCTCTCGACCCTTGACCAGTTCGAGCGCGATGGGGCTGTTGACAAAATGAAAATGCCAGAGGGCCGGGGTTGTATAAATCTTCTCCCAGACATCACCGATACCCGGAATCGGCGCTTCAAGCAGCGCGAGTTTCTCCACCTCGTTCGGATACTGCGCCGCATAAGCGTAGGCGACCATCAGGCCGATGTCGTGACCGACGAGATCGATTTTTTGATAGCCGAGACTTTTAACGAGTTCGTGAATGTCAACGGCGAGCGTCTTCTTGTCGTAACCCGTGGCGGGTCGTGAGGAATCGCCGAGGCCACGCATGTCTGGTGCGATGATCGTGAAATCCTTGCCGAACTCGTCGAACAGCGGCATCCACATGTGCGAAGTGTCGCCGAAGCCGTGGATCAGGACGAGCGGCCTCTTGCCCGTCCCGGCTTTCAGGTAATGAATTTTAACGCCGTTCACATTCGCCGTCTGTGACTGATATTTATTGCTTTGCGCAAAGACGGTCGCGCCGAAACTTAACGCCAGCACCAGGGCAGACAAGACGTGCCCGAATCTTAAAACGGCTGTCCTGTTGCTCAATCTCTCCTTCATATGTTCATCCTCTCTCAATCGTTAGGCGTCGGTAGCAGTTCAAGTCCTCCGGCCCGTTTATTTACCGCGCAGGTTCGACGGATACGTTCCCACTTCTGAGCGGAAGGCGATAGCTAAACGATTCCAGCCGTTGATGGTAATGATAGCCCTCGTCAGCTTGACCAACCGGCGCGGCCTTGCTGTAATCCAATCGCTGTTACATAACTATTTCTCCTTGCGCGCACACTTCCGCCAGTAGTTAAAGGTGAGCCGATTCCCACGTAGTGTTATCACACCGCCGCCGATGCTTGCTCGCCCTTGATGAACGCGAACAAATCGGCATTGATCTGCTCAGGATTAGTCGTGCACATCCCGTGCGGGAAGCCCGGATAGACCTTGAGCGTGACGATCTTCGCGGACATGAGACCCGATGCGCCGATAGGGACGATCTGGTCGTCGTCCCCATGCATGATGAATGTGGGCGCGTCAAACTTCCTGAGGTCTTCGGTGAAATCGGTTTCGGAGAAAGCCTTGATGCAATCGTAATGGGCCTTGATGCCTCCCATCATGCCCTGCAACCACCAGTGTTCACGGATGCCTTCCGAAATCTTCGCGCCGGGCCGGTTGTACCCGTAGAAGGGAAGCGTCAGATCCTTGTAGAACTGCGAGCGGTCTCCGGCGACTCCCGCTCGTATCCGGTCAAAGACTTCGATTGGTAGGCCGCCCGGATTCTTCTCCGTCTTCAACATCAGAGGTGGCACTGCGCCGATGAGCACGGCCATCGCGACACGCCCTGTGCCGTGGCGACCGATGTAGCGTGCGACTTCGCCGCCGCCGGTGGAGTGGCCCACATGGATTGCATCTTTCAAGTCGAGCTTTTCAGTCAGAACCGCGAGATCGTCGGCGTAGGTGTCCATTTCGTTGCCGTCCCACGTTTGAGTAGAGCGGCCATGCCCCCTTCGGTCATGCGCTATGACGCGATAGCCGCGTTGGCCGAAGAACAGCATCTGATTGTCCCAGTCGTCGGCTGAGAGCGGCCAGCCGTGGCTGAAGACGATGGGTTGACCCTCGCCCCAATCCTTGTAATAGAGATCGATTGCGTGCGAGTTTTCCTCGCCGACAGTTACGTATGGCATTTGAAATTCTCCTTATCTACTTTACCACGCAGCCCGGCCTGGTGATTGAATTGGAAGCGTTCCGTCCGAAGCGCCGTTGACAACTTCGGACCGCTTGATTAATGGCAACGCCGATCAATAACCATCCGCTTCGACAACAGCCCTGGCAAAGTCCTGCGGGGCTTCCTGCGGCAGATTGTGACCGATGCCGCCCGTG
>JAVHWA010000089.1:0-73775 GCA_032160165.1 Acidobacteriota bacterium
GCGGCGAGGAGCTGGAGGCGCTCGACGTCACGAAGTTGCGCGACGTGGCCCGGCACGCAGCGGGGTGCGCCGTTTGCGAGCGCATCATCAGGGCGCTGACGCTGACCCGCGCCGTCATCCGCGAGACTGCTGGCGAACGTGCGCAGCAATTGACCCAGGCGATGGACGTCGAGCGCGTCGAGTCAATTTAGAAACCTGCACCCTTTTTAGAAGAAACGGTGACGGGGAAGAAGAGAGCGCGGCTCTCTTCTTCCCCGTCACTTTTTTTAATCTTTACCTCTTACTTTGTCCTTACCTCGCCGCTTCCTCCCCGCGTGATTTTTCGACCGCCGCACGGAGCTCGTCCATCGTCGCGGTCCTGCCATGTACCGATGCGATCTTGTCCACAATGAAACCAAGCGCTTTGACTCGCCCGGCGAAATGGACGGTCGTCTCGTTGGCGGCCTTGATTAAAGTGCTGCCGGCGGGTAAACCGAGCATGTCACCCTCGAACAAGATCTTCTCTTTCGGTAGATAAGCCACTAACATCTCTTTCGTGGGCGGCCCGGGACCGATGTCGTGAAGTTCAACCGTGTGTTGATCATGACTCGGGGCAGTAGCCGGACCGTTAGGGAGGGCTTTGAGATGGCTAAGCGGAGCCCTCCCTAACGGTCGGGCTACTGCCCCCGAACGCAAAGTCCCCAACTTGCAAAGTCCCCTACTTTGCCAAAGTAATCGGCCTTATGATATCTTGACGGTCTTTAAACCCTGCCGGTTTTCACGTCATCATCGGCCTATCTAGAGGAGTTGAATGTAAGTATGGCTACGCCTAATGGAAACGCGACGACTAACGGACAGAATGTCGGTCGCGTAGTGCAAATCATCGGCCCGGTGGTCGACGTCGAATTCGCGGAGGGGCATTTGCCGCCGATTTATCAGGCCATTCGCATTGTCTCTGAGGGGTTCGATGTGCCTGCGCCCATCGATGTGGTATGCGAGATTCAGCAACACCTCGGCGAGGGACGTGTCCGCGCCGTATCCATGCTTCCTACTGACGGCATGGTCCGGGGAATGTCTGCCATCGATACCGGGGGCCCCATCACCGTACCCGTCGGCGAAGGTACGCTCGGCCGCGTAATGAACGTTATCGGCGAACCGGTGGACAATCTTGGCCCGGTCAAATATGAACAAAGATACGCCATCCATCGTCATGCGCCTGACTTTGACGAACAATCGACAGAGTTGCAGATGTTCGAAACCGGAATCAAGGTTATCGACCTCATTCAACCGTTTCTGCGAGGCGGCAAGATCGGGTTGTTCGGCGGAGCCGGAGTGGGCAAGACGGTGCTGATCATGGAATTGATCAACAACATCGCCAAGGCGCACTCAGGGTTTTCAGTTTTCGCTGGAGTTGGCGAGCGCACGCGCGAAGGTAACGACCTCCTGCGCGAAATGGTGGAGTCGAAGGTAATTAACTTCGGCGAAGCGTTCTATAAGAACTTTGAAGAGACCGGCGACTTCGACATGACCAAGGTCGACATGAAGGCCATCGAAGAGTCGAAGGTCGCGCTGATCTATGGTCAGATGACGGAACCTCCGGGCGCGCGTCTTCGGGTGGCGCTTTCCGGTTTGACTGTTGCTGAATATTTCCGAGATCAGGGGTTGGACGTGCTCCTCTTCATCGACAATATCTTTCGCTTTACGCAAGCCGGTTCGGAAGTCTCTGCCCTTCTGGGCCGCATGCCTTCAGCGGTGGGCTACCAGCCGAATCTCGCCAGTGAGATGGGCGAGATGCAGGAACGCATTACTTCCACCAAGACCGGCGCTGTCACTTCGATCCAGGCAGTCTACGTTCCCGCTGATGATTACACCGATCCCGCGCCGGCAACGACCTTCGCGCACCTCGACGCGGTCACGGCGCTTTCGCGCCAGATTGTAGAGATCGGAATTTATCCGGCGGTGGATCCGCTGGCTTCCAGCTCGCGAATTCTGGATCCGCGAATTCTGGGCGAGGAACATTACCGAACGGCGCAGGACGTGAAGCAGGTCCTGCAGCGCTACAAAGACCTTCAGGACATTATTGCGATTCTCGGGCTGGATGAGTTATCGGACGAAGACAAGCTTACCGTTTCGAGGGCGCGCAAGATTCAACGCTTCTTTTCACAGCCGATGTTCGTAGCTGCACAGTTCACTGGACTGGAAGGCAAGTACGTCAAACTGGCTGATACGGTGCGGGGCTTCCGCGAGATCGTCGACGGTAAGCACGATGATTTGCCCGAACAGGCGTTTTTCATGGTCGGCACCATCGAGGAAGCACAGGAGCGAGCACGCACACTAGCGGCGGCGTGAGAGGAGTAAGGACTGAGGAGTCAGAATTCAGGACTCGGAACTCAGAAGTCTGAACTCGAAACTCGAAACTCGAAACTCGAAACTTTTGAAGTGTTCTCATTCTGAGTCCTGAGTCCTGACTCCTGACTCCTGAATTCTGAATTCCCTTTCGTTATGCCCGATCAAATCAAATTAGATGTCGTCACACCTGAACGTCGGGTCCTCTCAGAATCGGTGGATTCGGTAAATGTCCCCGCCATGAATGGCGAGCTCGGCATTCTGCCCGGACACACGCCACTCATATCTCAACTTCAAACGGGCGTCCTTTCTTATGTTCAGGGCGGAACTGCACACCGGCTTCATGTCTCCGGGGGATTCATCGAGGTGAACGAGGACCAAGTTTCGGTGCTCGCGGAAATCGCGGAGCATCCGGAAGAGATAGACGCCGCCCGCGCCCGCCTCGCCCGTGAACACGCTGAGAAAACGCTGGGCTCGTTCAGCGGAACTGAGGAAGACTTCGAGGTCGCTCGCGCACGCCTGGAGCGCTCCGTCGTTCGCCTGCAAATTTCTACCGGCGCCCCAAACATCATGTCGTAACCAGTCGCGCAGCCCGTTAGATTGCGAACGCAAACTAACAGTCTACGTTCCGCTTTCTGCGGGCGTATCATCCTTGAAACACCAGCCCGAAGACGGTATGATGCCTCTCAATCTGCCGGGCAATTTAAGCAAACTACCGAACGTCCGGGCCGACGCTGTCGTATAACAAATGGCCGCTGGATTCAGCGGATCTGGTTACATTGGATCGAGGTAAAAACGTGGCTACCGTCATCGATGATTCACAACGGCAAAAATTGTTGGAACGACGCGGGCGATTGCATGCCTCGGTCTCATCTCCCGGCTTTGATAGTGAGCTGACACGGTTGCTCGAAGAGGTCGATTCCGCCCTCGAGCGCATGGACAATGGGTCTTACGGATTGTGCGAGGTCTGCCACGATCCGATCGAGCCGGAGCGATTACTTGCCGATCCGGTCGTTCGCTTCTGTTTGGGCGATCTCACACAACGTCAACAGTCCGCCCTCCAGGAGGACCTTGAACTCGCCGTACAGATTCAGCGCGGGCTTTTGCCGCCGGCACACATCGAAGAGGGCGCATGGAATATTGCTTACCATTACGAGCCGGTCGGTTTTGTCGGCGGAGATTACTGCGATCTGATCAGGTCCAACGGGGATTTGTATTTCGTACTGGGAGACGTTTCGGGAAAAGGGATGGCGGCATCGCTCCTGATGTCGAATTTGCAGGCCATGTTTCGCGCGCTGGTTCCGCTTGGACTGTCTCTCGACAAATTGATGGAGCGCGCCAGCCGTTTGTTTTGCGAGAACACGCTATCCACGCACTTTGCTACCCTCGTCTGCGGAAAGGCCAGTGCGAATGGCGAAATCGAGCTTTGCAATGCCGGCCATCTGCCGCCACTCCTGTTGCGCGAGGGCAAGTGCGAGTCGCTGGACGCGACTGGGCTGCCTGTGGGAATGTTCTGCGACGAACACTTTGCGACGAACAAGGTGAAACTCGGTTCCGGCGATACGCTGTTGCTCTATACGGACGGCGTGACCGAAACACTCGATCTTACCGGAGCAGAATATGGAGTCGAGCGGCTCATGAAAGCGATAGACATTCCTATTTCATCGCGGCCTGCGGCGCTAATCGACGCTTGCGTCACTTCCCTGGTTGATTTTCGTGGCGAGGGAGACACGGCGGACGACTTGACGATCATGGCGATCAAGTACGTCTGAGGTCGCGCGGCGGGCTAACGACCGGCGATGGCGGCGCGCATGTCGCTTACCGCACGTTCGAGGCCTGTAAAGATCGCGTGAGAGACGATGTTGTGGCCAATATTGAATTCGGTGATCTCTTCTATCTTTGCGACGGCGCCAACGTTTCTATACGTCAGGCCGTGCCCAGCGGCGACTCGCATGCCGTATTGCATGGCCAGAGTTGCGGCTTCGCGCATGCGCCTCAGCTCATGAGCGGCGCGCATCGCACCTTCGCTATGGGCAGCTCCGGCACCCAACGTTATCCCAGCATACTCTGCAGTGCATAATTCCACCTGCTGCGCTCCGACTTCCCGCGCGGCTTCTATTTGCGCCCCTTCCGGGTCGATAAAAAGACTGCTGATGATCCCGCCTTCCCTCAATCGATGGACAGCTGCTCGGACGATTGAAAGGTTTGCACGAACGTCAAGGCCGCCTTCGGTCGTGATCTCTTTTGGGTTTTCTGCGACCAGCGTCACGGCGTCGGGGTGGACCTCAAGGGCGATCTTGATCATCTCCTCCGTGGCCGCCATCTCAACGTTGAGATAAGTCGTCACCACCTGTCGCAAGGCATGAAGGTCCGCATCTTGTATATGCCGGCGATCTCCGCGCAGATGAACAGTGATGCCGTCGGCGCCGGCGGCCTCGCAGATCATCGCCGCGGCAACTACACTCGGCTCGGGAGCGCGCCGTGCCTGACGCACTGTTGCGACATGATCGATGTTTACATTGAGTCGCGCAGTCATACGTGCAATTTCTCAATCCCCAGTATCCGCATTGAATGAGCTTGCGCGCTGTCGCGGAACTTCGGCGTCGGTCATTGGCGAGCCGGAACTGTGCAGCGCCCGCTCAATGTCTTTCGCGCCCACGCGCGCCGCGACAATGGCGGCGTCATACACACCGCGTCTGACGCGACGGCGGATCGTACGGACCTCTTCAAGCAGCCTTGGAGTATCGCGCAATACGCTCAGCTTGCTTCCTTCGTTATGGTCCCATCGAACGGCGATCTCCTTCAATCGCAGCTCCGCAAGGTAAGCGACATAGAGATACTCCACGTCGAAACCGAAGCGTTCGATGGTGGCGGCCTCGACAATCGGCCGGCAGACATCCATTCGAAAAGCCTTGAACCCGCATTGTGTGTCCCAGAATGGAAGTCCGGTTGCGAGTCGGACGATTAGATTGATGATTCGCCCTCCCTGTTCCCGTCTCCACGGCTGATGAACGCCGATCAGATTGCGGTCCAGCGCGCGCGACCCAAAGGTCAAATCGTATTGCCCGCTCTCGATTGGGTTGACCAGCTTCGGCACCTCTGTGATAGGCGTCGACAGGTCAGCATCGGAAAAAAGGGCGATTGGCGCGCGGGCGGCCAGCAGGCCGGTTCGCACGACGTAGCCCTTTCCGCGATTCGGTTGAATTCGGATGGCCTTGGCCCCGACCTTACCGGCTTCGGCGAATGTCTCTTCTGCAACATCCGCAGTGTGATCGCTCGAGCCGTCATCGACAACAATAACCTCGCTGTTGGGGATGTTTTTGTTCAGGTACTCAAAAACCGTTCGCAACGTCCCGCCAAGGCGGGCCGATTCGTTGAACGCGGGAATAACGATGGACAGCGAGATAGACATCGGAAGAAGATTTCAGATCTTAGATTTTAGTTTGCATGTTTGAGTTGCAACTCTCTGGGGTTCTGTTTTTCACCTTAAACGTCAAACCTGAAACCTGCAACTAGTCCCAGCTTCCGGTCCTTTCGGCGACGCGCCGACGGCTATGTTATATTGCCGTTGGCGAACACAATCGGTCCTGTTTCGAGTAGAGTTTTGGAGAATAGCATGACCAGTAAATTCGGCATAGTTGCGCTGGCGGTGATCATATCCGCAACCATCGCCGGAGGCGTGGTCGACGTCTTCAAGCGACGCGCTCCCAGGGCCACCCGGACAGACAAGACGGTGGCCAGCGCCGACATTACCGAGGATTATCAGGAGGGAGTGGAAGTGATCGGCAACGAGTATGCCGGTGACGTCGATTATGAAAGGGCCACGCAAGCAGCGATTCAGGGAATGCTTTCCGCGCTCGACCCTCACTCGCTCTTCTTCCCGCGGGCCGAATTCACCAAACTGAAAGAGGACCAGGATTCGCGTCTGATCGGGATCGGCGTGACCATACTGCGACATCGCGACGGCGTTTACGTTCAGTCGGCAGTCCAGAACACACCCGCGGCACGTGCTGGACTCCGATATGGCGATCGCATCGTCGAGGTCGACGGAAAAGACGCGCGAGATTGGACGGGCGACCAGGTGTCGAAGAATGTGCGAGGCGAGCGAGGCGAGCCGGTCAAGGTCAAGATCGAGCGCGCCGGCTCGCCGGTGCCAATCACCTATACCATCATTCGCGAATCGGTCCCGCTGCCCTCTATTCGCAACGCTTATATGATCAAACCCGGCACGGGGTATATAGGGCTGACCGGCGGCTTTCAGCACACCACGGCCGACGAACTTCATGAAGCCGTCACTCGTCTCAAATCGCAGGGTATGCACCAGGTGGTGCTCGACCTTCGCGGAAATCCCGGCGGGCTGTTGGATCAGGCCATCGAAGTTTCCAGCGAGTTTCTGCCACGCGGCCAGGTGATCGTTTCCGTTCATGGACGTGTGGAGTACAGAGAGCCATATTACTATCGCTCTAGCGGGACTGATCCGGAAGACTTTCCCCTGGTCGTGCTCATCAATCACAACACCGCTTCGGCTTCAGAGATCGTCGCCGGTGCAATTCAGGACCTTGGACGTGGATTGATCATCGGGCAGACAAGCTTTGGAAAGGGGCTTGTACAGCGCGTATTCCAACTGCCATTCGGAACGGGATTGACACTGACGACCGCGAAGTACTTTACGCCTTATGGTCGTTCGCTTCAGCGCGATTACTCGAGCGGCTCGTTCTACGATTATTACGTTCGACATGATGAGGAAGTCGCTTCGCCTTCGAAGTCTCAACGCGCCCCCGCTCAAGCCGCAATCGACCCGGCGATCGCGCAACCGACGCCCGTATCCACGCCGCCACCACCAACCGGACCTGCCGTTACCACAGCGGCCGGCCGCGTCTTCTACGGCGGCGGGGGAATCACTCCGGACATTGATATCAAGCCGCTTGAGATCACTCCAATTCGCGGGCGAATCGCCGAGGCAGCATTCTTCTTCACTCGTGAGCTCGCGGCCGGACAGCTCCCCGGGCTCGATGCCTATCGCGTGGAGAAAACAGACTATGGCCACGTCCTGCGGCCGGGAGATTTTCCCATAACCGATCGAGTTGTAGAGGCCTTTCGAGAGTTCGTCCAGCGCGATGGCAAACTTGGAATTCTGCCCGGTCAGATCGAAGCCGAGATCGAGTTCGTAAAGCTGCGCATTCGCGACGAGATCGTGACTGCCGCTTTTGCGACCGACGCCGGTGCGCAAGTCCTGATCGATAGCGATCCGCAGGTACTGCGCGCAGTGGAAGCGCTCCCCGAAGCCAAGCGGCTGGCGGAGAGCGTTCGTAACGGTCACTCTCAAGGCTAAGCTCCAACGCCCAAAAGGCTCGGACCCCACTGACCGATTAAGCATCATCACTGCCGAACAACGTCGTCATCACAATTACTCAGAAAACGATCTACGTCATCTCGACAACTGAGGTTATCGACCTTGAAAGCCGTCCTCCATTTGATTCTCTGCCTCGGATTTACACTCTGCGGTCAACAGGCTTCGGGTCCGGAGAGTGCGCCCGAAGTGCTCTTCCCCATCGTCGTTAATGGAAGAGGTGGCTACATCGACAGGAAGGGCACGGTCGTCATAAAGCCGCAGTTCGATCTGGCAATGGAATTCTCCGAGGGGCTGGCTCCGGTCGTTATTGACAAAATGTGGGGCTACGTAAATACGAAGGGTGAGATCGTAATCAAACCTCAGTTTATAGGGGCAAGTGGCTTCGAGAATGGAATCGCGGCCGTCGGAATCGATGATCAGCGCGCATACATAGACCGGACCGGCATGGTCATGCTAAAGACGCCATATCGTTCAGGCGGCCTCTTCGTTGAAGGGGTGACTTCCGTGCACCTCGACGACGGCTGGGGATACATGGACAGGTCTGGCCAGCTCGTCATCCCTTTGCAGTTCGACTGGGCCTATGATTTTCACGAAGGACTGGCGCGCGTCGAGGTAGGGGGCAAGACTGGTTACATAGACAAATCGGGGAAGCTGATAATCCCCGCTCGATATGATAAGGGGTGGGAGTTTTCCGAGGGGCTAGCTGCCGTGGAGATTCGCGGCAGGGGAAGCAGCATCATAGATAAGACCGGTCGAACGGTGTTTAAGCCGCGCGCTCGTGTTCAGTACTTTGATCGCTTCTCTGATGGTCTGATCGCTGTTTTTGTGAACGACAAATTCGGTTTTATGGACAAGGACGGAAAGTTTTCCATCAGACCGCAGTTTGAGGGCGGAGGAAGCTTTCACGAGGGACTAGCTCCGGTCTACATTAAAGGCAAACAGGGGTTCATAGATAAGACCGGACGTATCGTCATCGCTCCCCGTTTCGATTTCACTTACGGTTTTGCCAACGGACTCGCGCGAGTGATCGTCAATAACAAAGATGGCGGCTACAAAATCGGCTATGTAGACAAAAACGGAAATCTTGTTTGGAAACCGACATTCTAACGCGCCACTCCAAGTCTCACTTGCGGCTTCAGGCATCGCCCCGATTCTATTCCGTGACTTTATTCCATAACTCTCGCGACAAGACATTTCAAGTAATAAGTCTCGGGCATTCCGAATAGAACCGGATGATCGCTCGCCTGCATTCTCTTCTCTACTAGCTGCACGCGACGGTGCGCGTCTCTGGCAGCGTCGCCCACGATCTCAAGAAACATCGCCTCCGACATGTGATAGGAACAGGTGCAGGTGATGAGCAGTCCACCTTGGTTGAGGAGCTTTAGCGCGCGCAGGTTGATCTCTTTGTAACCTCTGGCGGCAGGTTTGACGCTCGCTCGATTCTTGGCGAACGCGGGCGGGTCAAGCACGATGGTATCGAAGCGCTCGCCCGCCGACTCCATCTCGCGCAGGGCATCGAAGACATTTGCCTCGACAAACTCGACATTGCGAGCGTCGTTCAGCTCCGCATTTCGTCGCCCGGCTTCGATCGCGTCAGGAGAGATATCCAACGCGCGAACGCTGTCGCAGGTCTTCGCCAGATGAAGCGCGAAGCCGCCATTGAAGGTGAAGCAGTCAAGCGCGCGTCCCTTCCCCAAACGCTGTGCAGCAAGCTGATTCTCGCTCTGATCCAGAAATGATCCTGTCTTCTGACCGCCAAGAGGTTGAACCAGAAAACGCACGCCGTGTTGAGTGACTTCGAGTCGCTCCGGCGGCTGACCGTAAAGCACGCCGACGCGCATCTCCAGTCCTTCCAGCTCACGGACGCGTACGTCGTTGCGCTCGACGATTGCGCGAGGCTGGAACTCCTCTACCAGCAGCTCCACCAGCATTTCCTTTGATTGCTCTGTGCCCTGGGAGAGCGTTTGCATAACAAGTACGTCGTCGTAAACGTCGACGATTAGCGAAGGCAACAAATCGCCTTCGGAATAGACCAGGCGATAAGCGTTCGCGCTACGCCTGATTACCGCACGTCTGCGCGCCGCCGCCTGCAGGCGCGACCGCCACCAGTCCTTGTCGATGACTTCGTCACCTGGAGTTAGCAGTCGCAGGGAAATCTCCGAGCGATCACTGAAGAAGGCCTGGCCGAGATGTCGATCGCGCTCGTCCCTCAGCGTCACAATCGAACCGCCCTCGACATCGTGGGCATTGACTACATCGCTTCGATAAATCCAGAGATGCCCGGCGCGCAATCGCTTCGCTCCGCGGAGCGTGATAATGACGGTTTGTTGCATCGGGGTATTATAGCGGATAGTGGGCGGTGGTCAGTGGTCAGTGGGGAGTGGGAGGCGGATAGAACGTTGATGGACATTGAACGCTTGTTGCGTGGGCTTACTTGCAATCGTTGCTCGTACCCTGCGCGAGTTTCGTCAGCCTGACGTTCCCATCGAAAGTATTAAGTGAGATCAGCCCCTGCCCGTTTCCGAAATGACCGATGATGCGTCGATTCACGTTTTCTTGGTGCTGAGAGGCCTGATTAATCTTAGCTGGAACTCATTCTCGATCACGCCGCGATACGAAGAAAGCGTGGCGGTAAACCGCTCGGTTTGTCTCGAATCGCCATTTCAACTGAACCGGAGATCGACTTCAGGTGATAGCGCGCCTCTGGGCTGATTGGTCCGGAGAACATTAGGCTGCTGTTCGAAGTATTGGCGTCGACATCACCGTGGATATTGTTGAATGTTATTGAGCCATTGGTGCTATCGACATTGACTCGCCCGCGCGAGCACTCAACAACAACATCGCCACTGGTCGGCGAGGGTGCTCGCTCTGGTCTCGGAGATGACGAAATCGAAAACGGGCGAGGCCACTCCGGTCATAGAGTGGACTCGCCCGTTTAAAAGCGAACGCTAAGACTGCGATGCGTGCTTTAGAAGTTTAAGCGTATCCCTGCAGAAATGCGCCGGTTAGCCGACGCGGCGTTTCCGCCCCCGTCACCAAAACCTCCGAGCGTTGAAAGCGACTGCCCGAAGAGCGGCGAATTGAGATTGCCTACCGGATTGCCGAGGTTCGTGCGGTTGAATAGGTTATTGATGTTAACCGAGAAGGTCAGGTTGTAACGCTTCTCGGCGCCGGCGCCTCCCGGCCCGGCAGCACCGCCGCCCGGACGTGGACCTCCGCCACCCTGTGCGCCTCCGCCACCGCGCGGCGCGCCGGCAACTAGCCCGCCTCCACCTGCGCCGCCCCGGGGCGCTGCCGCTGTAGCCGCGGCAGGTTTCGCCCCAGGCATGTCACCAAAACCAAACGTTCGGCTGATGCCCAGATTGACCGCGAAGAAGCCCGGGCCTACTCCGTAGTTGCGCGGAATGATGGGAGTGCCAGGCGCAGGGTTGATATCAAAATCGCCATAGGCCGTTTGTCTCAGGTTCGCAGGCAACGTCGACGAGCTGGCAAATGCCGGACGCTCTCTAAAGATTCTGTCGCCGTTGGTATCGGCTCCCGTCGTGATGTTGAAGTAATTGCCCGTCCTGGCAATGATGAACGGGTTCAAAGAGAGTTTCAGTTTCGGCACGGCGAGCGTGCCTCCCAGAAAGAAGTTATGGCGCGGGATGAAAGCGAAGGGCCCTTTGTCTGCGTTGATGTCGTAGCTATTCGCGGGGAAGCATCCACTCCCCCCAAAGACGCAATCCGTGTTGCCTTCGGTCTTGGCGGTAAAGTAATTGGCGAAGAGGGTCAGCCCACGGCTGAGCTGAGTTCTGACACCCAGGATGAACTGCGTCATATTGAAATAGCCGCCCGATTCCCACTGAAAGACGTTGCCGACTGTCGGATCCGGTCGCACCGTAGGATTCCCAGGAAGCGGCGCATTAATGTCCCGAAACACCAAATTGTGTCTCTGGCGGATGGAGACAAGCAGCCCGAATACGGTTAAGTTACCCGGCAACTGCCGCTCGACGTTGAGAGCAGCGATCATCGTTGAGGGAGATTGCAAGTCATTCGCGACGCGGTTGATGACCTGCGGTTGAGCAGCGAGCGTCGCAGTTGTGGGCACATTCGCGACCGTACCATCAAACCCGAAGACCGCACTGCCCAGAATCGTCGGGTCAATGACGTTGAAACGCTGCTGGTTGACGCCGTTGAAGCGGTTCGCCGAGAGCGTGTTGCCTTCGCTAAAACGCTCATAGAAGTAACCGAAGCCGGCACGGACGACGAACTTCGGTTGCCCCGAGCCGAACTGGCCGATAGTCCCGGTAGAACTCCCGCCGGGCGCCCAGGCAAAGAAGATGCGTGGCGCGAAGTTGAACTTGCTGTCAATGTTGGTTTGCTTCTCGTAGCGCAGACCGAGGGTCATGGTCAGGTTCGGGCGCAGGCGCCACTCGTCCTGGAAGAACCCGCCAAAATCTACCTGACTGACATCGGCCTCCGGGTTTCCGCCCGATAGGGTGAACTGGGTCGGGCCTCCACCGCGCGCAGTAATCTGCGCTGGCGTGAATCCCTGCTGCCGGAGAAACACTGTGCGGCGAAAACGCTCAAGACTTGTGATGTTAGCCAGAACGGTCTGACCGTTTGCTACGACGGGGTTGTTGGCCGCGTCCAATTGTGGTGCGAGTCCGCCGGCGAAGGTGAACGTCCCGCCGAAGTTATTTCGGGACACGTCCGTGATGTTCACGCCGCGCAGCCGCACGCCGAATCTGAAGGTGTGATTCTGATACCACGTTGCGGTCATGTAGTTTTGCAGTTCCCAGCGACGAGCTCGGCTAAACGAGAGGCCAACTTGCGAACCACCGGTCGTGAACGCTTCAAGTACTTGGACGGTAGGAACTGTGTTGTTGCCATTCTGCTCGTTCTTGTTGTCGACGAACTGGAACCGCGTCTCGTTAATCGTCTTCGGATTGAGCACGGCCGTCTCTGTAATCTGGAAAGTGTGTTGGGTGTTCGTCGTCTCGTATCCACGCGACGGAAGACTGAAGCCGCTGACGCCCACATTTCCAACTCTCGAGTGCGAGTAGGTGTAGCGCGCGACAATCGTGTTGTTCTGGTTGATGGCGTAATCGAAACGCGGGCTGAACGTGATAAAGCGCCGCGGCTGCAGAATCGTCTGATTGAAACTTACTGGGTTCAGGGCCGCGTTGAGCACGAGCGCGTTGATGACATCGTTGTCGTCAACCTCACGTCGCTGAAAATCGAGGAAGAAGGATGACTTCTTGGCTGAGACCGGACCGCTCAACGTAAACCCGTAAAGCCGCGACTGAAAACTATCACGCGTGGGTGCAAACGGATTGCGAGCGTTCATGCTCTCGTCGTTGAAATTGAAGTTCGCGCTGCCGCGCCAACGGTCATAGCCGGGGCGCGTGAGAATGTCTATGCGACCAAAGCCGGGCTGATCATTCTCGGCGTTCAAGGGGTTCTGGCTGACGCGGACTTCGCGTATGGCTTCTTTCGGAGGGAGGCGTCCGCCGGTGAAGCCGTCGATGTAGATTTGTCCACCGTTAGGCCCGACCGAGGGGCCAGCCAAAGCAGACAAGGCTGCGGCCAAATCATCCGGATCGTCCGGCAGCGCATCGAGGTCTTTGCCTCTAAGCACAATGGCGTTGGCATTGCTTTCCGATTCGGTGCTGACACCTCTGGTATCACTAGAGACGGTGACCTTTTGCTCTTCAATCGTCACGCTCAGCTTGATGTCGAGTGGCTCGCGTCGCCCGGCCGCGATGTGAACGTCGGCAGTCTCAGATAGCGCGAAGCCGGAAGCGACCACTCGCACGGTGTAGGTTCCGGGTGCCAGGCCGTTCACAACGTACATTCCCTGTTCGTTTGTGATAGCGGTTTTTTCAGCGCCGCTCGCGTTGACGACTGATACGGTTGCGCCAACGACCAAGCCACCGAATTCATCGGTCACCTGACCGCGCAAAGTTATTCCGGCTTGTTGCGCAAAGCTGGCAACGGCACATAAGGCGACGAGAAGTGCCAGGCCCACAATGTTCTTGATTCTTTTATTGATCTGATTCATGACTATGACCTTTACGAATTGCAGTTGAAGGTCGCGATGTTCCGCACTTCCAACTCAAAAATTATTCCAGTGGAGCGGCAGCCGTTCACGGCCCGCCGATACCCAAATTGATCGTTCCAAGATTGGGCGGACGATTGACGGGTCCACCTTGTCTGGCCTGAAGCATCGCGAATATTGGTTCAACTCCGGCGACGAGCGTGATGGCTGTGACTCTCGTAGGATCCGCCCCTGCTGTGCTGAGCAACAGAACCATTCCGCCTGGCTTCAATTCTGCCAGCGTGGTAGCAGGAAGATTGTCAATCATTCGCTGTATGTCGAATCCGCCGGCTGCGCCCGGAGGACCACCTGCGCCCGCAGGACCACCTGCAGTCGGAGGGCCACCGGCTTTGGCCGGAGTTCCGGCAGGTCCGCCAGCAGCGGCGGGAGGACGGCCGCCGGCAGGTGGTGCTCCGCCTGCTCCAGCCGGTCCACCCGCGGCCATCATTTGCATAAACTCCGGCGGGACATTCTTAAGCGTCGAATCTTTGCGAACAACCACTGTGAGCGGCTGCTTGGATTGAATGTCAGTAATCTTGATCTCGCCGGCTGCGGCGTCAACCGAAGCGATCGCACCGCCGATTGTTCGGAACGAGCCCGTCACAATCTCTTCGGGAGTGAAGCGGGTGCCGTCGGTACTCTTGTCGCCTTTGGCGCGAAGCTGGTCGCCGACTTTGAGCTCATCGAACGAGCTCTTCTTGGCCTCGCTGAACTTAATCGAATCGGGCGCGTAGCGTCGCATCTTTACTTTGTCGGTGATCGGAATGATAACTGCTTTGGGACCTTCGGCCGTCTTCGTTGATACCGTGATCTCCTTCGTCTGCGGGTTCAAAGATTCAACCAGTCCCGAGAGTCCGCGCGACCGCCACTCGGCCCGCTCCTTCTCCTGTTTCTTCGCAATGTCGGACTGACTGACGACGATGATCTGTTGAGCGGGCACCGATTTTTTGTCCGCGGCAACATAGCCTCGTGCATAAACGCCGTCGCCCACAGTGACGTCTGTGAACGCGATTTTGATGGCTTTCGAGCGATCGGTCTCGCCGACGGGCATGCGCTCGTAAGAAGTTTTCTCGCTCAGCTTGACGCTAACAACTGATCCCGCATCCGTTTTGACGGTCATTTGTCCCGCGGGAGCATTGATCTCGGTGATCTTTCCGAAAACTCGTGTTGCGGTGATAGCAGGGTCACTGTCTTGCGCAGAAGCGGTCGCACCTGTTAAGAGCGTGAACACAGCAAGCGCAAGAACTCCAAAAGCCTTTTTCATCAACTTCCCTCGCTTCGATATAAGGAAAACACTGCGCTATTGCAGCATGTGACTGATATTTCGGTGGTACTGCCTGGTCGCCATCTATAATAACGAGCGACTAGCTGCTTTATTACGCGCGGACTGCGTCCAATGTTCAGTTTTTATGCCTTTATGGGGCGCTTTTCGCAGAGAAGACGCCTGCTCGCGTGAAAAGCACCATTGAGCTAGATTAAGCGCGAGGAGGCTGAAAGTTCCAAAACCTTAATATACTGCCCAAGCATCGCTGAGACATCCGATGCTTGACGACGGCATATCGGGGCCATTTCGATCAGAATGCCTCAGCATTACTATAGACGCATCAGCGAGTCCATTGGTTACGGGTATGTGGAGAGTTTGCAGCGAAAGGGTGCGCAAGCGGTGTTCTAACTAGTCAGGTGCGTCTCCATCCGACGCGATACCGGGCCGTGAGCGCGAGGCCCAGGCTTGCTACGAGCAGTCCAGCGCCGACGAACGGCCAAACATATGGGAGAGAAAGGAGAATCGCCCAGGCAATCGTTCCCGCGAGAAGCGCTACAGACTCTGAACGCAGTCTATCGCCAAAAAACCTGCGTTGAAGCCATTGGCCAGTGGCTGCCTGAATGGCCACCCGTCCGAACAGATATGCGAGCATCAATAAGATCAGCGCGGTCAGGCCAACGAGCGCCGCAAAGACCGTCGGCAGGACGCTCAAACCTGCAATCACCCCAAAGGTCATCACTATCGAACCGACGAACCCGATCAGGCCTACTCGGACATTAGTTAACTGTAATCGCATAACGGCACGACTGACTGCGCCCGGAGTTACCGCCGTCAACATCAACGATGCGATGAACCAGAACAGGGTCCCCATCACCCGACTGCCCACATATGCAACCGTCCACTGAGGTGTCAGCAGGCTGGCGGGATTGCGCATGATATTGCGCAGCTCAGGTTCGAAGCCCGTGAACATTACAGTGGTGCTGGCCGGGTTTCGTCCCTGTCCACTGGTATCGCGATGATATGAACCGCCTATCACAATAACGTCGCCTCCAATTTGCGAGGCGTTGCGTTGAATAACCGAGCCACCGATCGTTGCCACATCGCCTTCAACGATGCCCTCGACGATGACGTCGCCGCCGAACGCCATGACGCCGCGTTTGACGGTCCCTCGAACCAGTATTGATTGTCCCCAGCCGAATACATCAGACTCGCTAACGCCGTTAACGATTAGAGGCATTGTGGTATCGGGAAGCGTTTCGGCAGGGCTTTGCGCATTGATGGCGAGGGCCATCACCAATAGCGCAAAGATCGTCGCGACCACACGTGACGCGGCGCGCACGACGTTTAAATCCGGAACCGCCTGAAGCGAGACTTGATTCACAACAGTAAGCAAGGGGCACGTCGGGCCGCCGGACGTGGGGTTCAATTCAGAGACTGATCCGCGTTCTGTGATATTCGACGATCAGACGACGCAGCATGATTAGCGCTGAGGCGAAGAGCACGATTATTAGAAGACCAAATGGCCACGATTCAAAAAACAGGTGGCTACCAACGCCGCGGGAAAGGACGGCCATACCTGCACCTGCGGAGTAGAGTGCATGCCCGAGGAAACTAAAAAGTGCAGCGGCGGATCTCCAAATCAGCCGCGCCGGTGCAAGCACTGATTCACTGGCGGCCGCTCCGCCAAGCAGCGCCACTGAGAGGATCAGCAGCACGCCGCAAAGGCCGAACGCGCGCCTCCGTTCACGAGGTTCGCGAACACCTCGCAGATCGGATTGCGCCCGTGCAGCGACGACTTGCGCAAAGTTTCTCGGCAGCTCAACGCCAGCGCCGGCTATCAGAGCGTTCTCCAACTCTGCCACCAACCTTTGCTGCAGCCGATATTCAACGGTGCACCTATCGCATGTGACAAGATGGTGTTCGAGGAACGCGATCGAACGCTGATTAAGCTCGCCGTCAAGATAAGCGATGATCTCTTCTTTATAGCAAGCTGTTCGATCTTTGGTTGAAATACTCATAGTCAACATCCAGGCGAGCAAGCCTTACAATACGCGGTTTCGCATCACACGCCGGTAATTCCTCGTTCCACAAACTGATGTCGCATTAATTCACGAGCTCGAAAGAGCCGGTTCTTTACGGTGCCGAGCGGCAAGCCCGTCACATCGGCGATCTCGTCGTAGCTCAGATCGTGCGAATGGCGAAGCACTATCAACGCTTTATAGCAGGAAGGAAGCTGACGAACCACCTGCTCTATCTCGGCACGCCTTTCGGACCGCTCACTTTCTTGCTCCGGCGATAGCCGTCGACTCTCGATGGGACGTTCTCGTTGCTCCCCGTCAAACTCATTCATTAATGATTGCTCGCGCGTCGAATGCTTGCGCAAATGATCAACCGCCGAGTTGTGCGCGATCTTGTAGATCCATGTTGAGAATTTGAATTCAGAGCGATAGCGGGAGAGCGAGCTGTAGACTTTGATGAAAACTTCCTGTGTCAGATCCAGAGCGGCGTCGTAGTCTCCCACCATGCGATAGACATAGGCGGCGATGGGGCGTTGGTATCGGCGCACCAGTTCTTCGAAGCTGTCCTCGCGCCCGGCCAAAGCCCGCGATACGAGGTCGCAGTCCACGACAACAGAAAGATTGCCTACGGCTGTCGACGATGCATTCATACTCATGATGCTCTGGTTTTACGATGCTGGCGCATTAAAAGTTTCAGATCCGAATCTTCGTGCCCTGGGCCGAACCGCTGGGTTTTCTTAATTTTTGGGAGTTGCTGGCGAAAGACGATTCAAGGTAAATGTCTTCATGTTTTCACACTCTGGATCTAACCCACCAATCTTTACTGTCGCGGTAACGGTCTCAGCCTGAACTCCGGTAGTGTCTACGGTGAGAGTTGGGTTGCGCTTGCCGCTAACCATCTTTCCGGCTGAAATGGTCCAGGTGTAAGCGGGCTTTAAGTCAGCGGGGCCCATCAAACTTAGGCTGAAGGTAGCCAACGACCCAGCTGCATTAACCGAGCCGTCTATGATTAGAACTGGACAATTGCAGAGCTCGAAATTAATTATGAACGCCGAAGACGATGCAATACCTCCCCGGCCATCGCTCACCTCTACGGTTGCTCTGTGATGTCCCAGCTGATCGAATCCCCACCGCACTCTGCGGCCGGAACCAACGAGCTTGCCGGTGCTGGTTGTGTATTTGTAAGTTAGCTTATCTCCGTCAGGGTCTTTTGCATCAGCGAAAAGTCTAACCTCTCCTCCATAGCATAGCGTTGTCGGAGAGGCGATAAGAGTGACGGTAGGCGGGAGATTCTGCGGCACCTTCTTTCGTGCTATCTGGGCCGATGCTGCAACGCACAACATTGGAAGAGCGAGTGCCAGCAACGTCGACTTCGTCGCAACTTTCGCTTCCAGTGAATAGGTGAGTCTGAACATCTGTTCCGGCTCCTAGCTCCACGCAAGCGTTGCCAGGCCGGCGGGCGCGGCAAGGGCGTCAAAGCTGAAGTCGCCGGACGGAAGCAAAAGGCCAACGGCCGCAGCATCCAGCATTCGAGGGCGGGTCTCCAGGGTCTCGTTTACGATCTCGCTCACGCGGTTCCTGTCGAAACCCTCGCCTACGACCAGAATCCGATTGAGTGCATCCGGCGCGCCCCCGTTGTCCCCGGCAACGACGCGATCTCGGTAAAAAAGAAGAAGACGGTAGAGCTCGTCATCGCGGTCCTCAGCATCGCACATTACCGAGCGGACGATTGTCGGTTGTTTGTTGCGAAGCATTACCGCAGTGAACCCTTCGGCGTGCGAGCTGATCAGCAGGGAATCTCCCGGTTCTGCCGTCCGATTAAGCCATAGCGCTTCGCCCTGATGTCGAGGCAGAATCAATCCTGCACGCCAGCCCAGCTCCGCGAAGACTGATTCGTACTCAGCCAGCACCGAAAGCCGAATCGCGGTGGCCAAATATCTGGACCGTCCCTGCGCGTCGGCGGGCAGTCGTTCGCGCGTCACTCTTATCTCGTCCGTGGGCGCGCCAAAGGACCGTTCGTACTTCCATCGCAACACGTCTTCCAGCTCTGCACGCGAGGCGGCTTCGGTATCCAGTGTGAGGATGGCGACCCGTGTCACCGCTTCGGGAAGCGCGACAGACCACTTCTCCTGCTTTCCCAGGCCCGCACTCAAGGCCGCTTCCGAAAGCAGGTTCACCAATGAAGCGATGTCCGAGATATTGGTGTCGTCGAAACTCGGCTGGATGAGCGACTGTGGCAGCGTTATGGTGGCCGCGCGTCTGATGGAAAAACCGCCGCCGCGTGGGCGGTCCAGATGAACAACCGTCGCCTGACTGTTCTCGAGCCCCAGAGCGGCCGAGGGAAAGCGAGGGCTCGCAAGCTTACCGAAAGGTGTGGGAGGCATAAATTAGAATTGAACTCTAAGAGGCGTTACCGGCCGGAGCGGTCCAACAATAGTTTCCCACTCTAACGGTACGCGCGCTGGCGACCAGCTTTCACCACTCGTTGTAAGAGGAACCGTCGGAAGCCTGATCTGGTGATCCGCTCCGAACGTTGGTGACGCCGGTTCCCCCTTCCGCGGAACTGGGGTCATCGCCCATCTCGGGTGCCCATGTATCATTCCGCTCAGTTAAGGGATCTACCGGGATCTCGCGCATGTACCCCGCGTTAACAAGTTCCTCAAGCGACGATGGCAGCTTGCCCTTATCGGCCGCGTACATGTCGATCGATTTTCGAAATTGGAAAAGGTCGTCGCGAAGCACGGTCTCTTTCGCATAGACCACAGTTTTCTGATACTGCGGCATAGCGATCGCGGCGAGAATGATGATTATCGAAATGACGATCATCAACTCGAGCAGGGTGAATCCCATCGAACTAGTTGGCAGTTGGCAGTTGGCAGTTGGCAGTTCACTCTGCGCGTTCGCAGCATCAAGCGTAGCCGACGACTCATCGCCCACTGCAAACTGAAGACTGCTTACTGCCAACTGGCTCTTACCAATCACTATACTTCTCTCCATTGAGCGCGGTCCCGTTCGACTTGGAACGAACGTCGAACACGTTCTCGCCTCCCCAAGAGCCCGAATCCTTCGAGTCGTAGGTCGAGCGCAGGTCCCAATCGCGCTCACCCGTCATAGGGTCGATCGGGATATCGCGGAGGTAAACTTTCTTCTTGGTCGACGTGAGCGTGTTGCTTGTCGCCGTAGTATTCGAATTACCCAGACCGACTATCCCGCCGCCACCGCCGGCAGGCTGTCCGATTGGCGTCACACTCACGCCGTTTACCAACGTCTCGAGATCGGGTGGATATCGATCCGGGTTGTCGGTGCCGAAAATTGTGTTATCTGTTATCGCTACCCGGACTCGAGGGTCAATCATAGGCGGGTTCGCGTTCGGGTTGGGGTTGGGATTGGGCTGCGCCTGTTGTTGCTGTTGTCCCAGCATTGCCGCGCCAAGAACCGCCTCACGATGAAATTGGTCTATAGCGGCGCGCAGTTCATGAAGTGCTTCGCGCAGCCGCTGCTCTCGCTGACGCTTGACCGACACCTTCAGCAAGGGGATTGCTCCCATGGTGAGGATTGTCAGAATCATGAGCGTGATTACCAGTTCGAGGAGCGAAAAGCCGCTCGCCGAATGGCTGAGAGAGCGATGGGCAGTTGGTAGTGATGGTCCCGCTTTCCGCGTTCCCTTCTCGACTGCCAACTGCCCTTTCCTTGCTGACAACTGCTTTTTCATACTACTTCACTAGCACGCGACTCTCCTGCATCTGCAGCTTCACCACCCGCCCGTCCGATGTAAAGACCTGGACGTTTGTCTGGTCGAATCCAATGACAGTTTCCCCGTTCGCAATAGCTTCGATCTCCAGGTAAACGACGGTGTTCGCGCCAATCTTGAGTGACGATCCGGCCTCGGGTGAAATCGTGATGCCGATGACCCCCGCGGGATCAATCACCTGCATCATACTCGCAATCTTTTTCGTCCCATCCGACAAGTCGCCCGCTGAAACGCTTCTGACGGCGATGACTCGCGGATCAAACTTGAGACGGACGATGGCGTTGCCCAGCGGCTCTTTCGAGTCGAACACCAGCGCGATTCGTTGCTTGTCACCCACTCGCATCTCGGGTTGGGTCGCAACCAATCTTGCGTCTGCGATGACACTGCCTCCGCCCTTTTCTGAAAGTCCGGCCAGCAGTTTCACTCCGGCTGAATTCTTTTCGGCGTTCGACCGACTGGCCTCGCTGTTCTCGGTAGTAGCTTGAATCTTCTCAGCCAGCGAGCCGGTTGGAAGATCGAGTCGCGGCTGCGAAGGCGGGGCCACCAACGATTGGGACATCTCCTTCGGCTGCGATACGGCGCCGCTCCCTTTGAGGGCCAGCGCGGTCGAGCTGGGCGGTTCGCCGGTTAACTTCGCGATCGCGCTAGCCAGCGCGTTTGATGGTTGTGGAATATTCGTGGCGACGACGGGACTGGCGACGGGAGTTGACGCAGTCTTTTCCGGGCCCGGTTCCGCAGAGGTCGTCCCGGCATTTACCAACGCCGCCGGCGCAGGGACGTAGGCGGGAGCGGGTCCCGCATCCGGTAGTTGCACCACTACGTTTCTCGGGATTCGACGAGCAGCCGCGAGCTGGTCCTCGCGGTCGGCTTCCTGCACCATCGCTTCAAGAGAACTATTCGTCGGCGTAGACAGTGTCCCGCTCGGCCTTTCTCTTTCGTCGTTTGGCGTGATCGCGGGAGCTCGCAACACTCTGGGTGTGACAGCTATCACAATATCGACCTGAGTATTATTTCGCGTGGGGGCTGTAAACAGTCTCCCCAGGATGGGAATCAAGCCGAGCAGAGGCAGGCCCCTGCGTCCATTTGATTGAGTGTCCTGCGCAACTGAGGCCAGCATCATTGTGCGGTTGTTTTGAATTCTGGCAGTGCCGGTTATTGTCCGTTCGGTGAAAGTCGGAGTCAGGCTGCCCGCGTTAAGGATGTCCTTTGATTCAATCGACATCTTGACCTGCACATCAAGATTGGGAAAAACCTGCGGTTGAAACTTGAGCGTCAATCCGGTTGGCTCGTACTGGATGACAGGAAACCCGCCACCGAAGTTAACGCCGCCGGTCACGCCGCCTGGCTGCGTAGTTCCGTTCGTATTTGCAAACGGAAACGTCTGTGCGGTCTGGACGGGAACGCGTTGACCGATTCGGGCCGACGACTCCTCGCCGTTGAAGGCATGCACCTGAGTCGAAGCCAGCAACTTCGTTCGGTCCCTGCGCTGAAAGGCGGTGAGCTGTGCGGCCGGGATAACGAGGGCTGCGCCGAGAGCGGTGGGAGCGCTTGCAATCCGTGTGGCGACATCTCGCGCGCCACCGAGGATGCTCAGTCCACTAGTTCCGCCAAGGCTAAAGAAGCCACTGGAGTCGCCCGTTCCCAGTTGGTTTCCAAGCTGGAGCAAGTCAGTCCGCGAAACTTCATAGATGTTGACATCCATCACCACCTCGGCTCGGTCCTTGTCGATACTTGCAAGGATCTCTCCGATCAATCGCAGGTTCTCCGAAGTATCACGAACCGTAATACTGTTCGTGGGCTCATCCGGAAGCACGATCGTCTGCGGCCTGCCCTGGTTGGGTGGAATCGCGGCCGCGACTATGTCGCGCGCCTTCTGCGGGAGAATGTTCGCCAGATAGAAAGTGCGAATGGCCAGTTGTTGGTACTGAGCACGACGGGTCTGGTCGGCGACGATAATCGTTCGGCGATTGACCTTTTGAAAGAAGAGTCCCTCCTGAAGAAAGATCAAGTCGAGCGCCTGTGCTGTTGTCACATCGCTGTAGTTGACTTCGACGGTCCGCGGCGTGCGAAACGACTGGCTGTCGAATATGACGTTGAGATTGAGATTTTCAGCCAGAAGACGAATCTCGGTTTTGAGATCGCCCGTATATTTAATGATGCGCAGCTGCTCTGTTCGTTGCGGTGGAAGCGACGGGTCCTCTTGAAGGCTCGGTCGCGTTCCGGGCATCGCGGGAGTCCCGCCTCCTTCCTGATTGGACGTGGGCGCAGACTTACTATTGGGAAGGTCGCCCGGCAGGGTCTCGCCTGTCTTCTCACGCTGCAGGCGTAGCATGCGCTCCATCTCGGAAAGCGCGAGCTCGTTAACAGGGTCGTATCCGTATGCCTGACGAAAAGCGTTGTAGCCGCCGATGTAGTCGCGTTGCTCAGCCAGGGCGCGGCCCTGCTGCATGTACGTCTGCGACGCGTTGAAGACGGCGCGCCTGTAGTGGAGCTGATATTCGACGCTCGATGGGTCGGCTGCGACAGCAAGGGTGAACTCCTGCGCCGCCTTATCCCACTGCTGCGCAGACTCGTATTGGAGTCCGCGCTTGTAGTTCTTCTCGCCTTTCTTCGCAAATGCCGTCATGGGCGCAGCGAGTAAACAAAAAACCACCAGCATGGATGCAAACGAGCGCGTAGGAATTGATGTACTTTTCATCATGGATCTCTCTACCAAAGATTCGCCAACGTCGTGATGCGGACGCGTTAGCCGTAAATGCGTGGACCGGCGACAGTGAGCAACGCCGCCAGGCGTCACAGGGCTATAACGCTCCGCAAGAGACAGAGTTCCGAAATCAACTCGCGTTACCCCGAGTTCGGCGAAGAAAGCTCACTTATTTATGTTCACTTCCTCGACAAACGTCACGCGGTTGATCTCGTGCAAAGTGGAGACACCGGAGAAAACTTTTTGCAGCGCAGACTCGCGCAGGCCTGTTAAGCCTTCGGCTTCGGCGGCCCGTCTCACTTCGGAGCCTGGACGTCGCTCCACTATCATCTCGCGGATATTATCCGACAGATCGAGCAATTCGTGAATGGCGGTGCGCCCTCGATAGCCAGTGTGATTGCATGCGTCGCATCCATCGCTACGATAAAAGGCGCGGCCCTTGTGCTCTTCCGGCCGAAGGCCAGACTCAAGCAACTCGTCATCCGTGGGCCGGTATGAGTGCTTGCACACTGGACACAGGATGCGAATCAGACGCTGCGCAAGGACGCAATTCAAGCTCGATACGAAATTATACGGCTCGACGCCCATGTTCAAGAAACGGCCAATCACGTCGATTACGTTGTTCGCGTGAACGGTGGTGAATACCAGATGTCCGGTCAAGGCTGATTGGATGGCGATCTGTGCGGTCTCTTCGTCGCGTATTTCGCCCACCATGATCTTGTCCGGATCGTGCCGCAGAATCGAGCGCAGCCCGCGCGCGAACGTCAATCCCTTTTTCTCGTTGACAGGTATCTGAGTGATACCGTGCAATTGATATTCGACAGGATCTTCGATGGTGATGATCTTGTCTTCTTCATTGCGGATTTCGTTCAGCGCCGCGTACAGCGTAGTCGTCTTACCTGAGCCGGTAGGACCGGTGACCAGAACCATGCCGTAAGGCTCTGCTATATAGCGGCGAAACTTCCTCAGATCGTCCTCGGAAAATCCAACTACATCGAGGTTCAGGTTACGAAACTCTTCGTTGATCTGTTCTTTGTCGAGAATACGAATGACAGCGTCTTCGCCATGCACCGTCGGCATGATCGAGACTCGAAAGTCTACATTTCTTCCCTTGTATCGCACGCGAAAGCGACCATCCTGCGGAACTCGCCGTTCGGCGATGTCGAGTTCCGACATCACCTTGATGCGCGAGATCAGGGTCTGATGATAGGCGAGATCGATGGGATCAACCTTGGCGTAGAGCGCACCATCTATACGGTACTTGACCTGGACCTCGGTATCCCTGGTTTCGATGTGAATATCCGAGGCCCGCGATTCCATCGCATTGAAGACGATCGTATCGACGAGTTTGATGATCGGCGACATGTCGGAATCGGTCGCCAGTCGATCGAGGTCGAGCACCTCTTCGCCCGTCTCGGTCTCTTTTACCAGAGAAATACGAAAGCCTGACGCCGCCTCCTGCAGGACGCGCTGGGTTGCATCGCCTTTTCGCAGAACGACATCGATAGCGCCCGCTGTGGCTACGTGTGGAACTATGCGCGCATGCAGAGCGCTCGCCAACTCGTCCAACGTCTCCAGATCCGTCGGGTCGGCCATCGCAAGATGCAGTCGCTTGCCATCCCGTCGAAGAGGCACGAATTGATGTCGGAGCATCAGGTCGACCGGGATCTCGTTCAGCAGCGAGTAATCTATGGGAGAATCGCTATCGTGAGGCAGCAGATTGACGTAAGGCAGGCGGTAGCGGCGAGCCATCTCGCGAGCTTCCTGGACCTCGGGCGGATCGCTCTCGGTTGCGAGAGTCAAATCCTCTATCGCGGCGGTTTCCTCCGTCGGCGGATAGGACGAGATCGTCTCTGCCATTTCTTCGGATATCTGCTTCATCGCGTCACTTGAACGTTCGATATGGCTGAGATGATTGGTAGATAGATACTTAGCAGAATCGTAACTACGACTCCACCCATCACAATAAGAATCGCAGGCTCCATCGTCGTCGTCAACTGTTCAAGCTTCACCTCAGCCTCAGAATCATAGAACGCCGCAACCTCATCGAGCATCTCGCGCAGGCTCCCCGAACGCTCGCCGACGCCGATCATATCGAGAGCGAGCTCGGGGACCCAACCCGCCGCCTCCAGGCTCTCAGTAAACGAGCGCCCTTCGCGCACCATCGGCAATATGGATGCGCTCCTGCGACGCAACTCGCGATTGGTAATGGACTCTGCCGCGATCTCCCATGAATCAAGCAAAGTGATGCCCCCCGCAAGTAGGGTGGCTAGCGACCGCGTAGCCTGCGCCACGGCGACTTGTTGCAGCAGCTTGCCTACGAGCGGAACCTTCAAGAGGGTTTTGTCGAGTGCCAGCCGGCCAGATGGCGTGCGCAGCCAGATGACCAAACCCACAACGCTGACAATGATCAAAGGCAAAACCCACCAGAAGTTCTCGCTCAACCATGTCGAAATCCCCGTCACGATCAATGTCAGCAACGGCAGCTTATTCTTGCCAAAGCCTTCGAATAAGTTCGACATCCTGGGGACCACAAAGAGCGTAAGAAACGTCACCATTCCGAACGATGCCATCAGAAGCAGTGTGGGATACGCAAGCGCCCCACGAATCTTCCGGCGCAGCCCAACGCTTCTTCGCATGTAGGCGACGTAGCGATCCAACACCTCATCCAGGGCGCCACTTCGTTCTCCCGCCAGGATCGATGCCGTATAGATGCGTGGGAAGAGCGGACCCTGTGCCGCGAACGCAGACGACAAGGCCATGCCCCCTTTTATCTTCTCTTCGACATCCGCAAGCACCAGTCCGAGTCCTGCCGATTGAGCGCGTTTGCGCAGCATGGAGATGGCTTGAAGAATCGGTATACCGGCTCGCAGGAGCGCGGCGAGTTGTTGGTTGAAGAGCAGAAAATCGTTGGCCTTAAATCTCGCGTGCGGGCCATTGCTTCCACGTCGAGTAAGCCCGGCGACGCCGAAGGTCTTCGGTGGAGTGACCGCGAAGACGCGAAAGCCTTCGCTCTCCAGGCGGGCGCGCGCGTCCCTAACCCCGACCGCCTCGATGGTACGGGTAATGATTTCCCCCGAGGGCGTTCCCAGTCGACAGATAAACTCGGCCATGGTGAATCTATGTTGCGAGGGCAAAAAACTGTCTGCCCTTCAGATGCGCGGCAGACGCGCCGAGTATAGCATGCGTCCATAAGAGTGCGAACCGGCTGCCTCTCATGTATTTTCGTGCAGTTATCGTTACAAAATACTCGGTGGGCCGGCTGTTCTGAGAATTCCAAACTCAGAAGGCTATATGCCTCCGAGTACACGCCAACCGAGGCTGAAAGTTGCGACTTCTTGATCGCTATCTCGCGTCAAATAGGCCGAGCGCAAGACTTGTCTACATCGCCGATGGCGTGGGGTGCGCAAAGTTAGAATGATCTTTGCAACCCGGGCCAACTAATTTATAGTTCCGGCGAACCGTAACTCCGTCGATCACCTTCAATGAAGGGGATCACCTATTCACGTCTTCACAAAGGAGATCCCAGCGTGCAAGCATCTCGCAACGCTTCCATCGTCCTCGCCCTATTATGTCTGATTTGTCCGGCAAGGCGCCTCGACGCCCAGCAGGTTCCGTCAGGTCCGACTAAGCCCACACCTCAGTCAAAGCGCAGAGAGATTCATCCCAGGGAAACTCCAAAACCGCCGACGGCGCCAATGGACATGCAGGGTATGCAGGAAGGCGGCATGCGACACCAGCAGCAGCCAGGGATTCCACCGCCCTATTACAACTATCCCTTCGGCAGTTCCACCATTGAACACCGCGTGCTAAGGGTGGATCAAGCCGTTGAAATGGCGCTGGGCAATGCGTCGGCTTACCAACAGTCCAGGTTGGACGAGCGCGTGGCGGTCGAAGATGTTAGGCAGGCGCGAAAGGCGTTCCTGCCCCAACTCTCGCTCCCACTAATCTACAATGGAACCACCAACTCGCTGATTCATCAGCCCGACGAACCAATTATCTACAGCTTCGTGGCCTCAAGCGCGATAAATGAGACGTCGGCGTTTCTCAACGCCTCCGGGCCTATCGATTTGTCAGGTCGCTTACGGGCATCGTTGCGCCGAAGTCGAGCGCTGCTGGCCGCAGCCCACTCCGGAGCTTTGGTAGCACGCCGCTCCCTCATCATCACTACGGTTGATGCATATTACGGGCTGGTGCTGGCGCGACAAAAACGGCGGCTCGCGGATGAAACTCTGGCGCTGGCCGAGGCATTCGCCAGGATTGCTGAGAACGCTCAGCAGCGCGGAGAGGGCGAGGAGGCCGATGTCCTTCGCGCGCGAGGGTCGGCGCTTCTCAGGCGAGATGAGCTGGAACAAGCTCGCGCGGCAGAGTCCGCCGCAATGGATCTCTTGCGAGTTCTGACCGGAGTCGAGTTCTCAACACACATAGATTTATCGAACGTCACGGATTCTGTGCCCACCGCGAACGATTTCAGCGACTACACGGAAGCGCTTATCAAGAGCAGGCCGGAGCTGAGCCAGATCGAATCGCTCAAAAGCGCGGCACTGGCCGACGCCAGCGAGGCGCGCCGCGAGCTCTTGCCGGAGTTGACCTACAGTTTGAATGGCGGGTTCGATGCGTCGGATTTCAGACCGCTGGGTAGATACTCGGGCGGCCAGGCCATAGTGAGCCTTAACATCCCGCTACTCAATTGGGGCGCGAGTAAGAGTCGAGAGACCCAGGCCCGCCTACGCGCCCAGTCTCTGGATTTGCAGCGAGAAAATACCCTCAGGGAATTGCGGGCGGAGTTTTATACCTCTCGCGCGAATGCGTTGTCTGCCATAAAACGGATCGCTCAGACGCGGGGTGCGGCAGACGCGTTACAGCGGAACATAACGCTCGTCTTTGGTCGATATCGCGCAAAACAATCGACCATTCTCGATGTGCTGGATGCTCAATCAAGCTATGCTGAGGCACGCCTCGCTTTCTACCAGGCGATCGCCGACTATCGCACCGCACATGTACGTATCGAAGCAGATCCCGCCAAACTAACAGACTCAGAACGAATTCAGCCCCGAGCGCCGGACGTCATGCCCGCGCCCGCGTGTTCGCTAACCCTCTCGCGAGCTCCCGATGTAGGGGGCTTCCGTCTGGGAATGAACACCGCGCAAGCCCAGGCGCTTGTCCACGGTCTCAACGTCTCGTCCGCGGATGAACTGGGCGTTTCGAGCGCGGTGCTTAGCGGGAACGCTCTAAATTACAGCACGGAAAGCAGGAGCTATTTCGAGGGTGTTGAATCGCTGGCGCTGGAGTTCACGGACGGTCGGCTCTCGTTCATTCGCGTCAACTATCCGCTGACGAACCGGTGGGGTGATCCGGACGAGTTCGTCAATACAATTTCCCAGAAGCTCAATCTTCGCGGAAAGTGGAAGCGTTTCTATGATTGGGAAAATAAGAACGTGCGTGACACCAAAGATCTTAACGACCTGGCGCTCGAGTGCGGCGACCTACGCATCAGCGCGGGTATCGGTGTGGTCGGACTTGGCGGCGATCAGATTCCCCACATAGAGTTTCAGGACATGACTACGATGGAGCTCATCAAGTCGCGCGAGGATGAAAAGAGTCGCCGGGAACTCGAGTACCAGAAGCGAAAGGACAAGCCGTGAGCGGACCGAGCGCCGATGGCGAGAATGTTGAATCATCGTCGAGGGCCGACAGCATCTTACTGAAAGTTGCGTGCATCATAGCTGCTAAGCGCTTTGTCTTGCGCCCTCGGCTGGCTTGACTTACAATGCGGCCAGCCTTCGCGGACAGCTGGTGGAAGTTGCGAGCGGTAGTCTCCCCGAATGCCGTCCACATTGCTTCAAAAAACTGCAGTGCCTTAGAGAAAGCCAACGCAGCTTTCACAAGAGGTACAGGAAGACCTTTTTTCTCACGGGACCCTAAACACAACCCGAGCTAAAGAAGGAACAGGGGGTCGCATGATAGTCCGGCGCCGCAGAGCACCTCAGGTCCCGCTCGTCTCCTGCCTGGTCTTCGCCTTTGTCTTCCTTATTGCTCCAAACATCATCAGCGCACAGGAAAAAAAGCCGGAATTGACGACGGCGCAGCAAACGCCCACGCCGTTACCCACTCCAGCGCAACAGGGCAAGGAGGCTAAAGAGGTTGAGGTCTTTAATACGGACCTGATCACTCTGACCGTCACCGTCACCGACACATACGGTCGATATGTTTCCGGGCTCGAGAAAAAGGCGTTCAAGGTCTTCGAAGATAAGGAAGAGCAGCAGATCGAATACTTCAGTGACGACGACGCGCCTGTCTCGGTTGGGGTGATCTTCGATGTCTCTGGTTCGATGAGCGGCGACAAGATAAGAAAGGCCCGCGAGGCGCTGTCGCGATTTATCCAAACCAGCCATGAGTCCGACGAATACTTTCTGATCGCCTTCAATTCGCGCGCTCAACTTCTGCTGGATAAGACCCGGGACGGCGATGCCGTCCTTAATAAGCTCACTTTCGTAGAGACGAAGTCCAATACCGCCCTCTACGATGCCTGCTATCTGGGCGTGGAAAAGGTTTCGCGCGGTGCCCATCCGAAACGGGCGCTCCTTTTGATCAGCGATGGTCAGGACAACAATTCCCGATACACCTTCAGCGAGGTTCGGCGTTTATTGAAGGAGTCAGATGTCGTTTTATATTCCGTAGGCATTCTCGGCGGGAACGATCCGGGCAGCCCGCTCGGGATGGAGGGTCAGTCGGTACTGGACGAACTCTCGGCTGTCTCGGGTGGAAAAGCCTTCTTCCCGAACACGTCGGCCGAGATGGACGAACTTTTCGAACGCATCGCGCTTGAGCTGCGCCACCAGTATTCACTCGCTTACAGACCGAAGAACTTCACGAACGATGGCAAGTGGCACAAACTTAAGGTTAAGGTTACCCCTCCCCGTGGCTTGCCGCGTCTGTTCGTTCGCAGCCGGGAAGGTTATTACGCAGTGACGAACCCGAAATAGGGAAAGACTGCGGGCCTTCGGCAACTTATCGCGCGGTTACCAGCATCTCTGATTTGCGTGTGCGTGCGAACAGCTGTTTGTCCACGCTCTTTGCCCCAGCCGCGTGCCACATGCGAAGTCGAGTCGGAAGCGCCTCGACACTCCTCTCCTCTTCCAGGCAGGAGAGGCGTGCGGGGCGCTTTGGACGATTGGGCAGAGGCGAAAATAAGAATATAGTAATGATCGAGAATCAGGGATGCGGGTCTCGACCTAGGCTCTTAGAGATATACGCCTGCGATTTTTGCATTTATTGAGGTTGTTATGAGTAGGTTTCAAGTTGGAACATTCGATCGACGCCGCACGTTGGCAATCGGCTTGCTGGCGTTGATAAGCTGCGGGATGTTGATCGTCTCGCAGATCGGAAGGGCCCAGACGCAGGAGGGCCGCCCGCGTCGTAGCGCAACACCTCCGCGCCCAATTGCACAGCAGACGCCGACCCCCAAGGTGACTCCCACGCCTAAAGTGCCGCCCGGATTGGTTCGTCCCGGTCAGGTCATTCTCAATGAACCTCCGCCCGACATGGCGAACCCGCTCGGCGCAGAAATAGATGCCAACGGGACGATAAAGATCGACACCGAGCTGGTGAACCTGAATGTTCGAGTGATTGATCGCAACAACCGGCCGATCGGAGATGTTAAGCAGGACGAGTTTCGCATCTTTGAGAACGGCGTGTTGCAACCGATCTTCTCTTTTTCGAGAGAAGAGGTTCCGGTCAGCTACGGGCTTGCGATTGATACTTCCGGCTCGCTTCGCTCTCAGTTAGCATCGGTTATCGAGGCGGGCAAGGTAATCATCAACAGCAACAAACCCAGCGACGAAACTTTTCTGGTTCGTTTTATTTCAAGCGATAAGATCGAACAGGTCCAGGACTTTACCTCGAGTAAGGAGGACTTGCTCGACTCGTTGGACACTTTCTTCGTCGAAGGTGGACAGACCGCGATTGTCGACGCGGTTTATGTCTCGGCAGAGCATGTTGCGGAGTACAAGAAGGGCGATGACAATGACCGGCGCCGCCGCGCGTTGATAGTTGTGACAGATGGCGAAGACCGCGGGAGTCAGTATAAACAAGACGACCTGTTCCAACGGTTGCGAGAAGAAGACGTACAGATCTACGTCATTGGTTTCGTCAACGAGCTGGACAAAGAGGGCAACCTCATCCGAAAGAGTGCGCGCGAAAAAGCTGTCAATCTCATCAACCGTTTGGCGAAGGAAACCGGCGGCCGTGCTTTTTTCCCAGAGTCGCTCTCAGACCTGCCTGCGATCGCAGACGAAATTGTTCGCGACCTGCGTACCCAATACGTAGTCAGCTATAGTCCAACGAACAAAGACCGAGACGGGTCGTATCGAGCCATCCGCGTGGCTATTGCCGATGCTACCGGCAAAGATAAACGAATCGCCTTGACCCGCACGGGTCGCGTAGCCGGACGCGAAGGTGGCCCAGCCATCCCCAAGCCGCCCGTTCCGCGCACTACCACTTCCGCGCCCTCGCAGAAGTCTACGGGCCCGGGTAGAAATCCCTGATTGATAGGCAGCAGCAGTTGATTGAGAATGCGACCCCGGTCAATCCATGCGGCTGACCGGGGTCTTAGCTTTCATCATCGGGCTACCGAAGTGCATCGCTGGGGTAGCTCAACAATCCTGACGAGCGCGGCCGAATGCATAGTTCTTCAGTGCGCCCATCAGTTTGTTGTAGGCTGATGACAACCCAAAGACTGTCGGACGACGGACCGCATAACTACCGAATTTCACATTAAATCGATTTTGCTCTTCAGCTTCTGCTAGAATGCGCCCCGTAACTTCAACTCCTCATTAAATACTAGCTGTTCACTTTGCAGGAGGCATCTATGTCGTGTGACGTTGAAATGCTCGCGGGAATCGAAATGTTCGAAATGCTGGACGAAGAAGATCGACTGGCATTGGCGGAGGTAATTGATTACGAAAAACTCGAAGCCGAGAAGGTACTGTTTCAAACGGGTGAGCCGGGCGAATCGTTATATGTCGTCCGCTCGGGCGAGATTGAGCTGTACATCAAAGATACCGCGGGCCAGAAAATCGTCCTTAACGTAGTCGCTGCCGGCGAGATGTTCGGCGAGTTGTCCCTGCTGGATAGCGGACCCCGAAGCGCCACCGCAGTTGCGCTGATGGACACCGAATTACTGGTGCTGGATCGCGAGGACCTACTGCTGCTCTTTCAGAAGAAACCGGAAGCTGCTCTTCACATGCTCGCCGCAATGAGCTCCATGACACGCAAGGCAGATCAACTGTTACGAACTCGGGTCTCGCGCAACGTCAACGAAGAGGTGAAGATACACAGCACGCTTTTGCTAAGAATAGCGGACTGGATTGCGTGGTTCAGTGGCAGCATGGCTTTCCTCTTGAGCAATGTGGTCTGGTTCGTTACCTGGATTTTGCTGAATACTTTGATCCTGCCAAGGGATCCCACCACGAATGAAGTTGGTTTCGATCCCTTTCCATTTGGCTTATTGACGATGATTGTCTCGCTAGAGGCGATATTTCTCTCGTGCTTCGTCCTCATAAGTCAGAATCGGCAAACGGAAAAAGATCGTGTCCGCTCCGATATCGAGTACGAGATCAATGTAAAAGCCGAATTGGAAGTCGCCCATCTCCACGAGAAAACGGATCGAATCTACGAAGAAATGTTGGCGCGGTTTACCAAACTGGAAAAGGCACTGGCCCAGTCAGAGAAGGCTTGATTTTGATTCGAGAGCGGCGACTTATCGTTGCGTATCGTTGACGGTAGTGGGTTGGTTGCTGCCTTTGTCGGGCTCGTTAGAGATTTGGTAAGTGATGTAGGCGATAAAAACGAGCGCAAGGACGAGGATAACAATAGCCACTGGTTCGAGGCCGAGAATAGTGGACTGCGGGTTCTGCCCGTCTGCCAGGTCTTTGGGAAACTTTAACTCGGCTGTGTCCATCTCGAGCGACCCGCCGTTGTTCGAGTTCCCTTGCTTCTCTACACCGGAGCGTTCTTCCGGCGGCGCAAGCGAGCCGGCCTTTTTGAATGCTCGTTCAGTAGATCCACGAACCGGATTGTGCGCCCTGCGACTTTCTTTCTTCACAACCAATTCCTTTTCTTAAAGTAGAAGTACAGAACGAATCCCACCACGAACATCGACGACAGCGCGACCACATAACCATACTTCCATCCCAGCTCTGGCATGTGAAGGAAGTTCATTCCATAGATTCCGGCAATAAGTGTCACCGACATCAGAATAGTGGCGATGGACGTGAGCCGCTTCATGATGACGTTCATGCGATTACCCTGGACCGACAGGTATGCGTCCATTGTGGAGCTGAGCATATCGCGCAGTGTGTCAATCGTGTCGGCGACTCGGATGATATGGTCAAACACGTCCTGGAAATAAACGTAGGATTCTCGAGGGAAAATTGGTTGTTCGCGCCTGAGGAGCGTATTGAAGACGTCTCTCAATGGCGTTATCGAACGGCGCAGGTAGAGCAGCTGTTTCTTGATGCGAAAGATCTCTTCGATTGATGCCGGCTTGAACTCGCCGAAGATTTCGTCTTCCAGGTCGTCCATCCGTTCGCTCAATATATCCAACAGCGGCATGTAGTCGTCAACAATCGCATCCATCAGGAGATAGGCGAGCATTCCTGCGCCGTGCTCGGCTCTATCGGTCCATTCGTGCCAGAGCCGTGTGGCTGTACCCACCGCGCGAATGGGACGGCTGTGGACGGTGACCAGGAAGTTTGACCCGAGGAAGATGTTGAGCTCACGCAGCTCGAGGTGATCGTGCGGACCGACGAGTTCAGCTTCGTATAGGACGATGAAGTAATAGCCCTGATATTCTTCAACCTTCGGGCGTTGATGGGTCTGCTGGCAGTCTTCTATAGAGAGCGGATGAAAGTTGAACTCTTCTGCGAGTTCCATGAAGTCCTGACTAGTGGGATCGTTGACGTCGGCCCATACTACGTTCTTTTTCTCGAGGCAATACTCGCTAATATCGGCGGCGGGAAAATCCTCGATGAATTTCTTCTGCTCGCTATCGAGACAAATCGTAGTGATCACACTGCTCTCCTCTCGCACCATGGCGATCCCGCTGAGTATACCCGTTCCCTTCAGTATTCAAACAGCCGCGCACCGCACTCACAAAGCATTACCCAGGCCGCCGAGCGACAGCTTCAGGATGGCAACCTGGATCGAATGCTGGAAGATGATTCTGCGTCCCGTACAGTAGAGTTAGTGGGACCAAAGGGGTGGAGGATGGGTTCGATTGGGCTGCGGCCCGATAAGATTCGACGGCTGAGGGTTCTAGTGTGTATGTCCGCCTTGGATGATCTTTGTCGCGATGTCGGAAGGCGAATGCCTCGCGAGTCACGAGGCCTGCGAGCCGACAACCAGACCGCTCCCCTACATGCACGGCGGTGAAGCGGCGGAGGGCCGACTGACCGCGTAGATACGAAAGATTAGCTCTGCTTGGTTCGGACCGAGCCGCTAATCTTCTTGCGGGTCGTTTCGCCGGTCCTGAGCACAGGTATTCCCTGGTCTACGTCCGAATGTGGGCGCGGGATCACGTGGGTGGCTACAACCTTTCCCACTCTAGAGGCCGCTGCTGCCCCGGCGTCGACTGCGCTTTTGACGGCCGCCACTTCCCCCCGGACAATTGCCGTTACCAGCCCTGCGTCTATCTTTTCGTATCCCACCAGTTGGACGTTCGCGGCTTTGACCATGGCATCGGCCGCCTCGATCATCGCCACCAGCCCCATACATTCGACCATGCCGAGTGCTTCCATCGTGACCTCTCAACTTCAAAATAGATAAGCGAACTCGATCAATATAGTAACATGGGGCAATATGCCCGCACTAAGATTTAGACGCCCGCGCTCCCATAAAATAATATTGCTTTTCCATCAGGGGACAGTTAAGCTTCGGAACTATAAGTGTCCCCTCGCCGGACAACGAATATCTCTCCGGCGCTCTCTCAGCACACACTTATACTGGGCCGCGGACGAAAGGTCGCCGCATCAAAAAAGAATTTAGGCTAAGCGAACTGCTTAGAAGAGCGACAGCACGCTCTGCAGAAGGCTGAGCGTGAGCTCGGATATGGGATCGATGTAGCTTGTGTCGCTGGACGTTCCGCTTGTCAGGGTACGTTCCTCAGGCATCCTACTGGTCATCGACGGCGGTGGCTCGGGCGGTGGCGGTACATCGCCACACTGTATGTCTCCAGCTATGACGGACGAAGCTAGAACACACGATAAAGCAGCTGTGGCTAAGAGTTGGCGTAGGGGCTTCACGTATTTTCTCCTGGGTGGTTGAAAGTAATGATCGCGGCTGGTTATGAAGCTAAAGCCAACCACTATTCTGAGCAGCCGAATAATACCATATCGGGTAAAGCAGTTCGCGACGGCAAGGTGGCTTGCAGGGTAGGAGAAAGGTAGACCTCACATGAACTTAGTGTCGGAGTTAGTTCGGCAGATAAGTAATCCGAGCCTCCCCCGCGACCAGCGTGCGGAGCTCCGCTGCCATCTTGCTAAAGAGCTGGAAGAGGCGGGGAACTATGACGAGGCTGGGGCGGCTTTTGGAGAGATTTGGGAAAGCGTGGGGGAACGTCCCAGGGTTGACGGACTGGAGCCGCGTGTCGCCGGTGAGGTCCTTATGCGCGTTGGTGCTCTGACGGGTTGGATCGGAAGCGCAAATCAATTAGCGGATGCACAAGAAATTGCAAAGGACCTAATCAGTGAGAGTGTTTCCCAATTTGAGTCGATCGATGATATCGCAAAAGTAGCGGAGGCGCGGACGGAGCTCGCGTATTGTTACTGGCGGGAAGGTGCATTCGACGAAGCAAGAGTCACGTTGCACGCGGCGTTAAGCTACCTGACCGAAGAACATTCAGAAGTGAAGGCCGTCGCCTTGCTCCGCAGCGCCATCGTTGATATATCCGCCCAACGCTTCAACGATGCTTTACGGATCCTGACTGAAATCCAGCCGCTTTATGATGAAGTTAAGAGCCATTCCTTTAAGGGACGATTTCACATCGCGCTCGCGAACACACTAAAGAATCTTGGAACTACTGAAAGACGCGGCGACTATATTGATCGGGCACTAATCGAATACGCCGCAGCCAGCCATCATTTCGAAATGGCGGGACATACGTCGTATCGGGCCGCGGTGGAAAACAACTCGGGCTTCCTGTTATTCAAAGAAGGAAAGTTCGACGAAGCAATAGCTCACCTGGAGAGCGCGCGCCGACTGTTCACCAGTCTCAAGGACAAGGTTCATAGCGCTCAGGTTGACGAGACACGGGCTCGCGTCCTGTTGGCCCAAAAGCTCAACCTAGAAGCTGAGAAGGTCATAAGGTCCGCTGTTCTGACCCTCGAGAAAGGCGGTGAGCATGCGTTGCTTGCCGAAGCGTTGACGACGCATGGCCTGGCGTTGTCGCGGCTGGGCCAGCGCGAGCATTCGCGGACGGTGCTTACCCGCGCCATGGAGGTTGCAGAACAGGCTGGTGATCCTGAGGGAGCCGGACGCGCAGCGCTGACATTGATTGAGGAGCTGCGAGACCGGTTGACCGAAGAAGAAGCGAGCCACATCTATCGGCACGCCGATGAGCTTCTTGCCGGCTCCCAACACATCGCGACAATCTTACGTCTGCGCGATTGTGCCCGGCACGTACTCGACTTGAATAAAACGAGTACGCGAGACGAGGCGACGACCACCTTCGTCTACGCGGCAGAGAACACGGCGGCACTGTTACAGCAGGCTCGCCGACTCTCGGAGATCGATCGGCCGGTTTTGATTACCGGCGAACCGGGAACGGGAAAGGAAGTCCTGGCTACTCTGATCCATGAGTGGAGCGGTCGCGGTGGCAAATTTGTAGCAATCAACTGCGCGGCCCTCACCGACACCCGGATCGAATCACAGTTGTTCGGACATAAGAAGGGCAGCTTCACGGATGCAGTCGAGGATTATCCCGGAGCAGTTCGCGAAGCTGCGGGAGGTACATTGTTCCTCGATGAAGTGGCCGAACTAAATACTCCGAACCAGGTGAACTTGCTCAGGCTGATCGAGCGCGGCGAGATTTATCCGATCGGAGCCACGGCGCCGGAACGAATCAATGTGCGAGTAATTACAGCCACGAATCGCAATCTGGCGGACCGAGTGTCAACGGGTAAGTTCCGACAGGACCTATTCTATCGTCTACAAACATTTCACCTGGATGTCCCTCCGCTGAGGGAACGAGCCGAAGACATACCGTCGATAGCGGAGCACTTTATTGCCGAAGCGTGCGAGCGTCACCACAAACGTGTGATCTTCCACCCGGACAGTCTGGCCGCGATGAAAGAGTTGCCGTTGCCCGGTAACGCGCGTGAGCTGCGCATACTGATCGAGCGTACGCTTCTCAAAGCGGCGGACGGCGCTGAGATCGCACCCGGCGCAATCGAGACGGTGGCGCTTCGTCAGACGCGCGAGGCCGGATTCGCAGAGGTGTGGGAAGGTTTCTCTCTGGTAGAGGAGGTTTTGCGTTTTGAGAAGGGGTTGATTCTACGCGCGCTCAACGCAACCCAGGGAGGAGTTACTCGCGCTGCCAGGCTCCTGGGTGTGACCCATCAAACTTTGTCCTTCATACTTAACACGAGGCACAAAGACCTGCTGAGTGTGCGAAAACCCGTGACGCGACGCCGGCGTAGCATAATCCGTCCGGAGTTCGCTCGCGCGAGAAAACAACAGTGAGGACTACGCCCGATCAGTACTGTCTCAGTTTCTCAGCGAATGGATCGGCGCAGGAATTCTACCTCCACGGCGTATGAACATGTCGGAAGAAAACTGATGAACCGCCATAATAGGCGCAGTCCCCAATAACCCGCCAAACTCGACAGTCTCTCCAACCGACATACCCGGTACCGGAATAATCCGAACAGCCGTAGTCTTGTTGTTCATTACCCCAATGGCCATCTCATCGGCGATGATGGCGGCTATTGTCTCAGCGGAAGTTGAGCCCGGGACTGCGACCATATCGATCCCTACGGAACAAACGCTTGTCCAGGCTTCCAATTTGTCCAGCGACAACGCGCCCATCCGAGCAGCATCGATCATACCGGCGTCTTCGGAAACTGGAATGAACGCCCCGCTCATACCGCCCACCGAGCTCGAAGCCATGGCCCCGCCTTTCTTCACCGCATCCGTCAGAAGGGCCAGCGCGGCGGTAGTACCGTGCGTGCCGGCACGTTCAAATCCCATTCCCTGGATGATCTCGGCAACCGAATCGCCCGGTGTTGGTGTCGGCGCCAGCGAAAGATCGATTATGCCGAACGGAATGCCAAGACGCCTGGCTGCTTCGCGTCCGATCAACTCGCCGGCCCGCGAAAGCTTGAACGATATTTTCTTTATGATCTCGGCTATCTCGTGAAGCGGAAGGTCGGGCGGCGCGTGCTTGACGGCGTGATTCACCACGCCGGGACCTGAGACACCAACGTTGATCACGGCCTCTGGCTCTCCGACGCCGTGGAACGCTCCCGCCATAAACGGATTGTCTTCCACTGCGTTGGCAAAGCACACAAACTTGGCGCACGCCAACCCACCTCGGTCTCGAGTGCGCTCTGCCATCTCCTTGATGAGCGCGCCGGTGCGTCGAACGGCGTCCATGTTTATTCCCGCCCGCGTCGTCGCCACGTTAAGCGAGGAACACAACCGCTCAGTAGACGCCAGCGCCTCGGGGATCGAATCCATAAAGTCGCTCTCAACTCGCGTCCAGCCCTTGTGAACCAAAGCGGAATAGCCGCCGATAAAATCCACGCCGACGCTTTGCGCTGACTCGTCGATCGCACGTGCGAGCGCAATGTAATCCCCTTCCGAGCGAGCGCCTTCGACGATCATCGAAGCGGGAGTAATAGAAATTCGTTTATTGGCGATCCGGATTCCCACCTCATCGCCAATCTCATCTACCGTTGCGACAAGCCGGCCCGCTGTCCGCAGGATCTTCTCGCGAACTCTGTCTGCGGTTTTCTCGATCGTATCGCTCGCGCAGTTTCGCAGCGATAGGCCAAGCGTTACCGTGCGAATATCGAGATGTTCGATCTCCGTCATCCGCAAGGTCTGTAGAATTTCAGCCTGTGAATATTCCATAAGAGTTTAGAGTTCAGGGTTTCGGCTTTCAGGCTTCAGGCTTCACGGTTTAATTCAACTCGGAACTCAAAACCCGAAACTCAGTACCCAACTATCCGAGGAGATGGTTGAACCAAAGAAACAGGAGAGCAACTACGAAGATAGCGATAGCGATGAGCACGAATCGCAGGTTGGGATCGTCAGAGGCTTCTTCGAGCATTACATTGGAGGCCTGTCGCCACTTTTCCACGCGGGGGCCGATCTTGCCTTCCACAACCTCGCGTGCAGATGTTCTTACTCGCTGTCGTTTCGCGGGCTCGTCGCCGCTCGGAGCCACCTCGACCACCGCGGCGGACGCCTGGGCTTTTCCATCTGTCGCTTTCAGCGACGAAGCCTCAGGTGCGCTCGTGTCGGATACGGCTTCGGTCGTTCCGGACTTCAAGGTATTTCCGCATTCCGGGCAAAAAAAAGCCGTTCCGCGCACCGAAGCGCCGCATTTCAAACATCGCCTTGAGATCTCAGGTTCCATTAGATTCGATGCATCGCGTTAAAGAGGTCTTCCCGTTGCGCATAGATGCGAACGCCCAAATGCTCGCCCGCTTTGCGAAAGCGCTCCTTGAGTGCTGAAGCAGATTCCTTCGCGCGGGAAATGTCCGCGATGATGATCATCGCGAATTTGCCCTGAACGACGGTCTGGTTGATATCGATTATGCTGCACTCGGCTTCTGCGAGGACCTCGGACACGCCGGCGACGATTCCCGGATGATCCACGCCAAAGACAGATACGATCAATCGCGCTGCGGAGCCTGCGTCGCGCGCTTCGCGTTCGCGCACGCTCGTGGGACCTGCATCCACCTCGCCGGCTGCGCCGTTGCCTACCACGGGCTCAATAGCAGTGTAGACGTCAGTCACTAACTGTTCGACCATCTGTTCGTCAGCGCCCGCGCCCAGTCGGCCATAGACCGCCCGTGTTATCCGATAAATCAGTTCTTCGTTTGCCATTCCAACCCGGTGACAACTCAAATGGAGACAGAAGACAGGCTCGCGACAGGTAATACTCGCTACCGCCTTCGATTATCTACCCCCCTCAGTTCGTCCGCGGCGTCATTAGCTTCCTGCGAAACCGAATCCTGTAAGTCCATCCGATCAACGATCGCGACCACAGCGGCTTCTATCGACATATCCTGATTGCCGATAGCGGTGCGCGCGGCTTTGCCATACGCGCACATCACGATTTCACCAATGCCGGCTCCTAGCCGATCAGCAACCACCACAATATTCCGCGTCGGCTCTTTGTCCAGATCGTAAGGATGGACAATCAAAAAACGAACGCCCTCCAAATCGGGCGTCTTCTTGGTTGACCAGACTGTACCGACTACTTTGCCCAGGAACATAAAAAGTTGGCAGTTGGCAGTTAGCAGTATTACCAGTCGGACCCAAGCAGTTTGCTGCTACTGCCCGCTGCTAACGGCCCACTCGCCTTATCCTTTCGCGAACACTTCAGCGGGGTCGCCTATGTCGCGGGCTGAAGGGGTGATGATGGTGCGCGCATTTACGTAGATCTTTTCACCCTTTTGAATCGCGCGGCGCACGTCGTCTTCGCTAACGAAATCGACTGGCGCGCGTGCACTCCCATTCGCGGTGCCCCGCGATCCGTTGGTTGAATTTCCTCCACCATGCGGTGTGGAACTCCGTGACGTGTTTTCCGGCGAACTCCCATTGCCTCCGCGCGCCTCGACTGCTGTCGGCGCGGCTTCAGCATGCGGCGCTGCCGACGGGGCGGCGTACATGCTTCCCGCTTCGATATCAATCACCGGCTGAGCAGGTGACGCAGAGGCAGTTGGACGCATGGCTGCATGCGTGGCCTGGCCAGGACTGCGGCCTGCAAGGAATCTATCCACGATGGCTGCGATTTCTTCGCGACCGATTGGTCGCGGACCTTCCTGCGACGCAGCCACCGCCGGTTGCGAAGGCGATACGGTAGTCTTGTGAGTCGCAAGCGCCGGCCTGCTGCTTTTGACCGGTCTGGTTTCGAACGCCACTCGCTTTATGTCCATCAAATGGAGCGGAGAGACGTTGTCCGAAGTTACGTTCCCTCCCCAGGATCCACAGCCCAAGGTCATGGAAGGCGGCAAGGCCGTCGAGAAACCAATCGCTCCGTGCGTAGTCGGTGAATTTACGATAATGCGCGATGCAGGCATCTCGCGCCCGTACGCTAGGGCGGCTTCGCGCGAGCGGGTATGAACTCCTGCGGTGTGGCCCATTCCGCCATAACTAAGGATTTCGAAACAGCGTGCTGCGCCACGCTCGAGTCCATCGGCGACATAAAAGGCGAGCAACGGCGAGAGCTTTTCCATCGAGAGCGGATAGTCGCGGCCTACGCCACCGACGTCGAACAGTAAACAGCGTGTGCCCGGCGGTACGCTCAGACCAGCCAACTGAGCGATCACTTCCACAGACTTGCCCACGATCTTGGGATTCAGCGAGCGTTGAGGGGTCGCAACTACCTTTGCGAGTTGATCGGATTCGGACGCATTCAGGAAGTGCCCTCCCTGGGCTTTGAACTGTTCGCGAACAGCCTTCTCGATCGGTGCGTCCACCACGACCGCTTGCTCGGAAGCGCAGATCGTTCCATTGTCGAAGCAGGTCGATGTCAGAATATCCTGTATGGCTTTAGCTACGTCGGCTGTCCGTTCGATGAATACGGGAACGTTGCCGGGCCCTACACCAAAAGCCGGCTTACCCGAAGAATAGGCCGCACGCACCAATCCGATTCCACCCGTCGCCAGAATGACCGCAGTCTGCTTGTGTTTCATCAGACTTTCAGTACCCTCGATCGACGCAGTTGTCATGCAGCCGATGGCGTCCGCGGGCAGGCCTTCCTTGACTCCTGCATCTCTAACGACTTTGACGGTTTCATTGATACAGCGGATCGCTGAAGGATGTGGCGAGAGGACGATCGCGTTACGCGATTTGACTGCGATCAGACATTTAAAGATAGCGGTCGAGGTTGGATTCGTGGAAGGTATGATTCCGGCAACCACTCCGCGCGGACTGGCGATCTCAACCACGTCTTTTGTCTCGGAGACTACGCCGACCGTGCGCAGATTCTTGAAGTAGTTCCAGACGTCTTCAGCCGCGAACCGATTCTTGACTTCTTTATCGGCCGGGATTCCAAAGCCGGTCTCTTCGACTGCCAACGCGCCAAGCCTGGCGGCTTCGCGCAACGCAGCTTTGGACATCGCCTCGCAGATGCGATCGATCTTACCCTGATCGAAACGGGCCAGATCTACTTGAGCGCGATGCGCCGCTTCGACAAGATCGCGCGCCTGCTGGACCGAGACGAGGTCTTTGTCAACTGACATGGCAAACTCCCCAAAGCTCTGAATCGCGAATCGTGAATGGTAAATAGGCGAAGAGCAGCCGCTATTTACGATTCACGATTTACGATTTACTTCTCTCTTTGTTGTTCTCTCGCGCGCCCGACATTGATCGGCCCTGATCGCCTTCGCCGAGTTGACCCTTCGCACCTGCGCCGATTGCGCGCTCGTCCGGGCTATAGCCCGTTCGGCCATTGACCGGGAGAACACGTTCAACTTCGCCGTGGGGGCGCGGAATCACGTGCACGCTTATCAATTCTCCGACTCGGCGCGCCGCTGCCGCACCTGCGTCGGTAGCGGCCTTAACCGCGCCAACATCTCCGCGGACGAAGATGGTCACATAGCCCGCGCCTATATATTCTTTTCCTAAAAGCGTCACATTGGCCGCCTTAACCATCGCGTCGGCTGCCTCAACGGCGCCGACAAATCCTTTGGTCTCGACCATTCCTAATGCTTCGAGAGGCATGAGTATCAATCCTCACTTTTCCGGTTGTAGAAGTTAAAAGCGATTGCTGGTTGTTCTTGCTCTGCAATCGTAGACCTGTGGGCCGGAAGAATCAAGACCAAAAGACTGGAGGGTGACGTCAAGCTAGTCTGACGAGTCGGGCGAGTTTGTCGAGTCTGGCGAATCTCTCGAGTGGACTGGGTCGCTCCGGGTCCCAGGCGTCAAGTGAGTCTGGCGATCAATTCGATAGACTCGCAGACTCGGCAGTCTCGGCAGACTCGCCAGACTCGCTAGACACTTGACTGATAATAGTTTGACAACATTTTACACCGCACGTTATATTCGCGCCAAGATATGTGACGGGCCCGCTGCGAACAAGGGGCAAGCATTGGTGGGAGTTGCGGCAGGCGGTCTCGGAAAATTTCTTTGCCGATTCCAGGCAGACTTCAATTTCCGCCCATCGAAACCTCTTAGGGCGAACGCGGATTGGTGATGGCAGCTTCTTTTGGAGAACAATTGCGACTCGCACGAGAGGCGCGTGGGGTAACTCTACGCCACATCTCGGATCAGACTCGCATTTCTGTTCGCTATCTTGAAGCCATAGAGACAGACGACTACAAACGCCTACCCGGCGGTATCTTCAACCGCAGCTTCATTAAATCCTACGCCAAACAAATAGGATTCGACGAAAAGGAAGCCATCGAGGGCTATCTGCGGACGGCCCGCGAACAGGGCGAATCCGATGAAGTAGCGACTACGCCCTACAAGTCGCACGTCTACACTGACGGCGGTTCGCGTTCTCCCATAGTTACGTTACTATTAACGATTCTGATTCTGGCGATTCTCTCGTTGGGAGTCTATGCGGCGGTTCACTGGTACCAGAGACGAGAAGCAGTCCGCGCGACCAATGACGCCCAACCTGCGAGTTCCCCCCGCTCGGAACTCGCGACACCAGCGCCCCAACAAGGAATACCACCGGGTCCAACCACACCCGCCAGCGGTTTTCATATTGAAGTTACCGCGCGCGGCGAGGATGTCTATATCGACACTTATATCGACGACAGCAAGAAGACCAGAGGCATTCTGCTGAGGACGGACGCGACGGAAAAATTTGACCCGGACGACCGGCTGAAGCTTAAGTTTGCACTCGTCAAGGCAAAGGCGCTTGAAGTAACAATCAACGGACGCCGAGCGAAAGTGCCGGTAGACAAGACTGAGATGCTGATTACGAAGGAAGGATACGAACAACAGTTCATACAATAATCAAACGCGCGTACTCGTGTCGCCTCTGCCTGATGCGATGGGAGCCTGCGTGTGCAACTACGACAACCACCAGAATACCGCGCCCGCTCTAATGATGCGGGCATTTTTCTTTATCGAGGAGTAAGAGGCGATCATGATTACAGCCGAGATACCCGAAGGTCTGACATTCGATGACGTTTTGCTTGTACCCGCGCATTCCGATGTTCTTCCGACAGAGACCGATACATCGACTCAATTCACGCGCAACATCCGCTTGCAGATTCCGCTTTGTTCCTCCGCGATGGACACGGTGACAGAGGCTTCGCTGGCGATCGCACTCGCACAACAGGGCGGCATCGGCGTGATCCACAAAAACTTTTCCATTGAGCACCAGGCAGAGGAAGTCGATAAGGTTAAACGCTCTGAATCGGGGATGATCGTCGACCCGGTAACGATTCGTCCCGACCGTCCGGTCTCAGAAGCACTTGGAGTGATGGAGCGATTCAAGATCAGCGGAGTGCCGGTGGTCGACGAGGCGGGTCACCTGGTAGGAATCATCACCAACCGCGATCTGCGATTCGAGACTCGATTCGACATTCCTGTTTCCGAGGTGATGACCAAGCAGCCCCTGGTCACCGTCCCTGTTGGTACGACGCTCGAGCAGGCGAAGGCGGTTCTCCAGAAGCACAGGATTGAAAAGTTGTTGGTGATCGACGATGACAAGCACATTAAGGGACTGATCACAGTCAAGGACATCCAAAAGGCCATTAAGTATCCCACCGCGGCCAAGGACAATCTAGGCCGGCTACGAGTTGCCGCAGCGATTGGCGCAACAGGAGACTTCCTTGAACGCGCAGACGCATTGGTTCGGGCGCGGGTTGACTGTCTGGTTATTGACACTGCCCATGGACATTCCTCGCGAGTCATCGAAGCCGTTCGCGAAATCAAAAGACGACACGGAGACGTCCAGCTGATAGCCGGAAACGTAGGCACGGCAGAAGGGACCAAAGAGCTCATCGATGCCGGAGTGGACGCTGTGAAGGTCGGCATCGGACCGGGAAGCATTTGCACGACTCGCGTTGTAACCGGCGCCGGCATCCCGCAGATTACAGCTATTCGGGACTGTGTTAGCGCGGCGCGAGATCACAATATTCCTGTCATCTCTGACGGTGGGGTCAAGTTTTCAGGCGACGTCGCAAAGGCTATAGCCTCCGGCGCGGACGTGGTGATGATTGGTTCTCTCTTTGCAGGGACAGAAGAGGCGCCCGGTGAAGTGATTCTCTTTCAGGGACGCTCGTTCAAGACCTATCGAGGCATGGGATCTATCGGCGCCATGCGAGAAGGGTCGCGCGATCGCTATAGCCAGGAGCGCATCGACATCGAATCAAAGCTGGTGCCCGAAGGAATTGAAGGCCGGGTGCCATACAAGGGAACACTCGCGGACATGGTTACACAATTGGTCGGCGGGCTTCGCGCAGGCATGGGCTATACTGGTTGCCGAACGATCCGAGATTTTCAACTCAACACGCGCTTTGTCCGCATCACCAGCGCCGGCTTGAGGGAATCTCATGTCCACGACGTGATCATCACCAAGGAAGCGCCGAACTACCGACTGGAATAATTCACGAGCGCATGGAGATCGGAGGATCGGAACGGATGGCTGCACCTCCGATTCGAATGCAGGGTTCGATCGACCTTACTCCCAAAATCTCAACCCATCCATAGGAGGTCATGAACATGCGTTACCATCTTCACATCGCAGGAGTCCTGACACTTTTGGGATTATTCGCGCTGGCAGAGTCGCCGCGCCTGCTTCAAATTCCCTCGCCCAAACTGCTATCGCCTGCCAACGGGGCCGTGATGGACAACGGCTGCAGTGACAAATCAAACGGAATCACCTGGGACTTTGACTGGAGCGACGTGCCCGGCGCGACCGCATACCACATCAGGGTCTGGCGCAACCCTGCGCTTCCGGTAATAAACCGGATGAACGTTGCCACGTCGGATTATCATTACGATAGCCCGCAAACCTACGTCATCAATTCAAACCTGGCTGGCTGGCGCTGGAGAGTACGCGCCAAAGTTGGAGCCACGTGGGGCCCATGGAGCAGGACCGGCTTCATCAGCGTGGAGAGGTTGAACACGGACTGTCGGTAATCTTCCAGGTGCAGCGAGATGATGATCCTGCCTCAATTGTTCGCGCACCGTCTGATGGTTCTTTGCGTCATGATCGGACTGCTGGCGCCGGCGCCTGTGCAACAGACAGTCCCGCCGCCTGCGTTGATTTCTCCGGTCGAGGGCGCGGTCATGGACAATGGCTGCCGAGATCAGTCCGACTCAATCGATTGGGACTTTGATTGGGAAGATGTGTGGGGCGCTACGCTTTATCACATCAAAGTCTGGCACAACCCCGAGAAGCCGGTGGTTGATGCTGCTACCGTGACGGTCTCAGAATACAAAGATGTGAGTCGGAAAAGCTACATCATAGAGGCCAATCGCAAAGGCTGGTGCTGGACCGTGCGCGCCAGAGTACGACGACAATGGGGAGAGTGGAGCGATGTTCGCTGCTTCGAAGCGGAACCAGTAGACACCGACTGTCCGTAACACGGCCTTAGCTTTCCGCTGCCACACATCGAAACGATTCACGCGATTGTCTAAGAAGGTCTTAATCCTGTCGGTGTCTGCCGGCGCGGGTCACATCCGCGCCGCGGAAGCTCTCGAGCGTGCTTTTCTGGAAGTCGAGCCGGAGCTCGAGGTCAGACATGTCGATACTCTGCTCTACACCAACAAACTCTTTCGCCACCTTTATTCCAAAGCTTACATCGATATGGTTAACAAGATGCCGGAGGTGCTCGGTTGGCTCTACGATCATTTAGATAAGCCCTGGAAGAACGAGCGCCGGCGACTGGCGTTAGACAAGCTCAATACCCGTCCCTTCATCAAGATGCTCAAGGAGTATCGGCCGGACATCACCGTCTGCACACACTTTCTTCCCGCAGAAATAATCTCCTGGCTCAAGGCAAAGCAGCGGATCAGTTGCAGACAATCAATCGTTGTCACCGACTTCGACGTCCACGCGATGTGGTTGTGCCGTCATTACGAGAACTACTTCGTCGCGCTTGACGAGACGCGCTTGCATCTGGCAAAGCTCGGCATTCCCGAGGAGAAGATCACCGTTTCCGGAATTCCTATCGATCCGACTTTTGCGCGGCAAAAAGATCGTCGGCAGATGCGGGAGAAGCACGGACTTAAGCAGGATGTCACAACCATCCTCTTGTCCGCCGGAGGGTTCGGCGTCGGACCGGTGGAGCACATCGTGAAATCGTTAAAGGACGACCTGCGAAGTACTGTACAGGTCGTCGTTCTCTGCGGTCGCAACCAGAAACTAAAAGACCGCATCGATCGGCTGGCGGGCGCGCCCCCGGATCGTCTTTCGATCAAGACGGTGGGCTATACCACCGAAGTCGACGAACTGATGAGCGCTTCTGACATCCTGCTTGGAAAACCAGGTGGGCTGACGACCTCAGAGGCGCTCGCCAAAGGATTGATCTTCGTGATAGTCAACCCCATCCCCGGCCAGGAAGAGCGCAACTCCGATCATCTGCTGGAGGAAGGCGTCGCAATCCGCTGCAACAACTTGCCTGTCCTGGCTGATAAGATAGATCGCCTGCTCAACGACCCGGCTCGCATGCAATCGATGCGAGCGAACTCCGCTCGTCTTGCCCGCCCGAATGCCGCACTCGACATAGCAAGGCAGTTGCTCTCGGCATAAGCGATCGCGACCAAAGGCGATAAGACGCGATGGACTTCATTCTTGGTCCTGACCGCTTACGGTTGAGAGATCTAACTCGCCTTGTGTGAACGCCCGTATATGCCCAGCTGTCTGTCGTGCAGCTTCATAAAAATTGCCAGCGCGCATATCGATCCCACCAGCGCGAGGAACATGTCCCAATGCGAGTCCCAAATGTCGCCCTGGGTTCCCAGGAACTTGTCCCCCAGGTCGGGAGTGACCAGTACTGCAACCCACCATTCGATGAACTCATAGAATGCTCCGATGGCCAGCACGATCGAAGCAGTGATAAAAGCCATCCAACGGCGTGAGGTCGTAACGTACCTAAGCAGAATCTCCCTGATGGGAATTGCCATCAAAAAGCCGAGCATGAAATGCGCCACGCGATCGTAGTGATTACGCGATAGACCGAATTCCTCTTTCAGCCAGTTGAAAGGCGGCGTTAGCGCGTAGGTATAGTGCCCGCCATAAGTCTGGACCAGCAGGTAGAAGAAGATCAGATAGTAGGCCAACCGTGTGAATTTGAAGTGGGGATATACTATCAAAGTCGCGACTAGCATCGAGAGCGGAAAGAAATTCTCCATGGCCCAGTCCCACCTATCGTAAGGCCGGACCGCCAGAGCGGCGAACGCGACGAGGTAGACGATGAGGAGAACGACCAGCTCGCGGTTGGACGGAATCTGTTTCTGATATTCGGTGGGTGAAGTTTTCATCTGATACCGGCGACCGCGACCTCTCATGCCGTTTTCGACCGACGACGTCTCCTCGCGATTCTGTTTCCACTGCCGCGGCTCGGGATGATAACAGGGATCTGTGGCATGATATAGAGATCCGATTGTGAGTAGTGCATGCATTGCCCGACAGTTGGAGCCCAACGGAGGCGCTTTGCGTTTCAAATCGGGTCAAGGTTTGAACGCGAGAGCGCTTTGGTTTCGCTCTTGGGGCGGCATCTGACTATTAAACTGTCATTCGTCGAGCGGCACTGGGGTTGCTCTTGTATCCAGAGATGAAACGCGAAACGGTCTTAATCTCCAATCCGAAAGCAGGTCGCGGCGGGCAGAATCGTGCGCGCGATGAAGCGCTTTTTTGCGAAACGTTGAGACGGCGCGGCGTGAAGATTGATGTTCTGCATACAAGAGGGCCAAACGACGCCGTTCGCTTTGCGGCGCAATCTATTCGGCAAGGCGTTCGCGATCTGATCGTCTCTGGCGGCGATGGAACGATCAACGAAGTGTTGCAGGGATCGGTTGGAAGTGACGCCAGGATCGCCGTGTGGCCGCGAGGCACGGCAAACGTGTTCGCCCGAGAACTGCAGCTGCCATTCGACAGTGAACAAGCGGCGAAGGTGATAGCACGTGGTATTTCAAAGCCAGTACATGTCGGTTGCGCCACGATCGAACGGACGGGCGAGCAACGATATTTCTTTCTGATGGCCGGTATCGGCCTGGACGCGTCGATTGTGAGACAAGTGCGTCCGAATTTGAAGCGGCGCGTTGGGGAAGCCGCGTTCTGGTATTCAGGTCTCGGTCATCTGGCCCGATGGCAGCCGGTACAATTTGGCGTAGAGATCGAGGGTCGCAGGCTGGACGCAACTTTTGCCGCCATCGGCAAGGCTGCCCACTATGGCGGCAATCTCGGCATTACGCCGCGCGCAGATCTGGAGAAGCCCGAGTTTGAGATTTGCGTCGTTAACTCGAAAAGCAGGCTTCATTTTCTTTATCTCCTTTCTCACGCAAAACGTCGTCAGGGTGTCGGAGAGCACATACGAGGTGTTCAGTTCATCCGCGCGACCCGCGCGCGGGTGACGGGCGATGTCATGGTTCAGATAGATGGCGAGTTGACCGGAGAGCTTCCTATGACGTTCGAGATCGCAGACTCGTCGGTGGAGGTTATTTGCCAGGAGAGGCTGGCTTAGTTGCCGAACCTGTTGCGATATTCGGCGGAGTTCAAGAAACCATTAATCATGATCCGATAATCCCCACCCGTCTGATCCATTGTCTGGATCCAGCTCAAATACGAGATATCGGCGCTTCTTCTCAGATAGCCAAAATACTGCATTATGACGAACGCTTCGTTGTAGTACTTCCGATAGACTTCCCCAGTCTCCGCTACTGCGCGCAAGACCTGCGGTCTGGTCAACGATCCACTCGTCAGCCCCACGATCCACGCTTGTTTACCCGGATGATTCGGAAATCCGAGAGTCTGCAACAATGCCTCTACATAAGCGGTCGGGTCGGACAATGCTCCATACCTGGCCTGAAAGTCCTGTCTTGTCATGAACTCGCTAATGAAGGCCATCTTGTTGGCTTCCAGTTCTTGTGCAGATAGAAACCCGCTGACTTTGGCGAGGTCGGGAATGAACTCACTGTAAAGCGGGATCTTGCTTACGGCGGAGTAGAATCGGTAGATGAAATACCCACGGTCCTGGAACTCGGGACTTCGGAAGAACCCCGCACTGGCTTCGATCCTGTCGCATGGAGGCGCGACCGAGATCCCACACTGGTTGAGCACGTTCCGCCAACCTGTAAGGCCCGCCGCATCCGGTTCACGGCCCAGGAAATCTATGTACTGTTGAAGGATGAAGAAGTCGGTTTGATCTATAGGAGTATGGCCCGTAGTGGCGTCATTGTCTGTGATGATAACTGTCGCTGTTGAGTTTGAACCCAGGGCTGCACCGACCGGGTTACTCAGCTTGATCATGAAGCTCTCCGAACCTTCGGCGTACGAGTCGTTCACAATCGGGATAAGAATAGTCTTGGTGCGCTCCCCTGGGGCAAACCGCAGCGTTCCGACCGTCGTCGCATAGTCGCAGCGCTGCGACGCTTTTCCACTAACGGTATCACAGTTCTGCAAGCCTGCCGTATCAGAGGTCGCATAGTCGACGCTCGCAGAATTTGAGGGATCGCCGGCACGAGAGACCGTAATACTGAGTCTTCCTGCGTCCTCCGCTATGTTGTAGCTAATCTGACCCGATTGCACAGCCGGAGAATCGTCGTTCACTATCGTCACGGTCGCGGTTCCGTCGAGGATCGCTACATTGACTGGGTTTGAGAGGTTGACGAAAAAACTCTCAGTCGCTTCATTCACCGTATCGCCGTTAACCAGAAAAGCTATGAGCCTAAAGGTCTCACCTGGAGCGAAGGTGATAGACCCCGATGAGGCTTGGTAATCACTGCCGGCAATGGCCGTATTATCTGCTGTCGAATAATCCACTGTGATGGGCTTTGGGCTACCTGTATTCAACCTTAGACCCAAAACAACAGTTGTATTGCCAGCATCACCTTCAGCTATGGGACCGGAATCTACGATGGCGATTGTTGGCGGTGGGTCATCATTGAGGAGGGTACATGTCGCTACACCGCGAACAATCGTTCCACCAATCGGATTTGAAAGGGTTAGGTTGAAGGTTTCGTCGTACTCGTCTAAAGTTTCACCGAGAATAGGTACAAGAACAGTCTTAGCAGTTTCCCCAGGATCAAAAGCAACTACCCCGCTGACCATATCGAAGTCCGGACCAGGTGAGGCTGTGCCCGCGGACGTGGCGTAGCTCACTGTTACGCGCTGAGCGGACGAGGATGAAAGTGTCAAGGTGAATCTGGCTGGAGGCGCATTGATATCGTTCCCTTCCGGCATCGTTACATCGCCGACGGAGATGCCAGGCAGGGTTGGAGGAAGGGAGCCACAACTGTTAAGCAGGATAGCTATTAGTGCAGACGACCCGTCCCGAGAAGCAACGATGTCAGTCTTGCCGTCTTGATTGAAATCTTCGACTGCAATGGAAGTCGGAGACGGGCCGAGATCAAAGCTCGCGGCCGCGCCAAATCCGCCAGTCCCGTTGCCCATAATGATTGTAACATCTCGGACTGCATGACTAGCCACGGCCAAATCTGGCTTACCATCGGCATTAAAGTCGCTAGTTGCGATGGATGTCAGTTCTTTTCCCAACGGGAAAGTCGCCGACGCTACGAAGCCTCCGGATCCATTTCCACGCAGGAGTGCAACGTCGCGGGAGAACTTGTTTGCCACGGCCAAGTCGAGCTTGCCGTCACCATTAAAGTCGGCTGCGACCAAGCCAGCAGGACTTGACCCAACGGAAATACCTGACGATTGGGGAAACCCGCCAGCCCCGTTATTTATGAAGACCACGACGGAACCGGTGGTCGTGTTCGTCGTGGCCAAATCCCACTTACCGTCGGCGTTAAAGTCTCGCGATATCACCCGATCAGCGGCTCCGCCTACATTGAGCGAGTCTGAACCTGTGAATTGACCTGTGCCGTCACCGAATCGAAGTTGTAGGCGTCCCCCATTGTATTGATCCGCCAAAGCCAGATCGGCTTTACCATCATTGTTGAAATCTGCTACAGCTATGGACTCAACAAGCCCCACAAGGCCAAAGGAGCCAACAACTCCAAAACTCCCGGTCCCGGAACCTAACAAGACAACTATGCGTGCATCGGAAGGTGAGCTTCCAATAGCTGATACAGCTATGTCTATTTTGTTATCCGCATTAAAATCTCCCGTCTCGATGGCAGTAGGACGGTTCCCGACGACGGTAGAGCTCGGCGATCCAAAACCTCCCGCCCCATCACCTAGCATGACGGAGATATAATTTGATCCGAAACTGGCCACCACGATATCTGGCTTTCCATCGCCGTTGAAGTCTCCTGCTACCACTGAGCGAGGGTCTGTCCCAACACCAAATGTATTTCCTGGAGTGAAAACCGGTGTATCGCCACATGTGCCGGTCGCATAGATTCGGCTGGAGTTGCCGACTAGTCCGACGAATCCGACGCATAACAACGCTGCGCTGGAAAACCGCAATATGGGAGACATCAGTTTCATAAAACGCTGCAAGAGTTCCTCTAGTATCTGAACCTCGAGATGCTCGTCAATGTTCTTCCCGATCGAATCACCTTTTGTAGGACTTGTACGGTTATCAGTAGAGTAGAGGACGAACAAGATGCGAAGCGACGTTTGGGTATTCAGCCGGCTGTTTCACCCGCTAGAGGTCCGCAATCATCTACATGCTGTGCCAGGTCTAATGCTACTGGAATCATTCAGTCAATGCCGTGGCAGCGTGAAGGAAGTACACCTGATACCACTTGTACTTGGAGCCTCCCGTGAGTTTGCACCGTCTCAAGGACAGTTGAGGAGCGGTGCGGAAAGATTAGCATAGTTTTGAGTGCCAGGGATGTCAAAAAGACGGGCGATTCTCCTGCTTCCCACTCGATGATCCATCCGTCCACGCTGATCGTTGCGCGCGCATTTCCGGCGTGGCGTCTTTGATCTCTTCGATGCGGTAAGTTGACACAGACGGCTTCCCTAACGTGATCGGCTGTTTGAAAATATCTCGATTACGCTTGATCGTTAGCACCACTTTCTCGTCAGGCCTGTATCGAATGATAGTGGGCGTAAATGTCTCGCGCGTCACCCTGGTTTTCCCCACCGCCAGGATTATGTCGCCTTCTTTGAGCCCGGCATCTTCCGCCGGCGAGCCTGGCCGCACAGTCTTGATCTTCAAAGCGGTTGGCTCGTTGCCATCTGGTTGGAGACCGACGTAAGCGTTGGGGGAGAGATCGCGAACAAGTCGTAGGCCCACGCTCGCCAGGGCCTCGTCGTAGGGCGGCGTCTCAACTCCTCGCACGTATCGCTTGAAGAAGTCACTCATGTCGCTGCCCGCAATTTCGGATGTCACCCGCTCGAAATCTTCGCTTGTGAATCCTCGGCCACGCAGGTAGTAGGTGGCGTTCGGGCTTTTCAGATAGAGTTCTTCATAAAGGCGCCGCATTACGTCATCGAGCGAAGCGCGCCCCTGCGTCTTGCCACGGATCCACAGGTCGAGCGTGATCGCGAGGACTTCGCCTTTGTAGTAGTAGCTGACGGTCGTGTTAGCCAGATTAGTGCGTTGCGCGTCCAGAACACCGTCAAAGAACGGAGCCGAGATTGACGAATCTTCCGCGCTCATTAACTTGCTTGCCTTCGCGGTCTCGATCCCGTTGATCACATGACCCAATCGCTCAAGCATCTTCTCATCAGACCATAGGCCCGCTCGCCTCATCATCAGCTCACCGTAATACTCGGTGATGCCTTCTGCGACCCACAGCCCTCGAGTGCTTACCGGTCTCGTGAAATCCCACGGACCCAACTCTACCGGGCGCAGGCGCTTCACATTCCAGACGTGGAAAAATTCATGCGCCACGCTCTCGAGCATCTCCTGATAGGTTCGCGGCTCAGCCAGGGCGCCCGGCTGGATGATGTTTGTCGAGACGAGGTGCTCCATTCCATCTCCCGACTGATCATCGTTCGCAAAATGAAGTAGAAATGTGTAAGTTTCAAACTCGGGCGGACCCCACATCCGCGTCTCTGCTCGCACGATCTTTTCGATATCTGAAACCAGTTGTTTGCGCCTGCCGCCTTCATCGCCGAAGGAGTGGACGACCACTCGGTACGTTTTGCCATCGACCTTGAATTCGTCCATCGTCCAGTTGCGCGAAATCTCGGTGGGCGTGTCGATCAGAATGTCGTAATTGGGAAAACTGAACTTGCACTGGTCCGCGTTCTGGCTGGCGCCGTTGATCACGCGCCAACCGGCAGGCGCTTCAATCAAAAGATTAACCGGGTCCTGTTTGTGGTCCACCACATACATGAAAACTGAACCGCCATTGAACATGGCGTGGCGAGAATCCAATTGCGAAAAGGTCCCGGAAAGGTCGTCGCCGAACACCTTATAGGTGAACGTCAGATCCTTGCTACCAGATAGCGATACGCGCCACGTTTGATCGTCGATCCTTGTCACTGGACGACTTGCTTGATCACACAGCGCGCGCGGGGGGCAGATTCCAGCGGCCGCCCGGACTTCCTGCACATTCTTGGCAAAGTCGAAGATCGAATACCTGCCTGGCGACCACCTCGGCATTTGGAAATCTACATAATCAGATGTCGAACTCCGGCCCACGGAAACCTCTATCTTCACTTCGAAGAGGTGCGAAACCGGTCGCGACATACTGAGCGTGTAATTAATCGGTGAGAATCGCTCCTCCGGCTGCGATGAAGCTGCCGACGCACAGATGGCGAGCAGGACGAACGCGGTTGCTGCGCGTGTTACGTAGCTCAGTCGGGACCTGATCATAAGCCTGTTACTCCATGGGCGAGATTTGAAAGGGCGAGAGTATTTGAGTTTCGAATCGCGAAATTATCTGCGTTTCGCGATTACCTGTCAAAGCTCGCCTCTGACCCAGCGCCGGTCCGATTGGTTTCTTGACGTCCAATCGACTCTCGTTTAGTTTGATGCTCGACTATGAGCGCAACCGAACGTCTCTATTATCACGACTCGCACCTTACCGAATTTGAGGCTCGGGTGGTCGCCGTCACCGAACGCGTCAGCGGCTGGGTGGCCGTTACGCTGGATCGGACGGCCTTCTATCCGACTGGGGGCGGACAACCGAGCGACACCGGCACTCTGAACGACACGCGCGTCGTCGAATGCATAGACGTAGAAGACGGCGGAGTTCTGCACGTTGTACAGGGCCGCACGCTTGCAGTCGGTGACGCAGTTATAGGTAACGTCGACTGGCCGCGTAGACTTGACCACATTCAGCAACATACTGGACAGCACATTCTCTCGCAGGCCTTCATTGCGCTCTTCGGCGCCGAGACGCGCGGCTTTCGCATGCTTGATCAGTACTCTGAGATTGATCTCGCGCTGGAAGAGCCTTCAGAAGATAAGCTCGATCGGGCAGTGGAGCTGGCCAACAGTATAATTTGGGAAGACCGCCCGATCCGGATTCGGAACGTCACGAAGAGCGAGGCAGCTTCCCTTCCCTTGCGAAAGGAGTCCCCACGCGAAGGCGAACTCCGCTTGATCGAAATCGATGGGTTCGACTTGACGCCCTGCGGAGGTACACACGCGAGGGCAACAGGCCAGGTCGGAATGATGGCGCCGCGTTCCTTCGAACGAGCGAAGGGTTTGACCCGATTGGATTTTGTTGCAGGCGGAAGGGCACTGGCCGATTACAATCGAGTCAATCGAGTAGCGCGCAGCGTGGCATCGATGTTCAGTGCCGCACGTGATGAAACGCCACCCTTGGTCGCTCGGCTGCTTGACGAGAACAAACAGCTAACGCGGCGCGTGCGCGAGCTGGAGGAGACTACCGCACGCATCGAAGCCGAAGAGATGTTGGCGGCCGCAACAATCGTTGGTGATCGCTTCAAGTTATGCGCTCATGTGCTCGAAGGACGCGACGCAGAGTCGCTTAAGTCGCTCGCGCTGGCGCTGATCTCACACGCTGAGACGATCGCTCTGCTGGGATCTCGCGATGGCGATACGGCACGACTGGTCTTCGCCCGATCCAGCGAGGCGCCGGGAGACATGAACGCGTTGATGCGTGAGGCTTGTTCGGTGCTCGGCGGACGCGGGGGCGGTCGAGTTGATATGGCGCAGGGAGGCGGACGCAACGTGGAACGGCTCTCGGAGGCGATCGAGCAAGCGAAGCAGGCTTTGAGTCACTAGGGTTCAATCCTCTTTGACACGCCACACCTGATATCCGACACCCGATCCCCGACACCCGGCACCCGGCACCCGGTACGTGGCACCCGGTACCCCGAACGTTTGACCGATATTCGATGACTTGAAACTTAAAACTTGAAACTGTATTCTTGTCGGCGTGGGGCAGTAGCTCAGTTTGGCAGAGCGCCGCGTTCGCAATGCGGAGGTCAGGGGTTCGACCCCCCTCTGCTCCACCAATTAAATCAATGAGTTAAGGCAGGGAGGCGACCCTGCCTTTTTCATTTGTCACCGATTCGTCACTTGACGAAATCGGTTTTACTAAGTTCTCGACTGCTCGACGCTTCGCCTCATCGGTGGCGTGGGTGTAACGCAGAGCCATTCGTACGTCTGACCAGCCGAAGATAGCCGCAAGCGTAAAAGCATCTGCTCCGCGGTCAGCCATGCGAGTGGCTGCCGTATGACGCAAGTCATGGAAGCGGAAATCCTTGATTCCTGCGTCGCTCTTCGCCAAGTCAAATCGACGCTTCACGTCGACCAACCGTCCTTCGGTCTTCGGACTAGGAAAGACGTACTCGCTGGTGTGCGGTAGCCCTTCCAACATTGCGCGGACCGTCTGGTTGATCGGAACGAAACGATCTTTGCCGTTCTTGGAGACCCGAATGTGAATCACCCCTCGCGGCAAATCCACGTCGAACCAGGTGAGATTGAAAATCTCGCCTTGCCTCATTCCGGTGTTAATCGCCATAGTGACGATCCCCTGTACCCATTCCTGACCTCGAAGTTTCTCGAACAGCTTAGCTTCCTCTTCGAAAGTCAAATAACGCGTCCTTCCGTTGTTCGTGCGAAACTTCCGCACTCGCCGACAAGGATTGCTTTCGATCAGCTCGGCATCGAACGCCAGAGAGAAGATTTTCGATAGCACGCACATCTCGCGATTTACCGTCGCAGGATTTCGCTGGCGTTTGTACATCGTCTTTCCCTCACGACGCTTTTGCTTCCACTTCTCGATCGTCGGTGGAGTGATTTCGGAGAGCATCATCCTCCCGAACGTCTCGTTAAGCATGCCGCAAATCTTCACGTCATCTGGGTACGTTCGCTTGTGGAGTTTTGAGTAAGGCAGGAAATGATCCTTGACGAATTTGTCAAAGCGAACTTCCGGCCTCCTCTTAATCTGGTATCGGTTTTCAAAGACCTTGTTCTCGATCACGGTCGTGGCTTTGATGGCTTGTGGTCGCGTGTGCGCTTTTTTCAGAACCCGTTGCACCCGCCTGCCGTCGATCGTGATGTCACAGAACCATCTTCCTCTTCGCTTGTAAACTGACATCGTGCTCCTTTCCGGTTGCAGCCATCACGGGAGCAGTCCGAGGATAGCAAAGCAACGCGTGATTTTCTATATCGCTTACCTAACGAGACGGTTCGTTCCATGCGACTACCGCGTCCAGTCGAAATCGGAGAAGCCCGCCCTTTCGCTCGTAAGGGATTCTTCTATCGCTTACCCAGGAGTAGATCGTGCGCGGCTTCACCTTAAGTAGTTCGGCCACCTCTTTCAGCGTCAAGTACATCGGGCGCTCTTTGGTTTCCTTCAAATTCATGACTGCCTTTCCGAAAGGGGGCATTGAGATGCCGCAGACCAACTCGGCACAATCCAGCTCGATGTCAATCCATGTGCCAAAACCAACCTAAGCGAAGTAGTCGTGCAATTCTTGTTGAAATCCGAGTGAGTAAAGGAGAGGAGTGGCGGAGACTGTCTGATCAAATCTCGGAAAATGGGCGGGGCTGCATGCAAAACCCAACACCGGCTCTGCAGACACTAAACAACACCGGTCGGGGTAAATTCACGCATCGTCCTCGTCGGCGGGGTCGGTTGGGTGTCCGTTCTCGTAGGTTAGTCGCCCTTGGCGATCCTCGTCATCAGCGGCGGTGCCAGCCGAAGCGGGTTCCTTCCCAACAATCTTATCTCTGATTTCCTCGGCTAGTCCGTAGGAGTAGTCCTGAGCGTCCTCAGTTTGTAGTTCGAATAATCGGCCGATCTGCTCGCGGCTTCTTCCCTTTTCATGGAGGGCAGGGACGGAAAGATACTCCCACGATTCCACTCTTGCAGCGCGAGCTTCGACCAAGGCTTCCTGTATGAGTTCCAGGTTGGCACATTGAATGCGGTACGTAATCTCGTCTTGGCCGATCATCCTGAGCAGAGGTGTCTGAATTGTCTGGAGTGTTTCAGGGATTTCCTGAGTGGGGGGAGGCTGCTCGGTCTCCTCACGGTGTACGATTTTCCGGCGGCGAGCAGCAAGGGCTTCATCCAAGAGTTCACGCACCAACGGCGCGACTTCCTGGGCACCGGTCGCCTCCATTATTGCTTGAATCTGAGTCGCCTGATCAGCGAAGAGGTTCAAGGCCGTCACCTTTTTTATGATGACTCGAGTGCTCGTTCGCATTCGTTTTTGCATGTATGACGACTTCCCTTATTTGATTTATTTGATCTGCGCAGAAGGGGGGCATTCGGGGCGTTCAATAAATCTGCAAACAATTGAATCGACGGCGCTTTTGCTACATCCTTATCTGCCAAAGTATTTTCATTAAATTTGATAAGGGACAAAGCTATTGCAAATAAATGACCTTACGTCGATGTCAGGCCCGTTTTGGAACGCTATCTTGTCTGCCCGCTTTATTGACCTACTTTATTGCTTTATCCACCACCTAAAGACGACAGATGGAGGCGTAACTTCCAGGGCTGCTGATCTCGCTGGGATCGGTGGCAAAAGTGCGCAACCAGAAAGCTGGGAAGGACCGCCGAGGCTAAACCCACAGACAAATCTTAGACCTACTCAGCGATCGCCAGGGCAGTCTGGGGGTACATGAACAGAGACTTCTCATAGCCAGACCTCTCCCCGAAACTGGCCGCTTCCGATACATGCGGGCGCGCGCATACGCGCGGAACCTCGACCTCCCCGCACAGGGTTTTTTGTCTTCTTTTTCCTTAATCGGGTTCAACCACGCCGTCCGAAGTCAGACCCAGTCGTATAGTCACTGTGCGAGGTTAGCGTGTTAGCGTCTCCCCAGATGACCCAGAGGAATCGCCGGCGGAGGAGTTAGGTTTGCCCACCGTCGTCGCAGTCTCGCCGCAGCCTTACTCCGTGCATGTATTACGCGGCGAAACCTGTCCTGATTCCATCGGACGCGTGTCTCTGTTAGTTCCCTGTTTAGCCGGATCAATAGCCGCATGGCCTCGGCCGTGAGTAGGCGGTCACAAGTCAAGACAATTGGCGGGGCCTCCGCTCTCAGGGCTGCGTAGGTTTCGGCGCAGAGGGGGCGACGACTCGGCTTCAAGTTATCAGGAATGATCGGGACGAGTGCGGACGCAGATGTGCTCTTCTGTGACATCTCGCTTTCTCCTTTATGTTGGACAAGCGACGAGGGGGCGGCGCGAGTGGTGTGAATACTCGTACCGCCGCGTTGACTGTCACGCTTAGTATTCGCTCGGAAGTAACAGCGTTGTGGCGCTGCGGTCCGCCTCGGTGATGATCCAAAGCTGTTGGCTCCCGATCCGATAGCTGCTCAGCAACCGATATCCCTTCTGGAGGGAAAGCTCGTTTTCGCGGATGTCGTCCTCGCTGAGCTCTCCCCAGTCGCAGGACATGTGACGGCGCAAAAACTCGATCGCAGTCTGTCCGGCGATTTGGAGCGCTTCTTCCGCGCCCGGCGTGATGAAGGTTTGGCCTAGCGCAAAGCGTCTGACGCCCAGCGCTTGAATCGTGGTAGAGTTCGCTTGCATCGATTTTTTCTCCTTCATTGGTGAAATGTTTGGTGCCTGGGCTAGGCGAGCGTTCGCGCGCTTTCCTAGCCCCTTCTCGTTGTTCACTGTTCCTGCTCGGTGTGGCTTGATTGTTGTCGTCCGGCTCGCAGAATTTGATCAGCCGCGCGAAAGATCTTCTGAGCGCTCTTTTCAGGGATCGCATCTGCGTTGAAGACGCGTCCCTGGTATAGCCAGTTTTGAATGTAGCCTCGGCAGAAGTCCGAGCCTTCGAGTTCGAGTGCTTCACAACATAGCAACGCGACTGCTTCCGCTTCAATTTCGCGCAGGCTCTTAGGAGTTCTTTCCGTATCCGTAAAATCGCCTTCGGCTGTGTGACCTAAGACGACATGCGCGGCTTCGTGAAAAAGCGTCTTGTGCGGAAGTTGAGCTACTGGATTGATCGCGATCTGACACTTTCGCGCGTAGCCTTGACAGTTGCCGTTCGTCTCTGCGAATGGGATTTGTTCGATGGCGAGGGAGGCAAGTGCGCGGTCGGCGTTCCAGTCCGGTGTTTGCGGAGGCGTGAAGTCTTCGCCCGAGGTCTGGCAGATGACGAACCAGCGAGCCTTGTGCACAAATGACGTATAGACGCGTGCTCCGCTTGCTTCGTCGTTCGGCTCTGATTCAGCCTCTCGGCGCTTGCAGGTGAACGGCATACAGAGGATCAAAGCTCGCTCGCCACGTTTGACGATTCGGCCGAGCTCTTTCCATTTCGGAAACGTATTGATTGGGCCGGGCTGTAGTCCTCGCATCTGACACTGCACGAGCGCGAGCACTTGATTTCCGAGCGAGTAGTTGTGAAAGGCGGTGTAAGCTTTCATGATCAAACCGGGTTTGTTTACAGCTTCAACTAACAAGGCCGACCATTTGGGTATGTCCACTGATCGGGTTGCGTGTCTGTCCATGGTTGGTGCTCCTTTCGCATCCATGTTTTGGTCTTTGGTCTTGAAAACAGGTTTCCCCCTCGTAGGGACGTTGGGACACGAGTGGGCGCCCGGACGCACACCCGAAGGGGCGAAACGAAGTGGAGCACTCGGAGGCTTTGCGGAGAGTTGTGCGGACGGGCTCTCGTGGCACAATCGGCCCGTAGAGGGGGAAACTAATTCAGATGTCTCGGCTGGAGTGGAGCGAAGCGGAATGGAGGCCGAGGCCTAATTGAATTAGCGCTGTAGGGGAAGGAGATAGTAGGTCTAGGGTAGTATTAGTTGAGCCATGAGATACATTGAAACATATGGAGATCAACGACAGCTCGCGTTCTGTGCGTTCTGTGGAGGAGCCACAGGGACTCGTGACCATTGTCCATCACGGGTCCTTCTGGACAAGCCTTACCCGGAGAACCTGCCTGTAGTACCTGCATGCCGTACCTGCAATGCCGGATTTTCATCTGATGAGGAGTATTTCGCACGTTTGGTTAGTTGTGTTCTAGCAGGCTCGACAGAACCAGACTCGATTCCTCGACAAAAAATTGCGCGCATCTTGCGGAAGAAGCCTGCGCTTCGCTCTCGGATAGAACAATCTAGAAGGGAGACTGCGTCCGAGATTAGCTTTACGCCTGAATCTCATCGGGTATTTTCTGTCGTGAGAAAGCTCGCACAAGGCCACGCGCTCCACGAACTCCACGAGCCGTGTGCCTATCCACCGAGCGAGATATGTATTCAGCCCTTTGCCTTAATGAGTGAGGCCCAACGTGATGAATTTGAGAGTCCGAGCCCACTTGGACGCAGTATTTGGCCGGAGGTTGGCAGTCGCGCTTTGCAACGGCTCGTCACAGAGAAAAATGATCTCTATGACGGTTGGCTTGAGATTCAACGAAGAGGATACCGGTTTCAGGCTTCAGTACCGAATGGAATCGAAATCCGCATTGTTATTCAAGAATACCTAGCGGTTCTGGTGCGATGGGAGTAATGCTCTCACCATGGCTTCTCACTTCAGAACTCAATATTTGCCTTCGGGTGCTGAAATCCGAGTACAGACCGAATCTTCTCCGCGCATTCATTCTGATTCCTAACCGCCTCGATGTGACCTTTGTCCGTTCCACCCTCTCCGCCACGCGCGTCTATATATGCACTCATACGCGCAGCAACAACAGCAAGTTGGATTAGACTATTGGATATCAATCTCAAGTCCTCTCCATGTACGTCGGAGAATGTCTCTCTCCATTCCTCCGGCTTAATCTTGACAAGGTCCTCTGCGGCTGTTCGAAAGAGCTGTGCGATTTTGCTAGTGTCAGTCATTCCTTATATTCACAACCTCCAACTTCATCGAATCGAATCGATCTATTTGCCCACATCTACTCTGAGGGAGCTTCGAGAATCTCTTGAAGCCCATGCACCAATTCTTCCCACGCCCTGTTGACCTCGGCGGTCAGTCTGCGGTAAAGATCACGAACGGCAGCATCGCTGAACCACGTCCGTGTCTCTTCCGCGACGACGTTTCGATAAGGACCGCCGGTTCCGTATACCCTCTCGCATTTGTCCCAGTAAGTCGAAGCGCTGTGCAACCGATCTCGATAAATCGTCTCGCCGAAGACTTGTGCTTGCCGGGTCAGATTCTCAACCGCCGCGTCCACGTGCTCCGCAATTTGCCGAAGGAACTCTCGCGCGTTGGCATAATCAGGGTTTCCAGCGAGATTATCGATGACAGCCTTAAGGTTCTTGACTCTTTCACCTGCTGTGTTAGCTACAATTTGTCGAGTTGCGTAGCCGAGTTGATAATAGTAGTCAAAGTTATCCCACGTACCTTCTCGACGCACTGAAGCCCACAGTGTGCGTGCATGAATGGAGCGAATCTCATCTTCGAGCAATTGGTCTGGCCGTCTACTCTCCTCCAGCCGCGTGTTGTCGCGAGCCCAAACTCTCAAATGATCCATAACCTCGCTAAGCGCTAATGCCCGTTCTTCTCGCGTACGATGCTTAACGAGTTCATCTAATTTTTGCACTGTGTCAGCTACACGGTGATTGTATTGCTGACGGACTGCAGAAAACTGGTTTACAACAAAGGTGCGAAAGCTCTCGACGTCGCGCTTCGAAGTAGCATTAAGGAATATAACGGGAAGCTGGTCCGCCCTCAGGGGTTGTAGCGCATGATGGATGTGTGCAAGCTTGACGTCGTACCCCGCTTCATCTGATTCCACAAAGTCATTAGTCGATTCGTCCTTCATATCAACCGCTTCTTCGTTGCGCGGAAGGACGAGCAATACCATTCGCTCGTCCAGGCTGGCATCAGCGTGCAATGACATTGCTCTGCCAATCAGGCTGATAGTGGGAAGGTCCGGAGCCTCACCGAATTTTGTGCAAAGGAGCAGAATGGCGTGGGGGTCGTCGAAGTGACTATCAATATCCGCGCGGGCGGACGCTTGGTCAACTCCCTTTGTGTCAACCACCCCAACATTGATGTACTGGCCATCGAAGAGCTTTCCCGGAACGACGACGTTAATGCGCTTAGGAAGCGAAAAGCCAGCGCGTCGACCATTGTTGATCTCTTTGAATGTCTTTTGCAGCCATTCAAGCTCCTTGACCTTTGGATCGCCATCCTCGCACCATACAGTGGTGTCGCGACGCCGTAGCAAGTCCATCTTCGTCAGAATGTGAATCGCAAGCTCTTCGCGCACGGGAAACGATGTCGCAAGCAATTGCGCTTGAGCTTCGCTCAAACCCGAAAGACCTCGGATCGCGCGAGCCATCTCCTCTGAGACCCAAGGCACCTCTTCGGCTGCGCCCGCTTTGGACTTCTCCTTTGATCGGACTTTCTTCGGCGGCTTCTCTGCGCCTGTGATCTTGGGCCTTGGAGGGTGTTTCGCCACGGCAAGCAGGTGATCGGCATAATCAAGGACATAGCGACGAATTTCTTCGTCGGTACAAGGCTCCACGATTAGTCCGTATTGTGGACCAGCTTCAACCCGCACCTCGCAGAGGGTGGTGCGACCGCCGCCTACCTCTAAAACCATCCGACGCGCGAAGGGCAACTCTTCTTTGTCGAGCGTGAGACCCAACGAAGTGCAAATCGCGCTAGTCTTGCCAACACTTACTACGCCGATAAAGACGAGGTAATGGTCGATTCGCTTCAAAAAGTCTGAGCACCTCAACAGATCAGCTGCGTAGAGATCCAGAGCGCGCACAAATACTGCCTTCGTCTCAGGATCGGCCTTTAACTCATCGATACGAGCGAGTTGCTGATCTATGGTTAGAAGGGATTCCCAATCGGGATGTGGAAATGTAGGCCGGCGAGTCGGATCAATCCATTTCGCTTTCAAGTACCGAAGACAATCCGAAGCTAGTTCAGTGTTTATTGACTTAAGGTAAGCCCTTATTTCATCATCTGTGGGCAAAACCTCTCCGCTTTCCATTCGGAAAACGCGGGTTGTATTACTTCCCATTGTCTTTGCCAAAGACGACTGGGTAATGCCCGCACGATCTCGCACGTGGCTTAAGATCCGGCCGATGTGTTCAAATTGCCCTGACAACCCCATACTAGCTCCTCGTGAACTGATTTCGCCACCATGTGCTTTATACGCGAAACGTATTCACCGTGTCAAGCCCCTCCCGCGAAATGCATTCGCCCCGCCGGCAGTTTGGGATTGAAGCTGAAAGCATTTGGCCGATTCTGCAAATAAAACTCTTTCAATCTTCCCTTTGTTAAGGCAAAATGCTATGTTTTAGGTTTTTCGTATCCTCCAAAATGCCAGAACCGGAACGACGGCTGCGATTTATCGATCTGTTTGCGGGTCTCGGGGGCTTCCATTTAGCTCTCAACGCGCTCGGACACGAGTGTGTCTTCGCTAGCGAGATCGATGACGAGTTGTGTGATCTCTATGAGAAGAATTTCGGATTGAGACCTACTGGGAACCTAAGAACTATTCATGAGGACGACGTGCCTGAGCATGACGTTTTGTGTGCCGGCTTCCCCTGCCAACCATTTTCCAAGGCGGGTGAGCAGCTTGGAACCAAATGTCGCCTTTGGGGTGATTTGTTCTCGAAGCACGTTCTGAGATTGCTTCGTCGTCACACACCGACGTATCTAATAATGGAAAATGTCGCTAACTTGGAGCGTCACAACGGAGGGCGAACGTGGAAAAAGATGCGCCGCCAACTCGAGGAGTGCGGCTACAACATCGACACTAGAATCTTATCGCCTCATTTCTTCGGAGTGCCACAGATTCGAGAGCGCCTTTTCATTGTTGGAAGTCGCGTCGGGCTCGGCCACTTTTCCTGGCCAGAGAAAGACAACGCGGTTCCCAATGTAGACTCGGTCTTGGATGTTAATCCTCCAGACGCAAAAGCCCTTCCGACTCAAGTTGTTCGTTGCTTAGAAGTCTGGCAGGATTTTCTTAATCGGTCACCAACGGGAGTGGAGTTGCCTTCTTTCCCGATCTGGACAATGGAGTTTGGTGCAACCTATCCATTCACGAAGTACGATTCGCTGCACAATATCTCCCTTTCAACGCTCCGCAATTACAAGGGCACCTTTGGGCAAAGTCTGCAACGCTATCATCGCAAAGATTTGCTGTCGAGAATACCGACCTATGCGCGGGCAGAAGAAAACGCGTTTCCGCGGTGGAAGCAGTTGTTTATTAAGCAGAATCGGGAGTTTTATCAGAGGAACAAAAGTTGGATTAAACCCTGGTTGCCGACAATCCGATCCTTTCCATCGAGCCTTCAAAAATTTGAATGGAATTGTAAAGGTGAGGTCCGCGATCTTTGGAGGTATGTAATTCAATTCCGTGCTTCTGGTGTTCGCGTTAAGAGACCTACAACTGCCCCATCCTTAGTAGCGATGACGACCACGCAGATCCCTATAATTGCATGGGAGCGCCGCTACATGACTCCTTTGGAATGTAGCAGATTGCAAAGTATGGAGCGTCTTCCCCAACTTCCCCCGTCGGAAACCAGCGTGTGTAAGGCGTTAGGTAACGCCGTCAACGTCGAAGTCGTTAGGCGGTTAGCACACGAATTGTGCAGCGCGCCCACAATGGTTCCAGAGCAGGCCCGCGCTGCCTGAGGTCCCGACGGCCAGAAGTATCCTCATCGCACGAATGGAAGACTTCAAGTTGGCGAAACCACCCACAATCGATCGCGTAAGCATTCGACCTGGCGTCAGCATTCTTTCTGTTCTCTCACATCTCAACTATCGCCCATGGTTTGCTCTAGCTGAATTCGTCGATAACGCGATTCAAAGTCATTTGACCCATCACGCGGCTCTAGTTGCCGTTGATGGACCAACCAAACTCAAAGTCTCAATTGATATCGAGTCGACCGATGGCGGCCGAATAACTGTAAGGGACAACGCTGCCGGAATTTCGGCTGGCGATTTTCCAAGGGCGTTTCGTCCCGCGCAATTGCCACCTGATCGCTCTGGCCTTTGTGAATTCGGCATGGGAATGAAAAGCGCGGCGTGTTGGTTTGCGCCTCGCTGGTATGTTAGGTCGTCGGCGTTGGGCGAGCCGGTTGAAAGAACTGTCAAATTTAATATCGATGAGATTATTAGGGACTCACTTGATGAGTTGGACGTGCAATCGGAGCGTTGTTCTGCCGAATCGCATTTCACAGAAATTGCCCTAATGGGACTTCACCAATTACCAATTGGAAGAACTCTGGGAAAGATCCGATCTCATCTGACGGAGATTTACCGGATCTTCATCCGAGAAGGGATGCTGGAACTACGGCTCAACGGCGAAGAGTTAAGCTACGAGCAGCCGGAAATACTTGTCGCACCCTCGTATCGGGATGAAGACGGGACACCGGTGGAGTGGCGCAAGGAGTTCGACTTTGATTTTGGTGTAGAGCTTCGGGCGCACGGTTTCGCCGCCATCCGTAAGCGAGCCAGCGTCTCTGGAGCTGGGTTCGCGCTTTTTCGGCGTAACCGATTGATTCAAGGTAGTGGAGATGAGGGTTATCGACCAGAATACATTTTTGGCAAGCCGAACACGTTTCCATATCAGCGTGTTTTCGGAGAGGTTCATTTGGAAGGCTTTGAAGTCAGTCACACCAAGGATGGCTTTCAATGGGATGAGAATGAGCAACCGTTCCTCGAACTCCTAAAAGAAGAGTTGACTAGTGACGATATGCCTCTTCTCCAGCAAGCGCGCGAGTACCGGGTCGAACGAAATCGTGAAGATTTTCGAAGGGGCGCGACTCAAGCCACGGATAGAACATCACAGTCCATACAAAATCACATTCCAGAGGTTCTCCCTGATCTTGTAACTAAGACCGAAGGTGCGGAGCCGGCGGCAATTCTTAGCGATGCGGAAGTTGTGGCGCATCGCGTTATTGACGTGGATCTGGCCGGAAAGCCTTGGCGAGTTGTACTGGAACTGTCAACTGATCCTGCAGTAGGTGATTGGTTAGAAATTAGCGATCAAGTCACGCGAAGCATTGAGGCCGATGGGAACATCGAACGTAGAATAGTTGGCTTGCGCCTTTCGCTTGCTCATCCATTTATGCAAAGATTTTGTGGAACGGATTGTGAGGAGATTGAGCCGCTGTTGCGCATTGCAGCAGCGCTGGGCTTGGCCGAAGTGGCAGCACGCGATAGTGGAGCCAAGAAAGCTGGAGCTGTTCGCCGAAATGTTAACGAACTGCTACGTAACGCGTTTTCACGGACGTGAATGGGCGGAACTGGAGCTATGCAAGATCCTGAACAGATCGAAATCATTCCTGACAATTCACAAGGTTGGAATGTCGCAGTCGGTCCGGAAACTTTTGCGCTTCTTGAAAGTCTGGGCCTGACACAAGGTGATACTACAGTCAGAGATGAAGCAGTCTCGGTACTTCGTAACTGCGTACGGCCAACGTTGCCAGCAGGGCAAGAAACTGGCTTGGTAGTCGGTTATATCCAGAGCGGCAAGACCATGTCCTTCACGACTGTTACCGCGCTCGCGCGGGACAACGGATATGCGATTGTCGTCGTTATTGCTGGAACGTCAGTTCCCCTTACAGACCAATCTTATGATCGGTTGCGAAAAGATTTGCGCTTCGACCAGCGAAACGATCACGCTTGGCGCCATCTCCATAACCCACGAGTCGATCAGCAGCATCACACTCGTATCGAGACCACCTTGTCGGACTGGAGGGATCCGGACGTTCCGATCGCCGAGAAGAGCACGGTGCTGATCACCGTTATGAAGAATCATATTCACCTTGGGCATTTGATCCAAGTGCTGAGTCAGGTCAATTTGGAAGGCGTACCGGTGCTGATCGTCGATGATGAGGCTGATCAGGCGGGACTCAACAATCTCATTAATCAAGGAGATGAGAGTACAACCTATCAGCGACTACGCGCGCTGAAGGCTATGGTTCCGCATCACACTTTCCTGCAATATACGGCGACGCCCCAAGGCCCACTTTTGATTAACCTAATCGACGTTCTCTCTCCTGGTTTTGCTTTGACCTTAACGCCCGGACCTGATTACACCGGTGGACGCGAGTTTTTCTTGCAAGGCGATCAGCTTGTTCGCGTCATTCCCCCTTCAGAAATTCCATCAAGCAGTAACATTCTAGCCGAGCCACCAGAATCACTGGTTGAAGCCGCCCGTCTGTTTTTTCTCGGAGTGGCGTCCGGCATCATCCGGACTCAAGGCCAGGGCAACCGCTCGATGATGGTGCACCCATCCCAGCGTACCGGCGGACACCGTCAATATTTTGATTGGATGACGGCGCTGAAAAACGACTGGTTGCGGATTCTTGAGAATCCCAATGACCCTGATTATTCAGAACTCAGGACCGAGTTTGAGAACTCGTACGCGGATTTGGCTCAGACTGTAGAGGATCTTGAACCTTTCGAAGATCTCATGACCCGCCTTCTTCGTGCTATTAGGCGGACCGACATTCACTTAGTCAACGCGGTCAGAGGACGAACACCCGAAATAGATTGGAGAGGCTCATACGCGCACATCCTTGTTGGAGGGCAGGCACTCGATCGAGGTTTCACGGTCGAAGGGCTAACGGTATCCTACATGCCACGAGGCGTTGGAGCTCGCCGCGCAGACACGATTCAACAACGAGCGCGCTTTTTTGGATACAAGAGACCGTATTTGGACTATTGTCGCGTTTATCTTGAGCAAGCCGTGACGGACTCATTCCGACGCTACGTTCGCCATGAGGAGAATATCCGTCAGCAGCTTCAGCAGATTGCTGCCGAAGGACGGTCACTGGACGAATTGCGGAGAGTATTCTTATTACCTCAAGGATTGTACGCAACGCGTGACAGCATCATTGACGTGAATTACGTTCGAGCGAGATTCAATGAAGGCTGGTTTTATCCTAAATCCCCACACGATTCTCCAGAAGCAGGGCAAGCAAATGGAGAAACTGTTGTCTCATTCCTCAACACTCTAGAATTCGAGGATGATGACGGCAGTGATGCTCGCACCGAAATCCAGAGACACAATTTGGCTCGCAGCTTTTCATTACGAACTGCCTACGAGCAATTGCTCCTCAGGCTTCGTTTTTCCAGATTGACCGATGCTCAAGATTTCCTTGGTGTCCTTGTGATTATTCGGGATCACTTAGTGAGAAATCCTGATTCAGTCTGCACGATCTATGAGATGAGCCATGGCCTGTCCCGACTGCGCACGCTTAACGTCGGTGGAGAGATACCGAATCTCTTCCAGGGTGCGGCACCAGTAAATCCACCTGAGCGACGAGGTGAGATCTATCCAGGTGATAGAGAGATTCACGCATCAGATGAAGTGACTATTCAGATCCATACTTTGGACCTTGCAGATCGCGCTACTGGAAATGTCATCTATGAAGAAGTGCCGAATGTCGCGATCTGGATTCCAGAAGGAATGGCTGGCGACGTATTAATCCAAGATCAGGGAGGATCTGAAGAGGGTGCCGATGGGTGAGCTTTCTCGTCTTTTCCATCCTCTAGTGGGCTCTGCCACTTATTCAGCATCCTCACTTCAATTCACGGGAACTCCGATTCCCGACAGCCCCCACCATATCGCTAAGGACAGTGAAGGCCAACCAGTCATTCTGTTAGAGGTTCACGAAGCGGGCGTACGACCACCTTCGATCCTCTTGCGGAATCTGCAGGTTGATCACGCACTGCGCTGTCGAATTAGGCGAGCGGACGGAAGCGAAGTTAACAGCAGATTTTCTGTCGTGCGTTGCGTGAGTACGAACGCATCACTGCAAGAATGCTTTTTCGATCTCATCAGCGTTCTGTTGCGCCAGTTGTCGAATCGACCAACATCACATCAGCTTTCCGACGCCTTCGATCGCATCGCAGCTTTATTTCTGGCGCTTGAGCGACCGCCGACGCGCTCCGTGCAGGGCCTTTGGGGAGAGTTGTTTTTGATTACCAAAGCAAGGAACACCAGCTTTCTTGTTGAATGCTGGCATAACGATGCGACTGAACATTATGATTTTGCTCACGGTCTCCACAGAATGGAGGTGAAAACTTGCGCCGATCGCTCCCGCGCTCACCATTTTTCCTATGAGCAGGTTTATTCAGCAACGGGTGTCAGGGTAGCAATCGCTTCCATGTTCACGGAAAAGACAACATCAGGTGTTAGCGTCGGTGATTTATGGGACCAAGGGCGAGAACAGGTAGCGGAGAATTCGGCGCTGAGGTTAAAGATCGACGAAATTTGCATCCAATCACTAGGCGATAATTGGGAAGAAGCAAGATCCGTCCGTTTTGATTCGAGCCTAGCTGCGGAATCATTGGCATTTTATGACGTCGAAGATATTCCACGCATTCAATCGCAAATTCCGCCGGGGATCAGCAATGTCCACTTTTGCTCTAATCTGTCTTTTGGAAAAACCATGCAGGAAAGGAATCGCGCGCTCGGTCCTTTAGTGGAGGCGATCTTAAGTTAACATACACCGACTTGAGATTTGAGAGCGCGTAAACGAGAGACAAGTAAATCGTGCACTGATTCTCTATCAGTTGCCTCACATTCCCAAATTGTCACAACTTTCCATCCCGTTTTCATGAGAGCCGCTTGGGCAGAAGCGTCGCGTTCTTGGTTTCTTCGCAGCTTGGGAAACCAATAAGATGTATTACTCTTGGGCATCTTGCCCAAATGACAGTGATGCTGATGCCAAAAACAGCCGTGCACAAAGACCACGATTGAATATTTCGGTAATACAATATCTGGTGTTCCGACGAGGTCCTTCCGGTATAGACGAAAACGATATCCCATGCGATGTAAGACGGACCTGACCAAAATCTCAGGCTTAGTGTTCGTCTTACGAATGCGCTGCATCACACGCCGTCGTGTCGTTTTATCATAAACGTCCGGCATCGATTTACAACCCCTCAACAACCCCAAGTGTTTCGGCAAGACTTGGGATTTGTTTGTAAACGCACATTTAACTATATTATGAAAAGGAAGCCGAAGCCCAACACACTTTTGACGATCCAAGATCATCATGATCCGAGCATTCCACTTGGAAATAGAACGGAACGTTAACATGGAAGCTCTTGGTTGGCCCGAGCGCGGAACTGCCGGCGGGGACGGCCTTAGATGCAATAGGCTTTACACCGATCTTCGTCGCTGCTCTTGGACACAAGCTCAAGCGGTCCTAGGCCTTGAGGATCGATTTATTTCTATATTGGAATCGGCCACTGATTTCGAAGCTAATATTGATCGTGTAAACCGCGAGCTTGAAGAGTTGTATGACGATGAGGAGGAAGGGCTATTTGGTTTGGATCTTGGTGTGGCGTCTTCTGTCATAGCGCTCTCCGCCGCTCGGTGTGTTCCGTTCTCAAGCTGCAATGGAGGGGCGTTTGGTGACATGCATCACGAGCGCATTCCACTCGTCGCGTTTTTTGCGATGCGCGCGTGGCTTCCGGTTCTAGTGAGCATGGCTGAGGAAGCTAATGTTGGGATAGTCAACAGTGGAGATGGTCTAGTTGTCTACGGCGAAATTCAAAGTATGCTAGGGTTCGCACGAGTTATTATACGCCGACGTAGGGAGTTTCGCAGATTGAGAGCGACCACGGCTGATAAATCTCCCAACACCCTTGATCAACGACTACCCGGAATGCAGCGTGTGTTGCCGTTTGAAATGTGGTCAACTCTCCAGCCAGCGTTTGGGCTAGTTCCTAAGCCTCGAGTTCAGCTAGCTGCTCGGTCACCCAAACGGTGAGTTCGTCGGTCAAGACAGGATCGTGCCTGTCTCGTGGGAGTAGATTAACGATCCTAGGTCGGTCAAAGAGTAGGCCCTTATCTGTAGATGCTTCATGCCAGTCTCGCGCTGGCAAAACCCGAGGGACAGCGAATCCTCGAACGGGGTTAAAAGCCCAGTGAATGTATTGGTACCAACTCTCAAGAGGAACAGGCAATTTCCCTTTCCAGTCTTGTCCTGCATAACATTGCAGCAATAGAACAAGTTGGCTCGGTCTTCCGTCATGGAAAGGAATCCAACCAATCACATCTACTCCACGATCATTAAAGCGCGGAGGCGGCGACTCAATGAATCGTTCTCCCAAATCCTCAGCCAACTTTTTGATTTTGCGTTTAATTTGTGACTCCTCGCTCTCCGGTTCTGAGTCGGAAGGGGAAGGGGCAGGCCAGCCAAAGACAATAGCGTTACCTCGTAAATAGCGTTCTACTGCTTTCCTTGCGATTCGTTCAAACAGCTTGCCAGGGTCACGTGTCACGCCCCGCACTCCAAATAATGAAAGAAGGAGGCACGCTAAATACTCAACGGCGGGCTCAACGTCAGGTCGGGGCTCTATAGTTCGCTCAGCGACTTCGAATGTGGGTTCTGAATACAGACCATGCCGGTACTCCAACTCACGCCAGATATCGCTAATGAACCATTCGGCAGGCTCTGCACCAGTGATTCTATCAACCGAAGAACTGACCTCTGCCTTTGATAGTCGCTCCTTGTTCACCGAAACATTCAGTTCAATCCAATCAGCGACTCTCCTGACAGAACCTGGATCGGGTAATTCAATCATATTAGTCTCGAACAATCTTGAGTAGCGCTTTGACAGTCTGTTCGCACTTTTCCGCCTGAGCAACAACTTCGAAGGTCTTATGCCGATGCGCTATTCC
>JAVHWA010000135.1:0-34428 GCA_032160165.1 Acidobacteriota bacterium
AGCCAGGAGCAGTCCGCCGCGCCAATCGTCGCGCCGGTTACGCCTCAGACCAGCGGTCCCACTCAAACCGCAGTGGCTCAGGCAGCACCGACTCCTACGCCGACTCCAGATGTTTTGCCCATTGTCCCGGAAATTGCGCCAAACTATCGCGCGCCAGAAAGGCCCCTTCCCGAGATAGGTCGCGTTGGTGTAGACATGACCGACCAGCGTCCGTTGTCGCTTCGTGAAGCGCTGGAGATGGCGCTCTCCAACAACAAAGACATTGAGGTGTCCAGGCAGAACGTCCGTGCCGCTGAATTCGATCTTCTGGGAGCGCGTGGTGCGTACGATCCGCGGTTCAACTCAACTTCTTATTACGAGAAGACAGTGACGCCTTCGGCGAGCTTTCTAAGCGGAAGTGCGAGCGGCGCCGTAACACAAAGCGATTTCACCGGGACTGCGCGCTTCGAGGGTCTGGCGCCGAAGTTCGGAGGGACATATCGCGCGGACTTTTCCGCGATTCGTTTGACCACAGACAATCAGTTTGCAGCGCTCAATCCTCAGTTTCCCACCGCGTTGACGTTCAACTATACGCAGCCACTCCTTCGCGGACTGAGCTTTGACAACAGCCGCAGGTTGATCGAAGTTGCCAGGAAGAACCTGAACCTGACCGACGCGCAGTTTCGCCAGCGAACTATTGAGACAATCACTCAGGTGCAACGCGCCTATTGGGACCTTGTCTTCTCGCTACGCAATCTGCAGATCCAACGCGACGCAGTGCGCGACGCGCGCACTCAGCTTGAGCATAACCGCCGGATGGTAGACGAAGGCTTGCTTGCTCCGATTGATATAGTGGCAGCGGAAGCTCAGGTTGCGGGCTATGAACAAAACGTCTATATCGCGCTCGAGGACGTTGGTCGGGCTGAGAATAGCCTGAAGAATCTGATCGCAGAAAACCGGCAGTCGCCGTTTTGGAACGTCTCCATCATCCCCACGGATTCAGTTGATCTCACGCCTCCGGTGGTTACTCTGGACGACGCTATCGAGACGGCGATGACTAATCGTCCGGAGCTTCAACAGTCAACCGTGACTCGTGAGATTAATCAGATCGACCAGCGTTTTTTCCGTGAACAGACTAAGCCGCAGGTTGACCTGGTGGGCAGTTATGGGATTGTCGGACTTGCCGGGGAGATCAATAGCAGCGGTGCGGGGAATCCATTAACCGGCACCACCACACAACTGCGCGATCGGATCAACCAGCTCTCGCAGTTGAGCGGACTGCCACCGCTGCCGACACCGCCACCGACTGCGATCCTGGAGAGCTTTATCGGGGGCTTTGGCCAATCGTTTTCGAACCTGGCGGCAAATCGCTATACGAATTTTCGCGTAGGCGTGCAGTTGAGCCTTCCAATCAGGAATCGAACTGCGGAAGCACAACTGGGTCGTTCGCTTGTCGAAGGAAAGAAGATCGCCACTCAGCGCGAGCAGTTGGAACAGTCGGTTCAGGTGGACGTCCGCAACGCCTTGCAATCGGTGCGCACGACGCAGTCCAGATTGCGAGCGGCGGCCGTGGCTCGCACAGCCAGCGAACAGCAATACACCAGCGAACAACGAAAATTCGAGATAGGCCAATCGACGTTGTTTCTCGTGCTCGAGCGCCAGACTGCGCTTACGACAGCGCGGGGCAATGAACTGCGCGCGCAGACGGATCTGAACAAAGCCATCGCCGAATTACAACGCGCGACCGGCAACGCTCTGCAGGCAAACAATGTCGTGGTAAGCGCAAAATAATGGCGCAAACTGTTAGTTTGCGTTTGCATGTGGCAGGACGGCGAAGTCTTGATTTGTAATGGCGGCCGGTAGGACGCCCAGCTGACGCAAACTAACAGTTTGCGCTACCTCTTTCCCGCTGATTGCTCGTTCAACTTCACGACGGCCCACAGCGGCCAGTGGTCCGACAATCCCACTTTCTTATCAATCCCGAATTCAGTCGCCGTCAGCCCTCGCAGCCAGAGCCAATCGAGCTTGAATTCGAGAATGAAAGTCTTCCAGGTTGTGAGGCTATTGCTGAACGGCGTCGAAAACTTCGCGGCAGTGAACAGGTTCGTCGTTCCGTCGACATCCTTGCCTGACACGGTGTTAAAGTCTCCCAGCACCACCACACGTTCCATCTTCGCGTAGTTGGCTTGCACGTCGTCAAGCACTGCTTTGAACTGCTCGAGGCGCTCCTCGTTCGACATGCGAAGCTCTGCGTGCACTGAATAAACACGAACGCTCCGCTCGCCGATATTGACTGTTGCACCCACAGCAACGCGGCGACGACCATGTGGGCCTTCGTTTGGAAGCACGATCCGCGTAACGTCAATCAAGGGATAGACGCTCAGGATCGCCACCCCGGTCTCCTCTTCCTGCGGCTTCTTGTCCTTTGTTGCGACTGTAGGCGGAGCGGCCCACGCGTAATACATTCCAAGGGCTTCGGCCATCTGTCGCGCCGTGTTGACGTTGTCGGTACGTTTCCTGTTTCGATCGACCTCTTGCAGACCCAGGATCGTCGCTCGACCGATCTCCGCATCGGACCTAAAGAGCTCGATCAGTTTGATAAGATCGTTGCCGCCGCGCCAACGTATGTTGTAGGAAACGATTCTCACCGACGTGGGTAACGATGGGGGTGCCTGGAGTTTGGTGGCGTGGCCTGTTTCGAGTAGATCAGCGGGAGGATCGTCGGCTCGAGCCGAAGTATCCGGTTGGAAGCACGCGCTAGCAATAAATAGTAGCGCTAGCGTCAGTCGGATTAGCTGATTAAGTGTCCTGCGCGTCAATGTCTGCTCCTACCGAATGAGTAGTACGCGGGGCTGGTTCGTCCACGCATAAGAGCGTAGAGGAATCCTATGACGTACGCCGAAGGCGTTCGCGAATTCCAGCCCAGGGCACCGCCCTGGGGAGAATCCGCCCCTATGAGAAGACAACACTGAAGGTGTTGTCGGATCCCGTCCGGCAACTCCTTGTCACAAGCCTCTCGGAAACCCCTTCAGGGTTGATTCGAAGTATAGGTCGTCTTTGACCCAGCGCGTTGCGCTGGGCTGGAATTCGCGAACGCCTTCGGCGTTACCCCTTCGATCATAAAAATATCCACTCAACCTATTTTGAGCCGAAGACCATCCTCGGCAGCCATCGTCTCGCCCGGCCAGAGCTTTTTGGCTTCGCTGGCCAGGTCGATACCGTCCCATTCGGGGTATAGATGCGTGAGTAAAACTCTGCGTGGCTCGGCGCGACTCGCTATCCGCATCGCGTCGTCGAGCACCAGATGTGTCTCCACTGGCTTGCTCCGCCAGAAAGAACATTCCATCACTAACAGATCGACTTGTCGAGTAAAGGTCGAGAGCTCGTCCGCATAACCGGTGTCCGAGGTGTAGACGAGAGAGGCTCCGCGATCGTCCTCCAGTCGTAGAGCAAGACTCTCCTTTGTGTGCGGAGTCGAGATGGTCTTGGCGTGCAGGCCGGGCAGAATATCAAAGGCCTCCTCTGGCGCGACCTCGCGTATTTCGATGGGGAACGATTGCTTCAGCAGGTTATAGTTGTTGGCTTCATCGAAGGCGGCGAAGAGTTTTTCTAAACCAGCGCCGCCGAATATGGTGAGCGGTTTACGGCGCGTTTGTGTCTGAGGAGCATGCTTTGTCCCAAAGAGAAACGGCGCGAGGCCTCCAACGTGATCCAGATGAAAATGACTGATCCAGATAGCGTCGAGCCCTGCCCAATCGAGGGTTTCCTGTGCCATCCGGTGGACGGCGGCCGCGCTAATGTCGAGCAGGAGTGATCCGCGCTCCGTCTGCAGCCAGTGCGCACTGGAAGCACGGCGGGGATGCGGAACCGAAGTGCCTGAGCCGAGGACGATGAGGTTCATGCAGTATCAGCCGTTGCTATGTGGCCACCCAGAGCGTCACCAGACGGGTCAGAACCACCTGCGTCAGCGGGTGGGTTCTGGAGCCTGGTTAACTTTTCTTCCGCTAACGCGTCTGACTCCGCCCGGCAACCCGCCCGCTGACGCAGGCGGTTCTGACCCGGGGTGTAAGCGCTCCATCAACTTGCAACCTGATCTCGATGCGCACTTGCGCTTGACCGACGAGCACCCCTTAAGCTAAATCTCAATGTCAACACTATAACATTTCACTCGAGGAACAATGGACCCACCCAATCTAGAGCTTGATGCTTTGGGCGTCTTCTCACATCCAGACGATGCAGAGCTGACGGCTGCGGGCACTCTGCTCAAGCTGAAGTCGCTCGGCTATCGTACCGGTGTGCTCGATATGACCCGCGGAGAAATGGGAACGCGGGGAACCGTCGAAGGCCGTGCGCAAGAAGCGCGCGAGGCAGCCCGGATTTTGAAGCTGGATGTACGGCTCAATCTGGCACAGCCGGATGGGCACGTTTGGCTAACCGAGGAAGCCCGCCGAGCGATGGTCCGAGTTATTAGAACGCATAAGCCGAAAATCATTTTGACGTCGCACTGGGACGATCCTCATCCCGATCATGCCGCGACGTCGCGGATAGTTCGCGAGGCCGCGCGTTTGGCGAGCATGGGCCGCTACGACGAAGAGTCGGGCCTGTCCGCCGTGCGCATGCCTTCACTTGCCCACTCTGTTTTCTCTCGACTGGTCGTGCCGTCGTTTATCGTGGACGTCTCTGACTTCGTGGAAGAGAAGATGCAGGCTATTCGCGCACACGCATCGCAGTTTTATCGGCCTGATGCTGGAGAGCCGGAGACGCGTATCAGCGATAAGGGATTTTTACAGCAGATCGAATGGCGGATGCGGTTTTACGGGTCGCTGATCGGGGTGGCAGCGGGCGAGGCGTTCTACGTGCGCGAAGCACTTAACGTAGACGATCCGGTGGCGCTGCTTACCCGGCCCATGAATATCTATTCGTGAAGGGCAAACTCAGGACTCAGACTCAGGACGCAGGACTCAGGACTCAGAACTCAGAACGTGTCGCTCCCCACCGTCGAGTCCTGAGTCCTGCCTCCTGCCTCCTGCTCCTCAATTCGTCACGACCTGGCTCTCGGTTCGCGTCTCTCGCCGCTTCTGCTCGAGGATCGCGCGTACGATCGCCAACGTCGCAGTCGCGCGCGGCGCCTCGCCGGTGAAGCCCTTCGCCTGCTCGACAGCGCGATAAAGATCATCTTTCGCCAGAAGCCCGAAGATACCGTTTAGATCAAAGCTCTCGACATCGAAGTTTGTCGTGGTTGCGCCGCGTCCGTTGGCAAAACGTGCAACCAGTTGCGCGTCCTCGCCGGTGAATTCCGATGCCGAATTTGCAGCTTTAACGGCCTCCGCAACGATCTCCCACGCGCGATTGCGGTCGAGTTCGAACATTCGTGTCGCAACTCCGAAAAGCGCTCGCGCTCGATTAGGATCGCCGGTCCCGATGCGCCGCGCTTCGGTGGCGGCTTCATCCAGGACTTCCGCTGCGTTCTTCGCATCGGTCTTGGTCATCAGCCGCGATACTTCACTCAGGGCCCACGCCTTCTGGATGTTGGTCAGCTCGCCGGTGTGAATGCGTCGCAGAGTTTCCGGCGCGTCCTTTTGATCAAGCGCTCGGCTAACCAGCATAAAGTCAATAAAGGCGCGAGCGCCCTTGCGCAACTCGCTGTCCGAAATCTTGTCCGCCAGATCGCGTGCCGTCAGTTCTCCTCTTCGCGCCGCGCCGAGGGCTGCACGCGCATAAGATGCGTCGCGTTCGGCCGGATCGGCCGCGCGCTCCGCGCTCTCCAGCGCTTCCTGCTTCTCGTCGCGCATTTGTTCTTCCGGCACTAGTCCTCGAGTCAGCATTCTGTCTGTGCCGCTGCGAAATCTCTCCGCCGCGTCCGGCGCGAGCGCGCTTAGTTGGGCGCGCAACTCCGGCGAGAAATCGGGAGCATACTGTTCGAAGAGCGGCAGCAGGCGAGCGATAGTGAAGTAGAGTCCGCCACGTCCGGCGAGAGTCCGATCCTGGTCTTTGGTCGGCATGGGCCGCAGCAGAATTTGCGCGGCTACGCGCAGAAATGCGGTGCGAAGCTGAGGCGAGATGTTGGGGGCCGTTATCCGGTCACGTTCCTGACTCGAGTGATTACGTCCGTCGCCTCTGACGACGACCGTGAGGAACGGAGTGAACGCATAGGACGAAAGAACCGAAACCGTCACCGCATCCGAAGCTGGATCAGCGGCCGCATACTGCATCATAGCGGCAAAGAGTTTGTCCGAAGCCGCCTGGTCTTTCTCGCGCAGCGCCGAAAGAAAGTTAATCCCTTTGGTGGAGACGATCGCCAGCGCACCTTCCGCGAATTGAAGGGCGCGCTCGGTGTCTCCCTCGTTAAGAAATTCTCTCGCCAGTTTCAGTCTCTGGGCAATGACCGGCGGCGGGTCTTCAGGATCGGAAGACGACGGCACCGGGGAGTTATCAGTCGCAATCGGCAAGCTCTGCTTCTCCTGTTCAGTCGCGTCCGTGAGCTTTCGGAGAAATTCCTCTCCCAGCGCGCGGTCGCGTCTGGCCGCGAGCCGCAGGATCTCCCCACGCAGGTTGGGAAAACTACGTTCGACGCCGCTGCCGCTCACCGGTTGAGCGCGTCGGCTTTCGCCCTCGATCCGGAAGGCCTCTTTATCTGCGGACTCTGCAGTGTCCCAGGCCCTTCGAAAGAGAGAGCGCGCCTGCTCCGCGTTGGTTACCCATAGAGCGTCCGCGGTCCGCATCAAAACACGTGCGCGAAGTTGCTCGTCTCGATAGCCGCGCGCTTCCTCCGCCAGCGCCGTTGCCAATGTAACGACTGCCGCTCGACGCTCTGCCGCCAGCGGATCAGGGCGCTCTCGCGTTGCTGCTGCCTTCTTGCCGTCTTTGTCGTTTTTCTGCGGGACATCGTTTGCAGCAGGCTTCGCAGGAGGCGACTGTGCGCCTGCGGCTAAGGGCGTAGCGAACAAAAGCAGTGCGATGACAATTAGGCGAATGTTAGAAGGCATGGGCTTGTTCTCCGGCGTGTATCTCACGACTTTACTACTGGGTATGACCGCGATGGCTGGAATCGACTTGGCGTACAAGACAGTCCATCCGAATTCTCCTGGTTTTCTGGGCGAAAGCTGGGACGGGAACGATAAACCTTCGGCTGAGTAATATTACGCGTCGAGAGCTGCGTAGTTCCAGCAATTATCGTGGGGCAGTAGAATTGTCGCTTGCGGACGGCGGGAGCGGCTTAGGATTAGTCCGTAGATCTGAGCGGCGGAACCCGGCTTGCAGTTTAGCGCGACGGGTGGCGCAGTCTTATCGTTCAGACAGCGATGACTTCAAGGTCTGGATCTACTTCCTGCTTGATCATTCCTTCGATAGCCATAAGAGTCCCTGTGAGTGAGCTGGGACAACTTCCGCACGCGCCCTGATAACGGATGCTCAGAGTATTTTCTTTGATGCCGAGAACTTCCAGATACCCGCCATCGCTCATCAGCGCCGGTCGAACCTTCTCGTCGAGAATCTCGTTGATCTGCACCAATCGCGGATCATCACTGAGGAGGGCGCCTATCGCCCCCCCAATTGCCGCCGTATCGGAGGGCCCAACACTGCCGGCTACGGACTCAGCAGCACGAATGGGCACGGCCAATCGAGGAAGCAGGTCGTCCCAATCGCCCTCGTCATTCTTTTCGACGGTGATCATATTGTCCATGTAGAAGACGGAAACCACTGTTCCCACCTCGAACAACGCCTTCGCCAGATCGTCAGCCTGGGCTTTGTCGACCGAGTCGAACTGTCGTGCGACGCCGTGGGTCACCGGCTCCTTAAGAATGAATTTCACCGCGTTGGGATTTGGGGTTTCCTGAATATCGCTGATCTTCGGCATCTTTAAGCTCCGCTGGTTCGCCGACCGCTAATAAGGACTGTCTTGAACGAACTTCCAATAATAAATTACGTTCTGAATTATACTTTGTTTTGTATAGCAGCGCATGCTGCCGCAGGCGTTTGCATTGGGCTCGTCTCCCTGAAACTGTCCGACAAACTTTCAGATTGTCGCTGGGAGACGCCCAGCGCAAGCGTTCCGGGCGTCACACCGACCCGGCAGCCGTGCGTTTGGGCCGCCATTTGTCGGACTTCGTGCGAAAAACCAGTGGTTTTTGCGCGGAAAAGCGGCGTGGTTTCAGGCGAAATAAAGGTTGCGTAAATGCAGACGTGGGCATATACTGCCAAACCTCGCTTGACCCCCCTTTAAACAGGTGAGACAAGTTGAGGCAAGAAGCAGGCGATTGCGAGGGTCGCCTGCTTTCTTGCTGTCTGGGCTGCCGAAAAGCGTTCACCGCATGAAAGATAGCCTGTGAAGCAATTTTTCCGGCACCGGAGCTTCTCGTTCCTGGTTCGCTGGCTCTCATGAACATAGGAATCACTGTCTACCCTACCTACGGCGGCAGCGGAATCGTCGGTTCCGAACTCGGAAAAGAGCTCGCCGCTCGCGGCCACACCGTTCACTTTATCGCATCATCTTTGCCGACTCGGCTGACTCAGTTAAGCGAGCGAGTTCGCTTTCATGAAGTCGAGATGATGTCCTACCCGTTGTTCGAACATCAACCGTACACACTTGCTCTGGCGACGAAAATGGCGAAGGTGGCAGAGACCGAAAATCTGGATCTGCTGCACGTCCATTACGCCATTCCACATTCGATCAGCGCGATACTCGCGCGAGAGTCTTTGCGTCCCAATCGTCGCCTTCCGGTGATTACGACGTTGCACGGAACGGACATCACTCTCGTAGGCGCTGATAGGTCCTATTTGCCGATCACCCGCTATGGGATCGTCCAATCAGACGGCGTGACCGCGATTTCACACTACCTGAAGAAAGCTACTGCGGAGATCTTCGACGTTGATGACATCACGGTGATTCCGAACTTTATCTGCGCTACAGACTATCAGCGACACCCGGAGACGGATTTGCGTGCCGAGCTTTCTCCCAATGGTGAACGTCTATTGGTTCACGTTTCAAACTTTCGTCCCGTCAAACGTCCCGTCGATTGTGTTGATATCCTCGCGCGCGTGCTCAAGTCCGCGAAGACGCGCCTGGTAATGGTTGGCGATGGAAGCGAACGCACGAACGCGGAACATCGCGCCCGGTGTCTGGGCATTCACGAGCACTGCTCGTTTGTGGGCAAGCAACCCAACATTGTCGATTACCTCTCGGCGTCGGACGTGCTATTGCTCCCCTCGGAACAGGAATCATTTGGTCTGGCGGCGCTGGAGGCGATGGCTTGCGAGCTGCCCGTCATCGCGTCGCGAGTCGGAGGTCTACCTGAGGTGGTGACTGACGGGGAAACCGGATTCTTGAGCGACGTTGGTGATATCGAAAAGATGGCCGCCGATGCAACCCGTCTTGTCCAGGATGACGAGTTGCGGCGCGAAATGGGACGACGCGCGAGAGAATCGGCGGTATCGCGCTATAGCACCGACCTGATCATTCCGCAATACATACAATTCTATGAGCGCGTCCTCGCGTCGTAGCGCCAAAGAAGTGAGCGCATCGCCGGGAACGCAGGCATCGCGGCCTGCAAAGCGTCCCCCGCACACTCCGCGCACTGAGCGTTCGCACGCCACCGAAAAACCTCTTCGCTACATCATCCAGAATCTCGAACGGACGTATGGCGTTCCGGTGAATAAGCGCTCATCCGATCCGCTCGACATGCTGATCGCGGTAATTCTCTCGCAGGCTACGAGCGATACGAACAGCGATCGCACATTCGCGGCCTTGAAGAAACGGTTCCCAACATGGGAGTCGTTACTGCGGGCTCGCATCTCGACGATCGTCTCGACAATCCGCTCGGGAGGGCTGGCGAATCAGAAGGCCGTCGTCATTAGGGAAGTGCTTCAGCAGATTAAGGAAGAGCACGGCACGCTCGATCTGGGGTTCCTTCACGATGTCTCGCCAGAACAGGCCGTTGATTATCTTTCACAATTCCGAGGGATAGGTCCGAAGACAATCGCCTGCACGTTGCTGTTCGCCTGCCGCAAGGAAGTATTCCCGCTCGACACTCACATCTTTCGAGTGTTGCGTCGCATCGGCATTGTCCCGCAAAAGTGCACCGACCGCCACGCGCACGAAATCATGAACGGGATCGTGCCGAAGGGAAAGTTCTATTCCTTCCACGTAAATCTGATCCGCCACGGCCGCAAACTCTGCCGCCCTCGCGAGCCTCTCTGCGAACGCTGTCCGATTGTTGAGTACTGTGATTATGGACAGGGGAAGGTTTGAATTAGTAGGAACGCGCGTGGAAATACATGATAGCGCGAAGCGCGGCGATTTCTTCTCCACCCACGGAAGAGCTCATTGAGGTCGGCGCGTGAGCTTATTGCCGTTTGTAGCTCTGAGAAGTTCTTGTGAACGTGATAACGGGTCCCAGCGTTGTCTCTGCCATTCGCCGGTGCGGGCCAAGAGTTCGCGATGCATTCTATCTGATTGTGCTGATTCGGTCGCGCCAATATATAGGCAAGTCTGTGCATGTGAGAGATCGCAACGATCAAGATTTCAGAATCGAGTATCTGGTATACGATCGCGTAGGGAAATCGGCGGAGCTGACAACGTCGAGTATGCTCCGTATAAGGACGCCAGGCAGTTGGGAACTGTCTGACCCGTTTTAGGGTAGCCAACGCTTCGAGAAGAAAATGGTTGCCAAGACCAACTGATTCGGCGTTGTAGTACTCAACCGCCTCGTCAAGCTCTTGCTGAGCGACTTCGAGAAGCCGAATCTCCATTTCTCAGCTGCGGTAATTTGCGAGGACCGCTTCAAGTGAAATGGATTTCAGATCGCCATCCTTGTGGACCCTGATGCGATCTTCCACTTCCTTCCGCCATAGGACATCTATTTCTTCATCAGGCTGGTCGAGGCTAGAAAGCAGGGTATCTATGACTCTGGCTTTGTCAGCCGCCGGTAGACTAAGTGCTCGGTCAATTATCTCCTGAGATTCTTCATTCATAGCTTGATTATAACAAAGAGTCCGTGTCTGTCACCCCTTATGCCGGGGCTGGCGATCCTTATGTCCACTTCGTGTTTCAGCGACTGACTCCGCGTCTATCGCCCACTATCCATATGCCAGCCCGGGTTTACCCTTTGGCCATTGCGCAGGACGAAGACTTCTGAGACGCTGCCGGCTCGATTGATTCGTTGGCCGCCGGTCTCCAGCTCGTACGCATAGTTTGAATAGACCATCGCGGTAAGACCATAAAACTGGATTCAGTTTTGTGAGGAAGCAGCCAACGGAAAAGCGGACGTATTACGCTACAGCCTTCAGTAGCGAATCACGGGGACGGTGATTGTCTTTCCCTTGGGCGCGCGCCGCAGGTTCGCGATCAGCGTCGCGAGTTGTGGCCCAACATTGTCACTCATGTCACGAGCGTTGCTTGACCGCGGTTGTGTGTGCCACTCATGCCGCAGTTTAGTCCAGTTGAGCCCGTGGCGAAACAAACATACAACGCAATTGACCCATTCGAGCGTGGCTCGATCCCCGACAAAGTATGTACAATCCGCAATCACGATGTCTTATCTGGTCGATGGAAATAACGTGATGGGTCAGCGGGTCGGCTGGCACAAAGATAAGCCCGGCGCGCGACGCACGCTGATGGACGAACTCGCGTTCTTTGCGCGCAAGAACCGCCTCAGCATCGACGTAGTCTTTGACGGCGCTCCCGAGGAACATTTCGCCGATGGTGCGGGGTACAGAGGCATCCGCGTCTTCTATGCCGAGCGGGGGTCAAATGCCGACGAGAGAATCAAGCAAATGGTTGAGAAATCCAGGGAACGCCAAACGCTCTTCGTGGTCACTTCAGACAGGGCATTAGCCGACTACGTACGTCGATGTGGGTCGAAAGTGATTCGTTCGGGCGAATTTCGCAAGCGGTTGGACGAGTGCGCGAAGTCCGGGACCGATAGCGAACCCCGCGAACCTTCGATCAAAGGCGAGCTCAACGAGTGGATGCGCTATTTTGGTGTCGCGCCTGAAGATGATGGGTGATTTGTTCATTGAGCCATTGAGCCATTGAGCCATTGATGCATTTGTTCATTGAGTCATTTGGTCATTGATGCATGTGTTAATTGACGTATTTCAATGATTCAATGAATCAATGTCGCAATGACTCAATGAATCAATGACCAAATCTCTCCCGCTTCTTGTCATCTCCCGTGGCCATTCGTCATAATCCCGATCGTCGAATCATGACTCTGGGGGAACTGTCGATGAAAATACGATCCTCGCTCGCTCTTGCCCTCGTCGTTTCCTTCGTCGTGCCGGTCGCAGCTCAAAACCAAACCCCTGCGCCCTCGCCGACGCCTACTCCGGCTCAGCAACAGGGACAGAAAGACGAAGATGATGTGGTGCGGATCACCACCAATCTCGTTCAAGTGGACGCCGTTGTCACGGGCAAAGACGGAAAGCAGGTGACCGACCTGCGCCCGGAAGAAGTTGAGATTTACGAAGACGGCAAGCTGCAGAAGATCACAAACTTTTCGTTCATCGGCGACGTAGCGACGTCGCCAAAACCCCCAGCTCCGTCAGGCCCGATGGACAAAAATGCTCCGCCGGTTCCTCCAGTCCGCCTGCGCCCGGAGCAGGTGCGTCGCACGGTTGCGGTTATTGTCGATGATCTGGGCCTCTCGTTTGAGAGTACAGCCTACGTGCGCCAGGCCCTCAGGAAGTTTGTCGACCAACAGATGCAGCCCGGTGATCTGGTCGCCATTATTCGCACCGCTGGGGGAATGGGAGCCCTGCAACAGTTCACATCGGATAAGCGTCAGCTTTATGCAGCCATCGAACGGGTAAAGTGGAATCCGCAGGGACGTGGTGGCATTGCCGCGTTTGCTCCGCTTGAGGGCAATCCGCTGGCGCAGGCGGAGGCGGCGGGCGGTCCCCTGGGCGCATCGGTTGACACCGGGTCTGGTGAAGACGTCGACCAGTTCCGCGAATCGCTATTAACAGTGGGCACGCTCGGGGCGCTTCGATACGTCGTTCGCGGGATGCAAGAACTCCCAGGGCGCAAGTCGATTCTCCTGGTTTCCGATGGCATCAAGATATTCAATGCGGATGACCCCACGCGTAGCTCACGAGTGCTGGATGCGCTGCACAATCTGACTGATCTGGCGTATCGCGCATCGGTAGTCATCTACACAATGGACGCCCGTGGATTGCAGACACTCGGATTAACCGCGGCAGACAGCACCACCGGTTTTAGTGCCGAGCAGGTCGAAGACCAACTCTCAAGTCGCCGCGCAGAGTTTTTTGAGTCGCAGAACGGCTTGAACTATCTGGCGCGTCAGACAGGCGGCTTTCCCATCTTCAACAACAATGACTTGATTGGCGGGATCAAACGAGTGCTTGAGGACCAGCGAGGTTACTACCTGATAGGTTATCGTCCAGACGACTCAACATTTGATAAAGTGAAGGGCAGAACTCGGTTTCATAAAATCCTGATCAAGGTCAATCGTGCCGGCGCACGCGTGCGATCGCGCACCGGGTTCTTCGGCGTCACCGACGAGCAAGCCGCTCCTGCGCCCCGCACTCCAGTAGAACAATTAATCTCCGCCCTAACGTCGCCCTTTGCCTCGGGTGGGATCAAGCTGCGGCTTACTTCGCTCTACGGCAATGATCAGAAGGCCGGCTCGTTCCTTCGATCGCTGCTCCACATAGAAGCGCACGATCTCACGTTCACCGACGAACCCGAGGGTTGGCACAAAGCGGTAATAGATGTCCTGGCTATCACATTCGGGGACAACGGGATGATCGTCGACCAGCTGAACAGGACGCACACGATTCGCCTCCGCGGGGAAACCTACCAGCAGGCGCTGGAGAACGGGTTCGTATATATCCTCACCTTTCCGGTGAAGAAGCCGGGTGCATACCAGTTGCGAACCGCCATTCGCGACTCGACTTCCGAGCAGGTCGGCTCCGCCAGTCAATTCATCGACGTACCCAACATAAGCAAGGGACGGCTGACGCTCTCCGGTATCGTAGTAAGCGGCACCGATCCTACGAAAGCCAACGCCAAAGATTTGGTCAGCGGACCGCAAGCCACCGCAGGCGGCGCGGGTCAGTCGTCTCAGGATGAGGCCGGAAAGAGCGATCCGCTCGCCGGACCTGCGGTACGCAGATTCAAACCCGGGATGATCATGCAGTATGCGTACGTGATCTATAACGCGACGTTAGAGAAGGCCACCGGGCGTGCGCAAGTGCAGACTCAATTACGCCTCTTCCGCGACGGTAAGCAGGTTTTTGCCGGGCGGTCGCAACCGCTTGATTCGCAGGGCCAGGTCGACTACAGGCGGCTCCCCGCAGGGGGCGCGCTCCATCTGGGAACAGAGTTGATACCCGGCGAGTACGTTCTCCAGGTCGTCGTCACAGATCCATTCGCGAAAGAGAAGTACCGCGTCGCGACCCAGTGGATCGATTTTGAAATCGTGAAGTAGGTGATCGGGTGCCAGAGCGTGAATTTTGAATGTTGAATTTTGAATTCTGAATTGAAGGCGCAGTTCAAAACTCATAATTCAAAACTCATAACTGCCTTGCCGCACCCGGCCCCCGATACCCGATACCCGAAACGCGACATCTGACACCAAATCATGCGAAGTATAATCGTCGGAACCGCCGGGCACATCGACCACGGCAAGACCGCGCTTGTTCGCGCCTTGACGGGAATCGACGCCGACCGCCTGCCTGAAGAGAAGCGTCGGGGGATCACCATCGATCTGGGATTTGCGGAACTCGATCTCGACGATGTTCGCATAGGGTTCATAGATGTTCCCGGCCACGAACGATTCGTAAAGAACATGCTCGCGGGCGCGCATGGGATTGATCTTGTGGCGCTGGTCATCGCGGCTGACGAAGGCGTAATGCCTCAGACGCGTGAACACTTCGACATCTGCCGGCTCCTCGGTGTTCAGCACGGTCTCGTAATAATTACCAAAACCGATGCAGTTGATCACGAGTTGCTGGCGCTCGTACGCGCAGAGGCTGAGGAACTGGTTGCCGAATCGTTCCTGGCTGGTGCTCCGGTCGTCAGCGTCAGCGCTCGAACCGGTTCGGGGCTGGAAGATTTGAAATCCGCCCTTCGCTCTGTAGCGCTGCAAGTTCCTGGCAGGTCCACCGATCTAGTCGCGCGACTGCCAATCGATCGCGCGTTCATCATGCGCGGATTTGGCGCCGTAGTGACGGGAACTCTCACATCCGGGTCGCTGACTGAAGGCGCTGAGCTGGAACTGTTGCCTGCGGGGTCGCGTGTCCGCATACGCGGGCTTCAAGTTCATGGAAGCCAGGTCAAGACTGCAGTTGCCGGACAAAGAACAGCGATCAACCTCGGCGGCATCGAGGTCCACGAGATTGAGCGCGGAATGGTCCTGGCACCACCCGGACGCTTGAAAGCTTCACAGGTCCTCGACGTTGAAGTGAATGTTCTCGCCAACGCTTCGCGACCGCTGCGCTCCCGAGTTCGAGTCCGGGTCCATATCGGCGCGGCGGAAGTACTGGCGCGCGTACGCGTGTTGGAGCCGGGAGACGAGATCGCGCCGGGCAACAAAGGCTTGGCTCAGCTCCGATTGGAAATGCCCGTGGTGGCATCGCCGACCGAACATTTCATCATTCGTTCTTACTCGCCACAGCGGACCATCGCCGGCGGACGCGTGCTCGATCCGCACGCCACCAAACATCGCGGGCGTGAAGCCTCGAATGCTCGGAGTCGACTCGCGACGTTGGCTTCCGCCGATAGAGCCACAGAGTTTGCAGTTTTCGTGGTGAGTGCCGGCGAAAAGGGCCTGAGTCGATCCGAGACAGCAGCGCGCATGGGCGTCATGGATGAAGTACTCGATGATGCCTTGCGGCAAGCAGTATCAGCAGGAAGCGTGATCGACGCAGACGGCGTTTACATAGGAAGCGAGAGCTATGGGCAGCTGGCAAAGAGTGTAGGCGAAGAGGTCGAAGCGCACCACAAACGAGAGCCCCTGACCCGCGGTCTATCTCGCGAAACATTGCGCGAGCGACTCTTCGCGCACGTTCCGGCCGAGGTCTTTCGTTCTGTTCTGGCTCATCTCGAGTACAGCGGAACGCTGGTAGCCGAAAAGGAGATCGTGCGCGCCGCATCGCATAGGCTTTCGCTCACCGCCCCTGACGAGGCCGTGAAAGAACGACTGGAGAGGGTCTATCGAGAAGCGGCGCTGGAAGCTCCCACGTTCGACGAAGCGGTGGCGCGCGCTGAGGCCGCCAGCTTATCGCGCGACCACGTTCGGAAGATCTTTCAACTGCTGATCGATAATCGATCCATTGTAAAGGTCGGCGCCGACCTTTATTTCCATCGGCCAACGCTGGATCGTTTGGTCGAGAAGCTGCGAGTGCACGCCTCGACCGAAGGGTCCGATCGGACGATCGGCGTCCCGGCATTCAAAGAAATCGCAAACATTTCACGCAAGTTCGCTATCCCGCTTCTGGAATACTTCGACCGCGAGCGCATCACCCGCCGCGCAGGAGATAAGAGAATCATCTTGTAAGGAAAAAGGAAAAAGGAAAAAGGCAAAACGTAAGAGGCAAAAGAAACGGGTTGTGATGAGAGACATCGTGCGTCGGACCTTCGATTTTGCCGCCCGAATCGTCAAGCTCTGTCAGTATCTGGACCAACGGCCGGGATGCGCCCGAACCCTAGGTCGGCAACTCCTGCGCGCCGGCACATCTATAGGGGCGAATGTAGAGGAGGCACAGGCCGGTCAAAGCAGGGCTGATTTCATAAGCAAATATGCTATTGCCTTAAAGGAAGCGCGCGAGACCCAGTACTGGCTGAGGTTAATTGCGGCTGCGGAGATCCTCCCCGCGGAGCGGCTATTGGGGTTGCAAACTGAGGCCGACGAACTCGGCCGCATCATCGCCTCGATTATCGTCTCGGCGAAGTCTCGACCCCGATGATCGGTTTCCCGCGCCTTTTGCCTTTTACCTTTTTACTTTTACCTTCTTTTATTGCCCTTGCCTTATTGCACGCGATGGATATACCATGCAGCCGCACAGCATCTTCAACCGTCACACGTAGTGCGGGTTGGTTGGCCCGACATTTCTCTTCTGAGCTTTAAGCGATTGACGTCAACGGCTTTCTTCGAGCCCTTCTACGTGTAACTTAACGAACGCCGGAGGTTCAAGATGAAGAGCATGACAGACATTCTAACATGGGTGGTAGGCCTGGCTGCGACTGTCCTGGCGGTCTACTTCTTCTTTTGGAGATATAAAACAGCCGAATCGCCGGACGGCGATCCGAAATTTTTGTGGATGGCTATAGGGTGCACCGTGATCGCCTTCCTCTGCGCACTGGTTTTCTTTGTGCGTCGCGTCAATAAGGAAGAGGAGATTCACATCACTCAGTAGGCCCCCGTCTGCGACACCTCTCCGTCGAACCTGTGAAGAGTTTCCCATCAGCTTCGAGGAGTCGCGCCGCAGTATGCGAGTCGAACGAAACGATGACTTGACGCCGTTTGCGTTGACGCAGTAGCCTGCACTGCGCAAACGGCGCTTTATTTGTTTTGGGCATTCAATTTCCAGAAGGATAATCCAGGGGAGACTATTTTTGATGATCGTTTCATCTTTGGTGCTGGCGCAATCTACCGAGTTCGTTGCCCCCAGTTATTTTAATGTGGTCCTGCTCGGGCTACTGGCCCTCGGAGCGATTGGGTGGCTCGTTGCCGCAGTGCTGGGCTTCGCGCGGGCGCGGGCATTCGGGCCCGCAACCAGATGGTTCGCGTTTTCAGCGGTCGCGCTCCTCATATATCACCTGCAATTCGTTCTGATGGTGCTGGCTGCGAACAGTGACCCAAGTCTATTGCTCAAGTTTGGCGCCTTCTTCGACCTCTTCGTGGTTGTTGGCGCCGTCTGCGCGATCATCGGATTTGCTCGGATGACCGGCCCTCGTTAGATCAAGTCCTGGCACGAACTGATTTTCACATGCGCAGGAATCCGTTTCACTCTGCCGCGTTCGCATTGCTTGCGGGCGCGGCACTTTTCTTTGCGGCGTGCGCGGGTGGAAAGACGAAAACTGCACGGGCGGGATTTGTTTCAACTCAAGGCCCGGCTTTCGTAGTCGATGGTCATCCCTTTCGCTTCACCGGCGCCAATGTCGCTGTGATTTACGGTGACGAGGAACGCGAGCGCGCCGATGAAACGCTGCGCCAGGCGTCATTGGACGGAATCCGCGTAGTGCGCATCTGGGCTTTCGGCGAGAGCGGCGAAGACGACGGCAAGCCGGGCGGAGTAACGCGGGATGAGTGGCTCAAGCCTCACCCGTTCCGTCGCGGGCCCGATGACTGGAACGAAGAGGCCTTCGAGAATGTAGACCGCATCATCAGCCTCGCGCAGAGACATAAAGTGCGCGTCCTGATCTGTCTCGGTAATTGGTGGCGAGACACCGGCGGCGTCGTTCGCTACCTTCGGTGGGTAGGCTTGCCCGATGCAGCGGACGATTCGCAACCCTTCGGCATTAACGTCGAACGAGCGATGCCGTTCTACACGAACGACGAGACGCGGCGCCTCTATCGAGAGCACGTTAAGAGGATCGTCGGACGCCGAAACACTGTCACCGGCCTTTACTACCGTGACGACCCCACGATCTTCGGATATGAGCTGATGAACGAAGCGCAGGCCCCCACGGGGCGCTGGGCGGAGCGTCGCGCGTGGGTGAAAGAGATGAGCGAGTATGTGAAATCGCTCGACCCCGACCACGTGGTGGCGCCCGGCACGTGGGGCTATCGCACATCCTGGGAACGGCGAGAGTGGTTGGAAGATCACCGAATTTCCACCATAGACTATTGCGATGCCCACGTGTACCCGCGCGACGATACAGACAGCTCTGTTGGTTCGCCGGAGGCGCTGCGCGACTTCATAGACAACCGCGCGGCAGCCGCATTCTCGATTGGAAAGCCACTCGTCTTCAGTGAATTTGGAATGACGGCGGAGGGCTTCAACGGTTATTCCCAATCGGACTGGTATAAGGCGTTCTATGAAGCTGCGGCCCAGGCGGGAGTCGGCGGCGCCACCTACTGGATCTTTACTCCAGATCCAAGGCGAGGCTACAGCATTTCTTATTCTACTGAACGTGACGTCGCGGTTCGCACAGAGCTTCGCCGGGCTGCCGAGCTCTTTGCGTCGCTCGAAGGCGCAGCGCCGACGGCGCGGCTGCTCGATTCTTCTCATCACCTTATCCCGCGCCAGTTCATCTTCTCGCGTGAGGCGAATGATCCGGGGGCAGTTCCCGAAATAGCTGAAGCGAGTACAGCGGACGAGCCTTTGAAATTTCGCTTCAAGCCGGAGATGGCCCTCCGCGGGCGCTTCGAAAAACTCGGAGGGGGAGCGGGCTACGTTTGGGGAAGCGGTGTCGGCTCTTTTGAATACGTTGTTCCCGCGCGCGCGAAAGGGCGATGGGTCAAGAGCGTGGTAGTGCGCGCGCACGTGCAGCCGGTACTTCCGCAGGATGCACGACCGCCGGTGATAGCGACGCGCGTGACTCTCTTTATTAATGGTAAGGACTGCGGCTCGAGGGTGGTGCCGGTTGAAACTCCGCAGTGGGCGATCGTCGAGGAATGGAATGTGAGCTCGATTGTCGTGAGAGCACAGGCATCACGCGGCCTACCGCTCACGGTCCGCTTCGCGGTTACCGTCGACGCTGACCAACCCTATGGCCTCAACATCTCGAATTTTTCCGAAGGTCACGGCCGTCCCGATCAAAGGCCGATTGAAGTGGAGATAAGATGAGCGGTCCAAAGTCTAACGTCCAAAGTCCACCTCGATAACGTGCGTGTTGAAATCAAACGTCGGTCTCCGGTGCCGAACATTGAACGTTGAACGTTAAACCTTGAACGACTTTGGACTTTGGACTTTGGACTTTAGACCTTGGACTCGCGCAGCGCCTTCGCAGCGTCCTTCGCATAATAAGTGAGGATCATGTCCGCCCCGGCTCGCTTGATGCTCGTCAGGGTTTCAAGCATCACGCGTTCCTCGTCGATCCAGCCCTTTGCAGCGGCCGCTTTGATCATCGCGTACTCGCCTGAGACATGATAAGCCGCGATCGGAAGATCAAATCTGTCGTGCACCTGCTTCAACACATCCAGATAAGGAAGCGCCGGCTTGACCATTAGTATGTCGGCGCCTTCGGTGTAATCCAGTTCCGCTTCGCGCAGCGCTTCGCGCGCATTAGCGGCGTCCATTTGATACGCGCGCCGGTCGCCAAATGCCGGCGCACTGTCGGCCGCCTCTCGAAAGGGACCGTAAAACGCGGACGCGTACTTTACCGCATAGGACATAATAGCGACATTATCAAAACCAGATCCGTCCAGGGCCTCACGGATCGCGCTGACCTGTCCATCCATCATCGCTGACGGCGCGACGATGTCAGCTCCAGCTCGCGCCTGGCTGACGGCGGTGCGCGCAAGCAACTCCAGCGATTCATCGTTCAGGACTTCGCCGTTTCTGACGACGCCGCAGTGTCCATGCGATGTGTACTCGCAGAGACAGGTATCGGCGATAACAACCAGGTCGGGCGCTGCTTTCCGAAGAGCGCGAATCGCCTGCTGGACTACTCCATTGTCAGCGTAAGCGCCAGAGGCAGTCTCGTCTTTGGCTTCCGGTAGGCCGAACAGAATTACGCCGTGAATACCCAGTTCGAATGCATTGACCGACTCGCGAACTATTTCGTCGACGGACAAATTGAAAACGCCTGGCATCGATGATACTTCGCGGCGCACTTTTTCGCCGGTACAGGCAAACAGGGGAAGGACCAGGTCATCGCGTGTCAGCCTCGCTTCGCGCACAAGTGCGCGGAGTTGCGCGGTTCTCCTCATCCTTCGCGGGCGATTTATGATGTCTGGCATTATTGGTTTTTATTCTGATCGCTACGGCTCAAAAAATGTTTATCGGATCCTGCTGGTTATGAAACTCCCTCGAATGATACGCAGCATTGTTCGCCCGCGCAATCATGCCGAACGGTGACGAGTAGAATGCGATCTGACGTTGGACTTTGGACCTTGGGCTTTGGACACACAGGGCAGCTCGTTGGACATTGGTTTCCGTGTCGCTATAATTGGCGATTCGTGTGGCGGGGTAGCTCAGCTGGTAAGAGCGCGGGATTCATAACCCCGAGGTCGGGAGTTCAAGTCTCCCCCCCGCTACCAACCCTCAAAACAGCATACGCTCATCCGCTCTTCACGATCTTTCGTCATCAGCAAGGGGCCGGCGAGATTGTCACTCGCCGGCCCCTTGTAAATTAAGTGAATTGCCCGCTTCTGCTTCTACTGGCTGAATCTCAATCGATACTCGCCCGAGTTCATGAATCCGTTGATGATCAGCCTGTCATTGCCCGTGTTGTTGAAGATTTGAATCCACGTCGTGTAAGCGGCATCCGCATCACGTCTGAGGAATCCGAAGTAATTCATGATGATGTACGCGTCGTTGGCATACTTCGTATAAATGTCCACACTCTCCATTAACTGTCCCAGTACCTGCGCACGTGTCAGCGTGTTGTCGTTCAACCCCGCAATCCAACCATTACGTCGAGGATGGCTCGGCAGATTCGCCGTCTGCAGCAACTTGTCCACATAAGCGCTCGAGCTACTAATGGTCGGGTCGTAGAGCGCCTTGAATTCACTCCGGTTCATGAACTCTTCAACGAACGCAGCCTTGTTGGACTCAAGGTCCGTCGCGGAGAGGTACCCACTGACCTTCGCCATGTCCGTGATGAATTCATCGTAATGAGCAATTCTTCCTACCCCCGCCGAATAGAAACGATAGACGAAGTAGCCTCGATCCTGAAACTCTGAACTGCGGACAAACGCCTGCGCGACGGCTATTCGGTCGCAATTGGTAGGATTGGCGCAGTGATTCAGTATCCCCAACCAGGCCCTGATTGCTCCCGGCTCGGGCAGTCGTCCCAGGAAGTCGATGTATAGCTGGCCGATGAAGAACCCGTCATCATCGATGGGGTTGGTCGCAGACGCAGTGTCGTTGTCAATGATAGTGATGAAGGAAGAGGCGTGCGTTCCCAAGTCGCCGCCCGTCGGGTTCGTCAGCGTGATAGCGAAGACTTCCGGCCCTTCAATACGGACATCGTTGATAATGGGGATAATAACGGTCTTGACGGATTCTCCCGCGGCGAAGCGCAGCGTACCAACCGACGTCGGATAGTCGCAGCGCGATGAAGCGATGCCACTGACCACACTACAATTGGTCAGTGCAGCGCTGTCTGAGGTTGCGTAACCAACGCTCGCTTCGTTGGCCGTGCTACCCGTGCGGTTGATGGTGATAGTGGCGTGCCCGTCACCTTCGTTGACAGTGTAGGCTTCATTATCGAGATTGAAGGCCCGAGCCGTCACAGGATCGACCGTCAAGCCGACGCTCATAGATGCAGTTGTGTAGTTCGCTGTATCTGTGGGAGTAAAAACGACAGAGAGTTGATCGGTGCCGACGTTGAGCACTGTGCCGTCGGGTGGGTTGTACTGAAAGGCGCCCGGTACATCGGCTGTGGCATTAAGTTGCGTGCTATCGAGGGGTGTTCCGTAGATGATATTCGTTGGAGTGGCCCACGTGATCAGGGGTGTCGCCTTGTCGATGACCACAATGCCTGATGTGCTGCCCTCGTAGGTCAGATCGCTGATGGTCGCCATCACGTCGTACGTGCCTGCGTTAATTAATGTCGTGACGGGGGAACCCTGCTGGCTATAACTGAAGGTGACGTCCAAACCCGACGGGTTGGTAGTTGCCGTTGGAGACTTGGCTGATCCATCGTAGGTCTGCGTCATATTGCTTAACGTGATTGTCGCCGACGCATTGCTGATGATGAAAGGCTGATCAACAGAAGTCGCAGCCGCGTAGTTGCTGTCACCGGATTGCGAGGCGGTGATGGTGCATGAGCCAACACCGCTGAGATGTACAGTAGTATCCGTGATGGTGCATTGCCCGCTTGCCGCGAAACTTACGCTCAGTCCTGAAGGAACTGTGGCGCTAACAGTGAAGTCTGAATCGCCAAGTGTCTTGGTTGAGAGTGTGGTGAACGTGATCGTCTGGCTCGCCTTCATGACATCGATTGCGACGTTCGCGGATGCAGGGTCGTAGTTCGCGCTGTCGGTTGGCATGAAGCTAACCGAGAGCACTTGATTATTGCCTGAATCGAGGACTGTGCCTGAAGCAGGTGTATATGTGAACGAGCCCGCCACCGAGGCTGTCGCGTTAAGCTGGTTGGCGCCCAGGGCCGTGCCGTAGGGAATGCCTGCCGGACTATTCCACAGAACCGTGGAAGCGCCCTTATTGATGTTTATGATGAAGCTCGTAACTGTGTTTGTGCCGCAGCTGTCTGTCGCCCGAATAGTGATGGTGTGCGTTCCCGCCGGAGCAGCGTTACTAATTGAGACCACGCCCGTCGCGTTGTTGACGCTGATGGCGCCCGCGTAGCTGCCTACGGATTGCATAACGATTGATGACACACTGACGTCGTCTGTTGGTCCGGTTGCCGGGTTGATGGTCAGCGATCCATCGAACGCGACAGTATGATTTTGGTAAGTCAGGATGGGAGCTGTGTTCGCCGTTAACACGGTCGGCGTAGACGCAGTACTCGCGCAACCGCTCGTCGTCACCATGACACTATAGTCTCCTGCGGCGGTAGCGTTGAAACTTTGATTTGTCGCACCCGCGATAGGATTTCCATTCAAATACCATTGATTGCCGCTCAGACTGCTCGATATCAACGAAACGCTATCGCAGAACGTTGTTGGGCCCGCAGGCGTGATGATTGGCGTTGGGGGGATCGGATTGACCGTCACCGTCGCTGCTGCTGAAGGGCCGCTTGTGCAGCCGCTGGCCGTATTCGTGACAGTGTAGGTTCCCGAAGCGGTCGCGCTAAACGTCTGATTGGTCGCTCCACCCATTGGATTACCGTTTAAGTACCACTGATTGCCGCTCGCGCTGCTCGACGTCAGCATAACGCTGCCGCTCTCGCAGAAAGTCGTCGGTCCGCCGGGTGTAATCGTCGGCGTCGCGGGAATCGGATTGACGGTCACCGCTATTGCCGCCGCTGGCGCACTGCTGCAGCCACTCGCAGTAGTCGTAACTGTGTAGTCTCCCGAAGCAGTCGCGACATTAGTCTGATTGGTCGCGCCGCCGATCGGATTTCCATTCAGGTACCACTGATTGCCGCTCGCGCCACTCGATGTCAGAGTAACGCTTCCGCCCTCGCAGTACGTCGTCGGACCATCGGGTGTGATTGTTGGGGTTGCGGGTGTCGGATTAACCGTCACCGTCGTCGCGGCTGAAGGCGCGCTGGGACAGCCATTGGCGGTGACTATGTCGGTGTAGTTGCCGGAAGCAGTGGCGACGTACGCTTGATTCGTCGCACCACCTATTGGGTTACCATCCAGGTACCACTGGTTGCCGCTCGCGCTGCTCGACGTCAGCGTGACGCTGCCACCGTCGCAGAAGGTCGTTGGGCCATCGGGTGTGATCGTCGGCGTTGCGGGGATGGGATCTACTGTTACCGCCGTTGCCGATGAGGGGTTGTTAGGACAGCCAAGGCCGCTGACGGTCACGACGTAGTCACCCGAGGAGATGGCATTGTAGCTCTGGTTAGTTGCACCGCCGATTGGATTACCGTCCAGATACCACTGATTGTCGCTGGCCCTGCTCGACGTCAGCGTGACGCTGCCGCCCTCGCAGAACGTCGTCGGACCGCCAGGGGTAATTATCGGCGTGTCAATCGCCGTTACATTAACCAGAAGCGTAGCTGACGCGGTCGCGTTTGCGCCGTTTGTTACTGTGAGGGTAAAGGACGAATTCGTAGCCGTACAGCTCGCCGCTACATCTGCTGTGACCTTACCCGCGGAATCGATGAAGATGTTGTTGATAATGACCCCAGCTCCGGTCAACGCGGTCGAACTCACCGTCAGCGTATTCGCGGCCTGAGCCGGATCGCTGGCGGTTGCTATTTGTGCATTGGCAGCGCCGCCGGCTCGTTGTCTTGAAAGTGGGGCAGCTGACGCGATCAACGGTGTGTCGTTGTCAAAGCAGACTGTGACATCGTTCAGGGCAGGGGTGACGATGTTGTCCGTGGTACTCAGCAGAGCTTTGTACTTCAGATAGCGGAAGCCGTTGAACTGAGAGAGGGACGCACCGGTGGTGGTAAAGAAAGTTGAGGCCGTTCCGTCTGGACCGACGAAGTCAAACGGGCCATTCGCGTTGTTGCTGGCCGCCGCCTGGAATTGGACCGTGGTGTTTGCCGGGTTCGTCGTGGTCCACGATAGAGTTAACCAACGCGGGACCAGGCCCACAACCGACTGTGCATCCTTCACCGCCGAGATTAAAGTGCCGGATGTTAGGTAAGTGGTGGGTGGTGTCACATAGCTCGTGAAGTTGAGGTCCGCATTAACTGCCGTCCATGTACTGCCGCTGTTAGTGGTGGTAAAGACCTGACCGTTGGCGAGTGTACTGCCACCTGCCGTACTACCGCGGACGCCAAAGACTGTGCTGCCGACGCTGGTTCTGAGAACAATGGAATAGCTGGTTCCACTGAGCAATGCGGCTGGAGTTGCAAAGGTGGTCGTATAAAGCGCTGCCGTGCCCACGTTTGTTACCGGACCGAGCGTGCCGGTGGCGAGTACAGTGGTGCCCGGATTGCTTCCGTTGATGTTGCGAATTTCCACGGTAATCGTGCCGGACGTGCCGGAGGCCAGGCCAAGACCAACGGAGAGTTTAGTCAGATTTCCGGTAACACCGGCGCGAAAGGTCTGGCCGGTCCAGGTGGTCGCGCTCAGGTTGTTACTGGTCGATAGGGCTGCGGGATTGCTGACCTGATCTGGCGCTTCAACGCCGAGGTTCCTGAGTTTCACGTCGCCGGGCGTACTGCGGATGTCCAGGTTCGCCCCCCCGCCGGTCGATAAATCGAAGTAGGTCGTATCAGTGAAGCAGGAGGAACCGGACGACATGGGCACGAGTGCGAGATTCTGTACTGTGGTGGCGCCGCCCAAAACGACAACTCCGTTAACTGACACAGGGCTATAACCGGTGGGACTGGCTGACACTGAATACGCGGAGGCGTTAATGGCCGCAAACAGATAATAGCCGCCGGTGTTGGTGGTGGCTGAGAATGTTCCCGCTGTAACGACCACGCCGCTTAAGGGGCGGTTCCCGGCCGTGACAGTTCCCTGAAGGATTCCAGTCGGCGTCCCCGTGGCTCCAAACTCAACTGAGGCAGAGGCAGGAGAATCAGTACTCATCGGCGTCAGTGCCGTGCCGGGGCAGTTGTTCTTCGCGCGCACAAAATAGTAGTAAGTCGTGCCGCTGTTGCCGGTGGTGTCAACGTAGTTGGTGGAGGTTAGGCCCGAAGCTAAAGGCGAGCCGGAGGGGAAAGCGGGACTGGTATCGCGGAAGACTGAGTAGGTTCCGTTGGTGGCGGTGGTACCCCACCCGGCCGGCGCACTCCATGAAATGGCAACGCTCGGTGCTGTCGAAGGGTTGACGCCAGGGCCGGCGATCGCCGAGGGCGCCGAACAGTTAGTGATGGTCGCAGTTGCAGTATCTTCCTTCCGCGATGGCGACTGCGTGTCGGCGACGGGGAAAAACATCCGCGAGTCGGTCCATATCGGATGGGCCTGACGGTTCAACGCTGCCAAGCCGGAATAGTCACCGAACTGGTTGCTATTGTACGCAGTATTGTCAGTACTGTTTTCATCGGAGTAGTTGACGTTATTCCTCCACGCCGAGCCGCCATCGGAAACGAGGACGTTTGGTTCAAACGATACGCCTCCATCGGTAGAGCGCGCGTAAACCGCCTGCGTCTTGCGATTGAGAGGGTCGAGCCGCGTGTCGTACCACGAAACGTTTACGGTGCCATCTGATTGATCGACCGCCAGCCAGGGGAGCATCTGGGTGGCGCCGAAATTGTCGTCGTTGATCTTGACCCGCGATGACCATGCGGCTCCGCCATTCGTAGATCGGATCATGTAGGTGTCGAGATCTGCACCCGTAGTCGTTCCGGTGGGAAAGTCGGAGAAGGAAACGTACAGGTTACCGAAGAATGAAGAGGCAGGATTTCTATCAACGTCAATCGACCCGAAGCCGTTGACGCCTCGCTTGTCCTGTGCGGGTGGCTTGTTGTTATTACCGTACGACTGCAGAGCCAGCGTAGCGATCACTTGAGGCGCGGTCCAGGTGGCGCCCCCGTCCGTCGACTTCGAAAACACGATGGTCTCGACGTTGTAGCGACTCCAGATTACGTAAACAGTGCCGTCGGCTCCGATGACCAGGTTGCCGCCGCTGGCACCGGTATTAGATGGAAAGTTCACGGTGGTCCAGGCAGTGCCGTTGTCTGAAAACGCAATCTTCTGGGCGTTCGCTGCTTGCCAGGTTACGTAGATGCGACCCGCGTGTGAAAAGGTCTGGCCGGACGTGTTGTCGATAGCCATCATCTCTTTGTCGTTGCCCTGCGTCGTGGAGGCGATGCCGTTAACGACAGTGCCCAGGCTCTGCCAGCTCGCACCGTTGTCCGACGAGCGGGCCACCACGATGGCCGCGCCGTACGCCGAAGCACTCTGGGAGATGAGCAGGTAGGAGACATAGGCTCGGCCCTGGTTGTCCCACGCCAGCGTCGGGTAACTGCCGAACCAGAAGGTCGCGCCGGTAACTCCTCCGGTTAGCGTCGCCGGCCATGGCGCGCAGTTGTACGTCCAGGTGGCGCCGCCATCGATCGAGCCGAAGAGCGCTAAAGTGCCGTATGTGTTTGCGGAGCCGCCCGTAGGAGACTGACATGTTGAAGTGGGATCTTTATAGAACGAATTGGAGGAAGCGATGAGGCGGAGCGGATTGTTAGGGTCGATGGCGATACTGCTGGTGCCCTGATACTCCTCGATGCCGCCTGCGAGATTGTTGTTTGTAGCTACCGAGGCATTGAGAGCGGCTGGATTAAAGGACGTCTCAATCGGGTTTTGCCGCAAAGAGAGGGATTCGAAACTCATCGCAGAGTCCGCAAACTCCCCAAACTCGGTTGTGCGGCTGCTTCGTCTGACCGCCATCCATAATTTGCTGGCGCAGTTAAGTGGCGACGGCACCATCATGGAGTGAGGCTGAGCTTGGCGGTTTCTCTCGAATGTCACAGCGGGATCTTCTGACGCCGTATTGACTAGATCGAGTATCGCCTGGTTTAGAATGTCGCGACACTGAGGAATATCCGGTGCGCTCTGCAGGGTAAGGACCGGGATGGATTTCTCCTGGGTGCTCGCCCCGTCGATGGACATAGCTTGATCCTGGGCGTTTGACTGCCGTTCGGAGGTGGCGCTCTTTTCGCTCCGCGCAACTGCCAACATTGATGACAGGCCAAGCGTCGCCCCCAGAATCAATACCACTAACCAGAATGTTAGATGTCGAGAGATAAAACGACTTGAGCGATCCCCGGTCGCACCTGGCAGGCGTTTTGTGGACATCGCCAGAGCGGCGCCGGGAATCAACAAGGCCGTGTATCCGGCCCTCCAACTTCCATTCGACTTCATCGTTTGACCTCGACTGGGGGCTCTTTGCCGTATTCACGGCGTAGAGAGAATTTGAATTCTGTTGGGACGCTCCCCAAAGAAATGAAACGCAATCCGTTGAGAGATACTTATCCGGGTGCTGCGCTAATATGCGTCGTTCGCCAAGCGCGGTATGGTTGCGGATCCAACGTGCGGTGTAGCCCAAATAGGGCGGAGTGTTCAGATACACCCCTGTGCTGTGGTCCATTGAGTCCCGCGCGCGCGCGAATGCACACTCAATACACCTATGCCGGACAGCTACAATAAGCGTGCCAGTTGAGGTCCTACTGTTCCGGTGGAAGTGCGAACGGCGATCAGCGATTTAAGCGTTTGTGCGAAGCGAGAGGCGGGATATACTGGGCGGCGCGGGATACATAACCTCAGGGTGAGCGGTTCAATCTCCTCCCGCTGCCTAACCAGTCTTGTCGGATTTCTATTAGCTTAGGGAGACTCAAATGAAAATCAGTTTTCGATTCGTACTCGTCGTCATTGCTCTAGGTGTAACCATCGGCTCGGCGATCGCGGTCGCGCAGGAAGCACGGAAGCCAATAATACTTGGCGGGTATCGCGCAGTGGCGACGGACGATGCCGAAGTTCAAGCCGCCGCCGAGTTCGCCGTCAATGCAGAAAGCGAGAAACAGAGTACTTCCATCAAACTTACCTCCGTAAATCAAGCTGAGAGGCAGTCTGCGGCAGGATCCAACTTCAGGCTCTGTATTACGGTTGAGGTCCAGGGAGAGGATGACGAGGAAGGGGTCAGCAAGACCGTCAAGGTTGTGGTCCACCGCGATCTCAAACAAGAGTATTCGCTCACGAGTTGGGAAGAAGCCGATTGCGGCGGGTAATCGCGTCGTCGCTGGAAGCCCGACAACTACCGCATCGCAACGAACGTCCCCTCAAAAGGGGCGGCGATATTCCCCCGGTCTTCAATAGTTGCCGAAAGCGTGATGCGCGCCCTTCCGTTAGTCTGAAATCTTTCTTTGAACGTTTCCAGTTCGCTTAACTCGGGGCGCTTGCAGATAGCGCGAAGATCTCCACCGACCGGGAGATCGTAAGAAATCTTGCTTTCCTTGATCACGATGTGGCAGGCGGTGTCCTGCAGCTCAAGCCATAGGAGCGCGTATCCAGCCAGCACCAGCAACGCGTTCAGGCTCCCACCGAAGGCAGTGCCGATGTGATTGATGTTTGCAGCCCACGGCGCGCTCAGGGTTAGGCGCTCGTCATCATAATCCTCCACCCGCACACCCATCGCGCGCGTGAGTGGGATCTTAGTGTGCAGCACGTTCTCGATCTGGCTTATCCGCGACATAGTCGAGTATTCGGTCGGTGTAACCATGCAAGCTAAGGCTTGAGCTCTACACGCCTCATCACTGATGCTAGCCACTATACCCTTCGTAACCAAGCAAGCTAAGCCTTGAACTCTATACGCGTCATCACCAATGCTAGCCGCTATACCCTTCGTAACCCACGCAAGCTAAAGCTTGAACTCTATACGCCTCTATATTAAGGACATTATCGGAACAACAAAAAGGTTGACAAGGCTACCTTGCGATTATAGTATCCGCCGTGCTGTACCACGGTTGCCTCGCAAACCCATTGGCGAAGTCCTCACAAGATTCCGTCAATCCTAATATTTGCCACTGTCGCGATCTGCTCGTGATGTAACCTCTCTAACACCGATAACGCTTCTTCCTTTCTTTCTTTGTGGCGTGCGCGGAGGAAATCATAGAGCCTAACCGGATCATCAGACACGGAATGTGCTCCGTGCGACAGGTCATCGATCTCTCCAGGATAATGAAAAAGTAACCGCTTGAAATTTGATCATAAGCATCTTGCGAAACTCGCATAGGAGGCATGAGAATGAAAGTCGAGTTGCAGATCAACAACAGCATAGACCCGAGAAGCCATTACGTGGGGTGGGCCCCGTCTCCATGCCGGATACGGGTGACTGACCCTTCCGGAACAATCTTGCCGAACGTCAATGTCCAACTCACCGGCATATCGGCGGCTAGTGCAGGCGCAGTCAAGTTCCGCCAGAACGCGACCGGAGCGTTCTCTGACAGTCTGACACTTCAGGTTCCGGTCACCGGGGCCTCGGTGCCTTTCTTCGTCGCGGGCAAGTTTGGTCGACCCAGTGTCAACGATGGAGACGTGAGGATTGAAGCCCGCGCCGCTCTTCTCCCCGGCCTCCCAACATCGCCGATTGGCTCGGTTCGAGTAATGGTGCGCATCCGCAAAAACGCCAACACCCTCACCGCGGGGGAACGAGACCGCTTCCTCGAAGCGTTCGGCCAGCTCAATGGCCGGGGCTTGGGGCGATTCACGGACTTCCGTGAGATGCACACAGCGGTAAGCGATCCGCAGGCCCATCGCGCGCCTGGATTTCTTCCCTGGCACCGCGCTTACCTGCTCGACCTTGAACGTGAACTGCAAAGAATAGACGCGAGCGTCTCCTTGCCTTATTGGCGCTTCGACCGGCCCGCACCGGTTCTCTTTACCCCCGACTTCATCGGCGTCTCGAGTTCATCGAACGGCACGGTCCAGTTCAGCAACAGCAACCCGCTGCAATTCTGGACAACCGACGGCGTGCAGGGAGTCAATCGCCGGCCCTTGAACAACTGGAACCCGGCTGCACAGCGCGCGCCTTCAGTTTTCACTGAGGCGCAGACCTTCGCTCTCGGGACTCAATATCCAGGTTTTCGCACCCTGGAAATCAACCCGCACGGACAAACTCACGTTAGCTTCGGCGGGTCCATTTCCAGCATCCCGACCGCTGCCAGAGATCCGCTGTTCTTCCTGCTTCACTGCAACGTTGATAGACTCTGGGCGAAGTGGCAGCGACTAAATAATCGCTTCAATCCGGCGCAGGCGGCCTCGTACGACAGCACTCCCCCAAGCCGGACAGGTCATAACCTGCCCGACACTATGTGGCCCTGGAATGGGATCACCGGAGGCGGACGCCCTCCGACTGCCCCCGGTGGCCCGATGGCTACTTCACAGTGTGTCAGTGCGCCGGGTCCCCAACCGCGAGTGCGAGACGGCCTGGACTACCAAGGCTCCGTCACTGCCGTGGCCCGATTGGGATTCGATTACGACGATGTGCAATTCGTCTAACATGCGTTGCACGAGGAGACAGGAACCATGAGCAAGAAAAGCACAGTTGCAAAGAAATCAAAGAAAGCGGCAGGGAAATCATCGTCGCCTGCAAAGCCTAAGACCGCCTCAAAGCTGTCGCCTAAGGCCGCATATTCGATTGCGACGAGTCCGAAGAAGACCGTAAGGGAACGAGTGGCGGCGATGTCGCTGGTGCCTATGTCCGCGACTGAGAGCGAAGAGAAGCCGCAGGCGGTGCTGAACGTTGTGCGCAACACCGGCGAACCTCTGAAGGTGCGGCTTGCAGCATTGCAGTCGCTGGCTGCTGCGAGCTTCAGCGCTGAGGGATTCGACTCGTGGCGCGGCGACTACATCGCGACTTTACGTGCAGTTGCCGAAGACCCGGAACTCGAGCTGCGTCAGCGCGCACTCGGCCTGCTGGCACGCGAGCAGGATGGCTTCGCGCAGAAAAAACTGCTCGAAGGATTGCAACAGCCTGAAAAAGCGTTGCTCCCACCGGAAAAGGCCCTTCAACTTCTCAGTTACGACGTGCACGCCGAGGCCTATGCGGTAGCGCGCGATATCGTCGAGAAGCCACCGAACCCCGATGCAAAGGTAGAAGCCCTGCGACTGCTGGCCGCAGACGCCAAGGCCGCACCGCTGTTCGAGAAACTGCTTCGTGACAAAGCCGAAACCCGTGAGGTTCGGCAAATCTCGGCGTCGGCGCTACAGACTCTCAAGCCTGAGAAGCTCCAGGAACACGCGAGAGAGATGCTGCTCGACAAGTCGGAGTTTGACGATATCCAGGCCACCAGCCTGACGGCGATCACCCAATTTGGCGACGAAGAGTCGATTGCCAAAGACAACGCGCTGCTTAAGGGCGTCGATCGCTTTAGTGCCAGCAAAGCGCCAGCCAAGTACAAACAGAGTGCTCGCCGGTTTGTCAGCAAGTACAGTAAGTAAGGATGGCGAGACATGCCGAACGTCGCAGAGGCGAGCGCGTACTCAGAGCCGCAGTTTGCAGCACTGGTTGACGCGCTCGCTTCTGATCCAGAACGACGCGAGCAGTTGATTGAACTGCTACGCGAAGATCAACCCTTCTATGATCAGCGCGGCACGGCCACGACCGTCCGCATGCGGGGCTGGGTCCTGGTTGCCCTCGCGCGTACCGGTGTGTCGGATGCCGCACTTCTCTTCGTGCTCGAAGAACTGGACACCGGAGTCAGTGCATACCTGGTGGCCGCGGCCGCACGCGCTCTACGGTCGTACCAAAGCCCCCACCCGTCGTTCGCTCCATTCGTGATGCGCGCGCTCACCAATATTCGCTATCACGACGAGCTGGTGACTTTCGATGAGTACGGTGAATACGCGACTTCGTCCACCGGTACGAGCGCAGTTCGTGAATTGCTGGCGACGTTGGAATGGCTCGGGCCACATGCGCTGGGAGTTATTGATGAGTTCGAAACATTGCGCGCGGAACGCGGGGGCCTCGCAAAGAAGCTACAGCAGGAACTGAGCCAGGCCTCGGCTGCAATCCGCGGCGTTGAATCATCTGGTTCGCCTCCCACCGACACGTGCTGCTCGCTGCCGAGTGTGCTGAGAAATCCGTTTTCGTGGTCGCTCGGTTCGCGTCGAGGCTGTGAACCGATTGAAGAAACGCGTTTCGAAGACCAGGACGGCGGATCGATCACTTTCAAGGAGTGCTTCCAAGGTCATCCCACCATCGTGGTCTTTTTCTATACCCGCTGCGACAATCCGCTGAAGTGCTCGCTTACGATCGCCAAGCTGGCGACGATGCAGAAGTTGTTGGAAGCGAGGGGACTCGCCGATCAGATTAATACTGCGGCCATCACGTATGATCCCGCTTATGATCATTCGGAGCGCATTAACCGCTATGGACAGAAGCGAGGCTTGCGCATGGACGATCACCATCGAATGCTGAGGGCGCCAGACGGCCTCGAGCCGATACGCAGACACTTTAAACTCGGAGTCAACTTCATAGAATCCCTCGTGAATCGACATCGCGTTGAGGTGTACATCCTTGACCGTGAAGGCGGAATCGCGGCCTCGTTCGAACGCATCCGTTGGGACGAGGAGCAAGTCGTCGAGCGGGCAATCGAAGTTCTGAACGAAACGGGTCCCAAAGCCGCACTTGAGCGCGCTTCGGAGCAGCCGCCACGTCGCGCGGTGCGTAAACCGGTAGTCCCGGTCTTCGGCATGCTGGCGTCACTTGCTGTGGCCTTCTTCCCCAAATGTCCAATCTGCTGGGCTGCCTATATGAGTATGTTTGGCATCGCCGGCTTGAATCAGGTTCCGTATTCCCCCTGGCTCCAGCCGGTGCTGGTCGCGGTAATGCTAATCAATCTAGCCAGTGTTTGGTTCCGTGCCCGCTCGACCGGTCGAATGATACCGTTTTATTTGGTGGCTGCGGGAGCGCTTGCGATCATCGCCTCGAAGCTAGGACGAGGATTGGAGAGCGCTGCTATGGCGGGCGTTTTATCGACATTCCTGGGGTCGTTCTTGAGTGCACTCAATGCCAAGCGATGGGCGGTGAACGCCGGGCGGTGAGCGGTGAGCGGCAGTAAGCGCCTGTCCAAGGTCCAAACTCGAAACTACAAACTCGAAACTCCACGGTCCAAGGTGTAGAGTTCTCTTTTTGAACTTTGGACTGGACCCTCCCACCGTCCACCGGCTCCCGCCGTGTGGAACCAAAACTGCTTACACAAATCGATCATGCCTGAGAATCGCCGCGAATCGCGTTGGTGGTTAGAGGTCGGAACAGAAGTCTGTCCGGCATGCAATCACACGTACGCATATC
>JAVHWA010000019.1:0-21755 GCA_032160165.1 Acidobacteriota bacterium
TCGTGCTCAGACTCGACGCGATTAATTATCAGATTGCCCACCGGAATTCCCCGATCATTAAGGTAAGCAAAATAACGCGTCGTCTCTTCCACGCTCATAGGCTCTGGAATGGTGATAAGGGTAAAGCTCATCCGCTCGTTATCATGGAGCATCGCTCGAACTCGTTCGATTCTCTCGGAGAGCTCTCGAAGAAAGCGGTCCACCTCATCTTCACCAATGCGCGCGCCGCGCGCGAAGTGAGCCACAAGATAGCGATGTTTGTCGGCCATCCGATCGAGCGCCGCCACCATACGTGAGAAGACTTCGGGCAGCTGAAGCAGTCGCGAAGTATGGCCCGAGGGAGCGGTATCAACCATGACTCGCGAGTAACCGCCCTCAAGATCCAGCTCGCTCAGTTCAAAGAGCGCCATGATCTCGTCCATTCCCGGCAACGAGAGATTCAGGAGCTCGTTTATGTCGTTCTCATCCAGCAGCGTTCCGCGATCAGCGATCTCAGCGAGTGTTGACCGGTGCTCGACTTTGAACCGCTCGAGCGCCGCGCTCGCATCCATCTCATGAGCCAGCAGGCGCGCCGTGTGATTTCGAGCAACTTCTACAAGTCGATCACCGATCTTAATGCCGAAACTATCAGAGAGAGAGTGTGCGGGGTCAGTTGAAAAGATGAGCAGCCGTTCATTCGGCTGTGCGGCGTCGAGCAGATGAAGCGCGGTGGCAGCGGCGGCGGTTGTCTTGCCTACACCGCCCTTGCCGCCAAAGAAGAGATAACGGGCCGAAGGAATGGCGCTCAAACGCCGAGCACTGGAGGATTTCTTCGCCGGACGGACGGACTTCCTCTGCTCTCCCCTCACATCCTATTCCCTCTCGCTCGGGTCCCAAAAACCGCCTTCATCGTCTCCACCCGATTCGATCACGATCGAGGAGGAATCCGCCGTGTGCACCTGCTGCAGCAATCCGAGTTGCCTGGCTTTAATCGCGCGCAGACGGGAGAACAGCTCCGCTTCGCGCTCTCGAAACTCTTCGTCGGAGATCTCCTCCAGCTCGAGTCGCATCTGCAGCTCGAGAATCTGGTCTTTGATGAAGCTGTCGTCATTAAGCTCTTTGTCGGCGATCTTCTGGATCTGGCCGAGAATGAACTTAAAGCCGTTGACGGGCGCCAAAAGGATGTCGTCGATCAGGAACATTGCTCTGCTACCTGGCAATTGCCTCGGAGTTTCCTTCGCCGCGTTCCAGCTTGAGACGGATATGCACGAAATTGTAAGGCGGCCACGGACCCGTGTACTTGAACGAGAGCTTGCCTTCGTACTTCGCCGCGATCTCTTTCACGTTCTGGTCAAACTCTGTCTCGCGTTCACGCTCGATCAGAAATGCCGCGTTCATAATCATCTTATCGCCAATCGGCTTGTTTGCACGCGAGGCCACGGCGGTGTCGCGCAGGAGCGAATACACCTCTCGGATGTACGAATCCGCCTGGTCTGTTAGTGCCGTTTCGACAAGGCGGCCGAGCTGCATGCGGGCGAAGTAGGTCGAGCCCGTAGTCCGCGAGGTGATCTGTTCCTTGAGGTGGCGGATTTCCTCGTTCTCTTCTTCAAGCTCGGCGATAACGCGATCGCGGTCCCAGTTCACCTTCAAACCAAACTCGACTTTGCCTTCCATCTTTACTAGCACATCGCGCAGTGCATCGTAGGTACCACGCATCAGTTCGATGATGTCGTCCTCAGTGCGGAAAAGCGCACCGAACGCCATCGGCAGCACCGTAAATTCACGCATCACCGTTTCGTTCACCTGCTCGTGAGCAAACACATTCTCACGAGTCGGATCGTAGACAATGATGGGCGTGTTTGAGACTACCGCTGCCAGACCCTTGTGCTGAACGGTGTAAACTTCATCGCCTCTTCCACCAATGCCCATCGGACCGAATGCTCTGGGTTCGGCGGTTTCAATGATGCAATAGATATATTTGCCCTCTGCGGAGGACTCGCCGGGCGGTTGATCTGTTTCCAGGCTCATTGGGGTTTCCCGTAGTAATGTTCGTTCTGTCTTTATGGCTGATAAGGAGCGTTGTCTTCATAATAGATGCCAGTGCCCACTTCAAGCAACTATATTTAACAGACGTGAGGACACGCGGTTCTTATCCTGCGCTCTTGCGACCATCATCTTCCAATTACTTGCTGGAGCGCTGACGTTTAGTGCAGTTGCAAATTTTCAGGCTATTGACACCGCACGATAGGAGGATTAACCTCTGCGCATCAAGTCGTTCGGATATCTTCTCGTTCTTCAACAGACTAAACCCATCTTCGCTGTAGAGGGCCTTACCCTCTCAGCCGATATAGTCCAAGCGTCCCTGGGAATACCGTTTTGCAGTTTGAATCCCTAGACTCGGAAAGCTTCTATAGTTCCAGGCCTTATCTTTCAAGCGGGAGCTATCCATCAACCTCGGGCAACCTCAGGTAGAGGAGACTTAATAAGAATGAGCAGGCTCAGACGATTCAAGGTGTGCGCGTTTGGTTTTTTTCTCATCGCGAGCACCATCGTTTTCGTTTCAACTTCCGCTGAAGAGAACAAACGTCCGGTGGTGGCGCGACGAGTTGCCGTCCCTGCGCACACTAGAAAGATCACGCGTAGCGGAAGCATTCCGACAGCCGACCAATGCAAAAACGCTCCAAAGTATCCTTTGCCCCTCCCCAGCTCGCTCAATCAAAAAGATTTTATCAACTTTGACCAGACCCTCTACGACTTTCTCAACTGTGGCAACTACAAGAATCTGGGTTGGCATAAAGATAAGCGAGTACGCGACACCGGCCCATTCATCAACAACCGATATTATGGAACGCATCCGGCAGTTCGCATTTTCTATTCGCCCGAGGTTATCGATTGGCTGAATGGAGGGCGCGCAGGAGAGATTCACGAAGGCGCGATGATCATCAAGGAGCAGTACACGCCTCCAAGTCCCAGATATGATGGCATGGACGAGAAGGCGCTCGATGCCGCGTTCGCGAAGATGGGTAAGGATTGGACGGTAATGATCAGGGATCCGAAAGGATCGAAGGATGGGTGGTATTGGGCCGAAGTTTACTCGGGCTTTACTAACGATGCGACTAGCAGCATCGTTTACCCTTTTGGATATCCAAACGGGGGTTTCGGACAGTATTGTCTTCGGTGTCATACGTCCGCCGACAAGGAACATACGTTCTCCGCTCTGAATAACATTGATGGGTTCCCGGGCGAGCCAGTCAGCTTCCGCATTGATAATTCATGGCGGAATGTCTCAGCTTCCGAAAAGCCGGTCGACACTGAACATCAGAAGGAGCAGCAGTTGCCGGCTGACGAAGCCATGGCCGTCGAAACTAATGAAGAATTTCTCGAGACGTTTAAATCTATTGCGAACGTTCCTTTCACTCGCGTCCAGCAGATGCCGTCAGAGGCTTACGACCGCGTAGTATCAGGACCTAAGGGACCCGAGGAATTTCTTAGCTCCGATCAATGCATGATGTGTCACAGCGCTGCGACCGGAGCGTACGGCCCGATAATGTTTCTTCAAACCGGACCGCTTCCGCCAAGCGGTCCTCCACCGGGAATAAACGTGTCGCCCTACGGCGAGTGGCGTTGGTCGCCGATGGGCCTGGCGGGACGTGACCCCATCTTCTATTCGCAGTTTGAGAGCGAAGTCGCGTTCTTAAAGACCATCAAGGACAAGAAGACGAGCGATTCGCTGATGGATTCGGCAGTCAATACTTGTTTTCGATGCCACGGGGTGATGGGTAAGCGTCAGTTTGATATCGATCACAATTGCGATCCCACCGACCCGACCAATCCATGCAATCCGGCCGATCCCTCGCGCCCCCAGTTCAAACCGGAGTTCGTCAACATCACGGATGCAAGCGATCCGAATTTCAAATATGGTTCTCTGGCGCGCGACGGCATCAGCTGCGCTGCATGTCATCACACGCAGAGAGATAAGCAACCGCCGGGAAGCAAAGAGCCGCCACTTACCTATTTTTTGAAGCACTCCATCACCGGACTTTTTCAGACCGGCAAGCCTGACGAAGTAGTGGGCCCATTCAAGGACGACGTGATCTCACCCTACGCGATGGACAACGCCCTCGGCATCAAACCGAAGTTTGACGACTATATGAAGAGCTCTCGGATGTGCGGGAGTTGCCACACCATTTATCTGCCCATAGTCGACCGTCCGCCGATCCAGCCTGTAGGACCCGATACGAAATACAACATGGAGCAGGCGACTTATCTGGAATGGCTCAACAGTAAATATCAGGACGAGTTCAAACCCATTATCCCGTGCGGCAAGCAAGAGGAGGGGTTGCCACCACTAAAACCCTGTGCTCAGTCATGTCAGGACTGTCATATGCCCGGCGGCTATCACAACAAGGACCTTAACGTTCCTCAAGTCCAGACACAGATAGCTGTCATCGAGGACACTAATTATCCGGCTGCTGACGGACGAGCGCCGCTCGATAAGATTAATGTTCGGTTTCGGGATAAGGACTATGTGCGCCACGAATTCCTGGGCGCGAACATGTTTCTGCTTCAGATGTTTTCTCAGTTCGACAATGTGCTCGGTGTTCGCCTCAGCGACTACATGAGCAGCACCAAGCTGGACCTCCCAACCGCGCTCGATAACGTAGCGCAGCAGGTGCAGGAAAGGTCCGCCAAAATAGAAACCACTATCAAGTCGGCGGACCCGCAGAAAATCGTCGCCGACGTTAAAGTCTCGAATCTTACGGGCCATCGCTTCCCCAGCGGCGTCGGTTTTCGGCGCGCGTTCATCGAGTTCGTTGTCTCGGACACCAGTGAGGGTCAGTCGCGTGTCGTCTGGGCCTCGGGCCGGACAAACGAGCTTGGAATAATCGTAGATGGCGATGGCAACATTCTTCCTTCGGAGTTTTTCACGGAATACCGGGACAAAAATGGTCAGTTAAAGCAGCGTTATCAGGAGCACTACGAGGTCGTAGATTCCCAGGACCACGTTCAAATCTACGAGGAGCTGACTCAGAACTTTGAAGAGAAATTTACGTCAAGCTTCATCCGCCGCGATCACGTTTTGAAAGACAACCGCCTCTTGCCAACCGGTTGGACGAGAAAGGGACCCGATCCCGCGACTTTCAATGGCCCTTACCTCGAAGCCACCTTCCCTGAGGGCCTCGCGGCTGAGGACCCGCTCTACATGAACGGAAGCGGGACTGATGTCGTGAGATATGTGGTAACGCTGCCCAAGGGCCTCGACCCCACGAAGCTGACGGTGCGCGCCACACTATATTATCAATCGATTCCGCCGTTCTACTTGAATATGCGTTTCACTGAGGCGCCCGATGGACCTGCGACTCGTCGCCTCTATTACCTGGCGTCCAATCTCAATCTGGCGGGGACGCCGATCGAGAATTGGAAGCTCAAAGTCGTCTCCACCAACGATCAGCCAGTCGTCATGAAGTAATCGTTTTGGTCGCGGATTCTACAAGGGGTTTCCCCAGAGATGCGCTGTGTCTTGTCATATTTCAAACCGTATTTCGATCCGTCGAGCAAGGCCCCGCTTCTGAATCACTCGGCAGGACAGATCGCGCAGCACCTCTATCGCGCCCTGGATGCATCGTGCGACGTGCGTTACTTCGGAAGCGAGGAAACGCCGTGCGGGCTCAAGGCCGATCTGTTCATTGGACACTTCTGGTCCTTCGCGGAAATGTGCGAACGAAACTCGTTTGATATTAAGGTAGCCTTCTACTCGGTTTCCGATCCCGAAGCCACGCGACAATTGATGGAGACGCTCGCCAGGCGGTATGACGTTCCGGTACCCTATTGGGACCTGCCCCCTGCAGGCTTCGATCACGAGCGAACGATGGAGTTGGCGGACCTCGTTTTCCTGGTCGGCAATACAAACACGCTTCAAACCTTCCCCCGGCGCTGGCACAGCAAGATAAGACTTTTCAACTATTCGATCGACACCGAACTCTACAGTCAAAACTCGTCAACGGCCAAGAGCGACGAGTTTTGTTATGTAGCCACCCACAACGGGCTTCGCAAAGGCTTTATGGATATCCTGCAGACATGGGCGGGGATCGACGAAAAAACTGCAAAGCTACACGCCATCGGTCACCTGGATCCTCCCTGGGACCTATTGTTGGAGAGGCACAACACCGGAAGCATCATTCACCACGGTTGGATCGATTCGGACGCGCTTGAATACCGTCAAATCATAAAGGACTGCAAATTCGCGCATATCCCAACGTGCTCCGAAGGACAGATGGGTACGCTACTGGAAGTCATCTTTTCCGGATGCATACCGATCACCACCCGCGCATCAGGCATTGACGATCATCTCCTGGAACATTGTCTGGTGGTGGACCCATTAAATGTAGCCCAGCAGCGAAGTGCGATTCACGAGGCCCTGTCATGGTCCGACCAGGAGTTTGCGATTCGTAGAGAAAGGTTGCGGGAAGGCGCGCACCGTTATCATAACTGGGCTGCATTTGAAGACCGAGTAGGTGCGGAGATAAAAACGCTGCAAGCGCCGCAGACGGCGTGAGGCACCACACTGCCGCTGAAATACCATGGAAACCAGCGAAACGTTCGCTCGCAGAGGCATTCAACTCGTAGATGGGTTTCTCGATCCATCCGCATGCGCCGAACTTTTGACCTCCATCGGGCGGTATAGACAAGACCACGAGCTGCCCGTCATCTATCGCAGAGAGAGTGAGAGAGCGCTGAACTACAAAGTGATCGACGGCGACCGCATCCAGGAACATTTCCCTCAACTCACAAGCCTGTACGGTGTCGTCAACAGGCTGGCTCGAGACGTCACTTCGTTAGACCTCGTCCCCCTCAGTAATCAAACCGCAACCGTTAACGTCAATGTCACTCCGCCAGCGGGTGAATATCGCTGGCATTACGACCGCAATGCCGTAACGGCGATCCTTTTTTTAAACGAAGTGGCTGGAGGCGAGATTGAGATGTACCCTAACTACCGAATCTATCTGGGCAAGAAGAAGCACACACGCTTTCAACGATCGCTCGATTCGTTCCTCCGCCTGAAGATAATCCTGAAGGTCTTCGGACAAAAGATCTCGCTGGCCCCGCGCGAAGGAATGCTCCTTATCATGCGCGGGGACAAGTGCCTGCATAGCGTGCGCGCGGTAGAGAGCTCGCATGAACGACTCAATATCATTATGACTTTTGATCTACCGGGCGCGAGTTTCCCCGTGGCAGACGAACTCGACCCTTATTTATACTCGCTCAAAGCCACTCCCTCCTTCGACCCAAATTATCGTGACTAGTCGGCCCAGGCACCTCAACCCTAATGAAATTATCCAATCCCACCAAGCGACGAGTGCGTCACCTTCTGTTCGAGAGTTGTAGGCGCGGCCGACACGAGATCGTGATGACGTTTCGCCTGGGCGATCTGCGGTTGACGAAAACTTACTGGTATCGAGACGTTGATCTCTCAGCTCTGGAAGAGCAATTCGGCGCCGAATTGATGGACCGGCTTTCTTTCCAAATGATGGCGCTCGAAGCCATCCCGCTCGTCAGTCTTTTACCCAGGACTCTCGACTTCGGAAGGTTCGACCGTTATCGAACCGGAGACTTTGAAAAGCTCTGGCGCACCATCGTGCGAAAAGTCGGAGCGCAGTGGCGATACGAAAACAATCTACCCGACTACGTTGGTCCTGCTTTTTGCGGAAGGCCTTCGCCAAACCATCCTCTGCCCGCCACAATAAAGCACGCCCCGGTTGAGGCGCTGATCTTTAACGGAGGCGGCAAGGACAGTCTGGTGGCGATGAAGCTGATAGAACGAGGGGGCGTCTCGTTCTCGACCTATGCTTATTCGCATCCTCTCTATGGTGATGGTCAAATGCAGCACAAGCTGATCGACGATCAGTTGGACGAGAGCACGCCGTGCCTGCGACATCAAATGTGGATCTATGACGAGAAGTGGGAAAGCACACTGCGCGATCTTCAGGACGACCTTGGCATCCACGGGTTGATTCACGCTGAGACGCCTGCTTCGATCTTCGGCGCGCTTCCTGTCGTATTGCAGAACGGATATAGATACATCGTTCTCGCCAACGAGTTGAGTGCGGATGCAGGGAACCTGTGGTGGAAACGCACAGGTGAACACGTGAATCATCAGTGGGGCAAATCTCTCGAAGCGGAGTTGCTCCTGAATGAATTCATCCGGAGAGAATTCATCTCTAACGTCTCATACTTCAGCATTCTAAAACCTATTCATGATGTGCTGATCTTTAATCTTCTGACAGACGATGCCGGCGCAGTCAAGAACACCCATTCATGCAACATCAGAAAGCCGTGGTGTGGAGAGTGCGCGAAGTGCGCCTATGTCTGGGTCAACTACATGGCCTATCTGCCGTCAGGGACCAGTGGCGCGATCTTTGAAAAGAACCTCTTCGATACTCCTCAGACGCAGCGCTGGTTTGGCCAGCTTCTCGGGCTCGGGGCGCACAAGCCATTTGAGTGCGTGGGCGAAATATCTGAAGTGCGCCTGGCCTTTGAGCTCTGCCGCAGAAAAGGGATGACTGGACAAGCGATGGACCTTTATAAGAAAGAAGTTCCGGCGCCAAACATTCCCAACCTTCTCGATCGATACCTGCATGTGCGGCATGATCTGCCATCAATCCCTCGCGAGGTCGGCCACAGAGTCTTTCCGCAAATGATCAAAGGTGCGGACAAGGCAAGACAGGCGATTCTCTCGATGTGATAGCGCGAGCCGCGCTCTAAGGCAGTGGGATGCCGAACAACTCAGCATCTGTCCAGCAAACCACGCCTCATATCCGCGAAGGGCTCCGCAAACACCTGTACCTCATCTTCAAACAACTTGTACCCGATCGGACCGCCGCGTTGGCGGATATTGCGGGAGAAGGCTTCGAACCTTCAATACCGGTTTCAAGGACCAGCGTGTTACCGATTACACCATCCCGCAAAAGAGAAGGCGAATGCCTGATGTCTCAGGTCCAATCTCGGTCCACGCTCTCGTCGTCAATGACGTGAGCGTCAGCGCTCGGGTCAGAACCGCCTGCGTCAGCGGGCGGGTGCCGTGCGGAGCTACTCGCGATCGCGGAGCACATAATTATCCCCAGCTAGAACCCGCCCGCTGACGCAGGCGGTTCTGACCCGTGAAGTGACCCGCTCGATCTATCTCTGCCAAGCGCCCCTTCGCGTGGCCATACCGGAACAGGCGTCGAAACGGGGACCATGGGCTTTGGACAGTTTTTGGTCGGGGCAGCAGGAGTCGAACCTGCAACCTTGCGGTAATCTGCCGCTAATACCGTCTATCAAACGGCTGCTCTACCGATTGAGCTATGCCCCGGATATGAAAAGACGTCGAATGTCTAAAGTCCAAGATCCAAAGTCCGATTAATCGGTTGCGACTTTGGACTGATGATTGGCTGGCCCGACGGGGCTCGAACCCGCACACGTCGGCTTAAAAGGCCGCGCTCTGCCACTCGATCTCCGGACCAGTACGATGTCCAAGGTCCAACGTCGAAGAGTCCAAGGCCCATGCGTACCCGATGACTTTGGACACTGGGCTTTAGACTTTGGACTGATGATTGGCTGGCCCGACGGGGCTCGAACCCGCACACGTCGGCTTAAGAGGCCGCGCTCTGCCGCTCGATCTCCGGACCAGTAAAGCTGTCCAATGTCCAAGGTCTAATGTCCAAAGCCCGCCTTCGGGTGCTGCACGTTTCAAGTTTCAACGCACCCGTCGAATCTTCTTCGGCTCCGCTGGGTGAGATGCCTCTTCGGAGCGGACTTTGGACTTTGGACTTTGGGCATTCGACGTTGGACTGATGTTGGCTGTAGCGGAGGGATTCGAACCCCCGTAAATCGGATCAACAATCCGATGCCTTACCAGCTCGGCCACGCTACAGCAGAATCATCAAACCCGGAGGCGGGAAGGCACAGGTTTAGATCACCCTGTGCCTTGTCTTCGGGTGGTTATTGGTGAGGACTGTGAAATTGGTTGCGGGAGCAGGAGTCGAACCGGCCGGTCATGGCTTATGGAACCATCGGGCCGCCCTTGCTCTATTCCCGCGTTAGATCTGCTTGAGTTGGAGGCGATGAAGGGAGTCGAACCCTTATCGACCGGTTTACAAGACCGACGCTCTGATATCCAGTTGAGCTACATCGCCGAAGTAATTCTGGTGGAGCCAGAAGGAGTCGAACCTTCACGTCCTGGTTGCAAGGCAGGCATCATACCGTTAGATCATGGCCCCAAGATAAGGAAGCAGGTGGCAGGAGCAGGAGGCAGGAACAGATCGCAGCGTCTCTTTCCCGTGCTGCCTGCTCCTGCGTCCTGCCGTCTGGTTATTGGTTGCGGAGGCGGGAGTCGAACCCGCACCCATTCGCTTATGAGACGACCGCTCTGATCCGTTTGAGCTACTCCGCAATTGAAAGTGGAAGCCCGCGGAGGAATTGAACCTCGCGCCTTTCCTCCCGACTCTTAAAGGTTCAGTTTAGAAGACTGATGCCGGGAACGCGGGCCGGTAACCAAGGGTGGAGGGATGAGGGATGCAAGAGGAAGCAGAATGCAGAAGCAGGAAACAGGAACTGTTCTTGGTTCTTTCCGCCTCCTGCGTCCTGCCGCCCGCTCCTGCCACCTGGCTTTCATCCCTCCGCCTTTGATTCTGTCGCCGGTGGAGGACTCGAACCTCCGACATCCTGTTTGTAGGACAGACGTTCTAGCCGCTGAACTAACCGGCGGAAAGGCAATTATTAAACTGGCGGTCGGAAGTGGAATTGAACCACTCTCTTCGCGTTTTCAGCACGACGCTAATCCATCTCAGCTATCCGACCGATGAAGAGTTCAACGTTCAAGGTTCCACGTTCAATGTTTCGAGAGCTCGTTCGGACCACGTACTTTGGAAGACCGAACGTTGAACTTTGAACGTGGAACCTTGAACGACCGTCCCGCGCAGTTACGCAGTTATGCTTTCGCTCATCGTTTCATCAACGAAGAGGTACTTGCGCCATTCGGGACGACTCTCCGCATAGTGGCAAAGCATCACGCGATCGAGTCCCACGCTGAGTTTGTGCTGCGCAGTCAGGAGCGGCATGCGCGCCTGCTCTGGAGTGCGATTAGCCTTGCGCGTGTTGCATGCAACGCACGCGGTGACAAGATTCTCAGGCGTGGATCGTCCATCCTGAGCACGCGGCGTAATGTGGTCCAGGGTCAGAGCGTCGGCGCTCTTGCGCTTGCCACAGTACTGGCAGGTGAACTTGTCGCGCACATAGATTCGGAGTCGCTTCATGCCCGCCACCTGACGGCGACGCCGAACGTTGACGTAGGTTCTGAGCCGCACGACGCTGGGAACCCTGAAGCTGGCGTTCACCGAACGCAACACTCGCTCGGCGTCGTACTCCTCGATAAACACCGCGTCGCGGAACTGAAGGCACATCGCGCGGGCGACGCCAACGGTGCCGAGCGGTTCATAGGAAAAATTCAAAAGCAATACTCGACCACCTATGGTCGTTTTCATCTCGGCACCTCCTTTCTGTGTAGCGCAAACTGTCAGCTTGCGTGTGAAGCAACCGGAAGGTTGCGATAGTCGGAGCGCGCGATGAGACTCGAACTCATGAATTCCGGATTTGCAATCCGGCGCCTTGCCAACTTGGCTACGCGCGCAGTTGAGCAAACTGTTAGCTTGCGGTTGAAACGCAAACTGATAGTTTGCGCCACAGAGTTGGAGCGGAAGGAGAGGATCGAACTCTCAAAGCGAGTTTGGAAGACTCGCATGTTGCCAATTACATCACTCCCGCGAGAACAAGAATGGAACTCCTGGCAGGACTCGAACCTGCAACTGCGACGTTCGAAGCGTCGGACTCTTCCAATTGAGCTACAGGAGCAAAGGTTGGAGCATCGTATGGGGTTCGCACCCATGTTTGCGGCATGGCAAGCCGCCGTCCTCGGCTACTAGACGAACGATGCGGTTGGCGGGACTGGAGGGATTCGAACCCTCGCTCTCTGCATCGACAGTGCAGCGCTTTTGGCCGGCTAAGCTACAATCCCGAATTACTGATTGGGCGGTCCGTCTTGCGATACTAACGCGCGTCGCGTGAACGGACTTCCTTCTCGATCGCGGAACGAACTGCACAAACCACTTGAGCAATCTGGTCAATTTTGAAGAGGCTGTCCGCTCGATCTGCGGCTGTGTCCATGCGGAAGTCGAAGGAGACTCGGCGATAGCAGTCACCAAAGTCCAGCTGGATGTGTCCCCACTTCCACGATTGATCAGGATCGTTGTTGGGAATGACGGAGGTGTCTTCGACGATGCCAATGATGTACGCTGGAAGTTCCGGATCCCGGTTAAGGAACTTGCGAATTCGCACACGATATTTCGCGCGCTTGTCTTGAACCATTGAATTGCCTTTCTAAGCTGCTGGTTGCAGCGTCAAGTTGGCATTGCTTTCACCTCCTTCGCATTTTCAAATCTTCCGATCATCAGCTTCCTCCTCTCGACTGAATGTTGGGTTGGCTGGCGAGAGTTGAACTCGTCGTCTCCGCGTTCACGGCGCGGCATTCTCCCGTTGAACTACAGCCAACATCTTCCTGGCAGGGATGACGAGACTCGAACTCGCAAATCAGTTGATCGAAAATCAACCCGCTTTCCATTTCGCGTTCATCCCCACGAATCTCTGTTGGTGCGCATGGAGAGATTCGAACTCTCACTGAGCTGATTTTAAGTCAGCCGCCTCTGCCGTTGGGCTACACGCGCATAAATACGGATGAAGACCGAGGACGAGGGATGTGGGAGCGCGAGGCAGGTGGCAGGTGGCAGGTGGCAGGAGTCGGAAAAGAACCAACAGCAGTTCCTGCTTCCTGCTTCCTGCTTCTGCCTCCTGCTTCCTCTCGCATCTCGTCCTTTGATCTGGTACCGACGGAGGGATTCGAACCCACACTATCTAGTTTCTAAGACTAGCGCCTCCTACCGTTGGGCTACGTCGGCAAAATCGGTCCAATGTCCAAGATCCAAGGTCCAAAGCTGACGAGAGCGAGGACGTGCGCGACCTGACTTTGGACCTTGGACCTTGGACATCGTTTGGCGGAAGCGGTGAGACTCGAACTCACACAGGTTTGTAAACCCGCTGCATTAGCAGAGCAGTGCCATTCCGATTAGGCGACGCTTCCATTTTTAAGTTTGGCGGAGGATGAGGGACTCGAACTCTCAAGCGCTTTCGCGCGACAGTTTTCAAAACTGCGCCCTTACCAGTTAGGGTTAATCCTCCATGAATATTTGGCGAGAGCGGCAAGATTTGAACTCGCATCGGCTGGGTTGGAACCAGCCCGGTTACCGTTACCAGACACGCTCCCGCAATTCCGCGGTAGAGCAAGCTGTCAGCCTGCGGTCGGTCTACGCGGGCGCGAAATGCAAGCTAAAGCTTGAACTCTGTACGCCAGATTACGGCTGTTCAGAGTTCGACCTTTAGATTGCTTCTTCCGCATTCGATCGCCGCACTCTGTCACCCGCGCAAGAATTTGGTATAGTAAAAAACAAGAGGGCACACGGATAGCGCGTTCGCCTGAATGTGTTTAGATACACCTCCGGCGCACACTTCTCCACGGGTTCGATCGACTCAGGGTCTCGCCAAAGTCCTGACGAGTCGCCGAACCCAACAGAAGGCATCCACTGCCCTCTTGTTCTTTACTGAATACCCCTGTGTTTCCAGGGTATTTCAGTTGTCAAACAACAAAAAGCGGGCTCTCCTTACTTCCACCAGGGGAAGCTCGGAAGCCCGCTCCGCTTCAATCTCGAACTAAACTCGTTTCCAGATTTTTTGGGAGCGGGAACATCCACGCTCCCGCAAAATCAATTTCTCAAATAACGCTGATCTCTGATCGCCGATCCTTTTTTGGATTCTGTCTGACCTTGCCTACTACCGGCGCAGCTGGCGTCGAAGCGTAATGAGGTCATGCGATTGAGCCTCCCGACGGACAGACCGAGACACGGCTGCCACATCGTGGCGGCGCTGTTCCTCGTATTAATGTTTATGTCTGTCAGGTGCATTATTGATATCCCGTTCTAAGTTTATTCGCACTCATCGAATCGCAAGCACGAATCGTTATGTATAAACCAGCTTGCTTATCATGTCAAGATTTTTTATTACGCGGGCTCTCTGAGCCTGCGCGCAAACCAACATTTTGCGCTCCTAAATTCTGCACGAAGCAACGCCGCGTTTTTCAAAATACTGTTGATGATAGTCCTCTGCACGATAAAAATGTGCAGCAGGGGTAATCTCCGTCACCACCGGATTCTTGTACTGCCCACTCGCAATCATTCTTTCCTTCGATTCGAGGGCGACGGCCTTTTGTTCGTCGTCATGGTAGAAGACTGCTGATCTGTATTGGCTGCCCACATCTGGACCCTGGCGATTCAACGTCGTGGGGTCGTGATTCGCCCAAAAGACATCGAGCAACTCAGCATAAGTTACGATCGCCGGATCAAAATGGATTTCCACCGCTTCCGCATGGCCCGTCAATCCGGTGCAAACGTCTCGATAGCCAGGATTCTCGTAGGTTCCGCCGGAATAGCCAACTGCCGTATCGGTCACACCATTCACTTGTCTAAACGCGGCCTCTACTCCCCAGAAACAACCAGCCGCAAATGTAGCCTTCTGCATCTCTCGTTTTCCTCCGGAGCATAGGATACATCAAGCCGCGATGCGGTTGGCTGGCGAACTTGTGTATTTCTTAAATCTGGCGTGGGCGATTGGGGCTCAATGAAAGAGGATGCCGAGCGAAAGACGGACGTGGTCCTGTCGCTCGCGAGAGCCAAGGTTGGATTCTTTGAGAAACGTCGGATTGTAATCCATCATCGCTCGAATGCTGACTCGCTTAGAGGCCTTTGCTATCATTCGCCTATGGACTACCGCGACATCATAACGATTGAGCCGGGGAAGCTGAGCGGGAAGCCATGCGTTCGCGGAACACGAATGACCGTGACCGATGTCTTGGAGTATCTCGCCAGCGGAATGACTGAAGAGGAAATCCTCGCGGACTTCCCTGAGCTAACCTCAGAAGATATTCGGGCGTGTTTGGCGTTCGCAGCAGATCGCGAGCGTAAGCTGGCGACGTTGCCGGTACTGTGAGACTATCTCTACCGAAGTCTTGTTGAGGTGGACGAGAAAGAAAAAGGAGACTCACTTGATGTCACGACGGATGAAATTGCTTATCTTAGCCATGATAGTTCTCATGTCGCTCGGCATGCTAACCGCCAGCGCTCAAACGCCGCAGACCTCAAACCCCGACGAAGCCGCCATTCGCGCGATCGTCCAGCAGCTACAGGATGGCTGGAATGCTCACGACGCCAAGGCCTTCGCCGCACCCTTCGCCGTCGATGCAGACTATGTCATCGTAAACGGCGTTTATATCAAGACTCGAGAGACTATTGAGAAGGGACACGCCGGAATCTTCTCAACCATCTACAAGGCCAGCCACAACGTAGGCACCGTCAAAAGCATTCGCTTTCTGCGGCCTGATGTTGCATTGGTTCACGTCGAGTGGAACCTGGAGTTTCGCGTCGGGCCCGACACGAAAAAGGCCAAGGCAATGAACACCATAGTCATGACGAAGGACAAGGGCAAATGGTCCATTGCAGCATTTCACAATACGCCGGTCCAGACCGAAGGACACTAGGCACTTTAGACTTACTGTGTGAGAATCCCTCGAACCCTATCATGAAGGAGTCTGATTCAATGCGACGATTCATCCTGTTGTTTACGATTCTGGCCACAGCATCGCTTTCAGTTTTCGGCCAAACGAGCACCCAATTCAGCCACTTCAAAACCGGCACTCCGGCAAGTCCAACTACATGTCGCGGCGAGCAGCTCAAGGTAAAACATGTCACCGACGATGCTGCGATGGGTGGAGTGCGATTGATCGACTATTCGTTCACCAACAGGTCATCGTCGCCCTGCACTCTAAAGGGGTACGCGCGCTTCGAGGCCTTGAACAGGGCCGGACGGTTACTCAAACATGGCCGGGCTGTTAATCGCGAAGAGTTGCCGAGTTTAGAGAAAAAGGCGCCGGAACTTGTAACGCTCGAGCCTGGAGGCACGGCGTGGTTTCGTATCCATTTCAACGCGGGCGGTGCAGGTTATGAGGGGCCGCGGTGTCCGGAATCGTTCAAAGTCAGGATCACCGCTCCCGGCGCTCGCCGCGGCCGGGTTTTGCGCGAAGGGATAACTATGTGCCGTCGGATCGAGATCTCGGCAGTAATGAGCGGCGTCCCGCAGTAACTTTGAAAGCGTTCCCCCCGCTCCTCGCTTTCAAATTGAGGCGTCGTCAGCGCGACTTCCACCCTTTCACACGGGCCAATAGACTTTTCACAACGTCCGAGTTCGGAGTAGCTGCCGCTCCGGCTCGGTTTTGAGTTTGCGAAGTTCTGAAAGAATTTGCGCTGATCCCCGGCGTGAAACGCCGGGCTAGACTCAAACCGACGCTACCCGTCGAAGACCCTTGTTCGAACCTTCTTTCAGTTTGTCGAAGTGTCGCCAGACGCCCACGCCTGTCGGTCACAAAACCGACCCACGATCCGAGGCATGCTTCTATTAGGGATTGGGGTAAGTGAAAGAGGGCGAGACTGCGAATGCGCGACCTGTTATTGGATCGTCGCATGTCGAGCGAGGCAGCGGGCGCGGATTTTTCCTGCCTCAGTTAGGGCAATCAGTGCCCTACCGGAATCCGCTGGTAGCACATCTTTCCATCCGGATTCTGCCACGATAGATCCAAAACGTAAGGTCTGAGTTCACCTGAAACTGCCGTGAGTCTCCGCAGTTGATCTTCTTCAGGCACCGCCGGTTTTCCGTTGATCCATGTTCGGTGGGACAGTACGGCCTTCTCCTTCGGTTGGATGGCCTTCAGGCCCTCGAACCGAATATGCGCCTGGGAGGGTCCGCCGCCCGGGGTTTGTTCGTCTTTTAGAAAGACGGTCAGGATCTCAACACAGCTCAGCGTCTCGTCGCCGTCATTGGTCAGCTCCAAAACCGTGCCGGAACCCTTGTCTATGAAGTTGGCCGTAAGCATTGCATCAGGTCTGCCGCTCGTATTCGCAGGAACATCGTCGACTCGATACAACGAGGCGACTGAGTTCCGACCGAGCTCAGTCGCTTCCGCCAATCGCAGGTTGAAGGTCCTCGATCCTGTCTTTCTCGTCGCCGTCCGTGATAGTGAATGGGACGAGGCCTTGTTTGACTTCTTCCAGCGCGATACTTGTGTTCTTTCGTCTCTGTGAATCGACTTCGATCCGCGGAAGTGAGCCGCGCACAAGTTGCTTGGCTCGTAAAGCGGTAACGATGATCAAACGATACCGGGAGTCGATACCCGGCCAGTCCTCTTCGTTGGAGATGTGACTAAATCCGTTATGTGTATTTTGATCTGTTCTCTTCATACGCGCGCAAAACCCTTTCCGGATCAAAGGAGGCTGCAGCCCGCCACCTCTCCGACATCAAACTCGCTTCCTCTTATCCCAGTGCCCTTACGAAGTGATGTGAAGTTCGTCACTCTTATCGTAACGCAGGTAGACCGAGAAAACCCAAAATCCCACGCTACAGGCGATAATAGCCGCAGTCAGGCCCCACCAGAAATGGTGTCCGCCACCATCGACCTGCAGCACGCCCTGAGCGTTCTTGAATCCGGCGAACATGATGAACTGCCATATGGCAACCGCGATCAGTGCTATCACGGTAATCACTGCCAGCAGTACGTTCGTCTTGCTTCTCTTAAGGTAATTCATCTTTGCCTCCATCAGCTGTTTCCCAGGCGCGCCGTCTTGGATGCGACCTGTTGCCAGCGCTCTTGTCGCTTCTCGTACACCTTGCTCAATTGGTAAAGGCCGCTGAAATCTCGACCTTTGAAACGACTACTCACCGTTGCATGTCCCGTGAACACCAGCCTCCGCGGCGAGACGTCCGCATCAACATTCCCAAGATTAATAATCTCGGAGGTGAGGTCACCCGACTTGTAAATACCGATCCCAAGGATTCGCTTCATTTAGTAGCTGCAAACGTTTGCCTGTTTTGTCGTCTTCCGCGATCCTATAGTCGGGATAAAGCGACAGCGATTAAATGAATAGCTCGAATTGGACATAGCTGGTGCTGGTTTAGCTGTGGGATTCAGATGATCTGGGTGATTCCAGAGAAGCTGAGAAGGGAGCAAGCTGCACTCGGTTCCTTACAACCTTATCGTCGCACGCGATATATGTCAAGGTTAGCCTATATGCCGTATACAATATTTCTCGCATGTGGTAAATACTTGGCGTCAAAAAAAGCGAGGAGGCGCAAAAAGTGATTGAGATCCGAGTCGACCAGCTGCTGGAGCAACGGGGCAGATCATTCTATTGGCTTGCGAAGGAAACAGGCATCAGCCACACAACGCTCTGGCGTTTAAAGAAGGGCAGAGCGCTGGGTATCAACTTCGTGACTCTGGAAAAGATCTGTTCAGCACTCGACTGTCAACCGGGAGACGTGGTGAAACTGGGGAACGTCAAAGCGAAAGAGGCCAGACGGCGCAAGTCAGCATGAAAGCGCCTGGCCCGCATTCCGATCGATGAGATGAAACCAGGAGATTCGGTCGCGTGAAAACGCTCCTGTGCACAGTACTCGCCCTCTTTGCCTTCGCCATGAACTCAGTGCTCTGCCGACTTGCACTCGGCAAAGCGACAATCGACGCCGCAAGTTTTTCTACCCTCAGGTTATTCTCCGGCGCAGTGATGTTGCTTCTGATCCTGCTTGCGTCAAAGCGAGCTCGTGCTTCGACGCCGGGCATGAAATGGATTCCCCCGGTTCTACTCTTCCTTTACGCGGTAGCATTCGCATTCGCTTACATGGGCCTGACTGCGGGCACCGGCGCCCTAATTCTCTTCGGCGCGGTCCAGGCCACGATGATCATCAGCGCTTTGTGTGCCGGCGAACGCCCCAGTGCTCTCGAATGGGCAGGGCTGCTGGTCGCGTTGGGCGGCTTGGTCTATTTGGTTTTGCCTGGCCTTACATCGCCTTCTGTCCCGCGCTCCCTTCTGATGATGGTTGCCGGAATCTCGTGGGGCTTTTACTCGATCCTCGGTCGCGGCAGCGTCAACCCACTGGCAGAAACGGCGCGGAACTTTGTAGGCGCGCTTCCCCTTGCCGTCGCGGTGAGCATCTTGCTGGCAAGTCAGATTCATTTATCGCGTGAGGGCGTCCTTCTGGCCATCGCTTCCGGCGCCGTCACTTCGGGCCTCGGGTATGTCGTTTGGTATGCGGCATTGAAAGGCCTGACCGCGACGCGCGCGGCCACGGTGCAACTGGCCGTGCCGGTTTTGGCTGCCGTCGGCGGAGTGGTTCTGCTGTCGGAGAGTCTGAATGCTCGGCTACTTCTAGCGGGAATTATGATTCTCGGCGGCATCGGACTCGCGCTCGCCGGCCGCGCTAGAGCGGTGCAAATGCTTGCCGAAGAGACAACTCGATAGTGAGTAGTCTGGAATCTGAATCTCTAGAGTTCATATTCGCTAGAGAGGAATGATTCTACCTTCGCGGGCTGTGAAAGATTCAACGCTAGAAAGAATCTCTTGTACGATGCGATCTGCAACGTCGGCAGCTATGTCACAATCTTCAGAGGAAATCTGTAAGCCTGGCGGTTCGGGAGAAAAGGTCACTTTGCAGCCTTCAACCTCAAGATAGAACACCCCGGATTGTTGGATTGTATTTGGGGGGAAAGAGGAAGGACGCAGCACATCCTTCTGATTTTGATAGGGGATAGAGAACTCTTCATCATCCAGTTGGCGGATCAAGTAATCCCGCATGAGTCCTTCTTTCAATGTTGTGTGAGTTGACGAAGAGTCAGTCAATTGATTTCAGCTGGTTCTTTCGCTTAGCTGCCTTCTCTTCCTCGGTGAGTTTAAGATTGTACCCGTAGATCGCACTCTCCCAATCGCCGTACATGGCATTCGGCAGCACAATAAAGCGCGTGCCGAAGAGCTGCTTGTTCTGCTCAACTGCTGCGATTCGGTCGCCAACCGTTTTGCCTTTCTCGAACACCTCGGCAAAGTCGTTGAGATTATCTCCCATCAGCAAAACAATTCGATACTTAGCGGCCACGGACTGCCGTCGAGGCTCCTTGGTAGACGTAGCCGGGTCGGTCCTCACTAGAAGTGATTGGTCGCTAACGTCTGGAAAACCGGCCTTCTTCAGATTAGCCGCCGTGCCGTCCTTCTCGACCAGTTTACGGTTGGTGATATAGAACACGTGTACGCCGCGCGAAGCCGCATAGCTTAGGAATTCGGCGGCGCCGGGAATCGGATCGGCTTCAGCGAGGTTTACCCAGTTTGTCCATGACTGCGATTCATAGGGTCGACGGTTCTTGATGAGCGTGGCTTGATAACGACTGTTGTCCAGGATCGTTTCATCCACATCAACCACGATGGCCCGCTTCATTCTGCTTCGACGATTCATCCTGAGGTCCTGATCGAGGACCATTCTCGCCAGACTGAATGCCTGATAGGCGAGCGCGCGTTCTTCGCCTGATGATTGCGTCCACAAAACAGCGCCCGCCTGGTATTCGTTGTCCGCCTGAGGCTGAGGGGCGGTCGACGCGGTCTGCGCCGTCGCCGTTATCGAACAAGCAAGCACGATAAAAGCTATCCAAAGTTTCATCGCCGATTTGAGATTGATCATTTCGAACCTTCCCTGTGAATTAGTGTGGGACTCACCGGTTTACACCACTCATCGCTTCCGCTGGGTATCTCATTCCTGACGCAACATTCTTCGGCGCGATCTCGTCGATCCGCTTGAGATCTCCTTCAGTCAATTCCACGTCGAGCGCTCCTACGTTCTGTTCGAGATATTTGCGACGTTTCGTCCCCGGTATGGGAACAATATCCTTCCCTTGCGCGAGCACCCATGCAAGTGCGAGTTGAGCCGCGGTACATCCCTTCTCGCTCGAGATCTCTTCGATGCGTGTGACGAGTGCGAGATTGGCGTCGAGATTTTCGCCCTGGAAGCGCGGGAACATTCGCCTGCGATCAGTTGATGCTAAATCGTCGGGGCCTTTGATTGTCCCCGTTAGGAAGCCGCGGCCAAGCGGACTGTAGGGAACGAATCCGATTTCAAGCTCTCGGCAGATGGGCAATATCTCATCCTCGACCTCTCGGGTCCAAAGCGAATACTCGCTCTGAAGCGCGGTGATAGGATGCACAGCGTGAGCGCGACGAATTGTCTCAGCCGAGGCTTCCGAAAGACCCAGGAACCTAACCTTCCCGTCGTCGATCAACCGCGCCATGGCGCCCACTGTCTCTTCGATGGGGACTTTGGGATCGACGCGGTGTTGATAATAAAGGTCGATCGTCTCGATGCCGAGACGCCCCAACGAGGCGTCGGCTGCGGACCGAACATATTCGGGCCTGCCATTGACACCCAGGAATGCGCCGTCGGCCCCACGCACGTTTCCGAACTTGGTGGCAATTAACGCCGACGAGCGCCGATCGCGGATAGCGCGGCCTACGAGCGTCTCGTTCTCGCCGACTCCATACATGTCAGCCGTATCGATGAAGTTGACACCCAGTTCGAGTGCTCTGTGAATCGTGGCGATCGACTCCTCATCATTCCGTTCGCCGTAGAATTCGGACATTCCCATGCAGCCCAAACCGATAGCGGAAACTTCCAGCCCCTGATTTCCCAGTTTTCGTTGCTCCATATTTGACTACCCCCCTCACGGTTAGCGAACTTTTCGTGGCTTCTCGGAGAAGCTTTTTATATCGCGTGTA
>JAVHWA010000036.1:0-11315 GCA_032160165.1 Acidobacteriota bacterium
CCCAGGCGATTTTCGCCTCTCAATATTGAAGGCAAATATCGGCCGAGCCGAAATCTTTTCGCGGACCTGCGTGCCGATTTGGATGTCCAGAGCGGTGGGATTCGGGCCATGTCCGCAACGTTTGGCCTAACGCGTCCGCTGATGCAGATATTTCAGAGGTTCTATTACACGCGGGCCATCGACCTTGTGCCGTCGCTCGCTCGCTTCGCTGATGCCCGTGGCAAGGAGCCGGGCACCGTCCGAGGTTCGCAGTGGAGTCCTTCGGTCTTTCTGGGAAACCGTGAGCGAGGGATCTTCGGGGGAGCTTCGTTCTTCTTCGACTTTCAACATCAGCCGGGGCAGCAGAAATCCTCGCTTGTCAGTTCTATTCTCACGCTCGGCTACAGTTTCGATTGCTGCGCCATCGTGATTCAGAATCGCAGCTACAATGTCGGACCACGCATCGAGAACCATCTGGTCTTCAGCTTCCGACTGAACGGAATAGGCACCTTCGGAACCGAACAAATCGGCCAGGCGTTTTAGTCAAGCGGCTCTATCGCAACCAGTTAGGTGCGAGAGTAACCGGGGCGAGGTATGAAGAAAGGCCTTCTCGTTCTAACCGAGTCGTTAAGCGTCACGGGCGCGAAATGTAATAGCCTGGGCCAACGGCCCAGGAAGGTACAAGATTCAGAAGAATTGGGAGCGCTGAAGGCGCGGGATACCAACGGGACCAAAAGTATTCCGCGCCTTCAGCGCTTCGTCCGTTTAAGGTGACTAATTGACCTGGGCCGTTGGCCCAGGCTATTACATTTCGCGTCCTTGGCGCTGAGATGTCTAATGGACATAATCGGAATGCGAGTATGTGTCTTCCCAAGAAACCTTTGGACGCGCGGATACGGCAAAGGGTATAATGGCCCGTTACTTTGATTTGCACTCCGCGAGTGTCGCGGAAGCGGTCAAAGGGTGGGGCGCTTTGAACGGGTTTTCTTCGCGGACCTCTCTCAACTTTACCCTGATAAAAAGCTGTACTTGCGTGCATCCTCTCCTGAAATGTGGGCATCTGAATTGACGTCTTCTGGTGTCCCCCACGCGAGTTCGTCTCAAACCCCGATCATTCGCTCTTTCAACAGCCGTTCTGAATGGATTTTCCCTGCCCGCCAACCGAACAACCGTGCAGGCACGTATTTTGACTTAAGACCCTCAGCAAACCACACAGCATAGGAGAACGTGGTGACAAAACGATCAAAGATAACGAAGGGCTCGACCCCAAGGGTCCGGCGCCTGCGGCTTCCAGCCATCATCGCGGCCATCGCCGTCCTGGCAATCGGAGCGGTGACGGTAGTTTCGCGACAGATGGCCAAGGTTGGTGAAAAGACTGAGGCGCAGGGCGGGAGGTCGCTCATGGCAAATGCACCGAACAAAAACTATGTGACTGTCAAAGTGGCTGGCCGAGATGTCCACGTCGATAGCCAGACGGGACAGATCCAGGAGCTCTCGCCGGAAGATGCTGCAAAGCTTGCCGCGGGATTGCATGAGTTGGTCAACCAGTCGACTGATGGTCTCCACGAAGAGATTCAGTCCGATGGTTCGGTGAAGATGGACTTGGAGGGCCACTTCAGTAATGTTGTTGTAGCCAGAGAGAACGGGGACGGCACGCTCGAACAGTCATGCGTCGACAATCCGAAGTCCGCCGGCGCCTTCTTCGGGATCGATCCCAAGCAGATTGAGAATCCCTCGGCCTCACGAGAGCCCAGCACACAGCGACCGCGCCTTACTCCTGCCCGAACCCAAGACAAATAATGAATAAGTTTCTGACCAAACCTCGCGCTATTCTGCTCGCGTTGATCGTGGGCGTTATCTCCTCGCCTTCCGCCTTTGCGGCGACCGATGTAGTCATCGAAAATGGTGATCCCGCTGGAGTCGGCTTCAATGATACGACCCCAGTTTCTCCCGTCGGAGGAAACAGCGGCACTACATTGGGCCAACAACGACTCATCGCGTTTCAAGCTGCAGCAAATATCTGGGGCCAAACGCTGACAAGCGTACCGACGATAACAGTTCGCGCGTCATGGCCTAGCGACCCCACCGATCCCAATTTTCTTCAGTGTACCGCCACTACTGCCGTGCTTGGCGCTGCTGGAGCGAACTCGATCTGGCTCAATTTTCAAAATCGCCCATTTGCCAATACGTGGTACGGGGCCGCGCTTGCCAATGCCATCAGCGTCAGAGACCTGGACCCCGCAAGTCCAGAAATCAAGGCGCGCTTTAATCCCAATATCGGTACTGCAAACTGTTTAGCGAGCCGGCATTGGTACTACGGCTTGGACGGCAATCATGGCGCGGATGTCGATTTGGTAACGGTGCTTTTGCATGAGTTCGCACACGGGCTGGGATTCCAGACGTTCACCAATACCAGCACGGGCGCCCAAGTTACGGGTCCTTCGGGGCCCCATCCCAGCATTTTTGACAGATTTCTTCTCGATAACAGCACCGGCAAAACCTGGGACACGATGACCGACGCCGAGCGAGTAGCGTCAGCCACTAATACAGGACACTTGGTATGGACGGGCGCACAGGTTAATGCTTCCGCTCCAAATGTGCTCGGAACACCAAGGCTTCGCGTAAATTCGCCGATACAGATCGCAGGAAACTATCAAGTAGGAACTGCCGACTTCGGCGCACCGCTATCGTCTCCGGGCATAACGGCGGGTGTCGTCCAGGGGCTTGACGCGGCAGACGGTGCAGGACCTACTACCACCGATGGCTGTTCAGCGTTGACAAATCCGGGGGCCGTTTCCGGGAAGATCGCGATTCTTGATCGCGGAACCTGTACGTTTATTGTGAAGGTAAAGAATGCCCAGAACGCTGGCGCGGTTGGGGTCATCGTCGCAGATAACGTCGCCGGGCCTCTAGCGGGTATGACCGGCACTGATTCGACAATAACAATTCCGTCCGTGCGGATCACCCAATCAGACGGGAATACAATCAAGGCACAGTTGGGATCAGGTGTAAACGCATCACTTCTTCTCGACAGCACGTCCGCTGCAGGGACGGATAGCTCCGGGCGTCCACTTCTTTACGCTCCGAATCCCTGGGAGTCGGGCTCGTCAGTGTCGCACTGGGACACTAGCGCTTTCCCAAATCAGTTGATGGAGCCGAATATCAGTAACGATCTGAGCCACAGCGTAACTGTGCCGCAGGATTTGACGTTCTCGCTCTTGAAAGATGTCGGATGGGTCCCAGGCGGAGGCCCGCTTCCTCCTGCGAACGATAATTTCGCGAACGCGCAGGCGATAGCCGGTTGTACAGGGACCGTCAATGGAACCAGTTCGGGCGCGACCAAACAGACTGGAGAGCCCACGCACGATCCAGGCGCAAGTGTCAGCGGCGGCTCGGTCTGGTATACGTGGCAAGCGCCGAGTTCCGGGAGCGTCACCTTCACAACTGCCGGAAGTGAATTTGACACGGTGCTCGCGATCTACACCGGAACGAGTGTCTCCGGCCTGACCTTGATAGGCAACAACGATGACGTTGTTTCCGGAAATACCTCAAGCAGCGTCACCTTCACCGCAACCGCAGGCGTCACCTACAGGATCGCCGTCGACGGTTGGGGCGGCGAGAGTGGAAATATCAAGCTCAATTGGGACAAGGCCGTCTGCACCCAGCCAACTGTGCAACTCAGCGGTTCCAGCTTCAGCATCAGCGAAGGTGGAGGGCACGTCGATATCGCGGTCACCCGCAGCGATACTACCGGGGCGGCTTCGGTCGATTTCGCGACGTCAGACACGTTTCCCATTTCCCAGACCTGCCAGACCCTAAACACCGGCATCGCCTCCTCGCGCTGCGACTATGCAACAACGATCGGCACTCTTCAGTTTGCGGCCGGAGAAGCGTCGAAGACCATAGTCATTCCCATCGTGGACGATAATATTTCCGACGGTAACGAGTCCTTTACCTTAACCTTGAGTAACCCAACCGGGGCGACGTTGGGGACATCAACCGCCACGGTGACGATTACAGACAATGCAAACACGGCTGGCAATCCGATCGATGGCAACTCGTTCTTTGTGAATCAACACTACATAGATCTGCTTGGCCGGTTGCCGGACCAGGGTGGATTTAATGCCTGGTTGGGGATTCTGAGCGGGTGCGGGACAACTGTCGCGCAGCCCTGCGATCGAATCGAAGTGTCGTCGGCATTCTTCCGCAGCGAAGAGTTTCAAAGCCGCGGCTACTTCGTCTATCGGCTGTACTCCACGGTGGGAAAGATTCCTCTCTACGAAGAGTTCATGCCCGACTTTGCCAAGGTCAGTGGTTTCCTCAGTGCTCAGCAGTTGGAAGCGAATAAGGTAGCGCTGGCTAACAACTTTACGACCAGGTCGGACTTCCAGGCGAAGTATGGAGCGATTACAGCCCCAACCGCCTATGTCGATGCTTTGCTACAGACTGTGGGTGTCTCCCCGAGCGCTCAAACAAGACAATCATGGATCGATGGGCTGACGAACAGCACACTGACAAGAGCGCAGGTTTTTCGCGCGGTGGCAGAGACGACGGAGGTCTATAACAAGTACTACAACGAAGCCTTCGTGATCATGCAATACTTCGGTTATCTTAGACGCAGCGCCGACATCTCGTATCTCCAGTGGATCGGAACGATGAATTCGAGCGGTGGCGACTATCGAACGATGATCAACGGCTTTCTGAATTCCGCAGAGTATCGACAGCGATTTGGACCGTGATCGAATGTCCGACAACCTTCAGGTTGTCGATGGTTCGGACTAATGGATCTTCGCGGGACTCCGGCGAGAGCGGCAATCCGGCTCCTGGCTTTGGTGCGACAAACTGAAGTTTGTCGGACATACTTCACGGGCATGCTTTCAACTTTGGGTTGAGGGCATGCCCGCGTTTTCCCTGGTCCTCAGGAGTACCCTGAATGTCCCGGTTGTCCGGTCCATCTCTCTCTTCGCTCGCACGCAAACTTCTCCACGCGGGAGCCTCAAGCCGCTTGCGAAAACTGCAGGCTGCAATCCTCTCGCTGGTCCTGGCGCTCGCGTTCCTCAACATAAATAGTCTTGCGCAATGGAATAGCCAATCGACCACGACGATCGATCCGCAAGCGACTTTCCACTCGAAGAAAAAAACAACCGCTAAGAATAGCGAATTTGTGCCGGGGCAGATACTGGTTCGCTATAGGGATGACGATCTGGGCAGTATCTCGGAATCTCAGCCAGCGTCGCTGATGGCCAAGGGCCGCCAGATTCCAGCGAGAGTCGAACGATTCGACGCGTCTGCATTGGTCAAAGGACTTCGCTTGGTACATGTGGCGCCGGACGAGACGCTGAATGCGATCGAGGCGTTAAAGAAGGATCCCAACGTTCTCTATGCCGAGCCGGATTACATAATTCACGCTGACGTCACGCCAAACGATCCGCAGTTCTCCCAGATGTGGGGGCTGAAGAACACAGGACAGTCGGGTGGAACTGCCGGAGCGGACATTGACGCCGAGTTGGCATGGAACACCACCACGGGCAGCAGCAACGTCGTAGTCGGTGTTGTCGATACAGGCATCGATATTAATCATCCGGATTTGACGAACAACATCTGGGTCAACCCGGGCGAAAGCGGCGGGGGCAAGGAAACCAACGGTGTCGACGACGACGGCAACGGGAAGATCGATGACGTCAACGGCTGGGACTTTAATCACAATGATCGCACAGTCTACGATGGGCCGGCGGTCTGCACTGATTCGACCAGCGATGCATTCAACGACCCGGTGGATGAGCATGGCACCCATGTGGCCGGGACGATCGGAGCATCGGGCAACAACGGCGTGGGAGTAACGGGAATCAATTGGCAGGTAAAGATCATGCCGCTGAAATTCCTTGGCCCGTGCGGAAGCGGTCCGTCCTCAGCAGCGCTCAGCGGAATCAACTATGCGGTAGCCATGCGCAACCGTGGCGTCAATCTTCGGGTATTGAGCAACAGTTGGGGCGGCGGCGGCTTCTCTCAGTCTTTATTGAACGGTATTCAAGCCGCAAACTCGGCGGGCATTCTTTTCGTAGCTGCCGCCGGCAATGAAAGCACCAACAACGATCAGGCTCCGCATTACCCATCGAACTACAACGTCTCGAATGTTATTTCCGTCGCGTCCACCACTCGTACGGACGGGCTCTCGAGCTTCTCGAATTTTGGTCCCAACACGGTCCACGTTGCAGCTCCCGGCTCGTCGATCTTGAGCACCACGCCCGGCAATACTTATTCGACTTTCAGCGGGACCTCCATGGCTACGCCTCATGTTTCCGGCGTCGCAGCTTTGATATGCGCTGCATTCCCAAATATAACATTGCAGCAGTTGCGAGCAGCCTTGATCTACAGTGGCGACAGCCTTCCCATCCTCGCCACAAGGACCGTCACAGGTCGACGTCTCAACGCTGCACTAGCACTTCAGAGTGCGGCGGACAATGACACGACGCCTCCGGGCGCGATCAATGATCTTCACATCACTTCTCAAACGGGAAGAAATGTGACTTTGGGCTGGACCGCTACGGGCGACGACGGGGGCATCGGAAGGGCATCGCTCTATGACATTAGTTTTCTAGACGCTGCCGACCCGACGCCGACCGCGCTAACGAAACTGGTGCCAGCGACCGCGGGCCAGCAGGAGACGGCATCGCTAAGCATTCCTTACAGACATGTCAACGGCACTATCAGGATTAGGACGTTTGATAACCTGGGAAACGAAGGCCCGCCCGCCAACGTTAGCATCACAGTTTCCGCCACCGATGCCGAGCCCTACACGGTTGCTGAATCAGCGGCGAGCGGCCTCTCGACTGGAGGTTCTGCGCTTGGCCTCAAGGACGACGACGCCTACAGGACGAACTATCAGTTGCCGTTCTCGTTCCCGTTCTACGGACAATCTAGAACGTCGGTAACTATCTCGACGAACGGCGCGCTCTACTTCTTCGCTAAGTCCGGCAACGACGCCGGAAGCTCGGTCGACGGGCTGGACACACAAGCCATGATCGCCGGATTGTGGGACGATCTTCGAACCGATAGGTTGGGCGGCGACGTCTTCGTGGTCCAGCCAAGCGCAAACAGAATTATCTTTCGCTGGAAGGGCTCGACGTTCGCAGACGAGACCCAACCAATTAATTTCGAGATTGAGCTCAGAAGCGACGGCACAATCTTGACGCGTTACGGAAGTGGAAACGCCGGGATAACCCCAGTGGTTGGGATCTCGGGAGGGGAGCCGGACGCTTACGTGGTCGATTCTCACACGTCGCAGTCTTCAAACATCAACCTGGCCGACGCACAGACGGTCCTCTTCAGCCCTCGAAGTTCGAGCAGCGTCACCTGCCCCGCAACCGCTATGTCGGTGGGACAGTCATTGAGTCGTTCACTCTCGACGTCCGATTGCGTACTCAGTGACGGTTCGTTCTACGATGCGTACACATTCAGCGGTACGGCAGGCCAGCAGGTCTCGATCCTCATGACCGCCACGCTGGATGCATATCTCATTCTGCTCAAGCCCGACGGGTCGGAATTGACTCATAACGATGACGGGGCTGGTGGAACAGACTCCCGAATTCCCGCCGGCAGCGGGTTTCTTACTCTGCCGACAACTGGAACGTATACGATCCTGGCGAATAGCTTCTCTCCGGGTGAAACCGGTCCGTACACTTTGACATTGAATGGAAACGGGCCGTCAACCCCAATGCTCCAATTGAAGTCGTCGAGTTACGGAGTACCCGAAGGGGCGGGATACGTGATCGTCGTGGTCGAGCGCAGCGATAACTCCGGTGACGCAACCATAGACTATGCTACCTCTGATACGTTTCCGATTTCGCAGAGCTGTCAGTCGCCGAGCAATGGGATCGCGTCGTCGCGTTGTGATTACGCGACAACGATCGGGACCCTGCGGTTTGCGGCGGGCGAGACCACGAAGAACATTATTATTCCCATCGTCGACGACAACATCGCCGATGGTAACGAGTCATTCAGTGTCTCACTGAGCAATCCCACGGGTGGCGGATTGGGATCAACCGCTACGGCTACCGTCACGATTCTGGAGGACGCGAACACGGCTGGTAATCCGGTGGATGCTGTTCCGTTTTTCGTTCGTCAACATTACATAGATCTCCTCGGTCGGCTGCCGGACCAGCTAGAGTCTGTATGGCAGGGAATCCTGAACAACTGTCCTCCCTCGGGCATAGATTCCAACGGCAACTACTGCGACCGAATCGAAGTGTCGTCGGCGTTCTTCCGCAGCGAAGAGTTTCAAAGCCGCGGATACTTCGTCTATCGCCTCTACTCAACGGTTGGCAAGATTCCACTCTATGAGCAGTACATGCCGGATTTCGCAAGGGTCAGTGGATTTCTAAGTGCCCCGCAGCTGGAAGCGAACAAGGTCGCCCTGGTAAATAACTTTACGAGCAGGTCGGATTTCACGACCAGGTATGGTGGCGTGACCGCGCCGGCGGCTTACGTAGACGCTTTGCTTCAGACGGTAGGCCTCTCTGGTCATCAATCGCGGCAGTCATGGATCGACGGGCTGACTAACGGCAGTCTTACAAGGGCGCAGGTCTTCCGGGCGGTAGCGGAAACGACGGAAGTCTATAACAAGTACTACAGCGAAGCGTTCGTGATTATGCAGTATTTCGGTTACCTGAGACGCAGCGCCGACATCTCGTATCTCAACTGGATCCAGACGATGAACACGAACGGCGGCGACTATCGAACGATGATCAACGGCTTTCTCAACTCAGCCGAGTATCGTCAGCGGTTCGGGCCGTAAGAAGACTTTGACTGAACCCGTTTAATACATTCCGGGTTAATCCAGTTCACAGAAAATGCCGCCACGCCGTCGCCCTACTCATCAGGGAGCGAGGCTAAACTCCCAAGCCACGCCAGTAAGACCGATATGCGTCGGCCCCACGATTCGGGCGAACTCTGGCCTGCGTATTGCCATTCTCAACTACGGAATTCGCAGATGAGACTGGGAATATGCGTCGACTAACTACATTCATTCTTGGCTATGCGTTTGTGCTTGCTTGTACGCTTCAGCCAGCCCGTGCATACACGCTTCATTACATAGATAGCTCTGCTTCCACCACGATCAGATGGTCGAGTAAGACCATACCGATCGCGGTGTCGAGCTCGCTTGATTCACCACCATCGAATATCAAGCAGGGGAGCGATGTCCGTGGAGCGCTGAGGAGAGCATTGGCGCGCTGGGCGGAGGCCACGGGGGTTCGGTTCGTGGAAGCCCCGTCATATGCTCTTTCAATCAGTCCCGCCGGCAACGGCGACAAGGTGAGTTTGATCACTGTTGCTGACACGCCCGAGAATCGCGCGCTCTTTGACGCCGAGGACCATACCGGTCGAACACGCGTCTTCTTCGATCCGGCGACGGGCGAGATTACTGAAGCTGATCTTGCAATCAATCCCTCCGCGTCCTTCTCTACCGACGGGACGCCGGGAACTTACGATCTGGAGGAGACTTTCACCCACGAGATTGGTCACATCCTGGGTCTCGAGCATTCAAAGGTCGCGGGTTCCATTATGCAGCCGCGACAGGGCATCAACGGGCTGTATCAGCAAAACGCAACCCACGCGCGAGAACTCTCGGACGATGATATCGCCGGCGCGCGCGCACTCTTCGATAGGCGGGAAGATTTTGCAACGGTGTCCGGCAGAGTCTGGGATTCCAACGGATTACCCGCAGTTGGCGCGCATGTATGGGCCGAAGAAACGAGAACGGGAAGGGTAGTCGCCGGGAATATGAGTAGTCCCGAAGGCTTGTTCCGCATCGAAGGATTAGCTACCGGGCACTATCGGATCGTTAGCGAAAATGCGACAGGGGCCCGTGGAGCGCTGAGAGTCGCGGCCGGAGGGGCGGTTCGAGAGGACATCGAGATTTCGTCCAGCCCAACGTTGAAGCCCCTTTTGTTCGGTCGAGACGGCCATCTTTCGACCATTGCGGTACCTCTGGAGCGAGGGAAACGCGCCCGAATCTTTATCGGAGGCGACGGCCTCGACCGTGTTTCCGGTGACGGCGTATTGGTTACCTCGCGATTTATTCGCGTAGAGCCCGCAAGCTTAACGCTGCAATCGGGAATCGAATACGAGCATCCGATAATAAGCTTCGACGTCGAGGTTGCTCGTGACGCTCAGCCTGGTGATTACACCATTCGTCTGCAATCAAAATCGGGAGAGCTCGCCTTTGTTTCCGGCGGGTTGACCATTGAAGCTCCTGACCGCGCGACAGAAGGGGACCAAGTGGCTGAGGGCCAGGCTGCCATCCTGGGAACGCTGGGGGTGGTCAGCGCGCTACTTGAATCCTCCGCAACCAGATAAAAACTCGATAAATTGTTGTTCCTTGCCTTGCGCTTGAACGATCTTGCCCTTAAAATGACTGTCTTTAACCGCCCGGGTGTGTAAGAGTTCTTCACCTGCGCAAGAACGCTGCTCAAAGCTCCCCAAGTGAGCATTTTCTTTAATTGTCCGTGTCCTAATCCGGAGGCTTTTTACGTGAAGCAAGCTTTTCGTTTGTCGCGCGCTGCTGCAATTCTGATTATTGTGCTCAGCGCGTCGGTTTCCCTCAAAGCTCAGACGACGCCTGACCCTTTCGTTGTTCAGCTGACGACTTCGGCGACAGAATCATACGCCGGAGATATCAGCGGCAACGGGCGGTTCGTCGTTATCGAGTCGACCGGCGACATCTCTACGGAAAAGACTACGGCGCGTAATAACGCCGACGGCAATCGAGAAATCTTCCTGGTTGATTATGCCCAGCGTCGGATATTTCAAATTACCAACACCACCAGTGCGCGCGTCGATACCACCAAGCCGGCAGTGAATGCCACCAACGCTCTGGATTTCAGCAACGTCAAAGTCGAGGTCAGCAATAACAAGCCGACTATCAGCAACAACGGACGATGGATTGTCTTCAGCTCGAATGCAGCGTTGACAGCAACGGGCGGGAACTTTGACGGCGATGCAAACAGCGCTTCTTTGGCAGCAGATGGTAATCAGGAGATCATCGTATATTTCATTCCTGCCGCCCCCGCCGCAACGCTACCCAGCGGCGCAGACCCAGCGGGCATCGATCTCTCAACCGGTGAATTTACGCGCATCACCAATACAGCTGCCAGCCGCTTACCGGTTGCAGGCACTGCGACGACCGCGCCACTCGTAGCGTTCGATAACCGCGACGCGGCTCAGAGTGATAGCGCGGCCTTTATCACCTTCGTATCCACGCGCGATCTCGTCGCTGGCGGCAACGCTGACGCAAATCCAGAAATATTTGTTTTTAGAAGAACCGTCGCATCGCCGCT
>JAVHWA010000120.1:0-9426 GCA_032160165.1 Acidobacteriota bacterium
TCGTTGAAGAGCTCAAAGGCATATTTCTTATACGACTCCGCATTCTTGAAGAGCCAGATATCAAGGATCTCGGCGGGATCTTTGGTGAAGTAGTCCTGTTTGAGTTTATCGACGGCCCATCGAACTGTTTGAGACTGCGTCTCTACCACCCCAGGCGTGCTGTCCCCGATCACAACAAAGGGAGCTTGTACGACGAAGGTAAACTCGTCGGGCGAGACCTTCTTCTTCAACAGCGCTATATGCCGGGTAAAGTCTGCATCGGTAGATCCGCCGGACGGTTGCTCATGCTCTTCGCTGGAGCGCTCATAGAGTAAAGCTCTTTCCGACGGACCCGCAGGCAATCGCGGCGGACTTTCCCGCGTGATGAAGTAGGCAGTGGGAATCAGGACCAGAACGGAGAGTGCAAGGGGCGCAAAAAGGGTGAGCGCGCGAGAGTTCGATGTATGGAATGGCTGGTTCATCGAACCTTGGATGCCGGAAAAGTTGCTTCAGGCTTGCCGTCAGGGAAGAGAAAGGCTGGGCGCTTTCACAGTGCTCAGGCTTCTGCCCTCGATCAACAGCTGCTCGAATGCTTCGACCGGCAGGGGCCGGCAGAAGAGAAAGCCCTGCATCTCGTCACAGCGCAACAGGCGCAGAAAGCGCAGCTGCTCGTCGGTCTCGACGCCTTCCGCATTCACCGTCAAATCCAGGCTGTGCGCGAGTTGAATTATCGCCATTACGATGGCCGCGTCTCTTGGATCGGAAGTCATGTCACGCACGAACGATTGGTCGATTTTCAGAATGTCTATGGGAAGGTGCTTCAGATAACTGAGGCTTGAATAGCCTGAGCCAAAGTCGTCGATCGAGATTTTGATTCCCATCGCCTTCAATTCACGCAGCGTGCCGATGGCCGCCTCGGCGTTCTTCATGACCGAGCTCTCTGTCACCTCCAGTTCGAGGAATGCGGGATCCAGTCCTGTTTCAGCAAGCATTCGCTCAATCACCAGCAGTAGATCGGACTGTTGAAATTGTCTGGGCGAGAGATTCACTGAGACATGAAGGGAATTGAAGCCGCATTCGTGCCAGGCCTTCGTCTGCGCACACGCGGTCCGCATCACCCATTCGCCGATAGGAGAGATCAGTCCGGTATCTTCCGCCAGAGGAATAAACTCGGCGGGCGATACCAGTCCCAGCTCCGGGTGCTCCCAGCGGACGAGAGCTTCCATGCCCACGATCTGTCCAGTGTCGATCCTGACCTGCGGCTGGTAATAAACCCTGAACTCTTTACGTTCAATCGCCCAACGCAACTGGTTTTCAAGCGCCAGGCGCTTAAGCGCGCGCTCGTTCAAATCGGGAGTGTAGAATTGGTAGTTATTCCCGCCCTGCCGCTTGGCGCGATATAGGGCGGCGCCCGAGTTTTTCAACAAGCTCTGCGCATCGGCTCCGTCTTCCGGATAAAGCCCGATGCCTATGCTCGCGGTTACGTAGAGTTCCTGGTCCTCGATCTGAAAAGGCGCTTCTAGTACGCCGGCCAGTCCGCGCGCAACTTCGGCGGAATCATCCGCGTCCCTAACGGATGTCAGCAGGAAAGCAAACTCGTCGCTGGTAAAACAGGCGATCACATCTTTATCGCCCACGAATGTTGACAGGCGTTCAGCCACCCGACGCAGCAATTGGTCTCCGATGAGGTGACCCAGCGTGTCGTTGAATTTCTTGAACCGATCCAGTGAGAGAAACATTACGGCCAGAGGCTTGGTGCTCTTTTCAGCCTGGCTGACTGCTTCCGTCAGCCGTTCCTCGAATGACACTCTGTTGGGCAAGTCGGTCAAGGTGTCGTTATAAGCGAGATAGTGAATGCGCGCCTCGGCCTGTTTGCGCGCCGTGATATCTTCGGCGATCGCCATTACGCCATTGACCGTGCCGTCCTGATCCAGCAGCGTAGCTGTCCAGACATTTACCTCAACCAGCGAGCCGTCTTTTCTTCTGCGCCGGGTTTCATAGTTGGACCTCGCCTTACCCTGCAGAATTGCGGCATAGCGCGAACGAAAATCTTCCTCCTGGTCTTCGGGAATGATCTGCAGAGGAGAGTTAAGCGCTTCGGCTTCGCTCCACCCGAACATCTTTTCCGCGGCGGGGTTCCAGATGCTCACATTGTGGTCCGGGTCGAGAGCAAATATCGCCAGCGGTGAGGCCTTGATCAAAACGCGCAGAGTCTGATTTGCTTTGTCGAGCTCGATCGTCCGCTCTTTGACGATGGCTTCGAGAAAATTTTCGTAGTAACGCTTGGAGCGGCGCAGGTCAGCATGTTCCAGCGCTCGATTAACAGCCGCCTCGACGTGACGCAGGTCAAAAGGTTTTGTGATGTAGTCGAAGGCGCCTACGCGCAGGGCCTGGATAGCGCTCTCGATGTTTTGCTCGCCGCTGATCATGATAACGACCGTGTCGGGAGCCAGTTCGAGCACCTGAGGGACCATCTCGAGTCCGGTGATACCGCCCATCATGATATCGCTCAGAACCAGGTCGAAGCTTTTGGTAGGCAGAACTGCCAGTGCTTCTTCGGCGGAGCTGACGGCGTCACAGTCGAAATCGTCGCCCAACAACTCGACCAGCACGTCTCTGATCTGCTGATCGTCGTCGGCGATAAGAATTCGCGGCTTTTTGTCTCGTACTACGGACATCGATTTGTTATTCAGAGCTTCCTGAAGTTTGTCGGACATTCGTTTTGAAACCGCGGGGATAGGTTTACGCCCCGTGATCGAGGCCCCCGCGAACCTATCGGTCGGGGCCGTCGACATTATACGGCTTTTGCATCAATGCTGCCCCTAATCCCCGCATGAAATTTTGCGTTGACGAATTCACCGTGAATTAAGGCGTAAGAATAACCCGCTCGTCAGCTTTCTGCGTCCGCGGGCGATTGCGACATTTTCACTGGGCGTGAGTAGAGGATTGTGTAGGGCGGATATCGCTGGCCAGCGAGGGCGATGACGGGGAGGAGGCCCCCGTTAATGAATCTTTTCTTGCTCCACGTGGACGCCCCAGTTAGAGCGGCCACGTGGAAGCTATATTTGAGAGGCGCTTGAAATCCGGCGTCTCGAGAACGGCGAATTCCAGTTACCCCACGAACCCGCGGTGGAAGAACTTCTCCACCAGGGGCTCCGTTATTCTCGACTGTTACTTCAGGAACCTAAACGCCGGATCCGAGGAAGCTGATGAGCACCCACAGACCGAGGACGATACCGGCGATTCCGAGCGGCACCTGAATGCCGGTGAGTTTCGCACGCACGGCCTCTCCACTTCGCGCCGCGTCGGCATTCTTGCTCAAAGCATACTGTGATATGAGACCGTATCCCAGGATTATGCCGAGGCCGATCGCGACCAACGAGGCGGCGATTGCTGCCAGTCCTCTGATGGGGAAGAACTGCATGATCAGACCGATATACGGCAGAATCAGGAAAAGGAGCGCGTAAATACCCCAAAGCAGCAGAATGATGCCGATGATACCCTGGAAGGGGACCAGCTTCTTGATCATTTCTCCTGCATTAGGTTGTTTTTGAACTATCAGAGATGCCGCGGCGAGAATACCGGCGAGTATCAATAGGATTCCGAGCAAAGGCATGGGGTAGATCCTCCAAATTAGAATGTTAAAGCTGAGTGTGGCTAAGGGCGCCGACGACTATATGGCAAGATTCGATTTTAGCCAACTTATTTTCCGAAGCGGCTCGGGCCTAAGTTACAAAGATAGACAATTATCCACTAAAGCAGACGAATCAGCACGAAGCTCTCTTCGTGAGACGAGGTGTGATTGGTGGTTTGTGCCAGCGATCTAACGATGGAAACCGCTAACCACAAATCCGGGAGCCGACTCGGAAGCCATGGACACGAATCTAGGACACGCGAACCATCAATCCTTTGCGCTCGAGTTTCCAATCGAGGACTTCGACGCCTTCCTTCCGCAAGGCGTTCTCGACATCGTGGCGTCGTCCTTCGGCGCAAAAAAAGGCGATGCAGCCGCCGCCCCCGGCGCCGCATACTTTCGCTGCCTCCGCCCCGTTGTTCTGGGCCTTTTCCACCAGCCTGTCCATTCGCGGCGTGGTGACGCCGGGAGCCAGCCGTTTTCGTCCGGGATAAGCCTGGCTCATGATGGTGGAAACCTCTGTCCAATCGTTCGCCAGCAAGGCCGCTCGCATGCGGTTCGACGAGTCGCGGATACCGTCGAAGAGTTTGAAGAGCTCTGCGTCGCCGTCTATGTGCCGCTTGGTGATCTCCCAGTTGTTGGTCCCTGAAAGTCGAGGCTCTCCCGTGTAGCAGATCGCTATTCGCCGCTCGAGCGTCTCTTCATCGATCTTTAACGCTTCTCGCTTGATGCCGTCGGGACGATAGTGAATCGAGCTCACGCCCCCGTGCAGCGCTGAGTAGTAATCCTGAAATCCCGCAGGCACTCGAATGACTGTAGTCTCGATGTTGGCTGCGATAGTGATCAGCTTCCGCTCATCGTATCTTTTTCCCACCAGATGGTTAAGGGCGCCGATGCAGGCGATGTTGAGCGCGCTTGATCCGGCGAGGCCGGCGCCCGCAGGCGCCTGGCTATCCGCGGTCAGATGAAAGCCGGTGGTCGGTCTGAAAAAGTGAACCAGCTTAGAGATCAATTCCAGCTGCTCTTCGTGAATCAAATCATCGAGGGCCGATAGCTCGGTATCAAAGCGGACCTTACGATCACGGGATTCGAGCACGATGCGCCCGTCATCCCGCGTCTCGATGCGACAAGAGGCGCGCAAGCTGATGGCGAAATTGACGGTGGAGGCTCCGGGGTGAAACAGGTAGAGCGGCCAGATATCTATTGTGCCCCCGGCCAGATCAACACGGGTCGGGGCAGATGACTCAATTATCACGAAGGGGAAAGTTGTCCTTTCAGATAGTTAGATGGTTTTGAGTTTCGACTTTCGAGTTTTGAGTTTCGAGTTCGTGCATTTAAGCTACGCGATCCAGTCTGGGCTTCCGACTCGACACGAACTCAAAACTCAAAATTCATAACTCAAAACTTTCTCAGTCTCCACCGGGTTCGACGCTTTTTGATGCGGACTCTTGCTTTGCCGGTGAATCTTTACGGCGCTGCAGATGCGGCAAGTGGATTCGTTCCTGGATCTCTTCCTTGAACTCCTGGACTTCAACTTTGATTTCCTGCAGCTTTTCCTGCGCCGCATGCTCGAGTTGCATCAAGCGCTCAGGGTCAGCCTCTTCGACTTTCTTGCTCAGCCAGAAGCGCTCCACCAGGTAGAATCCGACGACGCCCACGATGAGAATGATCAGCAGATATAGACTGATGTTCTGTACGTTTCCAATGACTCTGGTAATCGTTCCGCTGAACGAATATCCCACTCCGCTCAAGACAAGCACCCAGGCCGCGCAACTGGTTATCGTCAGCAAGAGAAAGCGAACGACGGGCATTCGTCCTACTCCGTAGAAGACGCAGGCGGCGATGCGCAGCCCATAGATATATTTCACAATGAAGATCGACAAGGCGCCAAACTTGTCGATCAACTTTACAAGTCGTGGGGCCGCCATCTTATAGAAGCGGAACCCGCGCACGCTTCTCTCAAATCCTCGGCCGCCACCGTAAGCCAGGCTATCCCCTACGACACCTCCCGCCGTTCCCGCCCACAGGACCTGAGCAAAGCCGTAGTCACCAAATACCCCGTGATGTGCGAGAACACCGGCCAGCAAGAGCGTAATGTCGCCCTCCCACATCGTCAGGAAGAAGACAGCATAGAGGCCATACTTCCCCATCAGGTTATAGAAGAAGCTGTTCTCGACGGTCACTACATCCGCCAGCGAGAGCACCCCGAAGCCACCTCCCGTTATGAGCAATATGAGCCCGTAGGGAACGAACTGCCCTATTTTTCCGAGAAGAGAAGCTGGCGACATAAAATGATTTTGCAGTAACTGGTCGGACAGTTTCGCACCGCTCAGGACAAACCCAGGGATTTGCGACTGACTTCAGCTCTTAAGACTCTTCGTCCTCTGGGGGCGGCTTAACGACTAGCACGGGACATGACGCGTGACGGACGACCGCCTCGGCGGTAGAGCCGAACAGGATGCGGCCCAATCCCGTCCGCCCGTGAGATGAGAGCACAATTAGATCAACTTCGCGTTCTTTTGCAGCCCGCACTATCTCGGCTGCCGCATCGCCATGGGCGATCACCTCTTCGACGTCCAACCCGGAGCATTCTTCACACTCCGCGATCTTTGGCAACTCGCGGGTGGCGGAATCCTCGAGCTGCTCGCTGATGTCAGCTATTGGAAGAGGTTCGGTGATGCCGGTATAGCCGACCGTTGGAACCACTGGTTCGACCACGTGGACGCAAATGATTTTGGCGCCGAATTGTCGCGCCAGAGAGGTAGCATATGAGAGCGCATAGTTAGCGCAATCGCTGAAATCCGTAGGAAGAAGGATCGAACTAATCTTCATGATAAGAGATAAGGGACGAAGGACGAGGGAGGGAGCTAAATCACGTAAGTTTCACCGATCTCTCGTCATTCTGCCGTCATTCGGGCATTCTACACGGAGAAAGGGTTGTTTGACAGCCCAGTAAACCGTTTATTACAATGCACTCGCTTCCTACCCTGTGAACTATATTCTGTAACTTCATCTGGAAGATCCGAAAGATGGCGAGCCACTCTCAACCAGCGGCACATTTTATTGGCGTCGATGTTTCAGGCGCTACGCTGCATGCTGCCCTGATTACCGGGGAGGACCAGGTCGTCGAGCGCAGGCAATCGCCTCTTGAGCGTGATGGATTGGTGGCTCAGGTCGCTCGCACCGTGTCCGAGCTACGCGATGTTTCGCCGAACATCCAGGCGATGGGCGTTGGCATTCCCGGCCTGGTCAATCGCCAGACGGACCGCGTGCTGGTATCGACCGACCTGCCATCGATTGTCCGCGGCGACATTCACGCCGAGTTGATGAAAATTACAGGGCTGCGCGTAGAACTCGAGAACGACGCGAACGCCGCCGCATACGGCGAGTTCAAAGTCGGCGCCGGGCGGAATAGCCGCGACATGTTTTTCGCCACCATCGGTATGGGCATCGGCGGCGCGATCATTCTCGACGGCAAGTTATGGCTTGGCGCCAGCGGCTTTGCCGGCGAGTTCGGGCACATCACGATTGATGCCGAAGGAATCGAGTGCATGTGCGGAAATTCGGGCTGCCTGGAAACGGTGGCATCTGCTCCGAACATCGTTCGCCGCGCCAACGAACGATTGTACAGAGATAACACCTCTTCTCTCTCGCAGCTGGCGATGAACAAGGAGTTCACCGCAGCCGACATCGCTCGGGAAGCGACTAATGGCGACGACTTTGCGCTGATGATGATAGAACGCACCGGAAAGTACATTGGGGCCGCGGTCGCGTCCGTCATCAACCTGCTGAATATCGAGCGGATAGTTCTGGGCGGCGAGGTGATGGACGCGGGCGATCTGATTCTGCAACCGATTATCCGTGAAGCGGAGCGCCGCGCCTTTCAACCATGCTTTGAATCTACCACAATCGTGGCCGCTGCTCTCGGCGTCGACGCAGTTTGTATAGGCGCCGCCATGCTGGCTCGCGATAGCGGGTCCTGACAGAAGCGTTTCCCTTCCCGCTCTCACTCTAGACACGCTATAAGTCATAACCGTCAGGATGTTCTCGCATCCCATTCCACGCCGACGAAATGATAGCGTGCAGGTTCTGCTGCACCGGTTTCCAGCCAAGCTTGCAGGTCATCGCGTAGCACTATCCACTCAACGCGGCAACCCGCCCGCTGACGCAGGCGGTTCTGACCCGTATGGCATCGCCCCCGATTAACGCAGCGCCGCACCGCACGCACGGAACTCGCTTAGAGCACATGCTCATTCGCTATCGCAATAGACTGGGCACGGCGATCCCGCCGCTCTGCGGCTAGGTCTTCATTTGATTACTTGAAAAACTTCTCTCATCTGGTAAAGTATCCCCACTTGGCATTACTACAAACGCAGTGAAGTAGCGTGAGTGATCAAGGCATACGTGTCTCGTCCGGAGGGCGAGTCCGCCACAGATCATTGTGCCGTAGTTTGTCGCAATCCTAATCAAGGGGCTCCGCAGTATTCTCTGCTCGCGCGATCTTTTCGCGCTGGGATTGGGCAAGGCTAAGGCAAACGATGCCGCAGATTTTTCACCACAGCACAAATGTGCTGGCGAAGCTGACCATCTTTGGAGCGGTCTTTATTCTCTTAGGGGCTCTTTGGGTGCTCGCGGCCATCAATCGTTCTTCATGGAACACGGGCGCGTTCGTCGAGCGCGAACAACCTGTTCAATTCAGTCACAAACATCATGCGGGTGACGACGGCATCGACTGCCGCTATTGTCACACCTCTGTCGAAACGTCCGCATCAGCAGGAATGCCTTCGACGCAGATCTGCATGAATTGCCACTCGCAGATTTGGGCGGACAGCCCGTATCTTGAACCGGTGCGCGAAAGTTTACGCACTGGCAAGCCTATTCAGTGGACGCGCGTAAACGACCTGCCTGACTACGTCTATTTCAATCACAGCATTCATGTAAACAAAGGCGTCGGCTGTTCGACCTGTCACGGCAACGTGGACCAGATGCCTTTGATGTACCAGGCAGCATCGCTGCAAATGGAATGGTGTCTGGCCTGTCACCGCGATCCGAAACCCTTCCTCAGAGAGAACAAAGAAGACATCTTCGCGAAGATGGACTGGCGGGCGCCGTCAAACCAGGCGGAGACCGGCGCGCGGCTTCTCAAGCAAAACAAGATTCAGGACTCTTTTGCCCTGACGAGTTGTTCGACCTGCCACAGGTGAGTAGGTAGAAAGCTTTTCCAGAATGCCTAGTAGCGACCGACACATAAACTTTGCGCTGATGCGCGATCGAGTACTTGCCAACCAGGACGGCAAGGAATACTGGCGCAGCCTTGAAGAGCTGGCGGACTCTCCCGAGTTTCGCGAGTTTATCGAGCGCGAATATCCGCAGCACGCGGAAGAATGGCACGACGAAGTCGGCCGCCGAACGTTTCTCAAACTGATGGGGGCTTCGCTGGCGCTCGCCGGTCTGAGCTCCTGTGTGTACCAGCCGGCGGAAAAAATTGTCCCTTACGTTAATCAGCCGGATGAAATCGTTCCCGGTAAACCACTCTACTTTGCTACGGCGATGCAGCTTGGTCGTGTGGCCACACCGCTGCTTGTCAAAAGCAACGAGGGCAGACCTACCAAGATCGAAGGCAATCCAGATCATCCGAACAACCGCAGCGGCGAAGATCCAAAGGACCGCGGATCGAGCGCGACCGATCTCTTCGCCCAGGCCTCGCTATTGACGCTTTATGATCCGGACCGTTCCCAGACTCTTACCTATCGAGAAGAGATTCGTCCGTGGACGTCGTTCGTTGCGGGCATGAGCACAGCCATCGAAGAGCA
>JAVHWA010000137.1:0-3823 GCA_032160165.1 Acidobacteriota bacterium
AACACGACGGAAAGTCTTCAGACACACCTCCTGTTACCTGGATCGGACTCGCTCGCTTCTCCTGTGCCGCTGCTGAATGAACCGGGACAGATCAGTAATTGCCCCGCGGCAGTCTCCGCAAAATGAACCTCCCCGGTCTCAACCAGCCGGTGAATAGCGCGCGAACTAAGGCCGGTGGCGGCCGCGGCCTGCTCCGCATAGACCATGGGCCCCGAACATTGCGCGCAGCGGGCCACGGGCAAAGGACCGAACCTCCGGAGCGTGACGCGCCGCTCAGTCTCGACCACGAGTTCCAACCTTCGCTTCCTCTTCACAAAAGTCCTCTCAGGTGCTTGCGTCACGGACAGAGACGAGCCTCGTGCCCGACAGCGAATGCGCTTAGGTGTTGCCGGGCGACGCGGCCTCGCTTTACAATGCGCCTCGCCGAAGACGCTTCCGTTGAGCACGGCGGACACTACAGCAGCGGTGCACCCGAAGTCCTTCCCGCACAAGGAATTTTTTCCGAACGTTTCCTGAACGTGATTAATGAGTAGCCGATCCAAACAATTGTACGAGTTCGGTCCCTTCGTCTTTGACCCGGCTGAGCGGACTCTGCTGCGTGAAGGACGGCGCGTGAAGCTGCGCCCGAAGGTCTTTGATACGCTGCTCGTACTTGTCGAGAACAACGGACGCCTGGTGGAGAAGGAAGAACTGATGCAGGCAGTCTGGCCGGGGCAGATCGTCGAAGAGGGGAACCTCAATAAGAACGTCTCGATGCTGAGGGAGGCGTTGGGCGAGGGTCGGTCGTCACTAACTTACATTGAGACTGAGCCGAAGCGTGGCTACCGATTCGTCGCCGCAGTCCGAACTGTGAGCGGTTGCGACGAAGCCGAGTTGGTAATCGAGACGCGGACCCGCGAGAGTCTCGTCCTTGAAGAAGAGACTGACGACGACTCCCTCTCGGTGGATGGTGCAGCGCGGGCAGCGAACGCGGTCGAATTGAAGTCGGCGATGGAGACTACGGCGCCCCTGGCACAACTCTCCGGGAAGTCGAAGTCAAGGTTCAAAGCCTGGATGGCTCCTGCGGCGGCAGGCCTACTCATCGTGCTCGTCGCCGCATATTTCTTCTACCCGCGACCGGGCGGTGAGGCGATAGACTCCGTGGCGGTGTTGCCCTTCGTCAATGAGAGCGGCGACCCCGACGCCGAGTATCTTTCGGATGGGATCAGCGAGAGCCTTATTAACTCTCTCTCTCAACTTTCGGGTGTGAAGGTCATAGCGCGCAACTCCACCTTCAAGTACAAGGGCAAGGAGATAGACCCGCGGGAAGTGGCACGCTCGCTGGGCGTCAGAGCGATCCTGCTAGGTAAAGTCTCGCGGCGTGGCGATCGATTAGACATCAGCGTTGAGTTGATGGATGTTCCTAACAATACTCAAATTTGGGGTGCGCGATACAACCGTCACGCAAAAGATATCTTTGCTGTGCAGGCGGAAATTTCCAGAGAGATTGCCGGGAAGCTGCACTTGCGCCTGACCGCAGGCGAGCAAAAACAACTTGCCCGGCGCGAGACGGTCAGCCCTGTGGCTTATGAGTTGCTGCTCAAGGGAAATTTCTACTTTAAGAAAGGAGGGACGGAGAACGGGAAGAAGGCTGTCGGGTATTTCCAGCAGGCGATAGCCGTTGATCCCGCTTACGCGCTCGCCTATGCTCGACTCTCCATGGCGTACAGCGAGCTCATTAACACAAACGTTCTCGACCCTAAAGAGTTCACGCCCAAGGCTGAGATGGCGGCGCGCGAGGCGCTGGAGTTGGACGATAGCCTGGCCGAAGGGCACGTCGCCATGGCAGAGGTCAACTTACACGCTTGGGAGTGGGCGGCGGCCGAGCGAGAACACAGGCGCGCCATCGAGTTGAATCCGAACCTCGCCTCGGCGCACCAGCTCTACATGTTTTATCTCTGCATACAGGGGCGAATCGACGAAGCGCTCGCTGAGGGCAGACGTACAAGAGAGCTTGATCCTCTCTCGCTCAGACCCGGCACGACGAGCGTTTACGAGCTGTTCCTGTTACGCCGGTTTGATCAGGCGATTGAGTTCGCGAAGAAATTGCTCGAACAGGACCGAAGCAATCCTGACATGCACGCCCTCCTCGCCTATGCTTACGCGAACAATGGGCAGTACGCGCAAGCTATCGCCGCCTACCAGGAAGCAATCAAACTGGGCGATGACAGCCGAGACACACAAGCCTATTTGAGCATAGCTTACGCGAAGGCCGGCGAGCCCAGGAAGGCGCGGGAGGTCCTCAAGCGATTAGCTACGGGAAAGGAGTACGTCTCGCCCGCGACGCTATCCGGTGTCTACGCCACACTGGGCGAGCGTGAGCAGGCGTTCGCTTTGCTGGAACGAGCTTATAGTGCGCACGACCAGCAGTTGATCTGGATGGGAATTGATATCGTGTACGACGCATTGCGCTCCGATCCACGCTTCCAGGACATCATGCGCCGCGTCGGCCTTTCTCAATCATGAGCATTTATTCCGCCTCGACTTTGTCGGAGTCGGGTGAGCCCTCGTGTGGGCGCGCACCCAAGCCGGCGGCTGGCGCGCATGAGGTTTTAGACTTCCCGGTATGAAAAATATTCTCGTAACTGGCGGCGCCGGGTTCATCGGGTCGCATCTGGTTGATCGCCTGCTTGACGAAGGTGATTGGCGTGTAACGGTCATCGACGATTTCAATGACTTCTATTCGCCGGCATTGAAGCGAGAGAACGTCCGCGAACATCAGGCTTCGCCTTCATTTCTACTCTATGAAGCCGACATCCGCGACCGCGGGCGACTCGATGGTCTGTTCAGGCAGCAGAGCTTCGATTGCATCGTGCATCTGGCTGCGCGCGCGGGAGTGCGCCCTTCCCTGGCCCAGCCAATGCTCTACGCCGACACCAACATCAACGGCACGCTCAATCTGCTCGAGCTTGCGCGCGAACATGGGGTCAAACAGTTTGTCTTTGGCTCGTCCTCGTCTGTTTATGGCATAAGTTCAAATGTGCCTTTCAGAGAAGATGACTCCATCCGCCGGCCTATCTCGCCCTACGCCGCGACCAAGGCGGCGGGCGAGCTCGTCTGCCACACCTACTCTCACCTCTACGGGATCCGTTGCGTGGCTCTGCGCTTCTTCACAGTATATGGCGCGCGACAACGACCCGATCTGGCGATCCATAAATTTGCTGAGCTGATGAGCCATGGTCGCGCCATTCCAGTTTTTGGCGACGGGACCACGCGGCGCGATTACACATATATCGATGACATCGTCGCAGGAGTGCGCGCAGCGATTGATTATCAGGCGAGCGATTATGAGGTCATCAACCTGGGCGAATCACAGACTGTAGAACTCAATCAACTGATCACGCTTCTCGAACGAGAGCTCGATACGCACGCTGTGATCGATCGGCATCCCATGCAGCCGGGCGACGTGCCGCAGACTTATGCCGATGTGACGAAAGCCAGAGAGCTGCTGGGCTATGATCCGAAAACGAAGATTGAAGATGGTATCAAACTATTCGTCCAGTGGTTTCGCCGCGAGCGGGAGAAAAGCGCGTGAGATGGTCGTTCAGGAGGATCACACCTGAAGGCCGCAAGCGGGCCGTGATGTGTCTCGGCGTTGTATTGCTGGCCTTCACCGTTCGTTCTCTGACAGCACAATTCATCGGCCAACACATTGCAGACCCCGGCTGGTTCCCTTACGGAATCTACGCCATCTTCGATAATCAGGCCCAGGACATTCTTGATGGCAGGGCCCACCCGTTTTGGGCGGGCGATGCGTCGACTAATCCCCGCGCCGCGACCGCTG
>JAVHWA010000144.1:0-25225 GCA_032160165.1 Acidobacteriota bacterium
CCGCCTGATGAGCGTTTGCCCGAGTCCCCGCATTGACAGGCAAAAGTGCCGTCAACAATCCGAGACTCAAAACCCCTACCGAGCAAGTGCGTAAAACACGCATAGACATGGTTCCTTTCATCGATAAACTTACAGTTGCGCGAGGCCCTTATATGGCCGCTCGCTTTTCGGCGGTTTTACTTTCCTGTGCCGCGACCTTGGCAGAAGAGAGTTTGGCCTGCATGAACAGCGCGAGATAGTCGTGTCCGCCGGCTTTTGAATCCGTTCCCGACATGTTGAAGCCTCCGAACGGATGAACGCCAACGAGCGCGCCGGTGCATTTGCGATTGAAGTAAAGATTCCCAACATGGAACTCGCGACGCGCGCGCTCAAGATTCGCCGCATCGCTGGAATAGACGGCGCCTGTCAATCCAAATTGCGTATCGTTGGCTATTCTAAGCGCATCGTCGAAGTTCTCGGCACGAATGACAGCTAGAACCGGACCAAAGATCTCTTCCTGCTCGATGGTCGCGCCCGGTTTGACATCGGCAATCACGGTAGGCTCGATGAAGAAGCCCTGCTCGCCATCGGCGCCCCCGCCAGAGACGATACGTCCGCCTTCCGACTTACCCTTGTCGATGTACTGCTTGATCGTCTTGAATGCCTTCTGGTTGATAACCGCCGACATGTTCGTCGAGGGATCGGTGGGTTCGCCGACCTTTATCTTCTGCGTTCGCTCGACGATCTTCTCCAGCATACTGTCGTAGACTTCCGAATGAATGATTGCTCGCGAGCAGGCGGAACACTTCTGACCCTGAAAACCGAATGCCGACTGAACAACGCCAGTGGCCGCGTCGTCCAGGTCAACTCCTTTATCGACAATGATCGCGTCTTTTCCACCCATCTCGGCAACCACGCGCTTGATCCAGATTTGACCCTCCTGGACCTTCGCCGCGCGCTCGTTGATTCGAAGTCCGATTTCCCGCGAGCCGGTAAAAGCCACGAAGCGCGTCAAGGGATGGTCGACGATTATGTCTCCAACCTCTGCACCAGAGCCCGTCACGAAATTCACCACGCCGGCCGGCATTCCCGCTTCTTCCAGGATCTCGAAGAACTTGTACGCGATGGTTGGAGCATCGGATGAAGGTTTGAGCACCACAGTGTTGCCAGTAACCGCCGCCGCTCCCGTCATCCCGGCCATAATTGCGAGCGGAAAATTCCAGGGTGGTATGACGCAACCCACGCCGAGAGGAATATATTCGAGGCGATTCTCTTCCCCTTCGACCTTTGTCAAAGGCTGATCGCCGGCATAGCGAAGCATCTCGCGCGCATAGAACTCGCAGAAATCAATTGCCTCGGCGGTGTCGCCGTCCGCCTCGGCCCACGTCTTTCCCACCTCGTGAATCATCCATGCCGACAATTCATGCTTGCGCTGACGCAGGATGGCCGCCACTCTGAACAGAAGGTCCGCGCGGTTCGCCGCAGGCTGGTACCGCCAGGTCTTAAAGGTCTCGTGGGCAGATTCGACTGCGCGACGCGCAAGCTGCGGTGTCGCCTTCTGAAAGCGTCCTACAACCTCGGTCTTGTTCGCCGGATTGATGCTCTCGAACTTACCTTCCGTCTTGATTCGTTCGCTCCCGATCACCAGCGGATACTCGCGCCCAAGTTCTGTTTTTACCATCTCAATCGCGCCGCGCATCGCGCGAGCATTCTCTTCCTGGCTGAAATCAGTGAAAGGTTCGTTGCGAAATTCGGTGTGCATACGGACTCCTCGAGAGGGTTCAAAGTTCAATGTTCAAGGTTGTGAGTTCGGTGGTCAAAGTTGAAGGTTCAAAGTTCGAAGCTAACCTTGAACGTTGAACCTTGAACATTGAACGAATTCTGTTCCGGCTTACCATTCGCCGGCTCTTTGCAGTTTTTTGATCTTTCGTTTGACCATCTCGCGCTTTAGAGGAGTGGTCTTATCTATAAAGACAATGCCGTCGCAGTGGTCGGTCTCGTGAAGCATGCAGCGCGCGGTTAATTCCATCCCATCGACTTCAAACAATTCCCCGTTGGTGTCGTGCGCGCGGACGATCGCGCGGAAATCGCGTTGCACCTGGAAGAAGATGCCGGGAAACGAAAGGCAACCTTCTTCTCCATCCTGCTCGCCTTCAACCCGCAAGACTTCGGGATTGATCATAGCGATACGCTGGGACGGATCTTTGCCGCCCGAACAATCCATCACAAAGAGACGCTTGGAGACGCCGATCTGCGGCGCGGCCAAGCCAACGCCGGGTGCAGAGTACATGGTCTCGAACATATCCGAGACCAGCTTCTTCAGATTGTCGTCAAACTCGGTTACAGCATCACCCGGATGCAAAAGCATTGGGTCCGGGTAGTGCAAAATATTCAATAATGCCATCGTGCGGTTCCTCTTACGCCTTCGATTTTACGACAAACTAAGTTAGTGCTACAACCGGTGAGCCTTGAAGGAAGGTCGCGAATTCCGTGTTGTTGGTTTTAACCGGCCACTAGCGAAGCCCGTAGCTGCGGCTTGCCGCTTCCCAATGCGGTAAGCCTTGGCTTACCGGATAATCTCTTATACTGGGTGTTTGGGAGCCTAAGCCTCCAACGCGAGGCCTAGCCTCGCGTGAAGTATTTAGCTGGCTGTCACGGTGAGGCCAGCCTCACTGGAAAGCGGCAAGCGGCACGAGCAACACAGTATTAGGGATCCCAGGCAAAACCATCTTCGGTTTCAATGGCATCAACCTAGATAAATCCGTCGCGCATATTCCTCAACCATTCTATCGCTGTTGAAGGCAGGCACCAGCGTCTCGATCGAACGCTTCATCATTTGCACCCAGAGACGCGGAATGCCCTGCGAGTCCCGTTCGTAGTAGCGGGGAATGACTTCTTCTTCCAGAACGCGGTAGAGAGACTGCGCGTCGTGTTCGTCGACGTCCTCCACCAGATCGCCTGTGACTGACTCCCCGATGGCAAAGCCGTTCGTACCGTCATAGCCTTCGATCCACCAACCATCAAGCACCGAAAGGTTCAGTCCGCCGTTCATCGCCACCTTTTCGCCACTGGTCCCGGACGCTTCAAGTGGCCGCCGGGGAACGTTCATCCAGACGTCAACCGATTGCACCAGCTGTCTCGCTATCTCCTGATCATAATCCTGAATAAAGACGGCGCGATGACGCACGAGCGGATCGTATTTCCACACGGCAAGTTGTTGAAGAATGAGTTTCGCGCCCTGGTCCTGCGGGTGCGCCTTTCCCGCGAACACGAACTGCACAGGTCGCTCGCTATCGTTGATAAGCCGCAAGAGCCGGTGCGGATCTGTCAGGAGCAGGCTCCAACGTTTGTATGCGGCCACGCGCCGGGCGAACCCAATAGTCAGGGCCCCATGATCGAACATCGTTCGCGCGGATTCCGTGTAGTCCATGCTTTCGTTTCGGCTGAGCCGTGCATGGAACGTGCGGTGACGAATGAAGGCTATCAGACGCTGCTTAAGTAACCCGTGCGCGCCCCACAACTCTTCATCCGTAATCCGCTCGACCCCTTCTCTCCATCGCTCTGGGTTATGCGCGACCTCGGCCCAATCATGGCCGACGTGTTTTTCGTAAAGCGCGCGAATGAGAGGCGCAACCCAGGTCGGGGCGTGCACACCGTTTGTGATCGAAGTAATAGGAACCGCTGCCACGGTTCGTTGGGGCCAGAGCTTCTGCCAGAGAGAACGCGACACTTCGCCATGCTTGCGGCTGACGCCGTTGGTCGAACGACACATTTTGATCGCCAGCGGTGTCAAGCCATAGAGTTCGGTTTCGCTCGAAGGATCTATGCGTCCGAGGTTAATGAAGTCTTCATGCGATAGACCCAGCGCCTCTTCGTATGACGAATCGAAGCATTTCTCGACCAGCTCAATAGCAAACTCGTCGTTGCCGGCGGCAATCGGTGTATGCGTGGTGAAGACGCAGCGCTCACGAACCCGCTTCGCCGCATCATCAAATTCAACGCGTTCTGTTTCCCTGGTCTCGCGCGAGAGTTCGAGCGTGAGGAAAGCCGAATGGCCTTCGTTGAGATGAAACACATGTGGATCTATCGATAAGCGCCGCAGCAGGCGAACGCCGCCGATCCCCAGCATCATCTCCTGCACTATCCGCGTCTCCCGGTCTCCTCCATAAAGATGTCCGGTCACCAGACGATCAGTCTCATTGTTGGCGTCAATGTTCGTATCGAGCAGGTAAAGCGGGATCCTTCCCACATCTACTCTCCAGGCCTGAGCGCTGACCATCCGTCCTCTCATCAGGACTTCAATGAGAATCGGATTGCCTGCATCGTCCTTGACCTGTCGAATGGGAAGAACACCCGGATGCGTTTCGCCATAATGCTCCTCCTGCCAACCGTCGCGCCTGAGACGCTGACGAAAGTACCCGTAGCGATACAGCAGACCAACTGCAACCAGCGGAAGGCGAAGGTCGCTGGCGGATTTGAGGTGGTCGCCTGCGAGGACCCCGAGTCCTCCTGAATAGAGAGGCAGCGAGTTATGGATTCCATACTCTGCGCAAAAGTAAGCGACGGGTCGTTCGTGCGTAATTTTGTTTCCGGTGTCCGACTCCCACGGGCGCCGGTCCGCGAGGTACTGATCATAACTCTCCGCCAATCGCCGAACGCGCTCGCAAAAATCAGGGTCGGTCCCCATCTGAAAAAGACGAAATTCCGAAACTTCAGTCAGCAATCTGCGCGGGTTGTGTTCACAATCTTCCCAAACCGTCGGGTCCAAATCACGAAACACCGAGGCCCCACCGGGCGCCCAACTCCACCAATAATTCCACGCGAGCCTCTCGAGACCTTTCAGCGAATCTGGTAAAAGGCGTTCTCTCAAATCTTCCCTCTGCTGAATTTCCTCGTCGAGTTGAACCATTCAAGTTTTTTCCCTGGATAAAGTTATACCCCCGCGCGCCAGCGAGGCGTTGGCATTCTCCGGCTTATGTTTATAGAAGAGCTATCGTTCGTCAAGTCGGTGATTCTTGAGGAACGTTTGGACGTCCGGTTGCGAAAAGAAGACCAGGCGAACCTCTTTGATCGAATGATTCGATTTCAGAAAGCTTGCTATCGCCGTGGACGACACCGACACTGCGGCTGCTTTCGGATATCCGAACGCGCCCGTGGAAATGGAGGGGAACGCCACCGATTCGATACCGTGCTGAGCAGCCAGGGCCAGTGAATTCTGATAACAGCTCGTGAGCAATTCCTCTTCGCGTCCAGCCTCTCGGCCGTAGATTGGACCAACAGTATGAATAACGTGGCGAGCTGCGAGCAGTCCTCCGCCTGTCATCACCGCTTCACCAGTAGGTAAACCATCGGGGAACTGTGTGCGCCGAATCTCACGACATTGTTCTAATATCTGCGGGCCGCCGGCGCGATGGATCGCCCCGTCAACCCCGCCACCTCCGAGGAGGGATGAATTTGCCGCGTTAACGATGGCATCGACGTCCTGGCGAGTGATGTCGCCAATGAGGACCCGGACTCGATGATCGAGGAAGGTAGCTGAATATCTTTCCGAATCGACTTTATTGATATCTGTCTCGGCCCCGTTCTTCAATCTTCCGGAGTCTGCTCCGGTTACGCTTCAACGCTTTCTTCTCTCGGTTCGACTGAGATCTCTTCAAACATATCCTGCCGTCTCAGAGCTTCGGCAACGCCGTTGGCTTTTTGCTGCGTCAGCGGATGCTCCGGATCTGTGCTTGCAATCTCGAATACCCTTTCGTCGAGCATGACCACACCAAGCGAGCCGAGCGCGACCCCCTGCGCGACCTCTATGTCGCCCATGTTGTGCAAGCGAAACTTGCCCGTTTGCTCCACCCAGTCCTCTATGAACGGGTCTCGTAACGCATGTTCAGCTTCGGATTCAGTCAGGTAGGCACCCTCGACGATGAGACAATACTCGGGTCCTTTGTTCGTATTCACGGTCTGAAAGGCGGAGGCGCGACGCCTCGGCGCGTGCTTACGTTAACCCTTATGGGCAGTCCGCTGTCTGTCAGCGGCACTTGGACGTGACCGGTATCGGAAATTTCGCCTCGGATTTTATCACTAAATCTGGAAATGAGAACGCAAAAAACAAAGGCAGCCGCGAACCGTAGTTCGGCGGCTGCTTTTGCAGCGGACTCATAAGCGACAGGCTTTAGAAGGCCTTCGCATACTGATCGTTGAGCGCCTGGCGTAGACGGTCGAAGTATGAATCGAACGTAACGAAGCCGGTGCCCTGGAAGAACGCCTTGCCGCCGGTTTCATTTGAAAGGCGATTGAGCGAACTCTGGCCATAGTTGATGGCGAGGCTATTCCAGCTCGTCAGGCCCACAGTTGGAGCATAGAAAGAGTAGATGGCTACGCTCTTCTTCTGTGCTTCCTTTATGGCCCTCAACAGATCGATCGTGTTCGCGGCTGCGTCGCTATCAAACCCGTGCGAGGTATCGAGACCATCCGAGATCAGCAACAAAGCATTTCTTTTTTCCCCGCGAGCTTCGAAGCTACGGAGGGCCTCGATCACTTCAACGTAGGGATTGTAGGGCGATGCCGCAGTGCTGCCAGCCGGCGTGCGTAATGCCTTTGCCGCCTGTTCGAGATCAGTCGTGAAAGGCTGCCGAACTTTCAAGGACCCTGTGGTGACGTAAGCGATCATCACGCGCGAGCCGGACGGAAGTCCGCGTATGAAGTCACGAGTGACATTCAGCTCGCTGCCTACACGTGAAACCAAATCGTCCTGTACGAGAATGGCCAGATTGAGAGGAGTCTCAACGCGAACCTTTTCAGACCCGGTCTTCGCCGGCTTGTCGTTCGCATTTGAAGGTGTCGCCAGCGCGCTAAAGGACGCGGCAATCAGAAGTATAAAGGTTGCGAAAATCGAAAGTGTCCTTCTTCCTAACATAACAAAACCAATTCCTTTCACCGAGGCACGATGGCCTCCTGGTTCAAATGTTTTCTGCGCTTTTGGGATGCGGCGGAGGAATCAAAGGTGGCCCGGGAGTGAAGGGATGAGGGCGCTCGGAAGGCAGCAGGAGGCAGGGGCAGGACGCGTGATCAAAGGCTTCGGTTACATCATACGATCGGATTAAGCACACCTAGCGTTCCCTTATGTCCTGCACCTACCGTCTGCTCCTGCTCCTGCCTCCTGCTCCTGCGTCCTCTCTTCATCCCTCATCCCTCATCCCTTGTTTATGTACCGCGCAGACGCCATTCGGATCGCATGGCGGCGGGACACCAAAGAGGCTATATCGACGCTTTGCAACAGCGCGATAGAAGACCGGTCCCACTGACGTGAACGGCCATATTGAAAGCATGCGAGCGAGCCAACGCCAGCGAGGAAGCACTCGCAGCACTTCGATCCAGGCTCCGAAGCCGGCGGCCCATTTTCCATCCACAACTCGGCGCGTATGCATCTCGGCATCGAGTTGCTCGAAAGTATACGGTGTGCGCGTTTGGATCTGCGGATCTCGATAGTCGAGCCACTCAATACGCTGATCACGGTCGTACGGGTCGACCTTTTCGCGCAGCCATTTGCACAACGGACATTGACCGTCCGTATACACTTCGAGTTGTCCGGTCTTGCTCATCATTTATCTATTCCCGGCAGTCGGATACTGCGAAGGGCTATTCCCAAACCATACAGCACCCATTTTTCAAGGGCAACAAACCGCTTGATTCGAAAGACTCAGTTTGCCTTCTCGCGCATTCTGCTGCCACGAGCTCAGGCTTGAATTGAACTTTCATTCACACCTTGCTTCAGGAGTGGGAAATAGCTTCCCCTGACTGAACCGAATTGATCCTCCAGAAAACGATCCACGAACTACACTAACGAGCCGCACGAAGCCACACGAAAGCCGTTTCGTGTCGCTTCGTGAGATTTCGTGGATCCCCGGTTAAGCTTGATAGAGGGCCTGATTGCAATCCCCCGGCCGACTCCTGAAGCGTGGTTTGAATGAGAGGCCGAAATCGATGAACTGACCCACCACCCTCGCTTGCCATTAAGCTACTCGCTCGGATAAATTACCTTCTCACTCGGACTGCATCCCGCTAATCATTTCGGCGCATACCGACCGGGGATCGCTATCCTTCTTCGGAATACGAGTCTCTGAAAGGAACAATTCATACAATTATGAAATCCTATCCGACCGATATGATCCGCAACCTTGCCGTGATAGGGCACGGCGACGCTGGCAAAACCCAGCTCGTCAGTTCCCTTCTTTATAGCGCCGGAGCGACGTCACGCTGGGGAAAAGTTGATGAAGGCACTACAACCACCGACCACGACGAAGACGCCATCGAACGCAAAGTCACGCTCAACACTTCCCTCGCCCACCTCGAGCACAAAGACACCAAGATCAACCTGATCGATACCCCGGGCTACGCCGCTTTCATCTCCCATGCCAGGCCCGCTCTTCGTGTGGCTGACTGTGCGCTGGTTGTGGTCCACGCCGTCAAGGGTGTGGAAGTACAGACCGAGAAGACCTGGGCGTACGCGAACGAATTCATGCTGCCGCGAATTATGGTCGTCAATGGATTGGACAGAGAGCATGCAGACTTTGGCGCCTCGCTCGACAGCGCTCATAAGACGTTTAGCCGGGCAATCATTCCCTTCACGCTTCCGATCGGCGCCGAGAAGGATTTCCGCGGCGTTGTCGATGTCGTTCACATGAAGGCGTATGAGTTCGACGCGCAGGGCAAGGCCAGGGAGGTGGATCTGCCAACCGAAGGCCGCGATGTTTTGGACAAAGCGCGCGAGCGTCTGGTCGAGCTGGTGGCCGAATCGGATGACGCGCTGATGGAAAAGTATTTCGCGGACGGCACCCTTCCCGATGAAGACGTGATCCCGGGTATCAGGAAGGCCATCGAGCGGAGCAAGCTCTGTCCTGTCTTCGCAGTATCTTCGACCACGCTGGTCGGCTTTTCGACGCTCCTCGACGCGATCGTTGATTACATTCCAAATCCGGCCGCGCACGAGTCCGAGCACGGGCGGGCATCGGTTGACAGCGATGGGAGCGAGTCGATCGCCCGTAAATACTCCGACAGCGATCCTTTTTCAGCATACGTCTTCCGGACCATCGCCGATCCGTTTGCCGGCCGAATCAACGTCATGCGAATCATCAGCGGCAAAGTGCATTCCGATGCCACTGTCTTCAATTCCACGCGCGGGTCGCAGGAGCGATTAGGCGCGCTTCACTCCGTGCAGGGCAAGCAACTCGACAAGATCGATGAGGCGCATGCCGGCGATATCATCGCCTGCGTAAAACTGAAAGACACTCAGACCGGAGATACGCTTAGCGATAAGAGCGCTCCAATTGTTTACGACCCCGTTCAGTATCCGGAAGCCGCCATTGCCTTTGCCATCGAGCCCAAGTCCCGTCAGGACGAAGAAAAAATAAGCGTGGCTCTGCACAAGATCCTGGAAGAAGATCCCGCTCTCTCTTTCACCAGAGACGCGCAGACCAAGGAGTTCCTGCTCGCGGGCTCGGGCCAACTACACGTTGAGACTATCATCGACAAACTCAAGAAGCGTTATGGAGTCGAGGTCGCCCTGCATCCTCCGAAGGTCCCGTATAAAGAGACGATCACGCAGCGAGCCGAGGTACAGGGGCGTCACAAGAAACAGACCGGAGGCCGTGGCCAGTTCGGCGATTGCAAAGTTGTCTTCGAGCCCTTGCCGCGCGGAGGAGGATTCATTTTCGAAGATAAGATCTTTGGCGGGTCGGTCCCGCAAAACTTCCGGCCCGCAATCGAAAAAGGGATCGTCGAAGCAGCGGCCCACGGCTCAATTGCGGGATATCCGCTGATCGACTTTAAGGCTGTGCTGGTCGACGGCTCGTATCACACGGTCGATTCCGACGAGCACAGCTTTCGCGCTGCCGGTCGCAAGGCTTTTCGTGCTGCCATGGAAAAGGTAAAGCCGACCCTGCTGGAACCGATCATGGATGTCGAGGTGATGGCGCCGCAGGAATACAGCGGCGATCTGATGGGTGATCTGAATTCGCGACGCGGCCGCGTACACGGTATGGACATGAGTGGCAACCAGCAGGTAATCAAGGCGCAGGTGCCTATGTCGGAGATGCTCAACTATCAATCGACGCTTAACTCAATCACAGCAGCGCGCGGCTCGTATCACATGCAGTTCTCGCATTACGATCCGGTCCCGGGGCAGATCGCGCAGAAGATCGTCGAACAGGCGCGGGCTGACGGTCGAGTTAGGGCGGAAGAGGAAGATTGAACGGAGGAAACGCCCACTGAGTCGTCGCTCCGATTCCAATTCGTTCAGAGTGTTAGTGAGGTCAGTACCGTAACGCGGTAGCGTCGGATGAACGTTCGGCAGCGATAGTCTCATCTGGTTACGAGCTCGTTGCCACTTCAGCGCGAGATCACCAGCCGGACCCGACGCTACCGCGTTGCGGTACTGACCGCGCCCAAACAACCGGGCTTCGTCCCTTCCTGACTTGAACGCCTTACCGAATAGCACTGAAGCTCCCAACGAGGCAGAACCTACTGCCTTCTATCCTCGTACTGCCAATAGGCCTTCTGTTTCGATAAATCGCCTGCGTCCAACTGAGATGCTTCGAGAATCATCAGAGCAGAGCGGTCACCCAGCGGTTTGGGCGCAGGCTCTCTCATTCAGCAACTAATTCAATTAAGGAAAGATCAATGCGAAAAAACTCGCTTCTGGTTCTGGCTTTGGTTCTCACGGGACTTTATGCCACTACCGTCTCGGCCGCGCGAAAGGCCGACGATGCGCCGTTCTGGATGGCCAAGCCCGATGCCGCAACTTTCACCAGGATGCAGGACGAGCGGTTGGCGAAGGCACAGCAGATTTTGGACCGCTTGCTTGCAGTTAAAGGTAAGCGGACGATCGAAAACTCGCTACGGCTTTATGACGAGATCGAGGTTTACCTAGATGCGGCAGGCCAGCAGGCCGGCCTAATTCAGGAGGTCCATCCGGACGAGGCGGTGCGCGATGCGGCGGAGAAGGTTTCGCAGAAGGTCCAGGCCTTTGTAACCGATCTTTCCCTGAATCGGGCCGTCTATGACGCGCTCTCGTCCATGGATCTCAGCGGCGCCGACGCGGAGACGCGCTTCTACGTCGAGAAGACACTTCGCGACTTCCGACTCGCCGGCGTTGATAAAGACGAAGCCACGCGCAAACGGATCAAAGCCTTGCGCGATGAGTTGGTGCTTATCGGCCAGGATTTCTCGCGCAATATACGGGACGACAAACGGACAGTGAACGTTTCCGATCCATCGGAGCTGGAAGGTCTGCCCACCGACTACATCGCGCGACATAAGCCCGGACCTGATGGAAAGATCACGTTGACGATCGACTATCCCGATTCGCTTCCGATCTTCTCCTACGCCAAACGCGAGAGTCTGCGCAGGAAGATGTATATCGAGTACAACAATCGCGCTTACCCTCAGAACATGGCCGTTTTGGACCGCATGATTGCGAAGCGGTTCGAGCTGGCGAGTTTGCTCGGTTTCGCAAACTGGGCGGACTACATCACGGCAGACAAGATGGTGGGCACCGGCAAGAACGCTTCAGACTTTATTGATCGCATCGTCGTGGCTTCAACCGCGCGAGCGGCCACCGACTACCAGACGCTGCTAAAACGAAAACAGCAGGACGTTCCCGGCGCCACAGGCATTAACGCGTGGGAATCGGGTTACTACTCCGAGTTGGTGCGGAAAGCGAACTACGATTTCGACTCTCAATCGGTCCGTCCTTACTTTCAGTATGACAAAGTGAAGCAGGGCGTTCTGGACGTCACCAGTACTCTCTTCGGGATTACCTTCCGGCGGGTCAAAGACGTTCCCGTCTGGGACCCGTCTGTCGAGTGTTGGGAAATGCTTGAGAAGGGAAAACTGGTCGGCCGGTTTTATTTTGACATGCACCCGCGTAAAGGAAAGTTCAATCACGCGGCGGAATTCTCGGTTCGAACCGGAGTGGCCGGTCAACAGATTCCCGAAGCTGTTCTGGTTTGCAACTTCCCCGGTGGCGAAGCAGGCGATCCGGGACTGATGGAGCACGACGACGTGCAGACCTTCTTCCACGAGTTCGGCCATCTGCTGCACGAGCTCTTCGCAGGCCGCCATCGATGGGTGGGTGTTGGAGGGATCCGCACGGAACAGGACTTTGTCGAGGCGCCCTCACAGATGCTGGAAGAGTGGACCTGGGACCCTACGGTCCTTCAGACGTTCGCCAGGCACTATCAAACCAACGAGCCCATTCCCACTCAGCTGGTCAAACAAATGAAGCGCGCCAGCGAGTTTGGAAAAGGCCTGGTAGTTCGCCGTCAGATGGTCTACGCGAAGCTTTCGCTTTCGATTTACGACCGCAAGCCGGCTGACGTAAACACCGATACTATGATCGAGAAGCTCACTCAGGAGTATCAGCCCTACCCGTTCGTCAAGGACACGCATTGGCAGACATCGTTCGGACATCTTGATGGTTACTCCGCGGTCTACTATACATATATGTGGTCGCTGGTAATCGCCAAGGACATGTTCAGCCAGTTTGACAGATCTCATCTACTGGCTCCGGGCGTGGCGACGCGGTATCGAAATTCTGTGCTGGTGCCGGGCGGGTCGCAACCCGCGCGAGTGCTGGTTGAGAGCTTCCTTAACCGGCCGTTCAGTTTCAAGGCGTGGCAGGATTGGCTGAACGAAGGCTGAGCGAGTGAGCGGTTGGCAGTTGGCAGTTGGCAGTTGGCAGTCTGGGATGTTGAAACAATGAAACAAGCTACAACTTTATCAGTGATGGTCCTCGCTATATTTCTCCTTACCGGAACGTGGTTCGGGTCGACCATCATCGCCAACTCAACCGGGAAGGCGAGCGATGCCGCCAGGGACTACGGAAATTCGTGCGCGAGCTGTCATGGTAGCGACGGCCGGGCTAAGACCTTCAAGGCAAAGTTCAACGGCGCCAAGGACCTGACCAAACCGGAGTGGCAGGAAAGCGTCAGCGATTCGCACATCTTCAACGTCATATCTAACGGCCGCAAAAAAATGCCGCCCTTCGGAGCAAAGTTTTCGCAGGCACGGATCGAAGCGTTGGTTCGGTTCGTGCGCGGGCTGCGAAAATAGACTTACTGACTCTCTCACTTCCATACAACAAGACGGGGAGCACGCGCTGTGCTCCCCGTCTTGATTTACCATGTCGTCGTTTGGGAGAGAAGTTCACACTCAAGCTTCGACCGGCCTTCATTGCCGGCCTCGACCTCTATCGTTGTCCTGCCGCCTCGATTCTCGGTTCTCCAGTCGCTGACGCAGCCTGAGAGATTCGCGATCTCGCTTTCGCGCATAACGCCAGTCGGGCGTGTTGCCGTAGATTTGTCGGTTCGTCCGAAGCCGAGTATTTAAGATCCGTCGCTCGCCCCGCTGATGAAATCTCAGGTCTCGCCTGAGCTCATTGCGGCGGTGGACTCGCGCGCGCACCAACTGACCATAAGGCCGCCCGTTCCTTCGTCCCCATGCTGGGGCGTTACGAGAATTCCCCTGCGCCTGGGCAGGAATGCTCATCCCCAGCAGAAACGCCACACCAACTGCGATGGTACACAACCACAACTTCAGTGTACTGATTTTCATTCTGAACTTCCTCCTCATATTTCCTCGATGTCACGGTCATCATACGACTTCGGTGGTCCTATACCATCAAAGCGATTTGACCGGAGGAATAAATGTGCAATTGGTATTCCGCGAGGGAGACGAGCGAACAGCATTCTAAATTTGGTCAGTGGTAAATTGCTTAAGGAACTCTTTTGAACGACGTCGCAGTTCGAGCCAATCATGGAAAAGGTCAGGTTGGTGTAACCAGACTCTGAACCACTCGGCGATCTCTGCCATCACTCGACGACGCTTACCCTCCTCGTTGGAATCCTTCGAGATCAGTTGCGACCGGCGCCTGGCTTTTGTTGCAACCTCACGAATGCGACGAAGGCCTTCGCGATCATCGTTGCCAGCGAACTCGCGTCTCAAATCATCCAACCGCTTGAGCGCGGCGGCGGCATCCTCCAAACTCGAAAACTCGAGCAGGTCGTGCAGCATCGTCCGGTAGGGATCGGTGTCGCGATGCTCGACGTCTAGTTGCAATATCTCGGGGTGCCGAAGTTCCGCTCCCTCGTCCGCCAATAGTCGCGCGACCATTGCGGGGGGATCCACGGCGCCTGGGCCAAACTTCTGCCGCACCACGCTTTCGATCGCCAGCAGCTCCGCAGCGCCCACCGACTCGCAGTCGAGGTTCTCCCATACTTCGATCATCAACTCGCGCTTGTTTCGCGCCTTCCAGACATGGTTCTCCATCTCGCTCGTCAGCTTACGGAAAAGTCACAGAGAGTGACAAGGAGCGAATTGGATCATTGGATCATTGGTTCATTGGATCATTGGTTCATTGGTGTATCCTTAATCGTCTTGGTGCTTGGAACAAGGAAGCAATGACTAAATGAACCAATGACAAAATGAATCAATGCTCACTTGAGCTCGATTTCACCAGGAGACACGAAATGATTTCTTGTTCGACCATAGATACATCTCACGTGGACGATCCTTTGCCAACACCTGGAGAACCTGATGCGCCGTCGGATGCGCCGAGTGATCCGATCATCCCGGACCCTTCGCAACCGGAGCCGTTGCCCCTTCCTCCCGATACGCCCGCTCCCGCTCCCATACGCGAACCGAGCGACCCGCAGCCGGCCGGCGATCCTGCGTCGAGAGAACCGATGCGGATGGTTGGCCTGCAATAACGTGCGCAAACAAGAAGACCGTCCTACGTCTCAATCGTGGGTACAGACGGCAAGCCTTCCTTGATAAGCCGTCTCCGCGCCGGAGAATCACCAAAACTTTCCAGGCGCGTATCTCACAAGCCGTAGAAGCGCGGGCGTGGCCCCTATAGCGCCCGCGACACGGCGATATCATCCAGGCCAATCGATGATAAGAGGGAACCTTATCCTCCGCGGGATCCATTTTGAGCTATCAATTTTTGGATTTTGCTTTACAATTGCAGCACTCGGGATGGAAAGCGGGACAGACACCTCTAGGCCTTTCGGGAATTGATCGGAACTCAACTGTCCGGAGCGGGAGTCGACTGAATCTCAAACTCGCCGCGACGCGCTCCGCAGAGCGCCTGGTAGCCCGGTAAACAACCCATCAATTGACCAGCAGTGATCGAAACCAGCTATTTGTGTGCGCGCTTTGGTACAGACGGGCGCGGGCAGTCGATGTTAGGATTTCTGGTTCTCTGATACGGAAGTGATACCAAATGAATATCGGGTATGACATCGTCGAGAGAATTGCAGTACAGCCTCAACCGCCAAATGACGACCTACCGGAGTTCGTAAACATCGTGGCGCAGACGCTTCGCGCCAAATCCTTCAGGCCCCATCCTCTATTCAAGGGCGGAAACGCGCAGACCCTGGCGGCGTATCAGTGGCCACGTCCCATTTTTCGCTTTCGCGCGCATCGAGCTGACGAGGTGCGGTCCTTCGAGGTCGAGCCGGGCGTTCGGCTGCTGGCACACTGTCGCTGGCACCAGGACCGGCGCTCCCATCCCACCGTATTGCTGGCGCACGGACTCGAAGGCGCCAACACGTCGGCCTATATGTTGGGCACCGCGGACAAAGCCTACAGAGCGGGCCTCAATGTCGTGCGGCTAAACTTTCGAACCTGCGGAAACACAGAACACCTTGCGCCGACGCTTTATCACAGCGGACTGATCGGCGACCTGCGGTCCGTGATCCTTCAACTAATTCGATTGGATGGTCTGGAATCAATCTTCCTGGTTGGCTTTTCGATGGGCGGGAACATGACGCTCCTGCTTGCGGGCGAGGATGCGGACCGTTTGCCGCTTGAGCTGAAAGGTGTGGTCGCGATTTCGCCAACCATCGATCTGCATTCCTGTAAGGAAGCAATCGAACGGCGCTCAAACTGGCTCTATAATCAAAGCTTCGTCCGCAGCATGCGCAACCGCGTCCGCCGTAAACGAAAATTCTTTCCTGAACGCTACGATACAAAAGATCTCCATCTGCTACGCACGATCCGGGACTTCGACGAACGCTACACTGTCGTCGAAGGCGGCTACAGTAGTGTCGAAGAATACTACGAACGCGCTAGTTCGATTCGCGTCCTGGGGCGCATTCGAATTCCCGCCCTCATGATCCATGCGCAGGACGATCCCTTCGTCCCATTTGAACCGTTTCGTGATCCCGCCATCGCGGCGAATCCTTATCTGATTTTTCTCGCTCCCGAGAATGGCGGGCATGTGGGCTTCCTCAGCGCGGAAACCAATGGCGAAGATAGATTCTGGGTCGAGAACCGCGCTGTAGAGTTCTGTAAGTTAATCCACCAACATCATTGCTCTTGATCGCCTCAGTTGTGATCTGACGGCCGAATGCTTAAGCTATAGCATTCAGCATGCAAACGGCGCTCTATATTCTGGCGATCCTTCTTCTCGTTATCGCTAACGGTTTCTTCGTAGCTGCGGAGTTTGCCCTGGTCGGGGTCCGTCGTTCGCGCATTGAAACGCTGGCGACGAGTGGGGACCGCAGGGCGAAACGACTTCTCGAACTGCTCAAGAGACTCAACGCCTACCTCTCCGCATCGCAGCTTGGCATCACTCTAGCGTCGCTGGCACTCGGATGGATCGGAGAGCCTACGGTCGCCCACATATTAGAGTCGCCGCTCGCGAGTCTGCCCGAAGCGTGGCGACATACAGTCGCATTCCTCATCGCCTATATCATCATCACTGTCCTTCACATAGTACTTGGCGAGCAGGCGCCGAAGCTGCTTGGCCTCGAACGCGCGGAGCGTGTCGCGCTTGCGACCGCGTTACCGATGCAGATTTTCTACAGCGTCTTTCGCTGGCCGGTGCGCGCCCTCGACTCGGCAAGCGCGAGCATCGTTAGACTGTTTGGACTGCACCCAACCGCCGAGCATGGTTCGATCTATACGGAAGAGGAATTGCGCCAGTTGCTGGAGGCTTCGCGCAAGAGCGGCCATCTGCAACCCGACGAGGAACGCCTGATCAATAGGATCTTCGATTTCTCGGCTGCAGAAGTTCGCGAAGCGATGGTCCCTCGCCTGAACGTCGTGGCTCTGCCAATCATCGCCTCGCTCGATGAAGCTGAGCGAGCGTTTTGCAGTTCCAGTTTCTCGCGCCTACCGGTTTTTCGCGATCGGCTGGACGATGTCATCGGAGTGCTTTATCTGAAAGACCTGGTTCCCTGCCTCAGGAGGAGGCCCGAAGAGTTCGAGCTCGAGGAACTATTGCATCCGCCCGTGTTCATTCCTGCGACGGCGCGGCTGGGAAAGGTACTCTCGCAGATGCAGTCATCGCAAACGCATATGGCGTTTGTTGTCGACGAACATGGCGGCATCGAAGGCATACTCACGCTGGAGGACCTGCTGGAAGAGATCGTCGGCGAGATCAACGATGAATACGATGAAGAGGTCCGGGCGCAAATCGTCGAGGACTCGGGTTCATATCTTTTGGACGGGATGCTGGCAGTCCGCGATGCCAACCGGCGGTTTAAACTGCACATTCCTGAAGAGGCCGGCTATACGACGCTCGCGGGTTTCCTATTGGCCAAGGCGGGACGCATTCTGCGACCGGGCGAAACCATCGAACATCGGGGGGCGCGCTTCACAGTGGAGCGCATCGATCGCCGACGGATACGCCGCATACGCTTTAAACCCGCTGCGAGTGAGGGCCCGGCATCAAGCTCGTAGGCCGCCTGCTCAACGGGTCTCATTACGACTAATGTTTCGTCGTCATCCAATAATCGCGTTTCTACTCATTAGCGTTGCCCTCGGCGCCGTCGCTTGCCGCGAATTTAGCTCAGAGTTCGACAAGACAGAGCTAAGCGCGCGCGAGAAAGTGCTTCGAGACACTCTCTTTCAGTTTCGAAAGGCGATAGATACGTACGCGGTCGATAAGGGCGCATTGCCGCAATCGTTGGGTGATCTGGTTGGGGCTGGGTATATCCGGGAGGTTCCCGACGATCCGATCACAGGGAAAAAGGACTGGAAGATTTTATTCGGCGACGACCCGAACTCATCAAGTGGCGGGAGAGGCATTGTAAGTATCCACAGCGCCTCGGTTGCGTATCGCGATTGGTAGCGACCGAGGTACTTAGCTTAGTCCACGGCACTTCCTTCTTCTCTATCGTTGACCTCAGTTGGTTCTTTGTCGTCCGCTTCATCTTTCTTCTCAAAATCATCGGCCGGCGCGCGATAGGCAAAGACTGCATCACCACCCGCTGATGGAAAGACGCGCGATGCCAGTTCCCCAAGAAGGCGTCGTATGCGACCGGGCTCGACTCCGGTACCAGGTATCTCCGGCGCAGCTTCCGCAAGCGCACCGTCAAGCCGGATAAGCTGGGCGGTTATTCGACGACAGGACCCGCAATCAACCAGATGCTTGATGATCGGTGCCGCCTCGGCGTCACCCAGACGACCTTCGACAAAAACGGAAAGCGCATCTTCATCCAGATGTGTGCCCACCGAGGCATTAGGAGTGTGCGACGCGCGACGCAGGTGCCCGTGCACTACGCGGCGAAAATCGTCACTCACTATATTGCTCTTCGGTCTCGGCATCTTCCGTTCGTCTCCTTCTACCAGTTGGACGTGCGTTGCATTGCGCCTTTGCTCTACTGTTCGGCCGGGGCGTCCATTAAATGGCGTCTTATATCCTCAGGCGCCAGGTCCTCGGTCGCCATCTCAATACACAAGTCGATCTCGGTTGCGCTCAATCCACTTTTCTCTTGTAGTTCTGATCGAAACTGCTCCAGAACTTTGCCGTAGACTTTTTCCAGCCAGCGCATCACGGTAGATTCATGAACGCGGCTTTCCGGTTCATTGACTCGCCGTTTCGACTGTCGTTGAAACCAACGCCGAAGCGGTGACTCTGGCTCCTCCACCAGGCGAGCGATTTCTCGCAGCTTCAAACCCTCGACGTGGTAGTAAAGCAACAATAGTTTTTCGTGATCATCGAGCGTAGCGAGCGATACATCCAGCGCACTTACCGTCACCGATCGATACCGTTCGCGCGTGATCTTCTCGACCATTGCACCCTCGCCGCCTCGCGCTTCGGCCCGCCAACCCGGACGATCGTGAACTTCACCCCCACTTTCTGACCAGTCATCGATCGAGACTTCGTCATGTCTGGCCCGATGAAGATCGATGACAGCGTGCCAGACTACCGTACGCAGCCAGCCGCGGAGCGTTCCACGTCCTGTGTAGGTTGCGAACTTCGATTGCCTAACGTCATTTACGACGCGCGTACCATAGAGTTCGACGTAAACCGTGTCGATCACTTCTTCCGCGGCAGTTTCAGCGCTGGCCAAGTGACGCGCTACCCTCTCTATGTAGGGGCGGTAGCTGTGGTCAAACTCCCACCATGCATTCTCATTACCGCGGGCGCACGCCAGTGCCAGATAGAGATCGTTGGATTGAAGTTCGACGAGAAATTGACGGATCTCTGCAGCGCTCGGAGCAATGCCGTTCTGTTGATCCACCAGATACTTCTCGATCGCCCCTGTGATGGAAGCTCTGAAGATCTCAGGCGTTAGCTCGTAATTGGGCGCGGCCTGCGCGCAGCGCGAATAGAGGGCGTCGATATCGGCGGCGCATTCCGAGATCGCGCCCTCGAGCTGGATTATTAATGAAGCAATCACTTGAGGCGCGATTATAAATTAATCACCGCTGTTTCGCATCCTACTTTCGTTTGGCAAAGATCGTTGGGGTGTACCACGATGTGAGAACTCCACTGATCTAATCACGCCTCCGCAGGGAACAGACGTATCCGAGAGCGCGCCTCGCATCAGGGGGCGTCGGGGTTGCAGATCCGAGTTTCTTTTTTCTTCCAGCGGAGAAGAAGGCGTTTCATGGGGCTCCGCTGACATTGGATGGACGCCGCCCGCCGGTCGCTTTTGCTCAATATCGAGTTTTTTTTGCTCGTGGTTGGTGAAACCTCGCGAGGAAAGGGAGACCGACTTTGGAAGGGAGGACCTGATCGTGGCCTATCGCACGAATTGCCATCGTCTGCCGGAATGGCCGTCAACGGCGCTAATTCTCTATTCTCTTTAAGATTCTTCCCGCCTTATTGCGAGACATCAGTGGAAGGCGTTCGTCCGTGCTCAACTCGCGGAGTAGCGGAATCAACTGTTGAGGGTCGGAGAGCTGCTTGCTGGTGACATACCTGTCGAGCAGATCGAGCAGCTTCGGGGAATTCAGCGGTTGATTTTCGCGCGAGACGCCAATGTCGAATATAAAGATAATCTGATTTGCCACTCGCCTGTATTCTTCGATCAGCGCCCTGGCGTTCGGATCGTTTGTCCAGTTGAGTTCTGCCACACGCGAGCGCGAGCCGTTAGTCATCCGCAGCCACATCGTCCCGAGATGGGGATACTGTCGCTCAGACTGATAGTCGGTACTCGAGTCGAGGAACCGCAGAACGCTCCAGAGCGCTTTGATTCTTTCGCGCGCGCTTTCCGACAGCTCCAGCGGCTCGACAATCGGTTCGATGTCCCCCTGTCGCTCGAAAGTAACGTTTCCTTTTCCGTTGGTATCGTGCTGAATAAGCACTCGCCGAATAAAGAACTCCGCCTTCTTGAATTCATAGGAGTAAGTGACAGGTTCTGCGACCTCGCCAGAGGAAACGGTGGCCTTACTGACTTGTTCGCGCGCGTTTTGCTTCCCCGCCCGGCCATCCTGTGCCACAGCGCAAATCGCCGCGCTCAATACCACGAGCGCGGCCACTATTAAATCCCCAACTGCTTTTCGCTTATTCAATCGAACTTCACTGAAACCAGTTTGGAAACGCCGGCCTCTTCCATCGTCACGCCATAAAGGGCGCGGGCCATTTCCATCGTGCGCTTGTTGTGCGTGATGACGATGAACTGCGTATTGGCGGCCATCTCTCCGACCTTATTCGTAAAACGGCCGACGTTGGCTTCATCAAGAGGAGCATCAACCTCGTCGAGCAGACAAAAAGGCGACGGTCGATAATGAAATATGCCCAGAACCAGCGCAAGGGCCGCCATGGCCTTCTCTCCGCCGGACAAAAGCAAAACATTCTGAAGTCGTTTGCCAGGGGGCTGCGCGATTATGTCAATGCCCGACTCTAACACATCGTCTTCATCGATCAAACTCATCTCGCCGCGACCGCCGCCGAACAGCTCCTGGAAGAACCTTCCGAAGTTCAGGTTGATCTGCTCGAAGGCGTTTCGGAAACGTTCGCGCGAACGTTTCTTAATCTCACGCAGGGCTTCTTCAGTAGATGCGATACCGTCGGTGATGTCCTGTCTTTGCTCAGTCAGGAACGTCAAGCGCTCTTCCGACTCGGAGAGTTCCTCCAGGGCCATCATGTTTACCGCGCCGAAGCCCTCGATACGGCTGCGAAGGTCTTCGACCCGCGCGCGACCCGCTTCAAGATCGAACTCATCATCGACCGGGCGCTCCTGGGACAATTCTTCGAGCGACTGATTCAGCTCGGACATGCACGCCTCTCGCACGTAGGTGAGACGCGCCGCACTCTCGGCACGCTGAACCTCGAGGGCAGCACGCGCATCGCGGGCCGCCGCTGCGCTTCGGTTCAACTCGGCCAATTCGGTCGATAGGGCGTCTGCTCTTTCGCGGGCACCCATTAAGCGAGCCGAATGAGTTGCGATCTCTCGTTCTTCGTGCGCCCGTTCTTCCTCCACCAGGCTCGCTCGTTTCTGCATCTCCTCGATCGAGCGACCCAGATCGTCGAGTTTCTCCGTAGTTTCCGTTATCTCTCTAAGATGTCTTTCGAGCCTCGCATCCAGGTCGTTGCGCTCTGCCTCGACACGACGAAGCTCAGCCGTGGTGGCACGTCGACGTTCGGCTGCGGTGGCAGCCGCGGCTCTCAGTTCGCCAAGAGCGTCGCTCTCCGCTTCCGCCGTCCGCCTGGCGACAGCAAGTACGGAGGCGGCCTCGGTAATCGAGCTCGAGGCGGCTTGCCGTGCGCCCTCAGCCGACGATGCATCCGCCGACGCTGTCCTCTGCCGCTCTTCCAACTCGAGGCGTTCCTCGGCCAGCCTTGCGGCATCGTCAGCCACGACGCGCAAATGGCGTTCGGCACGCTCGATTTCCTGAGCCAACTGCGTCGCGTTTAACTGTCGCGCCATGGCGTCGCGTTCTTCGCGGCCGATCGCTTCATTGAGGACCACGACGGTGTCTTCCAGCTCGACTAAACGGGCTCGCGCTTCGCTTACCGCATCTTCGGCCGCGCTGACACCTGCCTGCAACATCGGCGCGCGCGACTCCAGTTCTCGCAGCTCGCGCTTGAATGCCAGCAGGCCTGCGCCCTCTTCCAGCGCACGAGCATTCCCGGCATTGACGAGTTGCCCGCCGGCCACCCAGTCGCCTTCTATGGTTACGCAGGTCTCGCCACTCGCCAGCGAAATCGTCATCGCCTCTTCCAGCGTTTTGGTGACGCAGGCGTTCATGCAATTGGGAAGGGTGCGATCGAGGACGGTCAGCAGCTCGCGCGGTGCTCCCAGCAAATCTCGAATACGAGTGTTGGTGGGAACGTCGACGGTGCTTCTATGGTCACCGCTGGAGGCCGCAGCGGCTCTGAGGTTGTAAATCTCAATGTCTACCTCATCGCTGGCCCCATGCAATCCCGCTACGAGAAAGCTCGCGCGGCCTGCGTTGCTCTCTCTCAACCATGTTGCCGCCCTCGCGGCATCATCCGGCGTGGGCACAATGATCGCCTGTAGCGAAGACCCAAACGCTCCCTCTACCACAAGCTCCCACTGCGGGTCGACGTTTAGTTTATCGGCCAGCGTACCTTTGAAATGGAATTCTTCTGAGGCATCGCTGGTAGCAAACAACCGCTGAACGACAGGAGAATAATGAGCACGCTTCGCATCAAGTTCGACCATCGTCTCCAGGCGATGCCGTACGCGCGAATACTCCTCACGGGCCCGAGTAAGCTCATCATCCGTTTCGGAGAGCTTCTCGTGTCCCGCCACCACAGTATGAAAGGCCGCTTCGCGCTCGGCCACCAGCCTTGTCAGGGTTTCGCGTTCGCGCGTGATCTCCTGATCTAGCGCATCCGCTTCAGCAACTCGTTGCGAGTGTAGATTCGTTGCTCGTTCGCCTTCGCGGGCCAGTCCCTCGGCCTGTAGAGAAAGGCGACCGAGCGCGGCCTCGAGTTGGCGACCAATTTCCATCAACCGCTCGGCCACTGCAGTGTGAGTCAAAAGCTCGGCGCGCGCGCGTTCGATCTGTGCTTCAGCCTGTGAGACCTCGACCACGCGGTTGGCATAGCTGTCTTCTGCGGATTGAAGCACGAGCGCCCGTTCGTCGCTCGCCGCCCGCAATTTCTCGTCCGCTTCCACCAGGCGTTCGCACTCGTCCGCCACGCTGGCAAGACGTTCGCGCACCTTCTCGATCTCGCGTTCGACTTCATCGCGCCGCTTCAAGAGTCCCGCAACTTGTTCCTGTTGGTATGTCTGTTCGCGCGCGCGTCTGTCTCGCTGCAGTTCGGCATCGGCCGCAGCGGCACGCGCTCCTGCCAGGTCGTCTTCAACGTCACGAGCTTCCTGGGTCGCGCGACGCGCGTCGTCTTCACGTTCCGCGAGCTGCTCAACCAGTGCGTGTTCCTCGGTCGCTGCCAGCTCGAGTTGGGTCCTTGTCTCCTCGAGAAATGCCGTCAGCGCACGGTCCTCTGCTACAAACACACACCGCAGAAGCTCGCGCAATTCTTCGCGCTGGATTCGATAGCGGCGCGCTTTGGCCGCTTGTCGTCTGAGACTATTAACCTGGCGGTCGATCTCGGAGATGATGTCTGACACTCGAGAGAGATTTCCGCGCGCCGATTCCAGCCGTGCTTCAGCAGCGCGCTGTCGCACGCGGAATTTTGTGATGCCTGCGGCTTCTTCGATCAGCGTCCGGCGATCCATCGGCTTGGCCGAGAGGATCTGACCGATGCGGCCCTGTTCGATAATCGCATAGTGGGCGCCTGCCAAACCTGTTCCCGAGAACAGATCCTGAATATCGCGCAAACGACACAAGCGATTGTTTAGCAGGTATTCGCTCTCGCCCGAACGATATAGTCGACGTGTGACGGCTACCGCTTCGCCGGGAGAAAACTCAAGAGCTATCCGATTCGGACGCCAGTGACGCTTATGATGTGTTTTCAGAGCAGCAGGTTCGGATGCGGAGCCGACGGAAACGATCTCGGCGCCTAAGGGTTCTGCGCCAGCGGCTGCAACCTCGAAAGAGTCTTCAGCGACCGTCACTTCTGACTGCTCAGCGCCCGGGGCCGGCTCCACTTGAACGACTGCTTCGAGAGTGGACGGTGCGTCGACGACCAAGGTGTCGAGGCTGACCGCATGTTCGTCGATCTCTTCCAGCGTGGAATCGATGTCCTCGATATCGGGCTCGTGTTCGATCGTCTCGTCTCGCACCATGTGCAGAACGACTTCGGCCATTCCACTTGGTGAGCGATTGCGCGATCCTTGAAAGATGACGTCTTTCATCTCGGCGCCGCGCAGATGCTTGATTCTCTGCTCGCCCAGGACCCACGCGATCGCGTCGGCGACGTTGCTCTTGCCGCAGCCATTCGGGCCAACCACGGCGGTGATGCCATCACCTGTGAACACAATCTCGGTGTGGTCCGCAAACGATTTAAAGCCGGTGATTTCTAACCGCTGAAGTTTGAACATGCTTATGCTGAGCGTTGCCTCTTCCGGAGCTGAAGCGCACTCCCTAGGTAACAGTCGGGAGACGCACACTATATGTTGGACTCATCGATGCTGTCAACCATAGCTTTTTGAATGCCTTGGCCGGTCTACAAGAAGCGAAGGGAGCGTTCCGGCAGGAACGCTCCCTTCTACTTTCTCCAGCACCTTGATCATTGATAGCCGCCACTCGAACGTTCGGCCAACAGCCTGCATTCAGCTTAGGGCTGCGGTCCGAACCGCTGCCTGTACTCCTTCGAGTTGAGGAAGCCGTTGATCATGGTGCGATAGCTATCCGTATCATTGTACGTCTTAATCCAGTCCAGGTACGAGATATCGGCATCGCGCCTCAGGTATCCGAAGTACTGCAGGATGACGAACGCCTGTTTGAAATACTTCGAGACGACCTCGCTGCTGTCGGCGACAGCACGCAAGACTTGCGCTCTGGTTTTCCTGCCCTTCTCCAGATCGTCTATCAGGGCTTCTTTATTCGCGAGCGAGACACCTGCCGCTTTCTCTAA
>JAVHWA010000147.1:0-10236 GCA_032160165.1 Acidobacteriota bacterium
ATGCGATCAAGGGTTTTCAAGAGACTGGTCCCGCGCATCTTGTGTTGATCGAGCTCGACTACCTTGCCTTCAGGATCAAGCAACAGCGAAGTGGGAAAGAGATGTATGCGATAGCGTATCTCCACGTCCCTGATGCTTGACATAGTCGCCTGCGGCCACGCGATGCCGTTCTTCTTGAGCCAGTCCTTGATGGGCGCGGGATCTTCGTCGTTGTTCATTCCCAGGATCTCAAACCCACGCGGCTGAAACCGTGAGTAAGCTGCCTTTTGATACGGCAACTCGCGGCGACACGGTCCGCACCATGCAGCCCAGAAATCAAGCAGCACATACTTCCCGCGAAACTCCGAAAGCTTGTGCTTCTTCCCGCTGAAATCAGTGAAGGTGAAGTCGGGCACGTCGTTGCCGATCTGCACTTCGACGCGCTTGTAGTCAGAGGCTGGGTGCGATCGCATGGCAATCTGGTTCTTATCGATATCCACCCGCCGGGTTGAGACATAGGTGTCGCCAACTCGAAACACAACCGTCTCTTCGCGCGCTTCGGCTGCTTCGGGAGAGAAACGATCAATAACGATCTTTCCATCGCCGTCACCATCCACGCCCACCCAGCCGTTGCTGACGCTGATCTTCTTTGATTGCGGATTGAAGCTGTATTGAACCAGCGTCTTGCGGCCCTGAATGTCGACCTGGCCAGTGGCAAATGCGTCTTTAGATTGAAGCACCAGCCGCTCGCCTTCGCTCATATCGTCCATTTGCACGTTCTTGAAATACTTCACCAGGATCGGGTAGGTCTGGAAGAGCGGGCTCTTGATCGGAATCCTGAGCGTGGTTTCGAGAATATAAGGATTGTCTTCGTCGCCGCGAGTGAGCTCGAAGCGCTCCGTATCGGACATGACGTTGTCCTGGTCGAGGTCCGCGTAAAGGTAGGGCACCCCATCATCGTTCGGCTCAACCAACAAGGCGAGGATGGACGACTTGTCCTGAGGCGGATGATAAAGGCGACCGGCCGTGATCTTGACACCGGATTCGAGCGGCGTCGCGAACTTGATCTTCGAGAGGTCGCCCAGGGGTCTAAATGTGACCTGGTCGAGATCTTCTGTGTAGGGGACAAGGGTCGAGTCCAGTTTGCCCAGATATTCCGCGTCGCCCGGATGAGCGAGGGCCGTAGACATCGTGCCGCAGATAACCGCTGCGAGGAGAGCGAGCAAAGATGACAGGCGCAGGTTTCTATTTAAGGAGCGAGGCATTTCATTAGTTCCTTGTGAGATGATTGGTGTTGCAGGCCAACGCGGCACCGAAACGGGACCGACCTGATTGACTATGCGAGGATGTTCACAGCCCTGTGAAGAAGAACATCCTGTGCTTCCGGTGAGAAGCGTGGGCGATTTTAAGACAAGGGAAATGGAGTGTCAAAGGCACGAATCAGCGATCTAAATTCGGGTTGCCGGGTTGAGCGCCATTAGCGGTGAGGCTGGCTTGCGGCGTGCCGCTCTGCAGCGCGGTAAGCCTTGGCTTACCGGGCAAAGTCTTCAAAAATGACTCTTCGAGTGGCTGAGCCTCCAGCGCGAGGCCTAGCCTCGCTTCAACAATATATATGGCTGTGACGGTGAGGCGAGCCTCACCGCACTGGAAAGCGGCAAGCCGCCACCGCAACACAGTCTTAGAAAACCAATCACCTGGGTAAATGGGTTCTCAACTCAATCTGCGCTGCTGGCTATTCAGAACCCGAAGTAGCCAACCCCCGCTCCCGCCTTTTTGCCCGTAAACCTGTCCAGCGCTTCCAGCACTTCGCGACATAGCGCCCGCTCCTGGTCGCCGCGGCTGGCTATGTCACGCAATCGAATCGCGAGACCGATCAGGTCACGATGCTCCGGCGCGGAGCGCACTTTACGAAGCCATTTGAGCAACTCGTTGTCGTTCTTTTTTTCGGTCGCGGTCCTGACATGGCCGTTCGTCTTGATCGAACGTTTGAAGAGCGTCTCGACTAGTCCCGCAGTCTCGTGTGCATCGACCAGGGTGGCGATAGCGTCCGCGAAGTGGGCCGCCTTGTCCATCTCGTCGGGCGTGAATGGTTGATAGGGTGGATCGCCCAGGCGATTGACGAACTCGAGCACTCCGACTCTTTCGCCGCCGACCTGAAGCGGCGTCGCCAGAATTGTGTGGGTGGAGTAGCCGGTCGCCCGATCGACCTCGGGATAAAACGTTTCTTCCTGCGCGACATCGGCGACTGCCATCGGCTGGCCGCTGGCGAAGACAAATCCGGCAATCCCCTTGCCAGGTGGGATGCGGACCTTCAACAATTGATCGGCCACTTCGCCGGTCGCCACCAGGAATTTCAAGCCGCCGCGATTTCCGTCTCGCACCAGCACGGATGCTTCGTCCGATCCCATCGCGTGGCCTGCAACGTGAAGCAGGTCTTCGATGGAGTTCTTGAGCGGCGAGGTCATCAAGGTCGCGACGTCGACAACTCGAATTGCGTCGCGCAGCTGCTCTTCAAACGCGCCACCCGCCGAAGCGCGCGCACTCGCATGCTTGCGTGTCGTCGTCGATGGCTTTGGGGGAGACTTCCTGGACATGGCTTTTTAGTACGCACCTCGCCGCGGCGGAGATGCGTGATCGCTATTCTATTGCGGCACTACGAAGGTGTAGGTGATCACACCCGTGACCGAGACGGGCTGGCCGGACAACTGGGTCGGTGCAAAGCGAGCCTCTCGCGCCGCATCCTCTGCTGCTTTTCTTAGTAATTTAGGTCCATAGATCGCTTTGGCTTCCGCAATCTTTCCGTTCTCGTCAATCAGAACACGGACGGTCACGGTTCCAGCGGCGTTCGCAGCCTTTGCCACTGGTGGATAAACTGGAGGCGGAAGAATCAAAGCTCTGCCGTTAAGAACGCCCCCCGAAATTGGCCTCATCGACCGAGGAAGGGTCGTTGTCGTCGAAGCCGGCGGAGCCGTATGCGGCATGCCATCTGCGGAGTCGACGATCGCTCCGTTTACCTGGCGCGGCGTTGCCGCGGCGCGAGCTGCGGCAGCGCGTCTGGATGCGATACTTGCCCGCGTTCGCCGCGCGCGGCGCTTCCTGCGGCGACTCGAGGTTGAGGTGCGACCGTTTGTAGTTTGCGATCTTGCGGTGGGAGGCTTAATCGTGGGCGGCTTGATAAGGCTTCCTGCGTCTCTCGGCGCCTCTTGCGCAACGGCTGATGTGACCAGCATCAGGGCGCACATGGCCAGCGCCGCCGCGGACACGATAACACTTCTGCCAAAATCTCGTCGTGCTTGAAACATCGTTCTCTTCCCTCCAATTGGATCGTCTTACGCTCATAGGGGAAGGGGGCTTTAGTTTAGTGTCGTCTTCGTCTCTTGCCTCGCCGAGATCGTGCCCTTGGTTTGGCTTTCCCCGCCGTAGCCTTGGCGATCGGCCCTTCGTTCTTTGCCGCCGAAGCCAGGAATTCCTGAACGACCTGGTTCTTAATATCGCACTTGATCTGGACTTCATCGCCCTGGGCAGTAATCTGCAGGCTCTCGACAAGCGAGCGAGTGGTTTGATCGGGAATCTCTGAAACCACGTGCTGTCGCACGCCCAGCAACAGATCGCTGATGCTTGCCGCCTGTTCGGCGCTGCTCATTCTCACACCCGAGATCACGTTGAAATCCTCTGGCGTCGCGCCGATAGAGCCGAAGAGTTGTTTGACTCCCATCAAGGCTTTGTGTAAAGCCTGCGCCATTTGATCGTCCGCTGGTGCAGAGTCTCGGAGTTCTTCGAGCAAAGACTCCGGAACGTTGCCGGCCAATCCGATAACGGCGCTGGAATCTCGCTCAGCTAGTTGAACAAGCGTGGGATCAATTCGGCCCTTGCCTCCGGCCGCATCTATTGTCGCCCTTACCTGTGGAAGATCGCCGAGCGCCAGTGTGTTGGCGTCGAGGACTGTGAGGGCCGCAGTTTCTCGCTCTTTCTTGTTGCGGGGGGCCGTAGGCTGTGGCTCGCTATAGATCACCTTTCCGCCGTAGTTCTCTTGCGGAAGTTTTCCCTTTGTCTCGCGTCCCAGGAAGGCTATCAAAGCGTTAGCATCAAAATCTCCGTGCACCAGTATGACGATGCCCAGGTTCTCCTTCTTCATCTCGTGCGTCGCTTTGTTCACGAACTGCAGACCGCCTGCGACACCGTCGACGCCCAGGATGTTGAAGCCGGTTTTGGTCCTCACTTCATTGATCGCGTTCATGATCTTCGCAAGCGTGGCAGGATCGTTGGCCAGCAACCGCGGGATGATGTCGAGCATGATGCGGTGCAGGTCAACGAACATCACAACGTCCGATGCCGGCAGCGAAGAGGCAAGCGTGCGCGCGTCCGGGGCGGACGCTGTCGTCCGAGCGAAAGCGAGGCCAACACTCACGATAATGGCGAGGAACAGTGCGAGCATGCGAGCGTGGAGTTTAGTCTTCAAGTTAAGCGGTACCTTTCATAGTGAGCAAGTATCTCCTGCGGTCCGAAATGCCCCGGTCCTTCGCTCCATTTTTAGCGTCCAGCGCTATTCGGTCGGGGGCTTAATTCGGGGCGCAGTGCCGGTAGGCCTCGGCGCTGCGCTGTTGCTCGCTCCACCAACCGGTGGCGCGGCAGACGGCATGGCGCCTCCGCTATTCGTCGCGCTGGGTGTCATTCCCGGCCCGGTATTGATCGGGGCCCGCGATGTATTCGCCGACGACGAATTGGACATCGTGGAGTTCGAGTTGGCACTTTCGCTCCCGCAGCCGAAACAAAGAGCGGCGACGGCAAGCAAGGTGAGTAGAGCTGGCACTTTGCGCATAGAGATCTCCTGGTCGTAGAGCTGAGTTGGACGGCGCTGAGCATACTACTGTTGTGAGAGATTTGCCACTTGATCAATGCCCGGGTAGTTATTCAGGGTGGGGAGGAAATGAATTAACATGATGGACAGGATTGACAGGATGAAAGAGCACCGAGGGCCTTTATCTCTTCTTTTCAGTCCTGCCTATCCGCTTCTTCCTGTACATCCTGTTTGAATCCGACTTTACTGGAACCTTCGCCGTCGTCGCTTTCTCCAACCGACCAGAAAGGCGAGAGCTCCTGCGCCGAGAATTGTTGTACCTACCGCAACGTGTTTGGCGCCCGTTCCGCGCGAGCCCTCGAACATCGCGATCACTTTGTCGGAAGAGCTGGACGCGCCCGCACTCTTCGTCGCACCTTGTTTGCGCGGCTCGGTTAGCGGCACGCAATTCTTGTCGTCTGGTTTACATCCCAAATCTTCACGCCGTCGTATGTCCTGAACCTGAAAGAGCTGACGCGTCACCGGCGAGATGTACATCATCTGCATCTCTTCAAGGGTTAGAGGTCGCGCGCCGCGCCGGCCGAAGACGGCGATCTGGTTCCCGCTCTCGTCAACTGCGCGGTCACGGTCCAGTCCTTTCGATATCGCAAGGGCGGGACCTTTGGTTTGGAAGCTCGAGATCAATTTGGGCTGTGGTCCCGGACTAAACCCGGCATACGTCAACATCGTCTCAGGATCAGTCAATTGAAGTACCTTCAAGCCGCCTTCGCCATCGGCGACGTACGCGTAGAGGCTGGCATTGGTCATCGCCACCTTCACCTGGTGCGTGTCCTTCAGTGGTCCGCCCTCTTCACCCTTTGCGTCGTACATCATGTAGGGCACCGGGTGCTCGGGATTTTCAACATCGACGATGGCGATGCCTTCGCGGCCGTTCGCTACGTACGCGTAGGTGCGCGCGACGTAAACATCGTGCGCATCATTCAGTCGCAGCAGAGCTCCATCGACAAGCCGCGCCTTTGCAGGACTGGTGACGTCAATCACCTTCAGCCCGTCCTTGTCGACAACGAACGCATACCTGAATTGAATAGCCACCGCACGCGGATGATTGAGCGGAATGCTGGCGACCCTTTCCGGTTTGAGCGGGTTGTCGATACTGACGATCACCAGAGCGTTTTCCGTCGTGATGTAGGCGTGAGTGCCGGCGATGGTGATGTTGTTCGCGCCGCTTAATGCTCCGTCAGGATTGTAGGCTGCGTTTGAGTAGACCTTTGGATCGAGCGCGCGCTTCAGGTAGTTGTTCAGAGGATCGCCGTCCAGCAACGTTGCCGCGCCCACCGGGATCAGGCCCTCTTCGCTGTCGGCTACATAAAGGAATGCGTACAGCGGATGGATCGGTTGCTCTTCATTGACCCACGGATTCGGCGTCTTGTTTCGTACGTCCTCGGGCATTTTTGCCCATTCACGCCACCTGGCCCAGGCCTTCTGGCTGCGTTCGTTGTTGCCGAGGGGATCAAACCATCCAACCTCGCGATCGAGCCGCGATCTCGCGGGATCAACCGCAAGTGTCGAGGGCGCAGCTACCGCGGCTGCATGTTTCGTCTTGACGTAAAACTTCTGACCAAAGCGCGACACCGGCGCAGTCGTTATACGCTCTGAGAACCCCTTGTGATCTATCTGGGCGATGTCGTAGACGCGAAGACCTCCCTCGCCCGCCGCGACGTACGCATACTCGCCTCGCACCTGTACCTGCAACACTTCAGGATTGCCGACGTGCTCAAAAAAGTAAGAGAGCTTGCGCTTGTTCTTGTTGACGAACTCGTCGTAGTTTCGAGGATAAGCCAGCTTGTGCAGCGTGCTGCCGTAAACCGCCTGCGGCTCTGTCCGTTCAGTGATGGGAACAACTTCCAATGCCTCTTTGCCTGCGATGTAGACATATCGCCCCATGAAGTTGACGAAATTTGTTCCCTGCAACATCGTTTGGGCCAGCCATGCATTGTTGTCGTTGTCTCTCGAGACGTGGCAATCCGAACAGTCCTTCGTCTCTTTGGACCGAACTGTGTGCGGAACGTGCGTATTGAAAGTCTGCCCGGAGTATCCTTCGGCGGATATCGTTTGCTGCTGGCTGTAGATCCATTCGCGGTTTTGATTTTGCGAGCTGACAAGCACTGCCGACGATGAACGCACCGGCGCGATGCGATGACCGGTTGCAGTTCCGTCTACCCCCAGCATGAACACGTCGTCCCGCAGTACCTGGAAGTTGTAGGTGGTAAAGTTGCGCGAGTCTCCGCCTTCGTTATGGCGGTTCGGCATCTTGCGATTTGCCTGCATCGAGAGATGGCAACCGAAGCAGCTGGTCATCCACGAAGAGTGACAGGCGAAGCATGTCATGTTGCTGTCGCGATGGGCCAATTTTGACTCGTCCGGTTTGCCGCCCTGGTCGAGCGGAATGTCTCCCCAAACCAGTTTGTCTTCCGCCTGGCTTTCCGGGTCGAGGCGAACGGTCTTGGCGTAACGAGACTTCCAATTGTAGTCCCGTTTGTTGTCGGGATCGATCGTGTCCCTGGTCTGTTTCACTCGCCACCAGACGCCGGGTTCGACCATCGAGTTCTGAATGATGTCGCCGCGCAACAGTGTAACGTCCTTGCCCGTGCCGTCCTTTCGTACTTCCTTTTCACGCCTGATCTTTTCGAAGAGGCGCACCTGGCTGCCGTCGGCCGATCGCCATGGAACAGTGATCTGCGAAAGGTTGCGGCCTGCCTTCTCTTCATATTTCCCATTTGTGACTGATCTACCCGCAGCGGGGCCGGAGGTCAGAGGCGGAATCGCCTTACCGCCGGCGGGAGTGTCTGGCCAGCCTTTTTCAGTTATCGAGCCGTGGCAATCGGTGCAATTGATTTCTATCGAAGCACGGGGTTCGTTATAGAGGATGCCGTTGCCGTGCGCGTCCTGGCTAAAGTGACAGTCGACACAGTGCATCCCTTTTTCCAGATGAATGTCCTTCAGATGCACCGGCTCGTTTGGCTTGATGGACTTGTTAGCGAGATCGGCGTTGTCGTTGTCCCTGAAGTTGACAGCCGCCCACAGTCTTTCGCTGTCGACGGAAGAGACGGGTTTGCCGGATGAGTCGACCAGCTTCTCGCCATCACGATCCAGCCACTCTCCATGGCGGTTCTTTTTGAAGACTGCGCGGAAGATCCAACCGTGTCCGTGAAAATCGGCAAATTGCGAGCGAGTCAGTTGTTTATTGAACGCGCGTGTCCCCGTGTCGTCCAGGAACTTTTCATCCGACCACAAGCCGCGCAAGCTCGAACCTTCCGGGTTGCGATCGAGCTTGGAGTCCTCCTCATCCTGCGAAGGCGTGTGCTGCTCGGTCGGGTACATCAACTTTCCGTCCGACTCGTTGTCCCACCACATCAATCCCAGATAGGTGGTCACCATGTTGGTGCCCGGATGCATGTGGCAAACCATGCACTGCGACGTTGGGATGCTGCGGGTCAGCTGATGACGAATCGGATGGCCTCGCTCGTTTCGCAGATTGTCGAAACTGACGTCGGCCGTGTGCGGCGTAGCCTGATTACCAAACTCCGCGTTCTGCTTGCCCGAATGAATGGGACTCGAGTCGTTGGCGTAAATGATGTGGCAGGCTGTGCAGCCCGACGAGCGATAATCGCCGGGGTGATCGTTCGTTCCCATGAAGTTCAGAGTGGGATCCAACAGTCGCGTCTTTTGCAGTCCAAGGTAAACCGGGTCGGTACGTTGCTGAGTGCCGAGCCCGCGAGCGCTCAGTCCCTTGTCCGGTTTGCCGGGATCTTCATCCTTGTCGGGCAGACCAACGTCGAGCCGTCTCTTACCGCCGCGCTCAAACACTCGCAGTAGATTACCGGGCTGTGAAATCTCCCAACGCGGAAGCGGATCCAGATACGCCAGTATTCCTCTTAGCGTCATGAGCTCAGGTTTGATATCGCCCAACTGGATCAATCGTTCCGGCGCACCGGTCTGATCGCTGTAGCTTTCGCCGAAGCGGGCATCCTTGATGGGAAAGCCGCCGTTGTTGTAGAGCGCGGCTCCCCACAGCATCGCGCCGTGTCGCATCATGCTGTTCGAGACGGCGCCGTTCTCTTGTCCGTGGCAGCTTCCACACGTCTGGCCTATTACGCGCAAGTCGCCCGGATTGATGAAGCGCACAAACTCGCGGCTCTCGCGCGCAAGAAGCGTATTGGTGCGTTCGGGATTACCACTGGTGCGCGCGCCATTCCGCTTCCACTCGTCTGGATATTTCGGTTGCACGTGGGCCGCATCTTTGTCTTTCTTCTCCGCCGGATTGCCTCCGTGACAGAAGGTGCAGGTGAGACCGACGGCGTCAGTTCCGTTATCGTTTAGCTTCGCCAGCGTGATGTTCTTTCCGGAGTTCGTCTTGTGCATCGGCTCGATCTTGCCGTGACACGTGAGGCAGCCTTCTTCGAAGGCGGGCGGCGCCGGAGTCTGCTGTGCAATGGGAGCGGGCAAGGTCGCGGCACTCGCCTCGGTCGCTCGCGCTGAAGCGCCTCGCGCATCGATCTTGGCAGTCGAGCGGACACTGGTCAGACTGATTACGACAGCCAGCGTCGCAAAGACGAGCAGCAGGGCGAGTCGGATACGATCAATTTTGTGGCGAAGCACTCGCATTAATTCAATTCCCGACGGATTTTTCAACGCAGAGGTCGCAGAGTACGCAGAGAAGACTTGATTGCTTGCGGCGCCCAGTACGACCTGCTCAGTCCAGCTCTCTTTTGTTCCTTCTTCTTCCTCTGCGTCCTCCGCGTCTTCTGCGTTTAGAAATCTCCTCTGTGCCCTCTGTGAACTCTGTGGTCAATCTCCCCCGCCTCTCAAAAGATAAACTTCACCTGCGCGAAAAGCGCATACAGCGGTTTGCGCGGATTGATGACCACATCGTCCGGCGTGCAAAAGTCGATCAATCCCGGCGGACAGTTCCGCGTCTGATCCGTATAGATGTCTCGAAAGCCCTTCCCCGGCTGCAAGAGCGATGCGCCGAAGGTGAACTGGATATTGTTGATCAGGAATGGACGATAGACGACGCCAAGGCTGTAATCGAATCCGATGTCGTGCCTTATACGGTTCTGAAACAGAACGTACTCGAGCGATTCGGTCCGGTGAAAACGCAGGTAGTTAACGTTAAAGATCGCCTTCAGGCGCTGCGTCACATCCACGTCGACGCCTGCGTTGTAGATAAGGATCCCCGGATTTACAAAGTTCGCCTGCCCTTCGATCTTGCTGCTGCGCAAACTGGGCAGGAGACTATTCGCCTGCACCAATCCGACGCCAGTCTGTGTTAACGGAATTCCCTGGCGGTTCCAAAAGGAAAACTGCCCGCCGGCAAAATTGGGATCGTCGAAGATGGCGTCAAAGCCGCTGGCCAATCGGTCCGTTGGGTTCTTATCTCCCTGAGCAAAGAAGAACGA
>JAVHWA010000020.1:0-34855 GCA_032160165.1 Acidobacteriota bacterium
CAGTTCGATGGGCCGTCGATAAACTCAAACAGGACTACTTCACCAAAGATCCCGCCGAGATCCTTGATATCTGGCTCTTCAAGAATGCGGAGTCGTATAAGAAATATGCCTTTGAGCTCTTCAACGATGAGCCCAACACACCATACGGTTACTATTCGAGCGCACACAAGGCACTGGTGATGAACATCGGGACCGGAGGCGGAACGCTCGTCCACGAGATCGTGCACCCTTTCATCGAAGCCAACTTTCCTGATTGCCCTTCCTGGTTCAATGAAGGCTTGGGCTCGCTCTACGAACAGAGCGGAGAAGTGGATGGCCACATTCACGGTTATACCAACTGGAGGTTGCCTGGACTGCAACGCGCCATTCGGGCCCGCGTAGTGCCGTCGTTTCGCACATTGCTGATGATGGACAGGGACACGTTCTATAATAAGGACAAAGGAACAAACTACGGGCAGGCGCGGTACCTTTGTTATTACCTTCAGGAAAAAGGTCTGCTGCTGAGGTTCTACAAGGAATTCACTGCGCATAGCAAAGAAGACCCCAGTGGCTACAGGACTCTCAAGTCCGTTCTTGCCGAACCGGACATGATCGTCTTTCAGAAGCGCTGGGAACAGTTCGTCCTGGGTTTGAAGGAAGGATACGCGGTTAGTGTGAGTGAGTAGCTTGAAGCTCCGCGCGCCAAAGGCGCGAAATGCAAAAGCCTGGGCCAACTGCGCAGGAAAAGTGTTCTAGTTTAAATGGGTGAAGCGCCGAAGGCGCGGAATAAACCTATCGCGAAGATCGGCATTCCGCAACCCTCGGCACCCATACTCGTTGACGTCCCTGGTACAACCATTTCGCGCCTTCAGCGCTCCGTCACTGTAGACGAAACGAGACCTGGGCCGTTGGCCCAGGCTTTTGCATTTCGCGCCGTTGGCGCTTCCGACATCACTGGATTGCCCCACTCTCCTTGCACCTCCCAAAAATGCTAACATTCGCGCAATCGGCAGAAACGTAGATGAAGCATCAATCCATCAATCCAACTGAAGCGGATCGCGTTACTGAAGAGATCGCCAGCGAAACGCAGCCCTCGCACTACAATGTTGCTGGCCATGAAACTACAGCGTCACCGGAGATAGATTCCGGTAACTACGACGACAGTCAATCGCCAAGCTTGGCATCCTCAAATACCTCCAGCGCCCAACCACCTGCTGAGACAGACGGCGTCAGGATCAAAGCTTCAAGTCGAGTCGCGGGCGGGATTCCAGCCATCATCTCAACCGTCAAGCATGCCTGGGCCGAGATGGGAGCACGCCGCAGTCTGAAAACGCTGCTGGCTGTAAATCAAAAGGCTGGATTCGATTGTCCCGGATGCGCATGGCCCGAGCCCGATGGCGACCGGTCGCATGCGGAATTCTGCGAGAACGGAGCCAAGGCCGTTGCCGAAGAAGCTACCACCAAGCGAGTCACCGCTGAGTTCTTCAGCCAGTGGAGCGTCGCCGAGCTGTCGCGACAATCGGATTTCTGGCTTGGCAAGCAGGGTCGGCTCACTCAGCCGATGCTTTTGCGTGATCAGGCCACACACTATGAACCGATTAGCTGGGATGAGGCGTTCGGGCTGATAGCGAACGAGCTCAACGGTCTCGATTCGCCGAACGAAGCGATCTTTTATACCTCCGGACGCACCAGCAACGAAGCGGCGTTTCTCTATCAACTCTTCGTTCGTCAGTTCGGCACAAACAATCTCCCTGATTGTTCCAACATGTGCCACGAGTCATCCGGCTCGGCGCTTACTGAAACCATCGGAGTGGGAAAGGGAACGGTGACGCTGGAAGATTTCGACCTCGCCGAGTTAGTCCTTGTCATCGGACAGAACCCGGGGACGAATCATCCCCGTATGCTGACCGCGCTTGAGAAAGCGAAGCGCAACGGATGCAAGATCGTTCATATCAATCCGCTGCCCGAAGTTGGGACTACACGATTCAAACATCCTCAGGACATATTGCATGCGCTCGGTAAGGGCACCGAACTGGCAGATCTGTTCCTGCAGGTCCGCGTCAATGGCGACGTCCCACTGCTCAAGGGCATCATGAAAGAGATGCTTGAAGCGGAAGCGCAGGCGCCGGGTAAAGTCATCGATCAGCCGTTCATCAATGAATACACAGAGGGCTTCGAAAGCTTTGCTCACGCACTGAAGGCAGTTAGTTGGGACGAGATCACAGAGCAGAGCGGCATATCTCGTCAGCAGGTTCGGCAAGCGGCTTCGCTTCTCATCGCCTCCGACCGCACGATTTGCTGTTGGGCCATGGGACTGACGCAACACAAGAACGCGGTGGCAAACATACAGGAGATCGTCAACCTGCTTTTGCTTCGCGGGCAAATTGGGAAGCCAGGCGCCGGCGCCTGTCCGGTGCGCGGCCACTCGAATGTTCAGGGCGATCGGACGATGGGCATCTGGGAACGCCCAACTGACAGCTTCCTTGAGAGCTTGTCGAAGGAGTTTGCGTTTTCGCCGCCGCGCGACTTCGGTTTCGATACCGTGGAGTCGATAAAGGCGATGCACAGCAGTGAGGGCAAAGTCTTCTTCGCGCTCGGCGGCAATTTTCTCTCCGCCACTCCCGACACCCAACTCACTGCCCAAGCTCTCCGTCGTTGCAGGCTGACGGTCCATGTCTCGACCAAGCTCAATCGGGCCCATCTGATCACCGGCAAGCAGGCGTTGATCCTTCCCTGCCTGGGACGGACCGAGATCGATGTTCAGTCCAACGGGGCGCAGTTCGTGAGCTGCGAGAATTCCATGGGAGTAGTGCAAAGCTCGCGTGGGTTATTGCCGCCGGCGTCGCCGCACCTATTGAGCGAGACGATGATCGTCGCTCGGTTGGCCGCATCGACAATCGGCTGCCGAAGCAAAGTCGACTGGCTTTCACTGGCGGCAAATTATGACCTGATACGAGACCATATCCAACGTGTGATTCCCGGATTTGAGGATTACAACCGGCGCGTGCGGGAGCCTGGAGGTTTTTATCTGCCCAACGGCGCGCGCGAACGGAAGTTTCAGACTGCGACCGGCCGGGCCCAGTTCACTGTTCATCCGCTTTCGCGACATGATCTCAAGCCCGGGCAGTTCCTCATGATGACCATGCGCAGCCATGATCAGTTCAATACCACCATCTACGGACTTGATGACCGCTATCGAGGAATCTTCAATGGACGCCGCGTGGTGTTTCTTAATGCGTCGGACATGGAAGAGGACGGACTGTCGCAGGGCGACATAGTCGATCTGACCAGCCACTTCGAAGGCGAGCAGCGCATAGCGAAGCGCTTCGTCGTCGTTCCCTATAGCATTCCCCGTCGGTGCGCCGCGACATACTTTCCAGAGGCCAACGTGCTTGTTCCCATCGGAAGCGTCGCTGATAAGAGCAACACACCGGCGTCCAAGTCGGTTGTGATTAGTTTGAGACGGTCCGTTGTTCAGTAGGCAAACTGTTAGTTTGCGCCGCAAGCTAACAGCTTGTTCTACATTTAATCGGACCGGACCGCTAATGCCGCCACCGCTCACTATTTACTATTCACGACTTACCAATTACTATCCAAGCCCATTGCAATCTTCCCTTCCTATGGGTCATCGTGCGGAAGCGCGAAGCCGTTCGCAAGTAGGAAGCCGATACGGTCGAGAGGCCGTTGAAACTCTATAAGAAAAGACAAAGTTTTGTTTCAACTAAGGAGAAACCACGAATGAAGGTTCGAATTCTAGTAGGCACTATCGCTTTGGCAATACTCGCCACAGTTGGCGGCAGCTACCTATCAACTTCCTCGGCGGCTGTGTCCGCGCCGGCAGCTCCATCTGAGCTGCGTACTACCACAGACCCGGCAGCGACGAAGTTTTCCAGCGTGTACGTGAATTTAATGAACTGCCCCAGCGGCATGACCAAGAAGGAAGAAAAGGAAGCCGAAGAACGCGGCTCCGACATCGGATCGGTATGCAAAGGGCCTGGTCGCTGGCGAGTCGTAGTTGGCTACTCCGCATGTTCGTCTATGTTCACAGTCGATCGGGGCGGCGACAGCATCGCGCTGGGGATGCAGTCGGTAGATTTCAAACAAAAGAACGTTGAATTCCGGCTGGCCAACGGCAGCGCATTCGCGGTAATCATGCGCCACTACGAGTACGCCGGCAACGAAAACTGTCCGACCGCCGGCAAGGTCACCAAAGAGACTCTGATTGTTAAGGGCCTTACGTACTTCGAGAGGATCGATGGAGAGGTGGACGCCAGGGAGCCAAACGCGAACGCCAAGGCGCGAGCAATCGCGGACAAGGGATATGTCAGGATGAATGACCACGTCGAAGGAAAAGCAAACTCTCCTGGAAATGAATGAAGATAGCTTTGTGCTTCCGGCGGTCGTCAAAAGCAGGCCGGCCAAGCTCTCAGGTCAGGAAGGGGGCAAGCGCAGCGCGCACCCTTCCTGACCTGAGAGCTGATTCGGGCCGCCTTCCGGCAAACGCTCGCGAGAATCCGCATTTATCATAATGAGATTTACGGGTGATACGAAGGAGAAAACGAAAATGAGTATTAGGATCCTGTTTGCCCTTGTTACCGTAGTTCCACTCTCTCTCGCCGGCAGCAACAACGCGTCGACAATCTCGACCGCACACAGCGCCACCGCTGAAGCCGCGACTCGATTTTCGAGTACGTACACCAATCTATTGACCTGCCCCAGCGGGATGACGAAGAAAGAGGAAAAGGAAATGGAGGAGCGGGGCTCCGACATACCAAGCAGATGCAAAGGGCCCGGCGGCTATATCCTCTCCGTCAATTATTCAGCCTGCTCTTCGCAATTCGTGGCCGAGAAGGGGGACGACGGCACAGCGTTTCCCATGCAGACGGTAGGCTCGAAACAGAAGACCGCGGAATGGAGGCTGGCTAACGGCAAACCCTTCGCCATCATCATGCGAATCTACGAGTATGCCGGCGATGATCTATGCGCTACCGGCGGCAAGATCACGAGCGAAGCCTTGATGGTCAAAGGCCTGAAGGGCTACGAACACATCGACGCAACCGTGCCTGTAAAAGGAACGCTCAATCCCAACCTCAAAGCCAGACAACTAGCGGACGCAGGCTACGCGAAGAAGCCGTGATTGCGCGTGGGCGTAATTACGCCGAAGGCGTTTCAGTGGATCGTTACTAAATAGCCGCGCTCTCATTCTCACCTCGCTTCAGCGAGGTGGCCTTGGATGCCCATAAACATTCCTAACCGTTTTAACGGTTTTCGCTTGAAGCCGTTGAAACGGCTGAGCTCTCCAAGTGCCTTAGGCCATCACCTCGCTGAAGCGAGGTGAGAATGAGACTGATTCGCAAAGTGCCCCCGCTACCTTCGCGGTTAATACCTCGACACGCTCACGCAAACCGTGATACAAGGCGTTTCTCGAACGAAGATCAGTTCGTCGCAACCGCGATGATCTCGCCCATCGCAGTTGTCAGTACCCAACTCACAGCACCATCTGCGGCAACCTCAAATCGTCGCATTCCCGCAAAGGAGATCCTCATGAGAAAGCTTACTTCAATCGCATCGTTGTTTCTGTTCTTCGGTTTACTCTCAATTCCTGTCTCAACGAGAGCTCAGACCCGGCGACTCACCATCAATCTATACGCGGCCAAGTTCGTATGCGGAAAGTCGGAAGGCAATATCGTCGCACCGGGTCTATACATGACGACGATCAACGTACATAACGCCGCTCCGCTCGCGAAGATGTTCTACAGCAAGAGATTTGCAATTGCCCTTCCCGAAGAGAAGTCGGAAAAACTTTCGGCATTCTTTAGTGGCACGCTCGAAGCCGATCAAGCCATGTTGATTGACTGCGACAACATCTACAGACACACGAACACACCTCCCGGTCAGTTTATAGAGGGCTATGCGCTGCTTTACAGCCTGGGCGAGTTGGACGTCGTCTCGGTCCATACGGCCGGCCACAGCGAAGTAGAAACCATCAACACCGAGCGTGTCCCCGTGCGCAAATTCACCATCGGTCGCAGCGCGGCAGTAGCCAGTAAGATGTTGGCGCCGTGAGGGTGGAAGAGTGATTCGGGAAGCCGCGCACTCTGGGCTGTAGCCGACTGAGAATAAGCGCGGCTCATCACATCAGGGATGCGCGTCTATGATGGGCGCGTTAATGGAGCGCGCGCCTTAGCAAGCGTTTTCATAACTCGGTATGCACGTTATAACTCGAAAGCGGCTCAACGAATTCGTCAATCAGCACCCGGAAGCCAAGGCTTCTCTGGCCCATTGGTATCAATTGATGAGACACGGCGTTTTCGGTAACTTCGTCGATTTACGAAAGGTTTTTGCTTCTGCTGATCAGGTCGGCAAGCTGACGGTGTTCAATGTTGGTGGACACAAGGTTCGCTTAATAGCAGCGATCCATTATAATCGTCGCAAGGTTTATGTCCGGGCGGTGCTTACTCATAGTGAATATGACGAGCAGCACTGGAAGGAGTAAGGATGCGGAATCTCGACGTGAGTAAAACCGAAGACGCCTGGGTAAAGTTGGCTGGCAAGATTTACGTGCCGCATTCTGAAGAAGAGTATAGCCAACTCGTCGCCTTGCTCGACTCCCTGATTGATGAAGTCGGGGAGGACGAGTCTCATCCGCTCGCCTCGCTGATGGAGATCGTCGGAGTACTAATCCAGAAGTACGAAGACGAGCACGTGCCAGAGTTGGCATGACGTCTTCCTTCGGGCACGATCGTGGCGGAAGAAGGATGAACTGAGGCGGATGGCTAAAAGATTAAAGGACATGAAGGAACTCAAGACTGAACGTCCGCCCAGAATGAAGCTTTCGGCGAAGGAATCGCTCAAGGGGACCAAAGGGTTCGACAAGCGAAAGGAGAGTTTCGTTGCCGCTGTTAGAAAGAGCGCGGCTTGAAATCTATCTCCCCGCCCTCCCATCGGCTGCTTACTACAATCTTCTTAATGAGCTGACCCGGGAACTCACTAACACGTTTGGCGGTCACACGATTAAACAAGCGCTGAATGAAGCGGGGCCTGCCGAGAAAATATTGATCCCCACGGCCATCCTTCCGACTGATGCCAAGGATTAACCGTCTTAAGCCAGCACGCAAACACACCTTCGCGTCGCCGCGATTCTGTGCGCGCGGGCGAAAAGGCTTAGGCAAATTCAGTGTGCGACGGGTGCGCGTTGCCGGCGCTCGTGCGGCAGCTTTGAACTGCTCGACTTTTGTGGGCCTACCGGCTGAGCAGTACTATTGCTCGCAGACTGTGGCGTAACACGCAATTATGCCGTTATTGAATTGATCGTAGCAGAATTGGCTGACGCCGAATTTAGCCTCACACTTTTCAAAGTCGTGTTGGACTTTCTGCTGGCATCTGACGCACGGATCCGGCGGGTCAGCTTTTACAGCACCGGAAGGGAAAGCCGAAAAGAATGTGAGTGACAGCAGACAGAGGACTAGCGACGCGGCGAAAAGGAGTGATCTTTTCACGGGTAGATTCCTTTCAGTTGGTATGTGGCAAGGTCTATTGCGAGGTCGTTCCACTCATTTGTAACGAGCGGTCGTGAGCGTTTCCTGTTAATCGTTGCGCGAGGTAGTTTCTTGCGAGCTGTACTATTGCATATTGGATGAGGAAGTCAATATTCTGCAGAGGGATTTGTTGAGACACCTGCTATCCCTCGTTGCACAATTGAACCTGGCCACGGCAGAATGTCGCATGCGGATTTGGAGCATATGAAGACACCACTGCGGACCTCCGCCCTCCTTCTTATCTCGCTGACCTTAAGCTGTTCGAGCGCGAGCACCACCAACACTTCCACCAGAGCGATCGATCCTCAAGCGCGCAGAACAGACGATAAGCAAATCTCAGGACTGCAAAATCAACTCGAGCAGATAGCATCTGCCTCCAAGGGACACGTGGGTGTCGCTGCGGTTGTGCTGGAGACCGGAGAGTCGGTTTCCCTGAACTCTCACGACCACTTCCCCATGCAGAGCGTCTATAAGCTTCCGATCGGGATGGCGGTGTTGAAGCAGGTTGATGACGGACGGCTGAAGCTCGATCAGAAGGTGAAGGTCACCAAGGACGATTTCGTTGGCGCGGCGGCGCATAGTCCGGTCCGCGACAAGTATCCAAGGGGCACCGAGCTTACCGTCAGCGAGCTGATGCGATGGATGCTGGGCGAAAGCGACGGCACGGCCAGCGATGTGTTGATGAAGGTCGCAGGGGGACCCGAAGCGATCCACGCATATCTCACTGAACTCGGTATCAAGGACATCATCATCCTCGATACGGAGAAGGCATTTGCCGAAGACCACTCGCTTCAATACCGTAACTGGGCGACGCCTGAAGCGGCGATCACTCTGTTGCGGGCGTTGCAGGAGCGGCGCGGGCTCTCTGAAGTCGGCCAGGCGTTGTTGCTAAAACTGATGACCGAATCGACTCCAGGCGCCAGGCGATTAAAAGGGCTCCTGCCCCCCGGAACTCCGGTAGCGCACAAAACCGGAACTTCGGGAACGGAAAACGGTGTAACTGCTGCGACCAACGATATCGGGATCGTGACCTTGCCAAACAGAAAACATCTGGCTATCGCGGTGTTTGTGTCGGACTCTTCGGCTGACGAGGCAACGCGCGAGGATGTGATCGCGAGAATTGCTAAAGCGGTGTGGGAGAGAGCAGTGGGCGGTGGCCGGTGATCGTGGCCAGTTTGCAGTTAGCAGTTTGCAGTTGGCAGTTCGCGGTTCGCAGTAGATCGAGCCGGATAACGATCGGGTCAGAACCGCCTGCGTCAGCGGGCGGGTTGCCGTGCGGAGCAGATCGCGTTGGGGGTTGATCCAGAGCGCCAACGGCGCGCGATGCAATAGCCCAGGCCAACGGCCTGGGTAACTCAGCAGATCTCAAAAGCGTTAGCGCTGAAGGCGCGAAATCGCTCTAGTCCCAAACGTAACGCTCGTCATATTCAATCTCATAGGCCTCGAGAAATTTGCGCAACTCATCCTGAAATGTAATTCTTCGGTGGTGTTCCTTTTGATTGTGAATGTAGCGCTTCACTTCCGCGACGCTCGATTGCCCGATCGAAAACGCGCCATAACCCTTCTGCCAGTGAAAGTTTCTCAACTCCGGCCCCTTGGTTTTGATCCACTTCGATGATTCGGTTTTTATCTCCTGCACCAGATCGGCGATTGTGACTACGCGCCCAAGCGCAAACAGGATATGTACGTGATCGGTGGTTCCGTTTATCGCGAGCGTTGGAGACTTCAGTTCTCGGAAGACTTTAGCCATATATGGATGTAGCTCTGTTTCTATGGCGGGCGTGATAAACGGTTCGCGGTCTTTTGTGCTGAAGATGAGATGGATGAGCACAGACGACAAGGATTGAGGCATGTCATTCTCTCGCTTTCTGAGTGTATTTCGCGCTTTCAGCGCTTGGGTGGGACTCGTATTGTACACCTGACCCAGGCCGTTGGCCTGGGCTATTACATTGTGCGCCGTTGGCGCACATCGGATATAGACTCTCTGGAACCGGCATTCATTTCTGCCGTGCAACCTATCGACTCTCTGCACCACGCGGATTCTTTTCAACGATTTCCTGTCGCCAAAGGTATATGTAAGTGGGAAGTACGAAATTCACACTGACGCCGAGCGGGGCCCGTGAAATGGCTTTGGCCTTAGAGATACAGTTGCCGGTAAACGCCCTGACTCAGAATCAGCCATCACTTGCACGGCTCATTCAACGTGCCGCCGACGGCGACACTGCGGCCTTCGAGCAGATCATGATTCATTCTCAACAAAGAGTTATGGCGATGACCTGGAGAATGTTGGGCAACGAGGCCGACGCCCGCGATGCTTCGCAGGAGGTCTTTCTAAGAGTCTTCAAGTACCTCAGACGTTACAAACAGGACCAGGATTTTTTCGCCTGGCTTTATCAGATCACGGTCAACGTCTGTCGCGATATCGCTAAAAAGCGTCAACACCACCGCCACCACGTCGGTTCGATCGACGCCGGCGAGGAAGACAAAGCATTTGAAGTGGCAGCTCCACAGGAAAACGCCGAGCAGAGTCTGATCGATTCTCAGCAGCGCGAGCTCATCGCCAGAGCAATGGCTACGCTGCCCGACAAGGAGCGCGCGTCGATAATACTTCGCGACATCGAAGGCCTGCCGACTGACGAAGTGGCGCGCATCATGAATTCCAGCGCCACCACTGTGCGCTCGCAGATCAGCTCGGCACGCAGAAAGATCAAGCTCTATTGCGAACGCTATTTGAGAGGAAAGGGCCAGTCGAGTGAATTGTAATCAAGCACAGGAATTGTTGCCGCTCCTCGCCGGCCGCGACCTCGAGGAAAAGCAGGCCACGCTGGTGGCAGCGCACGTCGAGTCATGTGAAGAGTGTGCGCACTCGGCAGAAGAGTATCGGGAAGCACAGCACATGGTGCGACTGTATGCGCCTCCGCCGTTCAGCGAAGAGGACTACGCCGGAATGCGACGCAGTGTATTACGCGAGATCGAGAGAGGGCCCACGGCGTTCACCGTGCCCGCTCTGATCGGCGGTCTGTTTCGACCGCGCATCAGATGGGCCATCGCCACAGCGCTGATGCTGGCAGTCTCTGTCTTCGCCTTCTACTTCATGGCGAACAGGAAGAACGATGCGAAGCAGATTGTCATCAACGGTGGCGATGCATCTCCCAGCTCAGAGGAGGCCCCATCAAACCCTCCGGCAGCAGATCAGCCTCTACCGTTATCTGCGCCGCCGCATACTCCGCTGCCGGGCAAGGTCTTCAAAGCGGGCGGTGGCACAAGCTCTCCCAATAAACATAATCGGCTAATGTTCGCTCGTGTTTCTCCACGGGCGCCCATTGTCGCTCAACCAGACACTTCCGACGTTCCAGCCTTTTCAGAGAAAACGACCAGGGTGGAGATACAGACGAAGGACCCCAACATACGCATCATTTGGTTCTCTCCTCGACCCACTAAACGCGATGCTCCAAACAAATCTTCCAGACGTAATCAGGAGGCAAGGTCTAATGCATAACATCACAAAGCGATTGCTAATAGCACTCTCCGCCATCTTCATTTTTTCCGCTTCATCATTCGCCCAGCAGACCATGCCGGCACCGAAGCCGGAGAGCGATTTTGTTACCGAGAAGGGTTTCAAGAGCAAAGTCTTCGAGGTTAAGTACCGCGATCCGGACAGTCTGGCAAAGGTGCTGAGGCAACTCGGTAGCGGTTTTAAGGGCGCGTCGATTTCGGCCAACTCGGAGTTCAAGACCCTCACCGTGCGCGACTTTCCCGAAAACCTCGCGACTATGGAAGAGGCGCTTACGCGACTGGATTCGCCAGGCGCGCCACGACCGAACATCGAGCTCCACATGTACGTGCTGGTGGCTTCGAACACAAGCGCGTACATCCCTCCCGCCTATACGGAGATCCCGACTGAACTGAAAGACGTCGTCACTCAGTTGCGTGAAACTCTGAGATACAAGAATTATGATCTGGCCGCAGCGGTCGTGCAGCGCTTGACGGAGACGGAGCGAGGGCTGCGCGGCAAGGGCACAATGGAGATTTCCAAATCGGCGACGCAGGCTGGAAACGCGACTGTGAACTACGACTACTTCATTAATTCGATATCGCTGGGTCCGGCATCGTCGGGCGCGCAGACGATTCAGATCGGCGAGTTCACCTTCGCGACAGTGTTCAGTACGCCCATGCAGGATACTCGCTCACAGGTGCAGACGGCGCTTAACCTGCGCAACGGCGAGAAGGTAGTAGTCGGTACAGCCACACTGGGAGACCGAGCATTGATCGTAGTGCTTACGGCAAAACTTCTGAGCTGAAGGCAGGTTCAGGGTTCAGAGTTCAGAGTTCGATGCTTGCAGGCGCTTAACCTAGAACATTGAACGATCAAGAGTCGTCATCTTTGAATTCGATACCTTCGGCCTTGATGTGAATCTCTTCCATGGCCACGTCGTTGCTGGTGGCATTTAATGTCGGCCATTCAACCTTTGTTACCGAGGCGTTAGTGAAGCTCCAACGCGAGCTTTCGGCACCCAACTCGTCCCGCAAAACGATAGCGCCGCTTCGTCGAGCGGCCTTCCCTTCCGCCGAATCGCGGGCCCAATCAATCAACTCTGAATTGACCACACCTCTTTTCAAGATGAACGTCGCGGGCGGGGATTGCGCAACGCCTTCGCCTCTGACGGCATCGCTTTCGCCAGAGCTCAGCCCCTCCACCTCCTGAAAGCCACCAAGGGCGCCGCCATCAAACTCGAGGCGAAAGTTGAAGGCGCGATAGGGATCGTAGTCAGATATGGACATAAGTTTTTATCCGCAGTGGAACTCTGAAGTTGTTCAACGTTCAAAGTTCAACATTCCACGTTGGGACCACCAACCTTGAACGTTGAACATTGAACCTTGAACGGTTTTGCCTTACGGCCCGATCTCCTTAAGCGCTTTTCCCGTCGCCGTCAATAACGCATCGGGTCCCACCGGCGCTCCCGTCGCCTTCTTCATCCAAAGATCGGGAATGACACTGCCAACCACCGCCATCCGTTCAAACTCCGGTCCTATATTTCCCGCCTTCTCCATCTGTTCTTCAATCTGAAATGCAATCATGTGGCCGATCGGGTAGTCGGGCAGATATAAGAAGGAATCGATCATGTGCGAGTAGATTCCCAGAAGCACGACGTCGCGCTGCTTGAAGATGGGCGCGTAATACTTGTTCCAGATCTCTCTGGCAATGCTGAGCGTCGCCTCTTTTAGCTCGGCGGGCGTTGCATTCGGATGATCGTACATCCAGTGCCAGACACCCATGTCGACCAGTGCGACACCCGCGATCTCAAATGCTCCCCAGAAATCATCCAGCGTCTTCATCGCCCGGCTCTTCGAGTCCTGCTTGGCCAAACCCAAAAGCTCGAGGTCATGCCCCTGAAAGACGAAGGCCAGAGCTTCGGTGAACGCAGTGTTGGGAACGCCCTGCAGGCTGTAAAAGTCTATGTTGTTTAGCGAGAACGTCTGCTCGACGTTGTGGCCCATCTCGTGGACCGCGATATTGAAGCCTTTATAGTCCATTCCATTCTTGCCGACGCGGGTGCGCAAATGGACTTTCGCCTGGCGCATGCTGGCGCCGAGCGCGTGCCCCGAGCCACGTGCCGGATCGACTACGATGTTGTTGGCCAGATATTCGGCGCGCTCCTTTGTGAAGCCGAGTTGCATCAGAAGATTTGGAATGTCTTTTTTATACGCGTCGGCTGTCGGATATTTCTTCGCCACAATGTCGTCCAGTTGAGTTTCGGTGTAGGCGCCACGCGGACGAAAGCCGTTGTACCAGATATCGAACGGCTCGAGCGGACGGCCAAGGCGTGATTCGATCAGCTTTGCAACTTGCAGTGTGAGCGGTGACGAGAGCACTCGTTCGAACATCTCGCGAACCCGTGTCTCGGGGATCTCGCGGTTCTCGTCAAAGCGGCGCGCAATCAAGGTCGGCGCTGTTGGGGAGTAGGGATCTACTTGTCTTGACGCCTGGAACGCGAGCAGCAGCTTCGCGTAACGCGTGTTGGGCTCGGGAGCGTTCGTCGGCGGCTTTGTGCCTTTTGCCGGCGAAGCTTCGTCCGAGTCTTTAACGGCAGCAGGCTTGACCTCGTTGGTAACCGGATTCCAATCGACGTTCGGATTGTTGACCACAACATCGGGAATCGTCTGGGTGACGATGCGCTCCATCACCAGCTGAATCATGCGCTGTTTAGGAAGACCGGTCGCGCCGGCGCTGTAATCGGCTTTGATCTGGTCGCGCAGGTTCCAGTGAGAGAGCAGTCTGAGCTTAGCTGGAAACAGCCGATTGCCCTTGTCGTCGACGAGGTGATGCATCCAGATGTTGTAAGAGGCGATGTAGCGGTCCACTTCTGCCGAGGCCTGGGCGATCGCCAGGTTCACTTCAGCGGGAATGCGTTTGGAGAACCTCTGCGCAAGCCGCGCCTCCGCCCATTCTCTGCGCGACCATTTCTCACCATTCGTCAGTCTCTCCTGCAGCGTAGTGAGCGGGAAGTTCAAGAGCACGATGAAAGCCAACTTGTTCTGGAAAAAATCATCGGTCACATGGGCCGATGAATCGTAGCCCGCAAAGACCTCGTCGAAAGGGAGAATCGGGCCGATATCGAGGTCCGATTGCTGGCGAAACTCGCGTCCGATTTCCTGCATGTGGCCATCGACCTGCTCGAGGTTGTGTTCGAAGCGCTCGAACATAGTGTCAAGTGTTGTCTGGTCGCCAGCGAGTTTCGCGCGCACGAACTCTTCGAAGACGCTGGCATCACCGTCTTCCGAACGCCAGAAACTCGCGACCTGCGTGAGTCCCCGTGCGAGACGAGTGCGCTGTGGCTCGCCGTACTTTGCGGCCAGCTCGTTCTCCAGTTTGGTTATGGTCTCTTTCATCCAGGGCAATGCTACACCTCCCTGTTGAGGGACGCTTTCATGAGACGGTTTGGGCGAAGGAAAGCTGGCAGTCGCGTTCACGAAAAGCGCGAGCGACAAGCCGCTGACTACAAGCGAGCGGTAAAGGCGATTTTGCATATTATGGACTCCGGAAACTGTTGGACAAACTTTTAGTTTGTCGCTCTAACCAAAAAGCCCGTTTATTAATCGTGGTGGCGCGAAAACTTATTTGTCGGAGCGATCGGCGCGTAATATACGCGCAACGCACAACTGAGGACAAGATCGATAATCAACTCGAGCGCTGTGAGTCCTGTCAGAACCAGCTGCGTCAGCGGCTGGCACAAAGCGCGTCTTATGTCGCTCTCGCTCGGCCTTTCCTAGTCCCAATTTGTTCCGCCCGCTGACGCAGGCGGTTCTGACCCGACTGGTGTCGCCTGCGACGCTGATCGAATCGCCCAAACCGATTCGCTTACGAGAATAGGCTAACGAGTCGTGTGATGGTCCGGCTATTGGCGGGACCGGCTTAATTACATTGACCTGTAGAGAGTCACAAATCGGAGATACGCTAAGACATGACCGTACTGCGCGCGCTTGGAGGCAAGGATGCCTGGGCTCCAGCGAACAGCCGAACTCTTTTAGGGATCTACGCCGAAATTAGCAGAGGAGATCGTTGGCAATAGATGAGAGAAGTCGGGATGGTGAACGCCTTAAGCGTCCGTCAGAGTCAACCGCTCTTTTTCGAAGGCGGTTTCCCCAAGCGATTCGATATGAAGCCAATTGGCCGTTAGTAAAGATTGGGCCAAACAACGCAGGCTGGAAGGCATCTCGACGGCTTTGCACTCTTCGTCTTCGAGCGGCGCATGTTCGGTGAGCAATTGAAGTTCTGCGCCACAAAAGTCGCATTCGTCGAGATGTTCCGCCACCCACACCATCTGCCCGTCCGCTAGTCCAAACGCGCGATATGAGATGAGGCTCTCAGATGAGGGACACGAAAGTCGCTTGCAGTAATTGTTTGCTCGTAGAATCATGACTTGAACCCCCTTCGATATCCCCGCGATCCGTCTGTCCTGATATGCTGTCACGACTGCCCAAGCTGAGAACGCCGATGGTGAAACGCGGTAGAAGGGGCACGATGAACGCCAGGAAAGTGTTCAACCTCGACGAGGCGCTTCGCTTGGTCAATCTAAATAAAACCCTAATCGCCCTCACCTTCCAAAGTTAATTGACCCCCAATGACGCCCTTTTGTCTGCAATATCAGTATTTTGGGGGTTTTGTAAAAAGATGTTGCTCATTTCAATGTTTGCTGATAACATCTTTTCTGTCGTCGAGGAGAATTCAAATCCTCCTTGACTCTTCCCTGGATGATCGCCCCTGAGTTCCCCTTGCGGTCATCGTGGCGTAGACTCCAGTTAGTTCGTGAAACGAGGCCGGCGGATTGTAAGGGCACCTTCCCCAGGGCGAGAGTTTGACTCTCCTACTACCTCCCAAGCAGCACGCTACTCCTTAAACGACGCTTCACGACTATTCAACTCGTTGATTCTCCGGGAGACCGGTGACCTCTACGACAGAAAAACACTCTTCACTCACCCGACAACGAAACTCCAGCTATGAAGCCGGCAAGATCATCGACCACACTTTCTGAGAACAAGCCGAACGAGTGAACTCAATTCACGACCAACCTGATATTTGCGCCACCGCAACTCCTACAAAAACCGTGAAATCTACCAGCGATAACCAGCCGAAAGGTTCAACAATGAGCGCCATCAAGGAACAGCCGCGCACCCCGCGCGCTGCCTTTGAACGCCAATCCAGGAGCGGCCCATGGATCGAGAGCCTGCGTTGTTCAGATGTCACCCGACTCTGGGCCGAACTGCACCGCATCGTTTGCCATCATCCGCTGGTGCGAGCGTCTCGAAGTGCCGGTTTGCTTGTCGAGGAAGGTTCGCACAACGCGTACACCGATCTGACACAGGAATTGTTCGTTCAATTATTGAGTAAGGCCCGCTTCCAGCACTATCTGGACACGGAGATGACAGACTCCGAGGTCGAATGCGAGATCGGCCAAATCGAACTAACCAATCTTCTGACTTCGGAACTGCGCAAGCGTCACCCTGAATCCTATCGTCTGGCTCGGCGCATCTCGACCCTCATCCAATCGAGCGCGAACTTCAAACGCTTTGACACCTCGGGCAGCGACAACGAACCCCATCGTCGTCTGGCCGATCGAGTTTATGGCCTCAGCGAATGGCCTGCAGAGAAGGCGCGTAAAGGCAGTCACGAGCTTGAACAACGGATTCACATGATTCCCGTGCGCCAGCGCGATACTCGCATGGTGGGCTGCACCGGAGATTCGCAGATCGTAATCGGCAACTCTGACCTGGAAGACCTGATTATTTCCGTACTGGAAGCCACCGACGCGCCCGTTGATGTTCGAATGCTGAGGAGCCTGGTTATGTCCCGCCTTCCGGTGATGGACATCTATCTGGTCCCACTCGGCGGCGACGACTCGGACGATGGCGGAAGTCCATTCGAGCCTGTCGACGGATGCGAGAACCCCGAGCAGGGCTTGCTGCGCCGCGAATCAGAACGCGAGGCCGCAAACTTTGTCGACGGATTCCTAAAAAGCCTTCACGAGACTGTGCGGGGCAAGGTTAAGCAGTATAATCGCATGCTGGGCGTGCTCTGGCATTGCTATTTGAGTCCCGATCACTCGACACAGTTGGAAGTCGCCTCCACACTTGGCGTCTCCGATTCGCTGGTTTCCGACTATCGCCGCCGGATCGAGCTGGAATTGCGCTCTCTCTCCTTTTCGGAGATCGAAGAAGCGCGCCGCTTCGAGATGGCATTAAGAGAGCGCGTAAGATCACTGATGCTGATCGGTGATGAAGAAGGTGTCCCGGTTTAAAGAATGTACTGATGCGCGCTCATTGGCGATACCTTATCGTTTACAATTGAAGCCGGCTGCCGGCAGCGAATTTATGGGCGCACGAAGCGCTCAAAATTCTTTTTAGCGCTTCGGCCATGACGAAGCGCTTAGCCGCTGTTCAGAGAGCGGTTAAGTTCAGACAAGTTGTTCATGCTGCCTGCCTGAGGTGCCCTCAAAGTGCGGTTTGATTCCGAGAGCATTGTCGAAGAAGCAGTGACTCCGTCGCGGCGCGCACGACTGTGGGCTGATGCTGATCCCGAAGGCGAAGCTCAGTGGCCGCGGACGAAGCGCAACAGCATCCCTGATAGTGAAAGCTGGCCCGAACCTCCAACTATCGAACCCACCTCGAGGAAACCGTCTGATCCCCCGCAAGCCAGGGGCGCCTCAAAGGCGGTGACCAAATGGCCTACTCTCACTCGAGCCCATGCCATAAGCTTCGCCGGACTCCTGCTCTTCACCGCAGTCACTTATTTTCGTCCCTACGAACTTATCGCGGCCCTCTCCGACTTCAGATCGATGGCGTTCTGGCTGGCGGTGGCGACGCTGATTGTTTTTATCCCCACCCAGCTTTCAGCAGACGGAACCATCACCGCGCGGCCGCTTGAGGTAAACCTCGCGCTCTTGCTTGCGCTGGCAGGGTTGCTTTCCGTGCCCTTTGCCACCGCACCGTCCGAAGCGTGGGCGACCTTTCTCGATTTTGCAAAAGTGATCGCGATGTTCATCGTGATGGTCAACGTCGTTAGGACAGAACGGCGCTGGCGATGGCTGATGTGGTTATCGCTTATCGTGAGCATAGCTTTAAGCATTTACGCGTTGAACGACTATAGGCTGGGCCATTTCGATATTCGTGGAGAACGCATCGAGGGCGTCATTCGCAAAGGGTTGTTCGAGAACCCTAACGATATGGCGCTGCATCTGGTGACGATGATCCCCATCGCGATGGGCCTGCTATTCGTTGCGCGCAGCTACACCCGGAAAGCTCTCTATTTGCTCATCTCTGTGCTAATGATTGGCGCCACCATCGTAACCTTCTCGCGCGGTGGTTTCGTGGGTCTTATTGTCGCGTGCTTTGTATTGGCATGGAAACTCGGTCGCCGCAATCGCGTAGTGATCGTGGCGCTGTTCATGGTGGCCGCCGCCTTCTCCGTAGCTGCCTTACCGTCCGAATTCCTGGGGCGCATCGTCTCACTGTTCGGAGGGGACGACGGCGGGTCGGCTGTATCGCGTCAGCATCTACTCTGGCAGTCAATTCAGGTGACCCTGAGGCATCCGATACTGGGAATAGGAATGGGAAACTTTCACAACGTTTCCGACTCCGAGCAGGTCAGTCACAATGCGTACACTCAGGTTAGCTCCGAGATGGGCGTTCCGGCGATGGTCCTTTCCATTATTTTCATGGTCGCGGCGTTGAGAAGACTGCACCGCATCGAGCAGGAGACTTACGATTCACGCAGTCGCACTCGGATCTACTATCTCGCGGTAGGATTGCAGGCAGCATTGGTCGGCTACATGGTTTGTAGTTTCTTCGCTTCCGTCGCTTATCTGTGGTACATCTACTATCTTGTGGGCTTTGCCTTGTGCCTGCATCGCCTTTATGAAGTGGAAGGCGCAGACGGCGTTTTTGGTCGTGCTCTCGCACGCAAGCCCAGGGGCGCGCTCGATCTGCCGGGAGATGGGGATATCGCGCCTCTTCCGGGCTCGTTACTCGCGGTTTACGAACGGTAGTGTCGATGAGATTTGAGCTGATCATGGAGATCTGTTTCTGGTCGGGCGCGGCGCTACTTTTCTATACGTATGCGGGTTATCCGCTGCTCGTCGCGGCCGTCAGTCGGTTCGGGACGCGCGTCGTGCGTCGCGCGGAATGGACTCCTGACGTCACTGTCATCATTACCGCCTACAACGAAGAGCGAGACCTTGCGGCCAAACTCGAAAACACTCTCGCGCTCGACTACCCTGCCGACAAACTGGAAATTATCGTTGCGTCTGATTGCTCGACAGACCGGACCGACGAAATAACAAGACAATTTGGTGCTCGTGGCGTCCGACTTTTCCGCCAGTCTGAGCGTCTTGGAAAAACGTCGGCGCAAAACGCCGCGGTCCAGGAAGCAAAGGGAGATGTCATCCTTTTTTCGGATGCAACGACTCTCTACAACTCTGACGTGCTGCGCGCCATGCTGCCCAACTTCGCGGACGAAACCGTTGGCTGTGTCGCCGGACGACTTGTCTATGTCGATTCATCTAAATCGAGCGTCGGACAGGGCGCGCGTTCCTACTGGGATTACGAGACTTTCCTTAAACGCCACGAGAGTCGAATCTGCTCGCTGATTGGCGCATCCGGTTGTCTATATGCGGTCAGACGATCGGCTTATGTGGCGATGTATCCTGAGGCCTGCAGCGATTTTCTAATCGCGACCAAGATGGTCGAGCAGGGTTTGCGCGCGGTATACGAGCCGGACGCCGTTTGTACGGAGGAGACGAACAAACGCGCCGGCAAAGAGCTGCGAATGCGTGTGCGGATCATTACGCAGACTTTCACGGACCTTTGGCGTCATCGAGGGATGATGAACCCCTTCAGAAGCGGCTTCTATGCGGTTCAACTCCTATCTCACAAAGTAATGCGCTATCTCGTCCCCGTCTTTCTGCTCTTGATCCTCATCCCTTCGGTTGTTCTCGCTCGCCATTCTCTGTTCTTCACTCTCGTCCTAGTCGCGCAACTCTGCTTTTATGCCGCGGCCGGCGCTTCGTGGATCGTCGAGAGTCTCGGTCGACGAAACCGCGTTCTCGCACTCCCGCATTACTTCGTGCTCGCAAACTTCGCGTCGCTGGTTGCCTACTACAAGTTTCTAAGCGGAGAGCGGTATGCGCGATGGGACACGATACGCGAAGGTGTCAATCTCAACGCGACGGCCGCGACCGCCGCTCCCCACGCGAAGGAATCCTAAATCAAAGCATTGCCCATGCCTGAAGTTCTAAACAAGGAAAGTTCGTTGGCAACACGTGCGTTTTGGCTGATGTTCGCCAAGACGCTCGGGTTCGCGTTCACCTTTGCGCTTCCCCCGCTGCTGGTACGTCACCTGACGCAGAGCGAGTATGGCCTTTTCAAGCAGGTCTTCCTGGTTGTCGGCACCGCAGTGGCAATGCTTCCGCTTGGCTTTGGCATGAGCGCCTATTATTTCCTGCCTCGCGAGGGTGAACGGGAGCGTAAACAGGTTGTTCTTAACGTTCTACTGGTCAGCGCCTTTATTGGCGGCCTGGCCTGCCTGCTGCTGATTCTTCGTCCAAGCCTGCTGGGAAGCATTTTCAGCGATTCTACACTCATCCAGTACGGGCCGCTTATCGGAGTCGTAATTCTCTTCTGGGTCGTCTCTTCATTTCTTGAGACCGTCGCGGTTGCCAATCAGGAGACCAGGCTCTCTACCGTCTTCATCATAGGCGCTCAACTCACTAAAACGCTCTTTATGATTGGCGCGCTGTTGATGTTCGGCACCCTTCGCGCGCTCATCTACGCGTCGCTGGCCCAGGGCGTTCTGCAAACGATTCTGTTATTGCTCTATCTCCACTCGCGGTTCCCCCACTACTGGCGCAGCTTTGATCGGTCGATGTTGCGAACGCAGCTGGCGTACGCCATGCCTCTCGGTTTTGCTGGACTGCTCTTTACCTTTCAGACCGATTTGCACAATTACTTCATCTCGCACCGGTTCACCTCGGCGGAGTTTGCCATCTATGCTGTCGGCTGTCTTGAATTGCCCCTGCTTGGATTGCTTCGCGAATCGATCAACTCGGTCATGATTCCGCGCGTAAGCTTTCTTCAGAAAGAGGGCCAGACGCGAGAGATTGTTTTCTTGACCGCGCGTGTTATGCGCAAGCTCGCCTTCTTCTTCTTCCCGGTGTATGTACTGCTGATGATCGTAGGGCGCGAGTTTATTTCGTTTCTCTTCACCTCGAACTACCTAGCGAGCTGGCCGATCTTCGCCATTAACCTGACGTTGGTCCCATTCAGCATCCTGGCTCTCGATCCCGTGTTGCGCGCCTTTGCTGAACATCGATACTACCTGCTCAAGTTGCGCATAGGCATGTTCTTCTTCCTGATCGCGGGTCTCTGGTTCGGCTCAATCCGCTTCGGAATGATTGGAGCCGTAGGCACTATAGTTCTTATTGGATTGCTGGAACGCTTTGCCTTGCTGGCCAAATTTGGACGTGTCCTTTCTGTCACGCGACGCGATCTGGTACTGCTCAAAGACGTCGGGAAACTGGCACTGGCCTCGGGCGTGGCCGGGCTTGCCGCATTGATAGTACGAACCTTGCTGATAGGGATGAAGCCTTTCGTCATTCTTGCTGCTTGCGGAACTGTTTTCGCCCTCGTCTATTTTGTCGCCATCCTGGTGCTCAGAATTGTGACCAGCGAAGAGCTCGATCTTGTGCGCGGCCAGGTGACCCGTTTACAGCGACGGATCTACTGGAAACGCGCGGCCGATACCTTGACTTAAGGAGCCTTAACCGGAGTGTGCGGAATCGCCGGCTTCGCCGGTAACAACGACCGACTTTCTGATGACGAGCGCACAGAAGTGCTCGAACGGATGTGTCGCGTCATACGCCATCGCGGTCCGGACGACCAGGGCTCGCTGGTAGCTGCGGGCGTGGCCCTGGGCATGCGCCGACTTTCGATCATCGACCTGGCTGGAGGACATCAACCCATCTCCGGGGAAGACGGCTCAGTTACTGTCGTCTTCAATGGTGAGATCTACAACTATCGAGAAATTCAGGCGGAGCTAGAGAAGAACGGTCATACGTTCAGGACCAGTTCAGACACCGAGACAATCGTGCACTCCTATGAAGAATATGGGGCTGCTTGCGTAGACCGGCTTCGAGGGATGTTTGCTTTCGCGCTGTGGGACGAATCGAAGCGCAGGCTCTTCATCGCGCGCGATCGGATCGGGAAAAAACCTCTCTATTACACCCTTACGCGCCAGGGGACACTCATCTTCGGCTCTGAGCTCAAGTCACTTCTACAACACCCCGAGACGGAGCGCGAGATAGACAAGGAAGCGCTCGACACCTATCTCTCGTTCGGCTATGTGCCGGACCCGCTCTCCATCTTTCGTGGCATATTCAAGCTACCGCCCGGCCATCATCTCACCTTCGCCGATGGTCGAGTCCACATCGAAAAGTACTGGGACTTACTTTACGAAGTGGTGGCCGAGCGACGCGAAGAGGACTATCTCGACGAGCTGCGATCGTTGTTGGACGAGGCTGTCAGGCTGCGCCTGGTGGCTGACGTACCGCTCGGAGCATTTCTTTCAGGTGGTATCGATTCAAGCACTATCGTGGGGCTCATGTCTCAACACACCAGTCAGCCGGTGAAGACATTTTCGATCGGCTTTAACGAGCAGGGCTACGATGAACTGAAATACGCGCGGCTCACGGCCGAGCGGTTTCATACAGACCACCACGAGTTCATCGTCACTCCCGAGATCTGTCATATTGTCGACGAACTCGCGTGGCATCTGGACGAGCCCTTCGCAGATTCTTCTGCTATCCCGACGTATGCGGTATCTAAACTAGCGCGCGAACACGTCAAAGTCGTCCTCTCAGGCGATGGCGGCGACGAGTTATTCGCCGGCTATACGCGCTATGAAATCGACCGAAAGCGAAGGGGATTCGCACGACTGCCCCAGGTGGTGCGGCGCGGCCTGATGCAACCCTTGAGTCGCAACCTGCCCCACGGGGCGTGGGGCCGCAACTATCTGCACAACATCGCACTCGATCCTTTGAACCGGTATTTGGATAGCGTTTCGTTTTTCACCACTCTCAACAAACTATCTCTTTATTCGGCGGGATTTCGTTCCCAGCTCAATGGCAAGAGCAACCCTGCAGCGCTCTTCCGGGTGTACAGCGGACGCGTCAGCTCTCCTGACCCGCTGGATACCTTGCTTTACATCGACAGCAAGACGTACTTGCCTGGCGACATCCTCACAAAAGTTGATCGAATGAGCATGGCAGTTTCTCTCGAGGCACGCGTGCCACTGCTGGATCACAAACTGATCGAGTTCGTGACGCGGATTCCTGCCCGGCTAAAGATAAAGGGATCGGTTACGAAGCACATCTTCAAGCAAGCCGTGCGCGGCCTTGTCCCCGACGAAATACTCGATCGCCCCAAGCAGGGCTTTGGCCTCCCCATCCAAAAATGGATCAACCAGGAGTTGCGCAGCTACATACGCGACATCTTGTTCGACAGTCGAACTAGCGAGCGTGGCTATTTCAACCAGGATTACATCACCTTGCTATACAATGAGCATGATCGCGCCCGCCGAGATAACACCGGGCATCTGTGGACGCTTTTCATGCTCGAACTGTGGCATCGCAACTTTGTCGACTCGCCTGTCGCAACCGTCAGCCCCGGGGCCGCGATAATAGGCGTAGGGTAAGACCGAGTCTTGACGAAAGTTATTTGACCACCAGGATCTCGCCTATTGATTTATGAACGTCCTGCATCTCACAAACAGTTTTCACCAGGGCGGTTCCGAGCGACAAGCCGTCCAGCTCGCTCGCTTGCTCAAGCAGTCAGGCTCTTGCAGAGTTTACCTGGCGTGTCTCGATCGACGCGGTGCCCTGTTGGATGAAGCCCTTAGCCTGGGAGTCGAAGAGATTCCCGAATTCCCTTTGACCAGCTTCTACGATCTAAACGCGCTTAAGCAAATGCGCAGGTTCGCTGATTACATCCGAGAGCATGAGATAGCCGTGGTACAGACGCATGACTTCTATTCCAATGTTTTTGGAATGGCTGCAGCGGTGCGCGGTCGTGTCGCGGTCCGCATAGCTTCGAAGCGCGAAACAGGAGGAATGCGCACCTCGGTGCAAAAGTACGTCGAGCGTCAGGCCTATCGTCTGGCCCATGCGGTCGTCGTTAACTCGGACGCCGTTGGCCGCCAACTCATTCAGGATGGCGTACGTGCTTCGAAGGTAGTTACGGTCTATAACGGCCTGGACCTGAATCGAGTCGTGGCTGACGGGACCTCGTCGCGCGACGAGAAGCTCGCTTCGCTCGGTCTGCCGGCCGGTGATCATCGCTTTGTCACTATCGTTGCCAACCTCGAGCATAAGGTGAAAGATCACGCAACATTCCTGCGAGCGGCGAGCCGAATTCATCAAGCTGAGCCGGCCGCCGCGTTTGTTCTCGCCGGTGAAGGTCGCCTCAAAGATCCACTACGGGCTTTCGCCACCGAGCTCGGTCTGGAAGGAAATACTTTCTTCATCGGCAGGTGTGATCGCATCGCGGCGTTGCTCGCAGTCTCGGATGTTTGCGTCCTCAGCTCGACTGCAGAGGGTTTCTCGAATGCAATCCTTGAGTATATGGCGGCCGCGCGACCGGTGGTCGCAACCGATGTTGGGGGAGCGCGTGAGGCATTGACCGAAGGCGAGACGGGCCATCTTGTGGCAGCGGGTGATGATGAAGCGCTGGCCGCGCATGTGATCTCGCTTCTGCGCAATCCCGAGCGCGCGCGCATAATGGGTGAGCACGGGCGACAAACCGTCGAAGAGAAGTTTTCCTGCGACGCTCAGCTGTCAACCACGATGAATCTTTACCGGAAACTCCTGGAACGATCTCGTCGCTCGACATTTCGACCGGTAGAGGATGTGCGCCAGAAAGGTGTTTGAAGGAATCTGAGCGAACGATGGAGCGGACTAAACAAAGCACGATTCAGGAATGGAGCGACGCGAGCGACGCCCGCCCGGCGCAGCTCGAAGTCGCCGGCGCGCGCAGGCGACTCCGCATACTGGTCATCGCTCCGTCTCACGACATTCTCGGTGGACAATCTATTCACGCGGCGCAGTTGGTGAAGGAGTTTGGCAAAGAACCGACGCTGGATGTCGGGTTTCTCGCCATTAACCCGCGAGCGCCGGGAATCCTGCGTCAGCTTCAACGAGTCAAGTATCTGCGCACCGCGGTAACTTCGCTGATCTTTGTCATCAAGCTTCTCAGGCAGATCCCGCGATACGACGTGATCCACGTCTCTTCCGCTGCCGACACCGGTTTTATTCTCGCCGCCATGCCTCCCGTTTTCTTAGGCAAGCTGTTTCGAAAGAAAGTCGTTCTCAACTATCACGCGGGGCAGGCGGAAGATCATTTGCGCGATTGGCGCCGTACGGCAATCCCTACCATTCGCCGTGCAGACGCGACAGTGGTTTCGTCGGGTTGGTTGGTTGACGTCTTTGCTCGACATGGCCTCACGGCGCGCGCGATTTTTAATCACGTCGAGTTGGATAACTTTCACTTCCGCGAACGGCGTCCTCTGCTTCCGCGCTTCCTCTCTAACCGCAACTTCGATCCAATCTACAACGTATCTTGCGTGTTGCGGGCTTTTGCCCTTATTCAAAAGCGCTTCAGCGACGCCACCCTGGTCGTCGCCGGCGACGGTGTCGAGCGCACAAAGCTGGAGAGACTGGCGCGGGAGCTTGAACTGCGCAACGTCACCTTTACCGGCCTTGTAACGCCCGAGAAGATGCCCGAGCTCTACGACGCGGCTGATATCTATCTCAACGCTTCGAATGTGGACAACATGCCGCTCTCGATCCTGGAGGCGTTTGCCGCGGGTTTGCCGGTGGTGACTACTAACGCCGGAGGCATTCCCTATGTTGTCAGCCACGAGAAGACAGGGCTGCTGGTCGAAAAGGACGATGCTAAGGCGATGGCGGAAGCGGCGATCCGATTACTGGAAAGCGAGGACCTGGGAAGCTCGCTTGCTTCAAATGCTCGTGCCGAGTGCGCAAAGTACAAATGGGATGTGGTGCGCGAGAACTGGCTGAACTTCTATCGGGAAGTGGCCGGCGAGGGGAAGGGCTGAGTATCATCTTAAGTTGGTCGCCCTCAATTAATCGTTATGTGTGGAATTAACGGAATAGCATTATCAAGCCGATCGCACGCGGCCGTGGACGTCCGCCTGCTCGAGCGCATGCGTGATGTGATCACCCATCGCGGGCCGGATGACGCCGGTCTCTTTCTCGACGGGAACATCGGTCTGGGTCACCGCCGTCTGAGCATCGTCGATGTGGCGGCCGGCCATCAGCCGATGACAAACGAAGACGAGACGCTGCACATAACGTTCAATGGCGAGATCTATAACCACGCTGATTTCCGCGAAGAGCTTGAAGCGCGCGGCCACGTCTACCGTACTCATTGCGACACCGAAACCATTCTCCATCTCTACGAGGAGCATGGCGCGGGCGTTGTCGAACATCTGCGCGGTATGTTCGCCTTCGCGATTTGGGACCAGCGGCGACGCGAACTCTTCATCGCTCGCGATAGGCTTGGGGTAAAGCCCCTCTATTATGTCCATACGGACGACGGCTCGCTTTACTTTGCTTCAGAGATCAAGTCGCTGCTCGCAGCCCGCGCGGTCACGCCGGAGTTGAACGTCGGCGCGCTTCCCGACTATCTCGCTAATCATGCAACCAGTGGCGAGGAGACTCTTTTTCGGAACGTGAAACGGTTGATGCCGGGGCACACAATGGTTTGGCGCGATGGCAAAATCACTATCAAAGAGTACTGGGACGTCCGATTCGAAAGAGAGGAAGAGGCGCCGGACTTAAGCGACGAGGATTACATAGCCGAATGGAAAGACCTGTTCGAAACCTCCGTTCGCTTGCGTCTGATGGCGGACGTGCCACTGGGCATGTTTCTCTCCGGAGGGATCGATTCATCAGCTATCGCCGCCGTGATGAGCGGGTTGGTGGACGAGCCGATCAAGACGTTTTCGGTTGCCTTTGCCGAGCGCGAGGCCAATGAACTCGAGTACGCTCGCCTGGTGGCGCGAAAATTCGGAACGGACCACCACGAGGTTGTTGTCAGCCCCGAAGATTTTTTCGCCGCTCTACCCTCTCTCGTTTGGCACGAGGACGAGCCGCTTGCGCATCCTTCGAGCGTAGCGCTCAACTTTGTCTCCCGACTCGCAGCCAAACACGTCAAGGTCGTTCTCACGGGCGAAGGCAGCGATGAGTTGCTGGCGGGCTACGGCCGCTATCGTAAGACGGTTTACAACCTCGCGCTCGGCGCCCGTTATCACAAGTTAACCGGACAAGCCTTGCGTTCCGTCATCGAACGCGGCGTCAAGACGCTCCCGGTAGGATCGCGAGTCCGACAGAAACTTTCGCGGACCTTTCTCTGTGTAGCGCCGGATATCGAGAGCATTTACTTTGACAACTTCGCGGTCTTTTCGCATTCCATGCAGCAGGAGCTGCTGACGCCTGAAACGAAAGAGCGCGTCAACTGTATCAACCCATACGCTGCTGTTGGCGATTATCTTGGCCACACTGATGCTGATACGCTACTGAATCAGCTGCTCTACGTAGACATCAAGACGTATCTGCATGAACTTTTGATGAAGCAGGACCAGATGAGTATGGCGGCCTCTATCGAAAGTCGCGTGCCGTTTCTGGACCACAAGCTGGTCGAATACACCGCGCGCTTGCCTGAGCGGCTAAAACTTCGCGGCCTGACGACAAAATATATCCTGCGCAAAGCGATGAAGGGTCTGCTGCCTGAAGAGATACTCTCCCGCAGCAAGATGGGGTTTCCGGTTCCGGTTGGAGCATGGTTTCGCGGAGCATATCGGTGGGTGATCGACGAATATGTTCTTAGCACTCGCGCGGTCGATCGCGGGCTTTTCGACGAAGGGTACGTGCGGCGGCTGGTCGAACGTCATCAGTCCAGCGGGGAAAACCATTCTGAGCGATTGTGGGCGCTCGTCAACTTTGAGATTTGGATGCGTCGCTTTATCGATGGAGAAGAAGCATCAGCAGCGCCCGCCATGCATGAAGAGACCGCGACTGTCATGGGATAGACAGCAAATCGAAACGTCGAGCTTATCTGGAACGAAAGACGCGAAAGCAAGATGCGAATTTTGTGGGTCAAAGCCGGTAAACTTCTTCCCGTAGACACGGGCGGAAAGATCCGCTCATACAACCTCCTTCGCCAGTTGGCTGCGCGACACGAAACCGTCCTGCTGTCCTACTACGGCGGGCAACGCGATGAGAGCTACGAGGAAGAAATCGAAAAGCATCTTCCTGGGGCCGTCACCATTCACACGAAGGCGCCGGAAGCCGGGCCATTTCGTCAGGGCTTGGATTACTTACGGCGTCTGCCTTCCAGCGCTCCCTACGCCGTGACCAAGTTCACTTCATCCCGCGTGCGAGGTTTCGTTTCCCATTGGCTCTCGTCTGGACGCTTCGACGTGGCCGTATGCGATTTTCTTTCTGCCTCACTCAATTTCCCGAAGGAGCTTGCCACGCCCACCGTGCTCTTCCAGCATAACGTCGAATCGAGTCTCTGGAGGCGACAGGCACAACATGCTCCAGACTTCCTTCGCCGCAGGGCCTTTGCGGTCGAAGCTTCGAAGATGGAGCGCTATGAACGGGCTGCCGTAAAGCGCTTTCATCACATCGTGGCCGTATCGGAACATGATCGAGACCTAATGGCAGCGATGACTGATCCCGCGAAGATTACTGTGGTGCCGACCGGCGTTGATATCAAAAAATATGGGGTGGGTAGCTCTGATGAAAATCCAAAAGACTCGCTAGTCGTCTTCCTCGGATCGATGGATTGGGAGCCTAATATCGACGGCATCGAGTATTTCTGTAAGGACATCTGGCCGCAGGTGCAACGCGCCGTTCCCGACGCGCGTTTCAGAATCGTGGGGCGCAATCCTACGCCGGGGGTGCGCAGGCTCGCTTCCGAGTCAATCGAAGTGACGGGTACCGTTGCTTCGGTGGTCGAACATCTTCGTGAGGCCGCGGTGGTTGCGGTTCCACTTCGTATTGGCGGGGGAACCCGATTGAAAATCTTCGAGGCGATGGCCGCCGGCAAGGCAGTGGTCTCGACCACGATTGGAGCGGAAGGCCTGGACGTGCATGATGGCCGCGACATCTTACTCGCGGACGACGCGAAGAGCTTTGCAGACTCAATCATCTCAGTGCTCAGCAACGAAACGAGACGACGTGAACTTGAACGCTCAGCCGCTGAGCTGGCAGCGCAGTATGATTGGTCTGTGGTCGCAACACGATTCGAAGAGATGCTGGCGTCGGTGGCGCAGCTATCCCTCACTCCGAATGAACTGGAGTCGGTGCCGGCATCGGTGAACGCATGAGAGTTCTGGTTCTCGACGGCAATGAAAATCAAGCTGTAGCGAGCGTGCGGTCGCTCGCGCAGGCCGGTCATAGTGTGTGCGTGGGTTCCGACACTTCGTGGTCGAAAGCCGGGTGGTCGCGCGCCTGTCGTGACAGTTTTCGCTATACATCTCCCGAGCTCGATGCCGCTGCCTTTGTCGATTGTATCGTTAACCAGGTAAATCGCGAGCCCGGTACTCTAATCCTCCCGATGACTGAACGCACGACGTTGCCGCTCTCGGCGGCGCGCGACAGAATTTTCAAAGCTGAGGGACATTTGGCGCTCCCGCCGCACGAGACGGTTTTACGGGCGTTCGATAAAGATCAGACGACGCGTATTGCGAAATCGCTTGGTGTCGCTGTTCCGGAAACGACCGTCATCTGCGATCGAGAACATGCTCGCGAGTTCTCGACCTCGTGTCGATATCCGCGGGTGCTGAAGGCAGGCAGCTCAGAAGAGATGTCCGTCGATGGCAATGTGCGAGCGACGGGCGCGCCATTGTATGCGGGGGGTGCGCGGGAATTCATGTCGTGTTACGACGACCTGCGCCTTCGCTCCGCTTCAATCCTGGCGCAGGAGTTTGTGGAGGGCGCGGGAGCGGGCTACTTCGCTCTGATGGATAACGGCAATATGCTGGCGGAGTTTTCGCACAGACGAATACGCGACGTGAGGCCAACAGGCTCTGGCAGCGCAGTGCGCGAGAGCGTTGAACCCCGGCCCGAACTTCGCGAGGCCGCGCTGTCTATACTGCGAGAACTTTCCTGGCACGGTGTGGCGATGGTTGAGTTCCGCATCAAGCCGGATGGGACTCCCGTCTTTCTGGAAGTGAACGGTCGCTTTTGGAATTCACTGGCATTGGCGGTTTATGCTGGTGCGGATTTCCCGGCGCAGCTGGCGCGGTTGGCGGCGGGCGATAACATCGGACCTTCAGTTGACTATGTAAGAGGAGTGCGTTGTCGCTGGTGGTTGGGTGACTTTCGACACCTGCTTGAAGTGTGGCGCGGCGCGCCAAAAGGCTTTCCCGGCCTCTTCCCGGGCCGCTTGCGAACGCTGTTGGATTTTTTGACTCCGGTGCGGGGAACGTTTCACGACAACTTCATGTTGCGCGATCCAATGCCCGAGCTGGGCGACTGGCTTGATTTCGTTTTTCGACGATTGCCTGCGCGGCTTGGAAAGAAGACAGCGGCACACAAGGATGTAAATGTTCAAAGGGGCTATTCACTGCCATAGCACGTACTCTGACGGCGAATGCACGCTCTCGGAGTTGCGCCAGCTTTTCATCGCACAGGGGCTGAGCTTTGTCTGCATGACCGATCACGCAGAGTTTTTCAACGCTGAGTCGTTAAAGAGCTACGTGGAGGAGTGCGACGCTTACTCTGATGATCGCTTTCGATTTATCGCTGGGCTCGAGTACGAGTGTGATCAACGGATGCACGTCCTGGGATACGGTGTTACATCTCTGGTGCAGACGCTGGATCCGCAGGAAGTGATCCGCCACATTGAAAATGAAGGCGGCGTGTCGGTCATCGCTCACCCAATGGACACGATGTTTCCGTGGATAGAGACCTTTGATTCGCTCCCCTTCGGCATCGAGACATGGAACTCAAAATACGATGGCCGCTACGCGCCGCGCTCCGGCACGTTTCAATTGCTAAATCGATTACAGCAACGCAAACCTGAAATGCGCGCCTTCTACGGGACCGACTTCCATTGGCGAAACCAGTTTCGCGGTCTCTTCAACACCGTCGAGTGCGAAAGCCTGACGCGGGACGGGGTACTGAGGGCTATGCGAAGCGGCGCCTATTCGGGGATGAAGGACTCGTTTGAGTTGTCGTCGAGTGGGAACGTGTCGGAAGAAATGATGGCGCGCTTCGACAAGATTAATGGGCGTTATCATCGCTGGCGCAAAGTTCTAAAAAAGGCCAAGAAGATGTCGGGCCGCTTGGGTAAACGGCTGCCGGCGCCTATCAAGTCTCAACTGCGAAAGATATTTTGATGAGTAGCGGCCTCGTATATCTCATGTACCACGAGTTGGAAGTGCCGGGACGGCCGCTCTGTGAAAGCGAGCAGGGTTACGTTCGATACGTGGTCGGCGCTACAGACTTTAAGCAGCAGATCGCTCGTCTGAACGACGACGGCGTGATCGGTATCTCTGTGGGAAAGGCTCTATCAGCGCCCGCTGAGGCGAGCGCGCGCGTAGTGTTTACGTTCGATGACGGCTGCGAAACGGACCTGACCGTCGCCGCGCCACTTCTAAAGGAAGCCGGGTTCGACGCCACTTTTTACGTGACCGTCGGGCATCTGGGGCAACGCGGATATATGACGGAGGGCCAGCTTCGAGAACTTTCGGATATGAGCTTCGAGATCGGATCGCATTCGATGACCCACACCTATCTCCACGACCTGTCGACTGAACAGATCCGATCGGAAGTTGTGGAATCGCGCAAGAGGCTGGAGCAGATCACCGGCCGCGCCGTCGCTCATTTCTCCTGTCCGGGCGGACGCTGGGACATGCGAGTCTCGCGCCTGGTTAGAGAGTCGGGATACGATTCTCTCGTGACCAGCAGCATTGGCGTCAACTCCTCGGATTCAGACAGCTTTAATCTCAAGCGGGTTCCCATCATGCGTGGGATGGGAATTGAGGCGTTTGCTCGCATTGCCCGCGGAGAAGGCCTCGGCCTTCGTCGGGCCCAGAGCGCCGTCCTAAATGTTGCGAAGCGCGTCCTTGGTAATTCAATATATGAACGGCTGCGCTCGACCGTGCTTGGGCAGGGTGCGGGGGCAGCGAGTTGATTTCGAATTGCCGGCGGTCGGGCTCTGGTTGCGCGTCGCACACGTCTTTAGTTGGAGTCTTCCAGGCCCGCATTCCCTTTCAATCAATAACACGGTGGTCAAATGAAACTAAGCGTCTTCGGTTTGGGCTACGTCGGTTGTGTGTCGGCGGCATGCTTTGCCAAAGAAGGACATGAAGTAATCGGCGTCGATGTCAGTCCGGTAAAGGTCGACATCATCAACTCCGGAAAGAGCCCGATTGTCGAAAGCGGAATCGGCGAATTGATCGGCGAGATGGTTGCAGCCGATCGCTTGCGAGCCACGAGCGTAGCGGCAGACGCCGTTGCGGCTACGGAGATTTCACTGATTTGCGTGGGCACGCCGAGTAATCCCAACGGCAGCCTGGATCTTACGTATATCAAACGCGTCTGCAAAGAGGTCGGCGCCGCGCTGGAGAAGAAAGCCGATCGTCACACCATTGTGATTCGCAGCACCATGCTGCCGGGAACCATCGAAACGGCCGTCATTCCCACGCTCGAAGTCTACTCCGGAAAAAAGGCGGGGCGGGACTTCGGCGTCTGCATTAACCCCGAGTTCCTGCGTGAAGGCACATCGCTCAAGGACTTTTATTCACCGCCCTTCACGCTTATCGGTTCTGATGATGAAGAGACTGGGTTGATCGTGCGGCGCCTTTACGATGGCATCGACGCACCTTGTCTGCTTGTGGGAATCAAAGCCGCTGAGATGGTCAAGTATGCCTGTAACTGCTTTCATGCTGTAAAAGTAAGCTTCGCTAACGAGGTTGGAAATGTTTGCAAGGAACTCGGCATAGACAGCCACGAAGTGATGAATGTGTTCTGCCACGATACCAAGCTCAATCTCTCGCCCTATTATCTCAAGCCCGGATTCGCGTTTGGCGGTTCGTGTCTGCCAAAGGACCTGCGGGCCATTACCTACAAGGCGAAAGAGCTGGACGTCGAGACTCCTCTGCTTTCCTCCGTGCTTGAAAGCAATCGCCGGCAGATTGAACGCGCTATTGCGATGGTGCTTCGTACCGGAAAGAAACGGATTGGCGTGCTCGGCTTCAGCTTCAAAGCGGGAACAGACGATCTTCGCGAATCTCCGATGGTGGCACTGATCGAAGCGCTGATCGGCAAGGGAATGCAACTGGCCATTTACGATCGAGACGTTCAGGTTGCAAGGTTGTTCGGTGCGAACAAGGAATACATCGAAGGCGAGATACCGCACGTCTCACAACTGATGCGTCCCACCGTCGACGAGGTGCTGGAACACGCAGAGGTCCTGGTTATCGGGAACAAGTCGGATGAATTTCGTGAAGGGCTGGCGCCGAAGCTCAGGGATGATCAGACCATCATCGATCTTGTCCGGCTGTTTGAAGACCGATTGTCCGACGGCACATATCAGGGGATTTGCTGGTAGGATCTGAATGCGCGGATTAAGGCAGGGTGAATTTGCGGGGGCCCTTAAACCTCTTCACGAGTAGGCGCGCGCGCCGCATTCTGTTGATTGTGCTGGCCGGTTTGGTAGCGTGGTGGCTGGTGGCCTGGATCGCGGCGAGAGCGTTGATCGTAAGCGCAGAGCTCCCAAGCGCCGACGCAGTGGTCGTACTTGCAGGCTCGTCCGGTTACATGGAGCGAACGCATCTGGCGGCAAAACTCTTTCAAGAGGGCCGCGCGCCCGAGATTATCCTGACCAACGACACCGAGCAGGGCGGCTGGTCCAATGAGTTGCAACGAAATCCCTTCTTCATTGAGTTGGCCGCGGCAGAATTGACCAGGGCCGGCGTGCCTGAGTCAAAGATTCAGCGTTTGGAGAAAGCCGTTTCGAGCACTCATGATGAAGCGCTGCTTTTGCGCGACTATGCGGCGCAGCGTGGGTTGCGCTCGCTTCTGATCGTCACTTCTGCTTATCACTCGCGTCGTGCTTTGTGGACTTTTCGCAGGGTCTTTGCGGGAAGCGGAGTTGAGATAGGCCTAAGTTTCGTAGCTCCCGGTGAACAGAGCCCTTCGCCTGCAACCTGGTGGCTTCAACCGCGCGGATGGAATCTGGTGGCAGCCGAGTATGTAAAACTGATCTATTACCGGCTGGCTTATTAATCTGACACTCAGCGAACACTAGTCATCGGATGCCAACTCTACGCCAAATCTTCAATTCCCAGCACGGGGCAAAGTGGCTGATGCTCTTTCTCCCGGGAATCGTGTTGGGAACATTCCTTCTGCTGACCTTCGCGCAGGTACGGCGAGAAGGCGGAATGCAGGGCCGCCGCGGTACCGGTGCGCAGACAGTTAATGTCAGGGCCGGCGCGGACCTGCAGAAGGCCATCAATGAGGCGCAACCAGGCGACACGCTCATCCTCGATGCCGGTGCCCCATATCTTGGAACCTTCACGCTGCCGAACAAAGGAACATCGACAGAGTGGATCACCATACGCACTTCGACACCTGATTCTGCTTTGCCTTCGTCGGAGCAGCGGATTGCTCCTTCCAACTCGTCGCTTTTGCCAAAGCTGTTGAGCTCAGGCAATGGCGAAGCGGCGCTGCAGACTGCCCCAGGCGCTCACCACTATC
>JAVHWA010000022.1:0-5949 GCA_032160165.1 Acidobacteriota bacterium
AGATCAGCAACATGCCCGATACGGTGGTTGATCACAACACGGTGGTCCACAACGGCAACATGATTACCACCTATGGACCAGCCAGCACTGGCTTTGTCTTTACCAACAACATCCTCAAGCACAACTCGTACGGCATCATCGGCCAGGACCAGGGCTCGGGTATTGAAACATTGAACGTCTTTTTCCCGCGGGCCCGCGTCAAACGAAACGTGATGGTTGGTGCTGATTCAGCCCGGTATCCTTTCGATAATCTTTATCCCATCGACCTATTGAGAGTCGGCTTTGTGGCAGAAGCATTCGACAACTACAGGCTAAAGCCAGGGGGTCCATATAAAGGTAAGGGGACCGACGGGAAAGACGTGGGCTGTAACCTGGATGCTCTCGAAGCTGCTCTTGGAAGAAAGGTACGCTGATCTACTTCACTGTTCGATCATGACTCCGGTTTCGCCGTTTCATGAATAGCGTTCGAAACCAACTCTTCGAACATATTCTCAAAACAAGCGGCAACAACCGGGGCTTCGTACCTCTTTCGCACCGATGGGTCTCCCCACACTTCGTACCGCTTCTCTTTGTTAGCGGACAGGTAGCGAAGGAAGTTTGTTAATTCTCGCCTCATTTCTTCCGGGTCTGTTGGATCGGCTATCCAACCTCCCAGCTCGCCGATAAGAGCAGCCGCACTACCTGGCGGAGTGATCCCAAGTATCGGCTTGGCCGCACCCACATAGTCAATAAGCTTCGATGCCAGGAAGACACTTTTTTTGGCGGGCGCGTCCACTAGAAGCAGGCCGTCTGCTGAAGCTGCGAGCTGCAAACTGTCTCGATAGTTAACTGCCGGCTTTATGACAACCAATCCTTCCGGGAGACTCTCGAGCCCGGACTCTGCCACGATCGTCGGATTGACAGGTCCAATGAGCTCGAAACGAACGCCCGTCAGCAACTGAGGCGCCGAGGCAAGTATCGCCCGTAAGGTTTCGATGAGAGGCTTGGGAGTGCGCTTTCCATAGAACTCGCCGATGTAACGGACTGTTAATTCAGGCTCGCGTGTTTCAGGCCCACGTGGGTAAAGCGATTCGTCAAAACTGTGGGGGATTACCTTCGCCTTCTTTCGAAACTCCTCCGGATACTTTGAGAGGACCAGGTCGCTGGTTTCCTGGGACGTGAATATGACCCTGTCGGCACTCGTGATTACCTTTTTCTCCAGATAAGCATTCAATCGTCTCGTCACGCTATCGTAGCGGTTGTAAGAATTATCGACCCAGGGATCGCTGAAATGCGCGACCCAGGGAATAAGATAGCGACGCTGTAACTCCAAACCGATGAGGTGGTCGCTCATCGGATGGCCGAACGTGACAAGCATGTTTGGGGTATACGCTTCATCCTGCGCAAAGCTGTCGACAGCGCGCAAGACTGATGGCTTCCACGACGTGTATTGGTCGGGCGCTTTGTTCCAGAGCGGCGCGTCAAGACGTGAGAGCACTTTACCGAGAGGGCTTCTCGAGCCATCGGCGGAGAACGGCAGACGCAAGCATGCCATTAAGTGCTCTTCGGCTGACGCGTCGATCGTATGGTCCTGTCGCGCACCCTTTTCATCCGCACATACCAGAACCGTCTTGGATCGAAGATGCTTGAGTAGGCGGGCGACCTGGATCGATCTTGGATAAGCAAGAGGTGGAAAGCAGAAGGAGACGGCCAGCAGTTTGACGGCTGAGGCATCCGACCGGACTGAATGTTCGACATCCATCAGAGAGAAGAAATGGTCACGAGGTCAGCCAGGTTATGATCGATCAGCTGCCGTAGTGGGTTTTAGGTCCGCAGGATCGGATCGAGCCTTTGCGACAGAGTGTTCGACAAACTTTCAGTTTGTCGTAGCGCGCGACAAGCTGAAAATTGTCGGACACCGATCCGACTCACTACCGTCCGTTTCGACTTCTGCTTAAGTTCGGTTAGTTCGTGATAGAATCATCCCTGCGAGTTGAAGCTGTCCGCCAGGACCTCGCTCGTAATCATCCTTCCCGGACGAAAGACCTCCACAGAATATTCACACGGATATGTATAGCGAGCAAGTATCTAAGGCATTGAGATGTTTTCGTTGGCTGCCTGCCTACTGGCGGCAAAGACTCGTGCGCCGGTCACCAAGTAGTTCGAAGTTGCATCTGATTATCGCTCTTGCGGATCATTTCGAGCCGACGTTCCTGCCCGATAGTCCATCCAGGCACGCCGACTTAGGCGAGCAGGAGCGGCGGGTTGAAGAGTGGTGCCGAGTTTATCCTGAAGTCTTCGGCGCCTGGCGCGACGCCGATGGTTTTCCATTTCGTCATACCTATTTTTCTCCAGCCGAGCAGTATCATCCATCGCTTATCAATCGCCTGGCTGAACACTGTCACGACGGGTGGGGAGAAATCGAGATTCATCTGCACCACGGCATCGACTCTCCCGACACTGAAGACAACACGCGCCGCGCGCTTATCGAATTTAGAGATGCTTTAGTCGGGCACGGATGCCTCTCTCGATGGGACGGCGAAGGTATGGCGTGCTACGCCTTCGCCCACGGCAATTGGGCACTGGCAAACTCTGCCGGGGGGCGATTTTGCGGAGTAGACTCGGAGATGCAAGTACTGTCCGAGACCGGTTGTTACGCCGACATGACGCTCCCGTCTTTTCCCAGCCCGGCGCAGACATCGAAGATAAACTCGCTTTACGAGATTTCGCTTCCGCTTGGTCAACGCGCGCCGCATCGCCGCGGCCGTGATCTGAAAGTTGGTCAGGCCCCTGAGGTTTTCCCGATCATGATCCAGGGCCCGCTCGGTCTAAATTTCGGTGAACGCGGCGGCGGTCTGCCACTTCCAAAAATCGAGAACAGCGGGTTGACTACGGCGTATCCCGCGACCATGGCCCGACTGAAACTCTGGCAGAACGCGGGCATCACGGTCGACGGGCAGCCTGATTGGGTCTTCATCAAACTTCATTGTCACGGGATGGACCCCACCGACAAGGAAGCCATGATTGGAAGTCAGATAAAACGTTTCCTGCAGGAACTGGTCGAAGATGCTCGCACCAGCAGAAAGTATGAAGTGCATTTCGTCACCGCGCGTGAGATGGTAAACATCGCGCTGGCCGCGTGCGACGGTCGCAATGGAAGGCCCGGAGATTATCGGAATTACCGCTTGCAATTGATCGCCCCCCACCGCGCTGCTTGACTGTCGCAATGTCTACCAGCGCCGCCGCGGCGGCGTGCTTCCCTATCGTTCAGGTTTATAGATGACCACCGCCAAAAGCCGAGGCCCTGAAAAACCAGACCCACAGAAGGCTCGAGCTGCGCGCCGCTTGTGGGTGAAAGAGCGCGTCTATGAGTCACCTGCTCTACAAAACCTTTATGCTTCCTGGGCCGATGTCAAATCAAGACTGGCGCTTCTTCGCGGACGCCCTTATGAAGCTTCCACTCGAATGCTCCACTTATGGAGACATCTCGGGACAGAAGGCGTCGGTGCAAAACATGTCGCTCGCACCATGCGAGTTGTGAACAGCACTTGTTACAGTGTTGGCAAGTTACTTCCGGCTGCGCAGAATCGTCTGCGTCTGGATTTCACTCGCTCCGCAAAGGGAAGCGAATTGAGGAAACTCTATGGTTCGTTTCCTCAAGAGCATCAAGTGCGCCTGCGCTTCCCGCGCCAGGATCCTGACCCGGAACGGCAGGGAGACCTGGCCGTTCTTAAGGCATATGACCCACAGACCGGCGAGCGTGGCGTCTTAATGGTGATGTACAACGAAGCCATTCGGGCAATGGCTGCTGTTTATGATCTGGGCGCGCTGGCTTCGCGATACATGCTCGTCCTCGAGCCGAGCAGTTGGGGCTATCAGGAGATAAGTTTTTTCTTATATCTTGGGTCTGACCTGGATGTGCTGGTGCAGTCGCCGCGCTACGCTGATTTTGAGTTTATCGAGAGCCTGAAAACAAATCTGGTCCCCGTTCGCGTTGGAGCCGGTGAGTGGGTTGACCCCGCGACATTTCGCCCGCGCGAGGCCGGCGAGGAAGCGACCTATGATGTCGTAATGGTGGCCGCATGGGACCCGCTTAAGCGTCACGAACTTTTCTTCCGTGCAGCGGCTCAACTTAAGCGAGAACGTGGACGCTCGTTGCGCATCGCCTTAATCGGCTACACGATGGGATGGAATCGCGAGCGGATCGAAAGATTGATACGGCATTACGAACTTGAAGAGAGTTGCGACATTTACGAGATGATTCCTCACGATGAAGTGGCGCGCATCCTGGCCGACTCGAAAGTCTCGCTGCTTCTCTCGAGGCAGGAGGGCGCCAACCGGGGTATCTACGAGAGCATGTTCTGCGGCACTCCAATCGTAGTCTATCGCCATCAATGCGGCGTTAACCTGGATCACGTCAACCAGCGAACCGGCCTGCTGGCTGACGATGATGAACTCGCCGATACGATCAGCTACGTATTGGACCATCCTACAGCCTTCGATTCGCGCGGTTGGGCGCTTGAGCACGTCGGCTATGCAAATGCCACGCGCAATATCAATCGTACTCTTCGCACAATGGCGGAATCTCGGGGACTGCCCTGGACTAGGGATATTGTTGAAAAAAAGAACGCGCCTAACCTACGTTACGCCCAGCCGGGACTGTATCGTTCATTCGACCTTGAGTATGAGCGCTTGCAGGATTATCTCTTGCCGATCGATTGACGTACCTCAGGCGATCAATTCCTCGCTACTGCCAATTTCAGGTCCAACGCTTCAGATCCCAGCTCTGTGAGTTGAGAGGCCAAAAGGTCATATTCCTCGGTAAGAACCCGCGCCTCTTTCCTCTATGTGCTTACCGGATAACGACGTGCGGTTAGGCATAGGCTGGTTGAACCCGTCCGGGCAAAAGGCCACATGGTTGGCATATTTTATCGGTTGACAAACATAGAGAGAAGAGGTTTAATGTCCTTGGTGTTGCGCGGCTGTGCTAAGCCGGGGCAGCAACTGATCTTTTCTAGCGATTGCACACGATAAATGGCAAACCTATCGCGAGGTAGGGACGCAAAGCCGTGAGTCTCTCAGGACTGTTCTTGAAGAGATTGTCTGGTTGCCGAAGGCAATTGGAGAAGCCAAAGTTTCCAAGCATCCGCGAAGTCTGGCTAACGGTCGCGGATCCTGGTGGAACTCAGCCTCACAGTAATCTGTGTGGATTGCAGACTGCCAGGTAAGCTTGAAACTATGGTTCGAACCGCTCGAATTCCGCCGCACGGCCGTTGGTTCCTCTCCATAAGTTCTCCCACATCCTTCGCCTCCACTCAAAGCTAAAGCGTCCGTCCCGCACCAACTGCTCGCAGTTGCACTGATAAGCCTGTCGTGTCTTCACCGAAACAGGTTGTGCTCTGCTTGCAGTTTTTTACTGCTTAGTCCTCCCAGCAGGCAAAGCGCAACTATCACCGACTAAAGGCACCCTCGCAGTGATGCGAGCTCGCAAAGCCAGGAGTCTCATGAACCCAACGTGAGATCGTCCGGTTACCGAAGTGGAGTTTCATCAAATGGCCACCCTCCCTTGCGCTGCTCGTCCAAGGCAGCAGTTCCGAGTCTCTGAACTACTCACCAGGTTTTTCTTCCTCTCGATTCTTTCGGTTCTCATACTTGCCGGCGGTAGCTTATCCGCGAAGGCCTCGACAATAACCGTCCTCGCAGGCGGGAATTTGCAGGCAGCGTTGAACGCCGCTCAGCCGGGCGACACAGTGGTCCTTCAGGCGGGCGCCAGTTTCACGGGCAGCTTCACGCTACCGAATAAAGGAACATCGACAGAGTGGATCACCATACGCACTTCGACTCCTGATTCTGCTTTGCCTTCGTCGGAGCAGCGGATTGCTCCTTCCAACTCGTCGCTTTTGCCAAAGCTGTTGAGCTCAGGCAATGGCGAAGCGGCGCTGCAGACTGCCCCAGGCGCTCACCACTATC
>JAVHWA010000092.1:0-41783 GCA_032160165.1 Acidobacteriota bacterium
GGTTCATCGTTTTCGATAATGGCGTGCGACAGGAGATTGCAAGCTTTAATCGTCAGCGCGTTCCCGCCAACATTGTGTTGTTGCTGGATGCGTCGAGCAGCGTCTTTAGCCAAATGCGTTTCATTCGGGAGGCGGCTACTCGGTTCATGGAGGGATTGCTTCCTGAAGACAAAGTCTGCGTAATGCAGTTTGCCGACCGTGTGGAGCTGCTGGCGGAATGGACTGGCGCGACTAATCTAAAGCAATTGGAGAAGGCGGTCACGTGGCGATATCATCCAGGACTTCGCACAACGTTCTTCGATGGTTTATACCTTGCCGCTGAAGAGCAATTGAGCAAGGTCGAAGGGCGTCGCATCGTTATTTTGCTTACCGATGGACTGGACACGGCTGAACGTAAGAAGGCAAGTTTCGCCGATGCGCTCAACGCCGTGCGCCGATCGGAAGCAAGTGTGTATGTCGTCAGCCTGACGGCCAGTCTTCGCGCTCAACTGGAAGAGCGGACGGGAAAGTCAAAGCTTGCAAGGCTGCTGAGCGGCTACGACAAAAGGGAAGTGGCGCATTACCTTTCTATGCTTGACGAATCTGAGGCCCTCCTCAACGTTCTCGCTGTACAGACCGGGGGGCGTATTTTTCTGCCCGTCAAAGATGAAGAGCTCGCTCCGGCGTATCGGGCAATCGCGGATGAACTGCGCATGCAGTATATTATTACCTACCAACCGAAGCCGCGTGTCATTACGGGTGAATATCGTCGTGTGCGTGTTCTAATCACGGGTGGAGAGTACGAGGTTGGGACCAGAGCAGGATATATGGGTCGCCGATAAGCGTTACTTAATCAATTAAGGAGAGTTAGATTGACTTTGAAGGAAACCAAGGGTGCGTCGGAAAGTTATCCGCCGACACCTGCCCATGCCTGGTGGATGGGCTTGGCCGGGTGGTTTGTTCCGGGCGCGGGCCATTTACTACAAGGCAGATGGATACGTGGCTTAATTATCGCCGCCGTCGTCGGTGGAATGTTCGCTACAGGCCTTATGTTCGGCGGCCATCTATTTGGGCTGGGAGGAGCGGACGACGGGTCGTCAAGATTGCTTCAGCTGCCGCCCACCATCGCCAACCTTGGCACAGGATTGATGTATTTGGTGTGCTGGGCGAGCGGAAGCGGGTTTTCCGATGCGGCGGAGTATGCCAAACTCGCAACATTCGAATATGGCAATACATTTTTGCTCGTGGCCGGCCTGCTTAATTATCTTGCTATGTTGGACGCCTTCGATATTGCCGCGGGGAGGAAATCATGAGACACCTCTTAGTGATGATCCTGTTTGCGGTCCTGGTCTCAGTAATCTTCGGAACTGTCGCCCGCGAAACTACCAGGGAGCGCCTATTCTACGGAATGAAAGTTTTCGCAGAGTTCATGGGGATTGGGTTAGCGCTCGCGTGGTTGTTGTACTTTCTTCCGTTTTGATAATGCGTACGCTCCACCCGTTCTCAAACTTCCTCTGGATGTAAGCTTCCACCTATGGGACTGGTCGAAACCGAAGCGATAGTGCTGCGCACCTATACCTTGTCAGAGGCGGACAAAATTGTAGTGTGCCTGACGAGAAGCTCCGGTGTCGTACGCGCCGTCGCTCGCGGTGCCCGTCGACTCAAAAGCAAATTCGGGGCGGGCCTCGAGCCCTTCACGATCATAGCGTTGACTTTCTATGAGAAGGAAGGACGTGAACTGGTCTCGGTGCGAGACGCCGAAATCATTCGCTCATTCTTCAGCCTCTCGAGCAGTGCAGAGACCGTCGCGGCTCTCGCTTACATGGGTGAGCTTGTTCTGGAGTTTGCGCCGCCGCATGAGCCAAACGAAAAAGTGTTTCGAATGGTTCGAGCGGTGCTTGAGGCCCTTGGCCAGACACCTGGTGACATGTCGGCGCTCGTTCGGTACTTTGAGATATGGACCCTCAAGCTCGCCGGCTTTCTACCCGACTTGCGCGTCTGCGCTGAATGCGCGAAACCATTCGAAGGGACCGCGATCGGATACTTGAATGCCGAATACATTTTGCGTTGCGCGACATGCAGTCGTAATGCGGGCCGGGCACTTTCTCAGATTGCGCACGCGCAGATACGGTCCGCTCAACGCCTCTCACCAGCGGAATTTGCGAATGCCGCGCGCGATCTCGCCGAAAATCAGCGATACGAAGTGACGAGTTTGACGCAGGGGTTGATCGGTCGCGCCCTTGAGAGACAACCAAGGGGTCAGGCGAGTTTCAACTAGTTTCTCGATCTGGATATACGAGACAGTATGCCTTCAGGAACCAAGCTCATCGAGAGATACATACTTCGCGCAGTCACTCCTTACCTACTGCTCTCACTTGTGCTTTTGACGGCGATCCTCTTCGCTCAACAGGCTAGCCGGTTCGCGGAAATCCTGATGGGCACCCGCGTTCCGTTGCGGACCGTTGGCGAGCTGGCGGTTTCTGTGCTGCCGAACGTCTTGTCGTTCACTCTTCCCATGGCACTTATCTCGGGAATTCTTATCGGCTTCAGCCGGATGGGAAGCGATAGCGAATTGACCGCGATGCGGGCGGCCGGTGTGGGAACGTTGAGGATGCTATGGCCTGCGCTGTTAATAGGACTACTGCTGGCGTTGGCATCGTTATATGTAAATCTCAAAATGGCGCCTGAGTCAGCGCGCCTTCTGCGCCGAATCGGCGAGCGGACGATTTTCTACAAACTGGACTCGCCGGTTGAGCCGCGAGCCTTCAACACGGACATTCCACGAAAGGTAATTTACGTCCGCGACGGAGACAAGACAGAAGGAAAGTGGGGCCGGGTATTTCTCTACGCGGAGCAGAAGGATGGCTCGACCAGTATCGTAACTGCCAGGTCGGGCCGTATCGATGCGGCAGGCGATCAGTCTGAGCTAGTCATGAGCGACGCCGTCAAAATCACGCTGCCGGGTCATTCCACGGAAGGCCAACCGTCATACGTGACGGAGCGGTTGGATCAACTTCGTGTCGCCCTGGATACGGGTCGGAAGTCGATCATGGAATCGCTACACCGGAGCGAGACTGAAACCAAGCCGAATGAGATGGAATGGGGCGAGCTCTCCGCTTACGCCGATACCAAGTCGGGTGTCGAGCGGCGCGAGGCCTTAACCTTGTTGCATAAACGGCTGGCAATGTCGTTTGCGCCTCTCCTGTTTGCGTTCGTGGGCGCGACGTTGGGCTTGAGGGTGAGGAAAGGAGGTCGCGCGATCGGCGTCCTGCTTTCGGTACTGGTGATACTCGCATACTACTTGATCACGCTGGCGGGCGAACAGATGGCACGGGCGGGAACCATCGCACCTTTCATTGGCGCGTGGCTGGCTTCGGCGGCGACGCTTGGCTACGGGATTGTGCTGCTGCTTAGGGACCGAGTTGGCCTTCTCGGAAGAATCCGCAGCGTCTGGGAAGGATCCGGGGAAACCGCCGCAACCAGAGCGAGTCGCAAGAGCAGCATCCAATCAGCCAAAACCCGCTTGTCGAATTTCCCCAGTCTCCTGGATTTGGACATTCTGCGAAGCACCACCTCAACCTTCGCGCTAGCCTTTGCGTTTCTCGTGGCTATCTTCCTTCTCTTCACTGTCTTTGAGCTTTGGCGATTGATCGTGGCGAAGGGTATTGGCTTTTGGACCGTTGGTGAGTATTTACTGTTTCTGCTCCCGCTCGCGACCGTTCAATTGCTTCCGGCGAGCGTACTGATAGCGGTGCTGGCTGCCTATGCATTGAAATCCAGACGCAGTGAAGCGATAGCCTGGTGGGCAAGCGGCCAAAGCATCTATCGCCTGATGCTGCCGGGATTAATATTCGCAGCTATCCTCGGTGGCTTTCTATGGGTCATCCAGGAACAAATCATGCCGCAAGCCAACATTAGGCAGGATACGCTCCGGACCCAGATCCGGGGCGAGGTCTCGCGCGCAACCGCCAGCTTCGACAAGCAATGGCTGGCGTCGGCCGAATCGGGCAGAATCTATTCGTATGAGTATGAACAGCCAGGCCGCCTGAAAAATCCCGTCGTATATGAATTCGATGGGGAGGGAATCCACCTGCAGCGAATCATTAAAGGCCAGGAGGCGGACTGGCCATCTCCGGGCCGGCTGATCGTGCATCAGGCGGAGTCGTTGGGCTTTGGTGCGAGTGGTGTTCAGCGCGAAACGCTTGAGCTTGCCGAGCTGGATGGGGTGGAACCGATTGAGGTCTTTAGGCCGGTCGCCGACAAGCCGTCTCACTTGACCGCGGCGGCGCTGCGGGATTACATCACCACAATCAGCAGGCAAGGCGGAGATGTCGCCCCGCTCTCCGTAGCGCTGCAGAAGAAATATGCCGATCCTTTTAGTCCGTTGGTTATAGCGATGACGGGGATTCCGCTGGCGCTCGCCTTTGGACGAAAGAGCGCAATTCTGGCTTTGTGCCTGGCTATTGGCTTGGGACTATTGTTCTGGGCGGCGTCGGGTGGCTTCCGGCAAATGGGAGAATACGGATTGCTGCCGCCGGTAGTGGCGGCGTGGTCTCCGATCGTTATCTTCGCGGCAATCGGGGTTTTCCTGCTCGCCAGATCAAACACTTGATCCCCGGCAACCCGCCGAGCCAAGTACCGTCCTACGTACCTGACTCCCAACTCGAAAGATACTCTGTTTGCTCGGCCGTCAATGTATCGATATTGATTCCCAACGCGCGCAGCTTTAAGCTCGCGATCTCCGTATCAACTTCAGCAGGCAGCGTGTGGACTCCGGGCTTAAGCTCGCCCTTCTTCTTCAATAGGTATTCTACTGAGAGCGCCTGATTGGCGAAGCTCATATCCATTACGCTGGCTGGGTGGCCTTCAGCTGCGGCGAGATTAATCAGCCTGCCCTCGCCAAGGACGATCACGCGATTTCGTGACTTCTTTAACTGGTACTCTTGTACGAACGGCCGCAGCTGAGTGGCTTCATCGGCAAGGTCTCGGAGCCCATCGAGGTTGAGCTCAAGGTCGAAGTGGCCGCTGTTGCAAACGATCGCTCCGTCTTTCATTTTGGCGAAATGCTGACTGTCGATGACGTGCCTGTTGCCAGTTACGGTGACGAAGATGTCGCCGATGGGAGCTGCTTCGGCGATCGGCATAACACGGAACCCGTCCATCACCGCCTCGACTGCTTTGATCGGATCGATCTCAGCAACAATTACATTTGAGCCCATGCCGCGCGCTCTTAGGGCAACACCCTTGCCGCACCAGCCGTAACCAACCACGACGAGGTTTCGGCCCGCGAGCAGAATATTAGTCGCGCGAATGATTCCATCTAATGTCGACTGCCCGGTGCCGTAACGGTTATCAAAGAAATGCTTGGTCTGGGCGTTATTAACAGCGATGGAAGGGAAGGTAAGCACGCCTGATGCTTCCATCGCGCGAAGGCGAACTATTCCGGTTGTCGTCTCTTCCGTGGTGCCGACTATTTCCGAGAGCTGCGCAGCTCTCTCTTTGATCAGTGTTGCCACCACATCCGAGCCGTCATCGATAATAACTTCAGGATGAAAATCGAGCGCGGTCCGCACGTGCCTGTTGTAGGTGTCTTTTGATTCGCCTTTGATGGCGAAGACAGGAACACCCCAATCGGAAATCAACGATGCAGCGACGTCGTCCTGCGTGGACAGGGGATTCGAGGCAATCAAAACCGTATCCGCGCCGCCCGCCTGGAGGGTGCGCACCAGATTGGCCGTCTCGGTGGTCACATGCGCGCAGGCAGCGACTCTCAAACCTTGAAGCGGTTTCTCATTTGCGAAACGCTCTCGTATCAGGCGCAATACGGGCATTTCGCGCTCGGCCCATTCGATCCGGCGCTTGCCAGGACCTGCCAGGTTCAGATCAGTAACGTCATGCTCAAACTTCTTCATAGTCGACATTTATGCATTCCTTCTTGTTAAGGGAAATTATGTATGGGAGAGAAGGCGCGTTAAAGGCTCTCCATTTGGGTGACAGATAGCTAGATCCCTGCGGCTTGACGCAGAGCTTCAGCCTTGTCCTTTGTCTCCCAAGTAAAGCCATCACCGTCGCGCCCGAAGTGCCCGTAAGCTGCGGTATTTTTGTATATCGGACGTCTAAGCTGTAAGTCTTCGATTATGCCTCCCGGAGTTAGCCGGAAGTTCTCGCGTACCAGATCGGCGAGCTTTGACTCGCTCACACGGCCCGTTCCTCCAGTGTCTACCAGTACGGAGACCGGATCCGCGACCCCAATCGCATACGCCAGCTGCACCAGACACTTGTCGGCAAGCCCGGCGGCGACGATGTTCTTAGCAGCGTAGCGGGCCATGTACGCGGCAGAGCGGTCGACTTTGGTTGGGTCCTTACCGGAAAATGCGCCTCCGCCGTGCGGTGCATATCCACCGTACGTATCCACAATGATCTTTCGTCCGGTTAATCCTGCGTCGCCCTGAGGTCCACCGGTTACGAATCTGCCGGTCGGATTTATGTGATACTTCGTGTCCTTGTCGAGCAGTTCCGGCGAGATAGTGGAGTTGATGACCTTATCCAGGATTTCGGCACGCAGTTGTTCGTTGGTGATGTTGGAGTCATGCTGCGATGAAATGACGACGGCTTCGACTCTAAAGGGCCGTCCATCCCTGTACTCAATAGTTACTTGAGATTTGCCATCGGGTCGCAAATATGGGAGCGTGCCTTCCTTCCGGACCTCAGCTAGCCTGCGCGTGAGGCGGTGGGCCAGCTGGATAGGCATTGGCATCAACTCAGGTGTTTCGTTGCAGGCAAAGCCGAACATTAACCCCTGGTCGCCGGCCCCGCCGGTGTCCACGCCCATGGCGATGTCCGGAGACTGAGTGCCGATTGCCGAGAGCACGCTGCAGGTATCGCAATCGAACCCATATTTGGCTCGGGTGTAGCCGATCTCTCGAATAGTCTCGCGTGCCACCTTGGCGAAATCGACCGTGGCGGTGGTAGTAATCTCGCCGGCCAGAACCACAAGCCCCGTAGTAACCAGGGTCTCACACGCAACTCGACCCCTGGGGTCGTTCGCCAGGATTGCGTCTAATATGGCGTCTGAGATTTGATCTGAGATTTTATCGGGATGGCCTTCGGTAACGGATTCGGAGGTAAATAAGTAACTTCCTTCAGTGCTCAACCTTTTGCTCCTCTATGTATAGCATTGCTTACAGATGTAATGAAAAGACCGCGTACTTTAACAGTCGGGTTTTGTAGTGTCAAGGCAAGGGTAGCCACCTCATCGCAAGATCCTGAAGGAAAAGGCGAAATTGCGTGACCGTCTGGCTTATCGTAATATGTATTATCAGACGCACACCATCCAAAGGCCTCTAATCAATGGTCATGGCCGAGCGTGGCTCTTCCGCACGCGGTGGGTCTTTGCAAGCGCCGATTCTCCCTCTTACTATTATCCCAGCTATTGTCGACTAGTGCGCTGTGTCGCCGTCATCCCCGCTTGAAAGGGTCGATTCCAACGCCACCTTGTTTCGTTTGAGCATGCGATCGATGGTCTTGCGGTCGATCTGAAGTAGACGAGCGGCCGCTTGCCGGTTGCCGCCGGTGTGCGCCAACACCTGCGTCACATATCGATTCTCGACCTCGGCAAGCGTCAGCCACCTTGCATCTATTAAGTCGTCGTCCGGCTTCCTTTGGACCTCTGCGCTTCTCACCGGTATTTCTGAGGATCGACGGATGCGTTCCGGAAGATCTGTTGACCTGACAATGTCATCGCAGAGCGCTGCTGCGCGCACGACTGCATTCTCCAGTTCGCGCACGTTCCCGGGCCAATGATAGGCTTCGAGCAAGGCAATGGCTTCAGGTGAAAACTTCAAGTCGGGATCACCCGGCGACCGGGCGAAAGTCGCGAAATACTCGATCAAGGGAAAGATGTCCTCCCTCCGTTCGCGCAGCGGTGGAAGATGCAGGCTCACGGTGTTCAATCGGTAGAACAGGTCCTTGCGAAAGCGACCTTCATTTACATCCAGGTCCAGCTCCCGATTCGTCGCCGCAATCACCCTCACATCGATGCCCAGAGTTTGGCTTGACCCGACACGCCGAATCTCGCCTGCCTGGAGAGCTCGCAGCAGTTTCACCTGAAATGCAGAAGTCGTTTCCGTGATCTCATCCAGAAAGATAGTTCCCCCATCCGCAGCCTCGAACAACCCTTGTCGATCGCGTTCCGCACCGGTGAAAGAGCCTCGGACGTGGCCGAACAACTCGGCTTCGATCAGGTCGGCCGGGATTGCTCCACAGTTTACCGCTACGAATGCCTTAGCCGAGCGACGACTGCGATGGTGAATCGCGCGGGCGACGACTTCCTTGCCCGTTCCCGATTCACCGGTAATCAAAACAGAGAGATTCGTCGGCGCTACCTTCCCCACCAGTTTCATCGCTTCTACGAAAGCTGAACTGCGTCCGACCAGGGCAATATCCGAGGTGTAAACAGCGGGGCTCGCAAGAGCTTTCGTTGTGCCATCGGATGCAAGTTTCCGTTTGTGTTTTTGAAGAGGGCGCGCCAGGGCCCAAACGTCTCTGGCCTTGAATGGTTTCAAAAGATAGTCGTGGGCGCCAAAGGCGGTCGCGTCGAGCGCCCCCACTGCCGAGCCATGCCCTGTCATCAGCACCACACGCGCGTTGGGTTGTTCCCGGCCGAAGCGTTTTAGAACTGCGTAACCGTCCTCGCCGCCGAGCACCACGTCACAAAAGACAAGGGTCCAGCGGCGCTCGCGTAGGCGGTCAAAAGCAGCCTCGGCGGTGTCGGCCGCGCTAACGGTCCATCCGTCTTCCTCTAGCACGTCCATTACAAAACGACGGACGCCGGCTTCGTCATCAATTACAAGTGCATGCATATTATGAATCGCGTCTCGAGTTGGTTGCGGCCAGACCTACGTACGCCCTCGTCCCGCCTCTGGTTGTTAGCGACGCAGAGCCCCTTCAGGTCGCAATTCGGTGTTTGCTGGCTGCGTCATTTCCCATTTCCCTTTTGGGTAATGCGCGAGATGGACGCCGGCACGTTCGAACATATTTCTGACGTAATCTTCCGTCCACGGTTTGGGGAGAAAGAAATGGACCGTGCCATCGCCAATATCGTGAATAACCTCGCCAAAGCCGATGCTTCCCGTTAATAGAACACGGAAACTGTTGGGATACTTTTCTGCTACTTCGCTGAGGAAGTCGGTGCCCTTGATTTCAGGCATTCATGCTCCGTCCCGAATCTATCGGCAAAGACTTGCAAACACCCCGCGTCGTCGTCGATATAAACAATGCTTCGTTTCACGGCTGCTCACCTTCCTGGTGTCGCCGGCGATAGATCTGTGCATCATCGAGCATGTTTCAGCCACTAATCAGTCTGTCGCTCGTCTCCCCTCGCGTGCGAAGCTGGGCGCAAGCCCTTTCCTTTGTTCTATCCCATAGACCCGAACTTCATCGCGCTGAACAGTCCATATCCTCCGGAGTGTTAATAATTCCCAAATCGTCAATCCCAGACTGTCTTCGTTCATCTTTGTCTCCTGGCGAAGCTGATCCCAGCTGGATTCACCGTCCCGCAACTGCTCAAGAACCTGCTGTTGGCGCAACGTACTCCCGGTGACCTGGTCAGGATTGAACATGTGTACTCTCTCGCCATTAGAAAACACCGTCAGCTCGCGAAAGTCGCTGGCACCATATCCTTCGTCGCAGAGAACTGCGGATCGGGTGCTCATCTTTCACTGTTTGCATCAAGCACCTCACGCATCTTTCGCAGCAAGGAATCAGGAGTAAAGGGCTTCTGAAGAAACGCCATCTTCTGATCCAGGAGGCCATGACGCACGATGGCGTCGTCCGTATAGCCGGAGAGATAGAGCACTTTGACACCAGGACTCAGTGCGACCAGGCTCTGTGCTAATTCCCTTCCTCCCATCTTTGGCATCACAACGTCCGTGATGATCAGATCAATACGCCCACCGTGCTGCTTATATATCAAAAGCGCTTCATCGCCACTGGCAGCCTCGAGTACCTGATACCCGTTCATCTCGAGTATGGTTCTAGTAAGCCTTCGCACCGGCTCCTCGTCTTCCGTAAGCAGGACTGTCTCTCTGCCTGGCTGCAGTTCGGAGAAAGTCTCCTGGGCCGCTCTGATCAGCGCGACCTCGTCTACGCGAGGGAGATAAACCTTAAATGTTGTCCCCTTGCCCAACTCGCTATATACCCAAATGTTTCCCTCTGACTGTTTGACGATTCCGTAGACGGTCGATAATCCCAGCCCGGTACCCTTCCCTTGAGTCTTGGTCGTGAAGAACGGCTCGAACATGCGCGCCTGGGTCAGCGAATCCATCCCCGTGCCCGTATCGGTGATCGCCAGCATCACGTAGTTCCCCGGCCGAATGGTCGAATGATTTCGGGCGTACTCGTTATCCAGGTAGACATTGGATGTCTCAATCGTAAGCTTGCCGCCTTGCGGCATAGCGTCACGCGCGTTCACGGCCAGATTAACGATGATCTGTTCGATCTGTCCTGGGTCCGCTTTGATTTGACCCAGCAGGGGTTCGGGTATTGTCAACAGGTCGATGTCTTCACCAATTAGCCGCCGAAGCAGTCTTTCAACGTCAGACACTATGGCGTTGAGCTTGAGAAGCTTCGGCTGCAGGACCTGTTTGCGGCTGAAGGCGAGAAGCTGTCGGGTCAACGACGCGGCACGTTCTCCAGCCTTCTTTATCTCCTCGACCTTCAGGCGGACCGGGTCCTCCGCCTTTAGTCCTCTCAGCAAGAGATCGCTGTAGCCGGTGATTACCGTCAACAGATTATTGAAATCGTGCGCGATCCCTCCTGCCAACTGGCCCACGGCTTCCAGCTTCTGGGATTGTCTGAGCTGCTCCTCGGTTAAGTGCAGCGTCTCTTGAACACGCTTATGCTCGATCCCTTGCGATATAAGGTCGGCCACGGAACCGATAGCGTCCAGCGTGTCCTCGGCAAAACGTTGCCGTGTGAAGATTGCGACCACTCCCACAAGCCTGTCCTCGACAATCAAAGGAAAACCGGCGAAGCCAACCGCATCCTCCAGCCCCGGCCATTCCTTGAAGCCAACCCAACCATCGCTTTGGACTTCGTTGGTGACATACTTCCGGCGCTCCTGCGCAATAAGACCTACGACCGAAGCCCCAACCGGGATGCGCGAGTGGCTGTCATCGGTGTCAGTGTACAAGCCTGCGCTGGCTTGGAGTTCCAGCACTTCTTCGTCCTCGTTTAAGGTCCAAATTCGCGCGAGAGGCGCATCTAGATGCTGGGCTATGGCGTCGGCGCAACGCTGAAGAATGGTACTGAGAGAACCATTGCTGTCCGACAGGGCTGAGTTTACATCTCCGCGCAGTGCAGTTTGATCTGCGCGCCTGATCTGCATCGCCTCCGCCCGCCTTCGCTCGGTGATGTCGCGCGCAATACCCTGCACTCTGGCGGGAACACCGTCTTCAAATACCAGGCGTGTATTGACCTCGACGGCCACCCGATGCCCATCTTTAGCCACAAGTTCGAGCTCGTAAACGGAGTCTTCCGGGCTCTCGATCTTTCGCCCGAGCATCTCTCGAGCTTTTTGCAAATATTCGGGCGCGACTGTCTGTGCGATATTGAGTTGCAGCACTTCTGCGCGCGTGTAACCCGTCATTCGTTCGCCAGCCGCGTTGACAGAGGTGTAATTGCCCTGAAGGTCATGAGAATAGATGAGGTCGTGCGCGTTCTCGACGAAGCCTCGATAGCGTTCTTCGCTGTCACGGAGAGCTGTTTCGGCATCTCTCCGTTCAGTTATGTCTTCAATGCTTCCTTCGCGATAAAGCTCCACACCGTGTTCGTCCCGAATGCTGCGTCGGTTGAGCGACAACCAAATCTTCGTGCGGTCCTTGGTGTAAGCCTCAAATTCGAATCCCTGTAAGAACCCGCGTTCGTTTTGCAGCCGAGCAGCTTCCGTTCGGTCCTCGGGGTGCACGTATAGTTGAGTAGTCACCTCGGTGATCGTGTCGACGATCTCGGCAGGCGACTCATAACCCAGGATCCGGGCCATCGAGGGGTTCACTTTGAGGAACTTTCCTTCCGGAGTGGCCTGGAAGATTCCCTCGACGGCGTTTTCGAAGATCGATCGATAATTCTCCTCCGCATTCTGGACCTGCATATATAACGATGCGCTCTCGAGCGCCGCAGCCGCGGTGCTGGCCAGAATACTCAGCGCTTTCATCTGTCCCAGAGTGAAAGGGCGTAAGCGGCTTGTGACGTTGAGATTGATGACGCCAACCAACTTGTTCGCAACCTGCATTGGAACAGACACCGCAGAGCGAATATCCGATCGCGGCCAAAGCGCCACGAATCGCTCGTCATTAACCTCGCCATTCAGAATCAGCGGCGTGCGTTCCCTTGCCACCCAGCTTGAAATGCTTTCTTGTAGCGGGATCCTTTCCCCGAGCAACCGCTCGCGTTTGTTTCCTCGCACGGCGGCAACGTAGAGTTCAGTGCCATCTCTTGTGGGTAAAAGAATAGAGATCTCGTCTGCGTCGCTTTGCTGCAAGGCCGCGTCGGCTAACCGACTGAGCACCGTCTGCGTGTCAAGCGTAAAGGCGATTGTCTGGCACAAACCGTAGATGGCAACCGTCTCGCGAAGTTGCAGATTCTCCATCCGCAGACGCCTGGTGTTGATCGCCCGGGTCAGAACCGGCATCACGCCTTGAAGTCGAAAGGGCTTCAACACGTAATCGAATGCACCCAACTTCATGGCGTCGACCGCCGTCTGAATCGTCCCTTGTCCGGTCATCACTATGCCGATGAGATTCGGATCAATCTTAAGAGCGGCCTCAAGCAGCCGGATGCCGTCCATTTCCGGCATCATCAGGTCGGTTAGAAGGAGATCGAATTCTTTCTTCCGCAGCTCTGCCAGGGCCTCAGCTCCACCGGGACACTCAGTTACCTCAAAGCCCTGTTCGGAAAGCGACTGGACCAGGATCTTTCTCAACTCCGGCTCATCGTCGACGACAATTATCTTTCCCACGGGGGAACTCAAAAGGGCGCTCTCTCTCGCCACCGTTGTCGTTTCAGATTGTTCCTCTTGTACGTTCACGCTTCAGTCAATCCACTGGCATTCGAGTCGAAAGTTTTAGGCCCTGTCGACTTCTCGTGTGCTCGACACTCGATTGCAACGCAGCCCCTCGATCTTGCTGCGGAACAACCGCCTCTAGCCGGCACGTCCAGGATGATTAGCCCCAGAATGCCGATCAATAAGGGCGACCTGTGAGGACTTGGAGGGTCAGACAATCAGAAGCCGACAACCAGCCGGGGTAAACGCTGAGCGAGCCTTTCGAGAGGTGGTTCTTCTGGCGGGCGAGTTTACTCATACGTGGCTTCTCTGTGCCGGACTACGGGAAGCGCCTTGTGATAATGGCTGTCCCCGGTTTAAGGACAGAACTCAGCCTTCCCCTTCTTTACCCCGATGTACTTCACCGTATTGGCCGCATCGCAGTTACGGCGGAAGCCAGTGATCTCCGCTACGATTTGCCACGGCTGTCGAACTGGGGTACTTCCCTGGTCCAGCGACTATTGAACGCGTCTTCGGTTAGCCCGGACCTGTTCAGCTCGGCAAAGACCACCTGAGTGATTTCCCCTGCAAGCTTTGGGAGCTCGCTATTGGGAGGTAACGCATCCGCATCGACCAAGTGATCTTTGATGGACGCCTTGATCTGCTCGTACAGCGTCTTGTAATCAGTTACCACGCGATACTCCTCTCCTACATCTCGCCTCCCCTGGCCGCATCGCATCAGCGAGCGGGCCAGCGATGGACTTTCCCAAAAAGGATTTTCGACTACGCTCCTGGTTTAGCGGTGGCCCGCCGGCAGGCGAACCCATTCGACGCGCTCTTCGCCCCTCACGTAATCGAACAGTTCGGTACTGGATGTGGGCGAGGATTGGTTTCTCCGAGGCCGTGGGTTCGCTCTCCGAGTTCATGGATTAACTGCCTTCTGAAGGTGAGCCGAGATTATGCTCAGGCGCTGGAGTCTATGTGCCTAAGAGTGTGGATCGCATGACCCGAAGGAGATGGAAACGTGAGCCTGCCAGGACTTCGTTCCCATCTCCTTCTCACGATCCGTATGTCATCGGCAACTCCGGATCGTGACCGTGCGGCAAGGTGTTCGCCCCCAAATCTCCCCACCGCACCGACTGCTATTCGGGCTTCCAGCGCGCTCCTGTTAAGCATACAGATTATCGGGCTGATAAAATGTCAGGCTATTGCTGATTCTCGCGTCGGGGGTAAAGAGAAGAAGTTGTAGGTGTTCGTCCTACAGATGTCCACACTTGTGGTTCAGAATCGTGATTCTCGGAGCTTTCAAGAGGTTTTGCATAGGCCGAAGATCGACGATTCTATGCATGTTCCGACGAGCGCCGTCAGTCTGCTAGTTTCTCCCGGATAGCGTAGTGAGTAAGCTCCGCGTTCGTCTTCATCTCCATCTTCGCAAGCACGCGTGCGCGATATGTGCTGATCGTGCGATCGCTCAGGTTTAGCAATGAGGCAATCCCTTTGACGGTTTTCCCGGAGGCGATCAGTTGCAGCACTTCAAACTCACGGTCGGACAGCGCTTCATGGGGAGGACGATCGGTGCCTCTCTCAAGACCGATGACGAGTTTCTCAGCGAGTAGCGGACTGATGTACCTTCCCCCGGCGAGGACATTGTTGACTGCCTTGACGAATTCTGAACGATGGCTGTCTTTTGTCAGGTAGCCTGCTGCGCCCGCCTTAAAGGCCCGTCTAGCAAGGTGCTCCTCTGACCGCGTACTAACTATCAGAATGGGAAGCTGCGGTCTAATCCTCTTGAGGTCCTTCAAAACCTCCAGTCCTCTTCTGTTTTCGAGAGACGGATCCAGGAGCGCGACGTCCCAGTTTTGCTCCACAGCACGCCTAAGCGCCTCAGAAGCGGTGCTGGCTTCGCCAAAAGCTACAGCACCGCTTAGTTCTTCTAGTATCTTTTTCAAGCCCTCCCTGACCAAGTCATGGTCGTCCACGATTAGAACTCTTGCCCTTGAATCCACAGCGATCGACTCGAGGCCCAACTTCTTAATTGCGTTAAGTAATTTTTCAAAGTCAACCGGTTTGCGGAGATAGACAATGGGGCCCAGATTATAGCCATTGAGTAGGTCCTCGTCTTCGCTTGAAGAGCTAAAGACCACCACCGGAAGTTGCCACGTGCGCACGTTCGCTCGCATCTTGCGCAGGAAGTCCAGACCATCGAAGTGGGGCGGCGTCAGGCTCAGCAGAACTAGTTGAGTAGCTACGCGCTTTTTACTCCCGGCAACTACGGCTGCACCGAAAAGAATATCGAGTGCATCTGTCCCATTCCGAACGACCACGATTTCGTTTTCGAGTTTGATCTGCTTGAGCAACTGTCGTATTCGGGCCTCATCGCTGGGATCGTCGTCCACCAGCAAGATCATGCGGTTCTCCATGTTCTTCGATTAAAGGATTGGGCGAGTTCCTTAGACGCGCCGATAATGGTCACTGACACCTTGATTGATTTCCAGTCCCCAAGCAGCTTGGGGCAAACGAATTCCTGAGGATTGGAATTTTGGTACACGTCGACACCCGCGTGGCACCGCCAAGCGAACTACATCCACGACTTTTTCATCCTCGGTATCAAGATACAGAGGTAGGGCTGTGGATGACTATCAGGATAATCGTGATTCTTGTGTACAGGTTTCCCTGATAGCTATGTCGTGGTTTGCACTACAGGGTTCACGGCGCGATCCGCATACCTGGCCCTATCGGACGGGAGGGGAGGCCTGAGGGCGATTGGTGAGGCTACGCTCAGGATCAATCCACAAGTTTGTTCTGAATGGCATAGTGCGTTAGTTCCGCGCTGGTCTTCATGCCCATTTTGTCTAAGATGCGTGCGCGGTACGTGCTGATGGTTCGATCGCTAAGTGAGAGTAGTACGGCGATCTCTCCAACTGTCTTGCCTGAGGCAATGTGCGTCATCACCTCAAACTCGCGATCGGAAAGCAATTCATGGAGCGGCCGATCTATGTCTAGATCCAGATTTATGACAAGGTTCTCGGCCAGGGTTGGGCTGACGTACTTACCGCCCCCAATTACCTTATTCACGGCCTCGATCAGCACGGAGCGCGGGCTATCCTTTGTTACGTATCCCGAGGCGCCCGCCTTGAAAGCCCGACGGGCGTACTGTTCTTCCGAGTGCATGCTGAGGATCAACACCGGAAGTTTGGGGCTGATCTGTTTCAACTCCTTCAAAACCTCGAGGCCGCTCCTGCCGTCGAGGTAAATGTCCAGTACCACGATGTCCCAGCGTTTCCCACGGAAAAGCCGCATCGCTTCGGCGCCCGTAGCGGCTTCGCCGAACGACGTGACCCCAGGCTGTTCGAGCATTTTCTTCAGGCCCTCGCGGACGACGGCATGGTCCTCTACCAGGAGGATGTTTTTCATTGCACGCAGAGGCTCCGTGAAGAGAGTTCAAGCGAAACCGGGTTCTGAAAGGGACCATGGCGATTATACCACTTCACCCGGCAAATCAATCTGCATTGGCACCCGAACAGTGACAACCGTTCCTCTCTCGTCAGCTCGTGCGAACTCGATGCGTGCACCGGAGAGGTGGGCCCGTTCTCGCATGCCGAGAAGTCCGAGGGAGTGTGATCCGGCAATCTCGTCGTCGGTGATTCCTCTTCCGTTGTCAGTAACCGATAACACGAACTGGCCATCGCGAACCTCTGCCGTAACCTTAACGACCGTGGCCGCTGCGTGGCGCAAGATGTTCGTGAGTGTCTCCTGAAAGATACGAAAGATCGCCGTTGATTGGTCCCTGGTGAGCGCAACTGCTACCTCATTGCAGTCGCATTCGCACAATATACCTGTACGAGACTGAAACTGCTGGGCCTGCCATTCGATCGCTTCCATCAATCCAAGATCATCAAGCACGGTGGGCCGCAATTCAGAAGAGATTCTTCTAACGGCGCTGACGGTTGAGTCAATCAATTTCAGCATGGCATCAATCCGCTCGCGCAAGGCACCAAGCTTGGTCGGTTCACAGATCGCTGAAAGGCCTTTGTCCACGCTCTCCAGCTCCCATCTCAAACTGGTCAACGCAGTCCCCAGTTCGTCATGGATTTCGCGCGCGATGCGCACACCTTCCTCCTCCCTCGCGGATTGAAGGCTTGCCGAGAGAGCTCGCAACCGTTCTGATGTCGCTTTAAGCTCAATCTCAGCCTGCTTGCGCTCAGTAATATTGGTGGCGAAGACGGACAGGCCCTCGGGCGCCGGATAAAAACGATTCTCCCACCATCTATCCAGGGTTTGATAATAGAAATCAAAAGCCACGAAGACACGTTCATCCATTGCTCGATGATACTGGCGGCCCAGTTCGGTGCCCTCGATATCCGGAAATAACTCCCACAGGGTGCGGCTAAGGATCTGTTCACGGGGTCGGCCAATAGCGCGCACCGCAGCGTCATTGACGTAGAGGTAACGCCACTCTCGATCGAAGAGAATGTGGATATCGGCGACACTCTTCAAAACAGATTCGATGCGCGCCTGGGCCTGCCGTAGGGCCTCTTCCGCCCGCTTGCGCTCCGTAACATTCCGATAGATCGCATATCTCGCCACCTGCCCGCCCGGTAAGGAGACGGAAACGTGCACTATCGAAACATATAGGAGGCCGCCATCTTTGCGCCGGCGGACGGCCTCCGCCTCGACTCGCTCCGCGCGCTCGGGGATCTCGCTGGAATTTGCGACTACTTCTTCCGAGTCCTCGGGCACGATCAGTTCCCGGAGCAGTTTGCCTAAAGCGTCCTCGGGGCTATACCCGAAGAGCTGAGTGAACTCCCTGTTCACTCTGACGATCCTGTAGTCCCTGCTCATCAAGACGATGGCCTGCGGGGCCTGTTCGAACAACTCATCAAGAAGTGCTCGTTGCTTTTGAAGGCGATCCACCGATGAAGTAACCAGGGCTACAGCAAGCACCGTCAGGGCGACAGCACCAATGCCGAAGGCGCCCAGCGAAGAAATCTTTACGGTGTGTGATAGGTCTGGCGCTGTGGCAGACTCGATGTAGCTGGCAGAGGCCATGCCCGTGTAATGCATCACCCAGATGGCCGTCCCCATCAAAATCACGCTGCCAAGCTTCCGCACCTTCCATCCGCGCGGTCCCTGCCGAAAAGTAGTCGTCAGCCATATAGACAGCAGAGAGAAAACCATTGCCAGCAGCACCGAAAGAGTTACCAGCACCGCGGAGTATCGTTCCATTCCCTGAAACCGCATGGACGCCATGGCGGTGTAATGCAACCCGGCGATGCCCCCGCCCATAAAGACAGAGCCGAGGAAAGCCCGTGGAAATTCCATCTTCGGGCGGATGACGACGATCAGCGCGACGGCAGAAGCAAGAAGGCTAGGCAGGAAAGATAGCAAAGACGTGCGCCAGTCGTAGCTTATCGGCACTGGCAGGTGGAATGCGAGCATGCCGGTGTAGTGCATTGCCCAGGTGCCGATCGCCATCGCTGTGGCGCCGCCGATGCGCCACGATAAACGTGCTCCACCTTGCGTTGCCCTTACTCGTCCGGCGAGATCGATTGTGGCGTACGACCCCAGCGTTGCGATCAGAATTGAAAAGGCGACCAGACCGTAGTCATATGAACCCGCCATAGAAATTTCGGGCGTCATCGGCTGCTCTTGATATATGGGAGACCGGCCGCCCTCCAGTGCGATCGCGTTTTATTTGCGAGCGTCGACAAGCACCGTGTGCGACTAATTGGAAGCGGAAGGCGGAGACCCGCTGGATCATGCCTGGTATCGTGAAGAAGCCGCAGTGGGTCACTTGGCACGCGAAGCCTCTTCGATCCACCTCGGAACGGATGATTATCGGAGAACCACTGTGTAAAGCGGGAGAACAACCGCATCGTAAGTGCTCTCACTTTCTGCCATGAGCGGCGCGGAGGGTTGCCAGTTCTCGCGGGAGAGCGAGAATCCATCCAGGTTCAATCTAGAGTGCGGCGAAAAATGAATCTGGACAGTCGAATCCCGGCCAAACTATTGGACCGCCTTGATCTGGGCTGACGCGATTCTAGGTTCAATCAAGCGCGGTTGCAATTGAAAAAAGGACTCTGGTTCAAAGCTCGATGTGAGTTTCTTAATGCTTGCTCAAGGAGCATTCTTGACCCGCCACGGATAATCCCCTAGAGTATCGGGACGCTTGCAGGGAGTTCACACTGAGTTATGGCGATCAAGATTGAAGTCGATACCGGCGTAAAGGTTCCTGGGAAATCAAAGGTCTGGATAGAGGGGTTGTTAGGCTGTCTTCCGCGCGAACATGTGAGAGGACTTGACCGAATTCGACTCGTCGATCGTATCAGTAACCCGCGTCTCAAGAATTTGGATCAGAAAACAGACCTTCCCGGTCTCTATCATCCTAAGCAGGGCGCTCAGGCAGCCTGGCTTGAAGTAGCAGTTGGCGTTCTGATCCCCAGAGGAAAGTCACTCACCAAACGGATCCTGCCAAGACTTTCGTTCCGAGGAAATCTCGCAGCGATAATATTTTCACTAGTGGGCCAACACTATTATCTGACGCTCAAGCACTCGGTGAAGCGAGGGCAGATAGAACCCTCCGTTCGCGCGTACACAGACAAGTACCTGCGTATATGGCACGAACGACAACATACGGTTCGCTCCAAAATCTTCAAACCATTCCAGCCTACATTTGAGAGATGGGGACGTTCGCTGCAGAAGCGCGCTGCTGCTGAAAAGCGACGTAAGGAGTCTCTTCGCTCTTAAGCGTACGCGAATACTCCAATCAACCACCTAGTCCTCAGCTTCGCCCAAGCCCGAATTCTCTTCTATCTTCCCTATCGCCTCGCGCAAAGCGCCCGCGATATCGTCGTTCTCAACGCTCGAGCGGCGGAAGCGAAGTTCGAGCTTGAATTCCTTGTTAGGCGACGCATAACGGAAAACATAAGGCTCGGTTGAGGCGCCGATGCGTGGACCTTCGCGTCTTCGCCTCGATTCTCGCGCGTCGTCTCTGGTCATGCCTCTGGAGACAATCTCCTCGGTGATCTTTCGCATGGAAGCGTCATCAGGCTGACGAACGATTTGGAGGAGTAGGGACTTGGAATTTATTTCGGCGCGCCGGCATTGTTCCCGAATATCCTGCGGGAGCATGGCGAGTGATAACGCTTCGGTGACCGTACTGCGGCTCTTGCCGACCTTGCGCGCAACTTCATCATGGGTATAGCCGAACTTCTCGCAGAGAGCGCGCAGCCCGTCGGCCTCTTCCCACGGTGTGAGGTCCTTGCGCTGCATGTTTTCTATGAGCGCGATTTCGGCGACGGCGCGGTCGTCCACGTCCATCTCAATGCACGGCACCTCCCGTACACCGGCTTCGCGAGCTGAGCGCCATCTTCGCTCGCCTGCGATGATCATCCAGCGTCCGCTCACCTTTGAAGGTTTAACAAGCAGCGGCTCGAGCACGCCTTTCTCTTTGATGGATGCAGTGAGCTCCTCGAGATCTCCTATCTCCACGCGAGGTTGCTCGGGGTTCGGATCTAGTCGGTCTACAGCTATCATTCGTCCAATCGGCGTAGGACGATGCTGCGCCAACTCTTCGACGTAATGCGAATCGTGACGCATCCGCAATCCTGACGGAAGTCCTCGTTTAGACACGGCTGATCACCTCTTCGCAAAGCTTCGCGTATTCAGTGGCACCGGAAGAATTCGGCGCAAACGTAAAAATCGATTCTTTGTACGCCGGCGATTCTTCCAGCCGCACGCTTCTCGTAATAACGGTATCGAACATCTGCACACCAAAGACCCGGCGAATCTGCTCGTAAACCTCGCGCGCCAACGTCGTCCGCTTGTCGTGCAACGTCACCAGCACACCGATCACCGCCAAATTGGGATTGGGACGTGCCTTGACCTTCTCGATCGTTTCGAGCAGATCATCAGTTCCCTCCAGCGCAAAGTAAGACGATTGAATGGGAATCAGCACATGACTGGCTGCCACCAGCGCGTTGACGGTAATCAATCCGAGGGTTGGCGGAGTGTCGATCACGATAACTTCATACTGCGAGCGCAGCGACTCCAATCGATCTTTCAATCTAAATGGAGCGTCAAAATCTCCTACCAGCTTGGATTCTAATTTCGCCAGGCTAATGCGTGCGGGGATGATGTCCAGACCTTTGACCGAGGTAGGATAGATGCTGCGGTCCGCGCTACCGCTGCCGTCCATCATCAACTCGTAAGCGGAAAAGTCGATTGTCTGGGGATTAAGAAATGAGATCGAGCTGTTTGCCTGAGGATCGAGATCCAGCAATAAAGCTCTTTTACCGCGGCGGGCAAATGCTGCCGCCAGATTGATGGCAGTGGTCGTCTTCCCTACCCCACCTTTTTGATTTGCGATTGCAATGATCATACGGATCTTAGGTGAGCTTCGAGGGCTCGCGAACGACCGCTACATCGGGAGGTCGCCGACTTCCCCGATCACGTCAGGCCACTCCTCCTCCTCTTCGATATCTGCTTCGCCGGCGTCTTCCGGTCCGCTTGATACTGTATTGCGGGAAGCGCTCACCACGTCCATATCCACAAATATGGGACAGTCTGCGCGCAGAGCGAGAGCGATAGCGTCCGACGGTCGCGAATCCAACATCATTGGGGTCCCATCTGACGCGTTCATTTCGATGATAGCAAAGAACGTGTTGTCGCGTAATTCTGTCACCACAACACGGTTGACCTGGGCCCCCATCTCGACAATCAGGTTTCGCAGCAGGTCGTGCGTCATTGGACGCTGGGGAGCGATCTTCTCGATCTCGAGCGCGATCGCATTTGCCTCGTAAGCTCCCACCCAGATCGGCAGCATCGTTTCGCTGTTAACATCCTTAAGGATGATAATCGGTGTTCCGCTATTGGGATCCATCATCAGCGCGCGGATCTTAACCTCTATCTCCATGGTAGTACCTCGTCCGTTTTGCTAAGAGAGACTCAGTCCCGTTTTCGCTACTCCATACAGACTATTTGGTTTCGCGGCAGTAATTGTGACCGCGACCTCTTCCCCGGCCAATGAACCGTGTCCACGAAAATTCACCACCTTGTGACAGGTCGAGTGCCCTGTCATATCCTGTGCCGACCTCGCGCTGGCCTTTTCCACCAAAACTCGTACGTCGCGGCCGATGTAGTCATCGTAGACTCGACGCTGCGCCTCTTTTTGAAGCAGGTCCAATGCGAGAAAGCGTTCTCGTTTCTCATCTTCAGACACTTCATCGGCGAGGCCGAATGCCGGTGTGCCAGGCCTTGGAGAATACTTGAAGATGTAGAGGCTATCATATTGGCATCGAGCCACTAAGCTCATTGTCTGCTCGAAGTCATCCGCTGTTTCACCGGGGAAGCCCACGATCACGTCACTGGTCAAGGCCATTTTACGGCTCGCACTCTTAATGGATTCAACTCTGCGCAAGTAATCGTCCCGCTTGTATCCTCGGCGCATTGCACGCAAGACGCGGTCGCTGCCTGACTGGACAGGAAGATGTACCCAGTTGCAAAGATTTTCGTTCTCATCGATGGCTGCAACTATATCGGCGTGGAAATCGCGAGGGAAGGATGTGGTGAACTTGATACGTTCTACTCCAGTGGCGGCGACTGAGCGAAGAAGTCGAGAAAACGGCGTCGCTCCCACGAAACCCTCCAGCCCCTGCTCGCTGCGGGGTCTATAGCTATTCACATTCTGACCGATCAAGTGCACTTCGCGATATCCTTCGTCTCGTAGGCGATGGACTTCCGCGATGATGTCAGACGCGAGGCGGCTCTTCTCCCGGCCGCGGGAGAACGGAACTATGCAATAGGTGCAGAACTTGTTGCAGCCTTCAATTATTGGAACGAATGCTACGTACGGCGAGTGCCGGGCCGTAGGTGCGACTCGCCAAAATTCATCATCGGCACGCCCTCCCAGGTCGATAACCTCTTCTTCTCCGCTGAAGACCCTCTCGACCATGGCAGGTAAACGGTCCGTCGCCTGCGTGCCCACCACCATGTCGATCTTCGAAGTACGATCGAATAGCGCGGGGCCCTCCAACTGCGCGACACAGCCCATCACTCCAAAAATCGGATCATTTCCATTTCTGGACTTCCTTACTTCGCCGATTCGATTGAAGACCTTTTGCGCCGCCCGGGCACGGACTGAGCACGTATTAAAGAGGACCACATCCGCCAGCTGCGCAGACTCTTCGAGGCGATAGCCCGCAGCTCGCAACGATGTAACGGCACGTTCCGTGTCCGCTACATTCATCTGGCAACCCATGGTTTCTATATGGACCGAGGCTTTCATTCCTTGCACTATCTCCAATATTTTCGTTAGCGGGGAGTGTATCAGAAATCATTGGCTTTGTTCAGACTTCTTCCAAAGGCGTACTGAGGTCAGTTTCGCTGCAAGACACGCTTCAGAAACCTCTGAACAAGGTTTGCTGCGATAGGTAGACTCTGAAAGCGCGCTGAGCAGGTATCACCAGCGAGTGTGCGATCGAGGGAGCGAGGGCGCACGTCACTTCAGGTTGAAATTGCCGTCAAGAGGCCGGCCCCCGGGTGAAGGCCCCCGCCAATGTGCTGAAGCCCGGTTCCAGTAATGATGAAGTTGAGGAGATAGGTTTAATGTATAAGTTAAGCCCAGTGCCGATGAGCAAATTAAGGACTTGACCGCTCGATCATGCCCGAGTAGTATCGCTCAACTCTTAAGCCCCAACAAAAGAACCCACGTAAACGGAGACTCCAATCATGTCTTTTAATAAGATCATCCTGGTCGGAAACCTCGGACGAGATCCGGAATTGCGTTACACACCGCAAGGCACGCCTGTCTGTAGCTTTACTGTCGCCACGAACGAAAAACGGAAGGACCGCGCAGGCGAAATGCAGGACATTACTACCTGGTTTCGCGTCACTTTGTGGGGGAGGCAAGCTGAAACAGCTTCGCAGTACTTAACAAAAGGCCGTCCGGTTTATATTGAAGGAAGACTGCGGCTGGATGAGTACACCGATCGAGAGGGCAACAAGAGACAAAGCCTTGAAGTCAATGCCAGCGATTTGCACTTCATAGGCGGCGGCCGCGGTGATGAAGGCTCCGGGGGCACGAGACCATCATCTCCCGCTGGACAGAGGCCGCCTGAACCTGAAGTATCGGATGATGACATTCCCTTCTGAACTTTGATGAAGTTTGTCGGCACACCGACATCCAAAGTAAAACCTGAAGCTCCGAGACGATCGCAGGTCTCACGAGACGAGACTTCCCCACTTCCCGATCGCCTGTAGCTTACGGTAGCGCTCTGCCAATCGAGGCTTTGCCGCGGTTGCCATCAGTGCCGTAAGATTTTCCTTAAGTACTGCGTCAAGTATTTGCGCCGCGTCTTCATGGTTTGCATGAGCGCCTTCAGGCGGTTCGGGAACGATGGCATCTATCAATCCTTCCGCCAGCAGATCCTGAGCGGTCAATCGCAGACTTGCGGCGGCGCGCTCGGCCTCTGCCACATCTTTCCACAGTATCGCCGCGCAACCCTCGGGTGTGATGACCGAGTAGACTGCATTCTCCAGCATCAACACTCGGTCCGCGATGCCTATTGCCAACGCTCCACCCGATCCGCCTTCGCCAATCACAGTCGCGATAATGGGCACGCGAAGCTTCGCCATCTCTCTCAGGTTATTTGCGATTGCTTCGGCCTGGCCGCGCTCTTCGGCGTCTATTCCCGGGTATGCGCCAGGTGTATCGATAAACGTTAGTATGGGACGACCGAACTTCTCGGCTAGCTGCATCGTCCGAATGGCCTTTCGATAGCCTTCCGGTTTCGGCATTCCAAAGTTCCGGTACTGACGCTGCTTGGTGTCTCTGCCTTTTTGGTGACCGATCACTGCCACCGGTATTCCGTGAAACGAGGCGACTCCGCATATGATTGCCGGGTCATCGGCGTATCGCCGGTCTCCGTGGAGCTCTGAAAAGTCCTGAAACAACTTCTCAATAAAGTCCGTGGTGTATGGTCGATCAGAGTGCCGAGCCAACTGAACGCGTTCCATTGCGCTCTTGGCGCCCGCTTCGGCTCCGCCGGTCGAAGATTGTCCCTGGGGTTGGTTTGTGTCAGGCATTAGTCTGGTTATGCTTTCCTCTATGGTTTCGGACGAACTGTTTCGCGAAACTCAGCCGCCCTCTTTGGGTAGTTCTACCGGTCTCATACTTAAAAGTAGTACATTAACTTCCGCGTCGGAGTCCATTAATTTTATGATAGTGCTCTCATGGCGTCCAGCCGTGGCTTTAGACCCTTATTCAACGATGATCAGTCACCATACCTCATCTTATAGTTTAACTACTGTCGTCGAAGTGGGCCTCCATGGGATCAAGCCTTCCAAAGTCCATTCACTCCCATTCGATCGTGCTCGGCGGTTTGGAGCTGATGTCATAAACCACTCTATTTATTCCTCGAACCTCAGAGACAATGCGAGTCGAGACCCGCGCTAGCACGTCGTGTGGAAGCCGGGCCCAGTCGGCGGTCATGCCATCCACGCTCGTGATCGCCCGAAGCGCTATTACCTTTTCGTACGTGCGCTCATCGCCCATCACTCCCACCGTCGAGATTGGCAAGAGCACGGCAAAGCTCTGCCAAATCGAATCGTACAGATCGAAGCGCCGAATCTCTTCTTCGAAAATTCGGTCCGCCGCGCGGAGAAGTTGAACGTTTGCCTTAGAGACGTCTCCGATTATCCGTACTGCCAAGCCCGGCCCGGGAAAGGGATGCCTGGTGAGAATCTCATCCGGCACTCCAAGCTCCCGTCCTATCCGCCTGACTTCATCCTTAAACAACTCCCTTAACGGTTCGATGAGTTGTAAATTCATCTTTTCCGGCAAGCCACCAACATTGTGATGGCTCTTGATCGCGGCAGAGGGTCCTCGAACTGAGACGGACTCAATCACGTCAGGATACAGAGTTCCCTGAACCAGGAACTTGACACCTCCAAATTCCCGCGCCTGGCGTTCAAAGACTTCTATGAAGATTCTGCCAATGATCTTCCGCTTCTGCTCCGGATCCGTGATCCCCTGCAACGCGTCCAGAAACTGCTCCTCCGCGTCAATCGCGTGAAGGTTTAAGTTCATGCGTTGCCTTAACACCGCGGTTGTCTGCTCGAACTCACCTTCACGCAAGAGGCCGTTGTCTACGAAGACGCAGATCTGACGATCGCCGATTGCACGCCCAACCAGCGCAGCCGCAACGGCCGAGTCAACTCCACCGGAGATTCCACAGATCACTTTATCCTCGTCCCCAACTTGCCGACGGATTCTTTCTATCTGCTCATTGATGAACGCCGAAGGGGTCCAGTCCCCTTCGCAACCGCACACGAGCATCAGAAAGTTTGTCAGAACCTGAGCGCCCATTGGAGTGTGGGCCACCTCGGGATGGAACTGCAGGCCGTAGATTCGCTTGCCTGGATTCTCGAAAGCGTTGAGAGCATCGGCGGTGCGTGCCGTAACCACGAATCCCGGAGGCGCGGTTGTTACGTGGTCCCCATGGCTCATCCAGACGTCGAGTTCTCGAGGCAGCCCCGCAAAGAGTGGGCTATCAGGCTCGAGGATACTCAAGCGTGCATAGCCATATTCACGGCTCTGCGAGGGCTGGACTTCGCCGCCGAGGTCCTGGGCGATCACCTGCAAGCCATAACAAATCCCAAGAACTGGACAGCCTATCGTCTCCAACAGATGATGATCGGGTCGAGGTGCGTCCGCGGAATAGACAGAGGCGGGGCTACCCGACAGGATCAGTCCAAGCGGGTTCCTTGAGCGAACGACTTCCGCGGACGTGTTGAAAGGCAGGATCTCACAATATACACCCGCCTCTCGCACCCTCCTGGCGATTAATTGTGTATATTGAGAACCGAAATCCAGAACAATGACGGTTTGATGCTGATTCTGTTTAGCCAAATTAATAAACCCCAGCGGGTCCTCAGACGTCTTACCAAACCCGCTCCAGATAAGAGCTCAAATTATACGAATGAATCTTCGGATGAACAACGCGACAGAGTTTTGAGGATATGGTCGCGACTAAACCGAGTATGACCATTAGAATCAAAAACGCTATATTAATCTTCGGATGTTCTCTTTCCGTGCTGTCACCGTTTCCCACCACTTCGGGTTCAACCGCGGTGCGAGCACGACGATCCGCTGCAGACGAGCTCGCTCTCTCTCTACCGCTGACAACACGATGGACCTATGAATCGGACCTTACCACAAATCTGACACCGACCACCGATGGCCAGCGCGTCTATTTACCTCTCGCTTCCGGGTTGCTGCTTTCTCTCAACGCAGCCACAGGTGAGTTGGTTTGGAAGACAGACATCGGAGGTGAACTCTCAGCTTCTCCGACTGCAGACGAGCGGGCTGTCTTCGTAGCTTCTGAGTCGGGGGGCGAGAAGCTTCCATCGCGCGCCAATGGTGCCTTACGTGCTCTGGGACGCCAGGGAGGGATTACAAGCTGGATGCGCACACTCCCAATGCCGATCCAAGGCTATCTAATCGCCAGTGACGAGAACTTGTATGGCGGCTCGGCTGACGGGCGAGTATACGCAATCAAAAAAAGGACCGGCGATGTCGTTTGGATTATGCAGCACAGCGCTCCATTCTCTTCCCATCCCTCGATCTATGGCGCAAAACTCTACATCGGGAGCGACGACGGCTCGTTATACGCACTGGATGCGAAGACCGGACGGGTCTATTGGAAGTACCGAAGTCATGGCGCGATCCATGGGAGAGCAGCGGTGGTTGACGGCGTCGTCTATTTCGGCTCAAACGATGGTTACGTTTATGCGTTAAGAGAATCAGACGGGCGACTGCGTTGGCGCCGAAGAACCGGTGGAAGCGTGCAAACGGTCACTGAGACGCCTTCAGGTATTCTGGCGGTCTCGCTCGATAATTTTGTCTATTGCCTCTTGTTCAGGAATGGGGATCGGCTCTGGAAACGGCAATTGGCGGGTCGGGTTGCCGCGGAACCATTGACCGCAACTGATGGAGCGCTGTTCACTGCGCTCTCCACTTCAGTCGCGGTGGTGCTCGACGTGGCTGACGGTAAACAGATAAATATCCTGCCACTTGGCGAAGAGAACAGTATCACGGCTGCGCCTATCGCCGCGGGAAAGATTCTAATGGTTACGACCCGTCATGGCTTGGTAGCGTTCGCTCACCCTGACTAAAATCAGATAGCGGGTAGCCGGGGATCCTCACGTCTCCTGCACGCTACGCCGGCGGAAGAGATTCCCAATCCGCATGATCAAACCATGCACAACGTACAACGCAGCCAACGCGAGCAGCGCGTATTCTGAGAAGAGATAAATCAGCATTCCCGCCGCGGCTATGAACAGGATCGCCAAGCGAGTGCTTCGTCCGCTTGTTCCGACGGTCTTAAAGCTCGAGTAGCGAATCGGGCTCACCATTAACGCTCCGAGGCAACCGACCAGCGCCATGAGCAGCCCGCTATAGAGCGCCGCATACTTAGATTCATACTGAAGCAGAGGTTTAGGAGCGAAATGGATAATCGCTGCTATGAGAGCAGCGGCCGGCGGAATTGGCAATCCTACGAAATTCTTCTTATCGACTTTGGCAGTACCGGCAGCGAGGATTCGCGGTCGCGCCGCCTGAACATTAAAGCGCGCAAGGCGGAACGCCCCGCACATCAGGTACATGAAGGAGAGAAACCATCCCAGCTTGTGCGGCCAGCTTCCCTCAATGAACGCTGAACCATACCCCCACGCGTACGCCAGCACGGCCGGCGCTATTCCAAAAGTGAGGACGTCGGCAATTGAATCAAACTGGACTCCGATCTCTGTAGTTGTCTTCGTCATTCGTGCTATTCGGCCGTCCAACATGTCAAACAGCACTGCCCAACAGATTGCTTTGGCAGCATTATCGAAAAGCTCCGCCGCCCTTTGAAGGTCCGAAGAGGACCCCCCATCGACGAGCTGAAACCCGCGAAGCGCTGCCATCACGGCATAGAACCCCATTCCGATGTTTGCCGCAGTAAAAGCCGAAGGGATGATGTACAGTCCCTTCTTGATCCCACGACGCTCGGGGTTTTCGTTCTTCTGGGAAGCAATGCCTGACATCAGACAATCCTCCCTATGACCGTAACGCCGCCTTTGACACGCATCCCCTGCTTCACTTCCAACTTCACGTTCGAGGGCAGAATGAGGTCCGTCCTGGAGCTGAACTTGATTAACCCGAATCGCTCTCCAAGTCCCACCGCGTCTCCAGGCCGCTTCCAACAGATGATTCGCCGCGCCAGGACTCCCGCGATCTGTTTGCACACCACCGTCAGCTGCTGGCCCCGAATGGTGAGCGCATTTTGTTCGTTCACCAGGCTTGCGTCAGCTTTCGTAGCCATCAGGAATTTGCCTTGCGTATATGTCACGTCAGTTATGGTGCCGGCGATCGGAGAACGATTGATGTGAACATCCAACGGCGAAAGAAAGATGCTGACAATGACACCAGAGTCTTCATCGTCCGGCGCGATGGAGCAAATGCGCGTTATCCGCCCATCGGCGGGTGAAACTATCACACCCGGATCATTGGGAACCGCTCTTTTCGGGTCGCGAAAGAAGAAGGCCATGAACGCCGCGACCGCGAAGAAGAAAACCGCGACCGGCCAGTAACCCACCAACAGCAGGATGATGGCCAGGAGCAGTGGAACAAGTATGTAGGGAAGACCCTCGCGAGCCACGATCGATTATCCTATCTTCAACGCTTTTCAAGGCAGACGTTCGGCCGATTCTTTTCGCAATAGCGTCTCTGGAGGAAACGGGGGCGCTCTCAATCGATTCGCGCCCCCGCTTCAGTTGCACCGCCAATGCGGAACCTTTTTGTATTGGCTGGCCACTTTCTTAGTGCCCGCAGTCGTGGCCCTTCTGGAATTTCAACATCATCGAATGCATTTGGTCTTTGATAGCTAGTTTCTTTTTCTTTAACGTGACTTCTTCCAACTGTTCTTCGGTGCTGGGGTACGCAAGCGCGGACAACTCGCTCAGGCGTTGTTCATAACGACCATGTTCGCGTGCCAGTTCGCGAAATTCAGGGTCGTCAGTCATCAGCTGCTCCTTTAAGCTTTCCGTGTTGGCCATTTCCATCTAGGGAAGTCCTCCTTCGGGCTGAGTTGAGCGAAAGAACATTTAGCGACTACTATCGCGTGACTCACAGGTTTTCGCTTCGGCGCGAAAATGTTAGCTCAAAGCGAGCAGACATATCAAGCCGACCGCTTGATTATTCGACGCATGAGAAGCGCATTCTCTGGCGGATCCGAGTAGTAATTCCGCCTCTGTCCGGCGACGCAGAATCCACATCGGGAATAGAGCGCTTTGGCCGCTTCGTTGCTCGCTCGAACTTCGAGAAAAGCAGCGCTGGCGCCTGATTTGCGAGCCGCAGTAAGGACGCGTTCAAGCAGCTTTCGTCCGATTCCGGCCCGCCGATACGCATCGCGGACCGCCACGTTGTTGACATGCAATTCGTCGCCGATTAGTCGAGAAGCTATGAACCCGCTAAGCCGCACGCCGGCAGCGGGATTCGCCGCGGAAGCGACGAACATCAAAGTCCCGCCCTTCTGTTGCAGTTCGGCGTGATAAGCCTCCCAGCCCCATCGGCTCAAGCCACTCGCTTCTTCGATCTCGACGACTTCCAGAAGATCATGTTCCGTCATGCGAGTGATGGAAAAGTCTGAGCCGATAATGGCGGCGTGTTCGGCGTCGACTATCAGCATGGTCTGGTCATCTCCGCATCCGATGGACGTACATAAATAGCCCGAAGCTCTTCAGGCAAACATACCGCGTCTGCGTTCACGCGAGATACGGCCATGCGGGCGATGCTAACGGCCAGAGTCGATGGACCGGTGACGATGGTCCATTGCTCAGAGTCGTTCGTTCGCGGAGTTTGATTCTCCGTCATACCGAAGGGTATTCCTTCCGCCTGCGCACGCGCCTTGATTTCTTCCAGGTGTATGCGGGCCCCTTCGCCCGCCCACGCAAGCTTGCGTGTCGCTGAAGCTTCATGGAGGAGTGCTGCCGGAGCTACGTGGACGGCGGAACTTAGTGGCGTTACTGCGCCCGAGTTAGAAACAGAAAGCCTTTGAGCATATAGCTCGCCACGTCCCGCAGGAATGGACGCGATTGTACAGGGTGATTCGCCGGCCCCATAAGCAATCGCATGCAGCGTCTGAATACCAATCGTATTTCGGCCTAATGTGGCTGCGAAAGACTTGACCGTAGCAATGCCAATTCTAATGCCGGTGAAACTGCCTGGTCCGCATGCGACCGCAAAGAACTCTACATCCCTTAGCGCGATCCCCGCCTCGTCGAGCCCTTCGCCTATCTGGTCCAGAAGAAGGTTGGATTGCGACACTCCCACGTCTCCCGTTCGGGACGCGAGCAGTGTTGCTCCGCGTGTCACACAAACGCTTCCCGGACGGGTGGCGGTCTCAACACTCAGGATGACCGGCTCGTTGATCGACACTAAATTGGTACCAGCGGGCGCACACGTTTACCGCGGCGGCGCTCCGAAGCTTCAAATTTGACAGGGTCTCTTTGGCCGCGCATTATAAGATTGCTTTCAACCAAACGCAACGATTGGGCTTTTAAGCTAGTGTCCTGATTCGGGCGGGCAGTCAATCAGTGAAGAACCCCGCTCGAACGATGAGCAGTTTCGGTTGTCCTCGAGTGTGTAGTGATGGTGATTTTGCTATGACAGCGAAGCGAGTAGGGTTGTTGACGGCGGGCGGCGATTGTCCCGGCCTCAATGCGGCAATCCGGGCCGTGGTCCGGCGCGCCATCGCCGGTAATTCGGAGGTTTTGGGCATCAAGAACGGCTGGCGCGGCCTCGTCGAAGGCGATGTTGAGCCCCTCACTCGCGCTGCAGTCACCGGTATCCTACCTCGTGGCGGGACAATCCTCGGCACGTCGAGGCTCAATCCACTTAAAGATGAAGAGACGCTGGCGCGCCTAAAGGAGAACTGGCAGCGCTTCGGACTCGATGCCCTGATCGTGGTAGGGGGAGACGGTACGCTCTCCGCAGCCCTGGACATGTGGAGAGATCACAAACTTCCTATCGTCGGCATTCCCAAGACCATCGATAACGATATTCGCGGAACGGATTTTACATTCGGGTTCGACACAGCGGTTGCGGTTGTGACGGATGCGGTTGACCGCTTGCACACTACGGCTGAATCGCATCATCGCGTGATGGTGGTCGAGGTGATGGGACGTCATACCGGTTGGATCGCCACCTTTGGGGGAATCGCGGGCGGAGCCGATGTCATATTGGTTCCGGAGCGTCCCTTCAGACTTTCACGAGTATGTGAATTGCTGCGCCATCGCGAGGAAGAGGGCCGGGCTTTTTCGATAGTGGTAGTTGCGGAAGACGCGCATCCACATCCCGACGAGGACTTCCTCAATGGCGACGTGCGCGAACAAATCTACAAGCACAATCGTTTGGGAGGAATCGGCACGATCCTCGGCCACGAGATCGAGCGATGTACTGGTATCGAAACGCGCGTCACTCAACTCGGCTACGTACAGCGAGGAGGATCGCCGTCGCCATTCGATCGTGTTCTGGCGACACGACTGGGTGTAAAGGCCTACGAGATGGTCGAGGCAGAGCAATGGGGTCACATGGCGGCGATTCACGGTAGTCACACCGGCATCGTTCCCTTGGAAGAGGCAGTACGCGAACTGAGGACTCTGGACGACGAGATCTATCGAGTGGCCGAAGTATTCTTTGGCTGAAGTACTGGTCGATCACTTCCAGTAAACACTGCCCGGCGATCAGCTAATCAGACCCGATCGCCTGGTAGAGCAATCGCTCGGCTTCCGGGCGACTTCGGCGCTGAGCGATCGTTAATGCGGTTTCGCCTGAAACGTTGGCGGCATTCACATCCGCCTTATAATCCAGCAGCAGTTCGATGCTATCGATGCTTCCCTCCCCCGCCGCCTGCATAAGCGGTGACCATCCTTCGAAGTCAGGGAGATTCACGTTGGCCCCTCTCGCCAGCAGCGTGGTCATGACTTTTAGATCGTCCAGCGCTGTGGCAAATCTTAACGAAGTCCAGCCATTGTTGTTCCTGGCATCTATGTCCGCGCCCTTGTCAATCAGCGCGCGCACGACTTCTGCGTGACCCTTAACTGTCGCAACCATCAGGGCCGTCCAACCGTCAGCCGTAACCGCATTGATTTCGATTCCCGACAATAGTAGGCCTTTCATCGCAGCCAGGTCGCCGTCTCGCGCGGCCTGGAACAAGCCATGATTGGTTTGCTCTGCGGATTCAAGATCGCCAAGTGCGCCGGATTCCCTTGCACCTGCGCTCTTCAAAAGACGGGCAATCTGAGAGTGACCTTTCTTCTTCGCACGGCTCAATGCTGACGCGCCGACCTGATTGCTCGCGTTTACGTCGGCCCCGTTGCTGAGTAGTAGCTGCACCACCTCCAGATGGCCCTCACCCGCAGCGAAGATCAGAGCGGTATTGCCGAATACATCTCGCGCGTTGACGTCTACCTCGACTCGCAGCAAGTCGAGCACTGCGGATGTGCGACCCCCTGATGAGGCTCTCATCAACTCAGTGATTTGATTATTTGAAGTAGTCTTCACGTAAGGTTGGATTCAGCGCCAGGATGGCCCGCTTTGAACGCGATCCAACGAGGGACGTCCCCTCACTGTCGTCTCACTTCGTCGGCGTTGACGGCAGCGAGGTCTGCGTCGACCATCATTCGCACAAGTTCTCGGAAGGAAGTCCGAGGAGTCCAGCCCAGAGCACTTCGCGCCTTCCCGGCATCGCCGCGCACGGCGTTCACCTCGGTCAGTCGAAGGTATTTGGGATCGGTCTCTACATACTGACGCCAATCAAGATCAAGATAACTGAAAACCTCTTCCAGAAATTCACTCACCGAATGCGCCTCTCCAGTCGCGATAACGTAGTCGTCCGGCGTCGATTGCTGCAACATCAGCCAGGCGGCTTCCATATAGTCGCGAGCGAAGCCCCAGTCCCGCCGAGCATCGAGATTTCCCAGGACGAGTTTGTCCTGTAATCCAGCCTTGATTCTGGCTGCGCCGAGCGTGATCTTCCGCGTGACAAAGTTTTCGCCACGACGCGGAGATTCGTGATTGAAGAGAATGCCGTTGACCGCAAATATGCCGTAAGCCTCGCGGTAATTGATAGTCATCCAGTAGGCGAACAGTTTCGAAACAGCGTACGGCGAGCGGGGGCGAAAAGGTGTCTGCTCATTCTGTGGGGAGATTTCGCTATTGCCAAAAAGCTCCGAGGTTGATGCCTGATAAAATCTGGCTGCCGGTTTCGCTTCCCGGATAGCTTCAAGCAAACGCAACGGGCCCAACCCGTCAATGCTCGCGGTATGCTCCGGCATCTCGAAGCTCACTCGAACGTGGCTCTGACCGGCGAGATTGTAGACTTCGTCGGGTTGGATATCATGAATGATTCGCGCCAGTGAGATGCTATCGTTCATGTCACCGTAGATTAACTCTAGACGTGCGCTCTCTTCACCGCTCACGCCGCTTGCCTGATACAGCAGGTGATCTATCCTGGGTCGCGAGATAGAACTCGAACGCCGGACGAGGCCGAAGACCTCGTATCCCTTACCCAGTAACAGTTCAGCCAGATAGGAACCGTCCTGTCCTGTAATTCCAGTGATGAGGGCGCGTTTCACGTTCTGAGTTATCGTCTCTTCGTCTTGAGCTTTCTTGAGACCCTGCGCTGCGTGCGTTTGAGTTACGGTTACCGCTGCCTAACCAAAGATTCCGCCTTCTCCGCGAAGAACTTTACTGTAGCATCCGCGCCCGTCGGCAACAATATGCCTTCTGCGGAACACAGAGAAAGTTCCGCGCCGGCTCGAGCAGGCATTCCGACTTTTATCAAACCACGATGTCTTGGTATAAACTAGACGCGCTCCTGAATCCTGCGTTGCAGATTGAAAGCTACTGTCGAAAATGAAACGATACCTACCCTTCGCAATTATCGCCGGCGTCTTAATTGCAGCGCTGGCGGGCGGCGCGGTCCTGTGGCGCTCCGCGAAGAATACTCCGACCGAGTCGTTCAAAGACCCGACCCCAAGCGCCACGCGGCCTGCGACGGGGAATCAGACGCCGGCCCCTTCGCCAAGCACCTCAGGTCCGGTCGCTCCTCCAACAGGCCCCGACAATGCGCATGTTCGTGGAAACGCTAATGCCAAAGTGACGCTTGAGGAATATGGCGACTATCAATGTCCGCCGTGTGGCCAGCTCGCGCCCGAACTAAGAACGATCGAGAAAGAATACGGCGACCAGATTCGTTTCGTCTTCCGCCACTATCCGCTCCAGATTCACAAGCACGCCTTCCTGGCTGCGCATGCCGCTGAGGCCGCTGGACTACAGGGCCATTTCTGGGAGATGCACGACATGCTCTACCAGAACCAACTGAGCTGGTCCGTTGCGGAGGACGCGAAGCCGATTTTCATTCAGTATGCTGGAATGCTGAAGCTCGATGTCAATCGCTTCACAAAAGATATAGATAGCCCTGAGGTGGCAGCGGTTGTGACGGCTGATTCTCAACGCGGAGCGTCTGTCGGGGTCGAAGGCACGCCGACCGTTTTGATCAACGGTCGACAGTTGCGGCCAGAGATCGTCACACCCGACGGCTTGCGCGCGGCCCTGAACTACATGCTCGGCAAAAAGTAGACATGTCGCCCCGCTCCGACAGAATTGCGGCAGATAGCCGAGGAAATGCAAATCGACGAGCAGTCTACGTGTTCCTCGCCATAGCTGCTTTGGCTCTCATCGGCCTCGCCGATAGCGTCTACTTGACCGTTGAGCATTTTGCCGGTCGTGCCGTTCGTTGCACTATCACCAACGGATGTGAGGAGGTACTGAATAGCGCCTATTCGACGATCGGGCGCATTCCGCTGGCCCCGCTTGGTGCAATCGCTTACTTTCTCGTCTTTAGTCTGGCAACGCTGTCGGCCTTCGGAAATCAAATCACGAGAACGGCACTGCTTTATCTGGTCGGATTGATGCTGGTGTTTTCGATCTGGCTCTTCATTGTTCAGGCTTTCGTACTTCATGCCTTCTGCCAGTTCTGTCTTCTTTCGGGAGCGGTCACGCTTTCACTCGCAGTGCTGGTGGCGATCGAGCGCTTCCTGCCCCGGCGCTCCTGAGACTCGCTTCCGACTCCAATCACTGCTTCTTCTCACATGCGGCTACGCCTGCATGAACGATCTTCGCCGGCTTGAGAGGCTTCTCGCCCTCAGTCGGCCCTTTGTTGAGAGCGTCGACCACTTCCATACCTTTAGTCACGCGACCAAAGGCGGCAAACTTTCCGTCTAGCTGTGTTGCCTCACTCACCAGGATGAAGAAGTGAGTGGTCGCGCTGTTCGGCTCGTCCGGTCTCGCCATCGAGACAATCCCTCGAACATGTTTGACGTAGCTTGGTTCGTCCGGGATCTTTCTGGCAGCTCGTTTGGCGCGCTCCAATGTCCACTTCTGACCGGTATAAAGATTTCCGCCCTGTACGACAAAGTCCTTCACCACACGACTGAATAGCGTCTCATCGAACGCACCTGTGGCCGTAAGATTGAGAAAGTTGCGGACAGATTCGGGCGCAGCTTCGGCGAGCATCTCGATCTCAATCATTCCCGCGTCGGTCTCCAGTGTGACACACTGTCCGGCCATCTTTTCGACGGAAGCACCATCGAACGGCTCCGGAGCCATGTTCTGTTGATCGATGGGCCGGGCATTGCTCTTTTTGGCAAGCGGCGACGCGCTTCGGTCGTTTACAGGCGTCGCATCCTGCGCCGTCGCATAGAAAGCCACTGTCACGATGGCGATGATTAGAACGACAACTTGAGCAAGACCCGCTATTCTTCCAGGTTTCAAAGGCCCTTCTCCGCCAACTCTATTGCGCGCAGTAGCGCGCGCGCCTTGTTCACCGTCTCTTCGTACTCCCGCTCGGGAACTGAGTCAGCCACGAGCCCCGCGCCCGCTTGGACGTGCGCGCGACCATCCCGAATGGCGATTGTTCTAATGGCGATGCAGGAATCAAGGTTTTGCGCATAGTCCATATAAAGAATCGCGCCGGCATAGACGCCTCGTGTACTTGGCTCGAGCTCCCTGATAATTTCCATCGCGCGCAGCTTGGGTGCTCCGGTTACCGTTCCGGCGGGAAAGCAGGAAGCGAGAGCATCGAAACGATCGCGGTCGTTGCGAAGACGCGAGCGGAGGCTGGTCACCAGATGTTGGACGTGCGAGTAGCGCTCGACGCTCATCAAGTCTTCGACTTCAACGGAGGCATAGTCCGACACTCTTCCCAGATCATTGCGACCCAGATCAACCAACATCACATGCTCGGCGACCTCTTTTTCGTCGGTCCGCATTTCTTCGCCCAGAAGCCAATCTTCGGTTTCAGTCGACCCACGCCGACGCGTTCCTGCTATCGGACGGTAGTTGAGGCGCTGCCCGCGACAGCGCACAAGCATTTCAGGCGACGCCCCTATAATCGTTTCGTCGCCCAGCCGATAGAAGAACATGTAGGGAGACGGATTCGTGCTACGCAGTGCTCGATATATCTGCAGAGGGTCGACAACCACCGCCTTCGAGAGTCGTTGAGAGAGAACAACCTGGTAGCAGTCTCCGGCCGTTATGTATTCCTGAACTCGCCGCACAGCCGCTTCGAACTCCTCACGAGTCCAGTTTGATTCAAACACGGCGTCGCGAACCACACGACGCGTCTCGCGCGGCTTGGGCACGCGTGAGTTGAGTACCTTCTCGATGCGGGCGGTCTCTTCGACTGCGCGCTGGTAAAGCTCCCGAAGTCGGTCGTGGCTGCCGTCGGCCTCTTCCGTCAGGACAATCGAGGTAATCTCGATCCGTTGGCGAACGCGATCGAATGCGAGCATCGTTCGATAAAACATCCAGACCGCATCGTCGACCTCGGCATGTTTGTCCCCTTCAGTCTCCAGCACGGGTTCGAACCAACGCGCCGCTTCGTATCCGATGTACCCGACGGCCCCTCCAGACAATGGGGCCAGGCCTCCTCGGCGCGCAAGTTCCCGGTCCTTAAAATACGTACGCGCGAATTCAATCGGGCGGACGTTCCTCAGCAACTCCGAATTCCCTTCTCGCTCGACAATGGTATCGCTTCCCCGGCCGCGGACGATCATCTCGGGATTAGCACTCAGAAACGAATAGCGCGCGAGTCGCTCGCCGCCTTCAACGGATTCGAGCAGGAACGCGTAGCGTGCCCCTGCGGCTATCCTCATAAAGGCACCCACAGGCGTCTGCAAATCCGCCATGACGCTTCGCACGACAGGCACGACGTTTCCTCGCCTGGCTTCACGCAGGAAGTCATCGAACGATGCAGGTTTGAGATCGAGCATGTCAGCAGTAATGAAAGCCGAAGAAAGGCGGTCAGGTAAAGATCCTTAAGTCACTTAACTCGCGAGCAACTGGCCTGAGGAAAGCCACTGCCCGCCATCAACCACAACGATTGCCCCGTTAATAAAGCTAGCCGCATCCGAGCACAAAAAGACCGCCGCCTGCTCAATGTCTTTGATTCGACCGAAGCGACCAAGCGGGATTCTGCGTCTGAGCTTCTCTTTGACCTCGGCAGGTACGAGCCGCGACATACCTTCCGTGTCTTCGATTGGACCCGGCGCGATTGCATTTGAACGTATCCCGTAGCGACCCCATTCCACCGCAAGCTGGCGTGTGAGAGCATCAACTCCGGCCTTTGCGGCAGAAACATGAAGTTGTAAGGGGGTCCCGACGTAGTGCAACGTCGCGCTAATGTTGAGGATCTGCCCACCATTGACCTTTAGTGTTTCGAACGCCGCCCGGCAAACATTGAATGTTCCTTTCAGATCGATGTCCACCACGGTGCCGAATCCGTTGGGTGACAATTGCTCCGCCGGACAGAGAAAGTTACCCGCCGCTCCGTTCACTACGATGTCCAGCTTCCCAAATCTCTCGACCACCGCCGCAATCGCGCGCTCAATGTCTTCCATCTTTCGCACGTCGGCAACTATTGCAATCGCTTCACCCCCGTTCGCGTTGATCTTTTCAGCAGCCGGCTCGAGGTGTTCCATCTTGCGGCTGACGAGAGCTACGCGCGCGCCGTTCTCAGCCAGAGCCCGAGCGACGCCTCCTGTAATTCCGGTCCCCCCTCCGGTCACGAGAGCGACGTGTCCTGCAAGAATTCCATCAGCGAAAATTTTGTTTTCCATTATGTTTTGATGGCCTGTGTTTCCCCGGATGTTTGGCTGTGAGGGAAAAGGCTGCGCTACGATCTTTGCGCCGCCTAGCTCCCGGGGATATATGGTCGCGACTGTACGATATAGATCTGACCGCCCATATAGGCCCACTCGATGTCCTGATCTTTGCTTCCAAAGACACGTTTTATCTGGTCCGCCGCCCGCACCAGCCGACGTACGACCCCGTCAGTCAAGACAGCCCGTTCTCCGGTGATTGGTATTTCTTTGACGCCTCCATTTTCATCAAACGTCAGCAGGCTGTCCTCAGCGGATCGAGTCAGTATCTGAACGGAGTTCGCGCGGGGCCGGTAGAGTATCTGTTCGGCGATCTTTTGTCCTTCGACGACTTTGATTCCCAAGCCACGCTTCGCGCTGATGTAGATAGCATCTCGGTTGTCCGAGTTGTAAGGGTCCCTGGTGATCATCACACCCGAGCTCTCGGAGTTGATGCCCTCTTGAATCAAGACCGCCATGAACACTTTGGTATGGTCGATACCGACGCGTTCGCGCGCCTCATACGCTTCGAAGTTCCATATAGATGCCCAAACAGCCTTTATCGCATCCACCATTTCCGCATCGCCTTTAACATTCGGCATGGTGCTGTAAAGCCCTGCGCCATTGAAATTTGGCAGATCCTCGCTGTTCGTCGAACTTCTGACAAAGAGTCCCTTATCGGCAAATGATGCGTGGACGCGACGCAGCACCTCGCTCTCTAACTTCTGGTTGATATTTCCTTTGCGTATGCGCTCGCGAAGTTCCGCCAGCCGTTGGCGGCGATAGGCGGGGTCGTGAACGAAGCGCTGGTCCTCGAGCATCTCATAGATCGGCTCTTCCAGCTTGTTCTCTCTAATGAATTGATCGTAGTAATAGAAAGGAATGGTGAAGCCGTTCGGCACCGTAATCCCGCTCAGTCGGAAATTCATAACCTCGCCCAGGTTGGCTGACTTGGCGCCATAGGCGATTACCGACTTTGCGCGTTGCTGGCGAAGGTCAGCAATGTTTGTGACAGACAGATCAAAATGCGTCTTCATTAAGTCCAAACGCTCGCGCAAACGCTTTTGATAAGCGTCGAGTTGATTCAGATCAGCTCGCTTGATGGTGTAAGAATCACGCAGAGCCTCGAACACCACCCACCAGCCGTCGAATTCCTTGAACGTCTCAGCCGCGTTCCGGATATAGGCGTTCGGCACACCCCACGATTTGGCCAGCAAATTGATGTGAGACAGTGGTGTCGATGGTTTTGTGGTGATGATGCCGGCGACGGGCGGCAAGGTAACAGGGACCTCGTTAAGAATCAGGATTTCGTTTGAGCCGATCTCAACGTGGTCATCCAGCTTTTTCACGATGTGTATGCGCCCGATCCCCCGCGTCACGTTCAAAGGCTGATAGTCCTGCTCTTTTGATATATCGCTTTGCAGAACACTCTCCAGACCCTCGACGGTGGACGCGAGCTCCTGATGTCGCAGCGAATTCGGTTTGAAGACGACGGGTTCGTAGAAAGTCTTTTTAATCACCTCGGCGGTTAGCTTGATTAACTCTGCGGGGATCTGGTCGCCTTCCCAAAACTCAAATGTCCATCTCTTGATCGGAGTTTGGTAGGCAAGGGTGCCCAGAATAAAGCGACGATTCGGTTTCAGATAGTTGTTTTCGAAAAACTCCGGGCCGCGTTCCAACGACAAGTACGTTCCGTTGACGAAATCCTTATGGAAGGTATATCGCTTGGCGTTGACGTAATAGATTTTGTTACTGTCTTTGCGATCGATGACGAAGAGCACGTGCGGCAGAGGGTAGGGCGTGTCCGCATTGTAAGAACGGGAGATCGTGTCGAACTCTGCGCGCGAAGTGATCGCAGGGAGTGAACGCTGTGCTGCGTCACGCGAATTGTCCTGCGCCGAGATGCCTCCCGCGAGTGCCACAACAAACACTGCAGCGGCCAGCACTTTGGGAATTCTAACGTCGCTCACGTGGATTCGACCTCCTTCGTCAATTGGGAACTCTCGCGCTCCAGTAATTCTACCAGATCATCTATGTGCCGACGCTCCGTGAGATAACTGTTGATGTTTACTCGAATCGCGCGCCGTCCCTTTAGCACGGTGGTCGAGATCCACGCCTGACGACTCTGCTCCACTCGCTGCTGGAGCTTGAGCTGAAGCGAATCCTGTACGTCTCCGTCCTGGCCTCCCGCGCCCGCCGGCAGGAAGCGAAAACAAAAAACCGCTGTCTCTACATCGCTGGCTCGCTCGAAGTCCGGTAATTCGTCGATGCGCCGGGCCAAATAATGGGTTACCTCAATCTGCCTCTCGATTATCTGGGCATAACCACGTGTGCCTAATGATTTGAGCGCCATCCAGATTTTGAGCGCGTTGAATCGGCGAGTCCCCAGCTGGCCGTAGCGGAAGAAATCGAACTCGACATCCGCCCCACCTCGCTCCTCGCTCAAGTACTCGGGTGTGATGTCGAAAGCGTCGCGCAGCACACGTGCGCCGTCGCGAACCAGCACGGCGCCGCAGGCAAAAGG
>JAVHWA010000063.1:0-41573 GCA_032160165.1 Acidobacteriota bacterium
CGACCTGACTGGAGATGGAATCTTCCACCGCGAAGATATCCGTAAAGTTCTCGTCAAACTTGGTGGCCCAGATTGGCGCCCCATCATCGACGCGTACCAGTTGCACTGTGACGCGCACGCGATCGCCGGCGCGCTGGATTCGTCCGTCTAGAACAAAGGCTACGTTCAGCTCGTAACCGGCGATCTGTGCGCTTTGCTCTCCGTCGAAATACTTGAGCACTGAGCTCGTCGGTCGAACCATGATCCGATGAATGTTACTGAGCTTGGTTATGATCGCATCGGCCAGGCCCATACCCAGGAATTCATCGCTCTTCTCTTCCACCCGCAGCACCTTAAACGGCAACACAGCGACCGACCTTCCACCGGTCGTAGGCTCGTCGGTGATCGTCTGCGACCGGCCTCCAGCGGATGCAAAGTAAGGAGGCGCTGAGACCGGTTGACCTTCAAGGTAATGCCTGATGTCTTCGGAGAACGCTTCGACCGACTCGTAGCGGCGCGGAGGTTCTTTGCGCAGGGCTTTCAGGACGATGTTATCCAGATTTCCCGCGAGCTGGCGGCGCAGTTGTTCCGGAGTCATGCTCCGCGCGCGACCAACTGAATCCGGCGTTAGCTCGATGGGTTGGGCAGCATCTATCGGGATGACTTCGATGAGGTTCACCACGATGCTCGGTCGTTCGGGCTCTTCCTGGCAGATGATGTGCGCGATCTCCTCCGGTAACCGATGGCGCAAACGGTACGGTCGATGATCAGTCAGCAGTTCATATAGCATCACCCCGAGCGTGTAGACGTCGCTCGCGACCGTTGCGGTTTGTCCGCGCACCTGTTCCGGGCTCGCATACTCAGGAGTCATCATCCGCACTGCGGCGGTAGTCGGGTCGAGCAACTGAGATGAGATTTCCGGATTGAGGATCTTCGAGATGCCAAAGTCCAAAAGCTTTGGAGTGCCGTCGCCTGTCACAATGATATTGCTTGGCTTGAGATCTCGGTGAATAACCAGATTCTGATGCGCATAGTGAACGGCCGAGCAGACTTTGCGAAAGAGCTGAAGCCGTTCCGCAATCGAAAGCTTAAGCGTATCGCAATAGAGATGGATGGGCTGGCCCTCGACATACTCCATAACGAAGAATGGCAGCCCGTCGTCGGTTGTGCCTCCATCAAGTAGACGCGCGATGTAGGGATGGTCAAGGCCGGCCAGGATCTGTCGCTCGTTGCGGAACCGGCGGACGATGTAGTCGGTGTCCATCCCCCGCTTGATCAGCTTGATGGCGACGCGCTTTTGATATTCATCGTCGGCGCGGGTGGCCAGATACACCGAGCCCATTCCCCCACGCCCGATTTCGCGGACGATTCGGTAGGAGCCTACGCGTCGTCCAATCAGCGGGTCGTCATGGTCATCTATAAGTGTGTCGCCCGTATCAGAGCCAAGGGCCGGCGTATCTATGAAGTCCCCGGCCTCTTTGTATGAGGTAATGAGCGTTTCCACCTGCTTGCGTAAAGCTTCGTCTCCTTCGCACGCGCTCGTTAAATAGGCAGGCCTCTCCTCAGGCGGGCGCTCGAGCGCCGATTCGAATACTTCCTCAACCTTTTTCCATCTTTCGGGAGTCATAAAAACAGTTTTGAGTTCTGCGTTTTGAGTTTTGAGTTAAAGGACGATTGCCAACTCACAACTCAAAACTTAAAACTCATAACTCAACGCTACTCTTCGTTACTTCGTGATACAGCCAGGCCTTGGCCATCCGCCAGTGGCGATTAGCCGTCGCAGTTCCCATCCCGAGCACCTTCGCGGTTTCTTCAATCGAGAGACCGGCGAAAAACCTAAGCTCGACTAGTTTACTTTTTGTGGAATCAATTTCAGCCAGTGCCTTCAACGCATCGTCAAGCGCAACCAGCCCCTCAGCGCGCTCGTTGGTAAGATTTATTGCCTCGTCGAGAGAAAGCTTGATCTCGCCGCTGCCGCGCTTTGCGGCCTGATGCTTTCGCGCGTGGTCGATCAGTATCCGCCGCATCATCTCGGCTGCGACGCCGAAGAAGTGTGCGCGGTTCTCCCATGGAACGTCCTGATCTATCAATCGAAGGTAGGCTTCGTGGACCAGCGCGGTGGCTTGCAGAGTATGGTCCGATCTTTCTCGTCGCAGGTAACGAGCGGCGAGTTTTCGCAGCTCCGCGTAGACGAGCGGGAGCAGCCCGTTCATGGCTTCCTTATCGCCCTGGCTTGAGGCGACCAGGAGAGTTGTGACATCAGATTGCGGGGGCGTCATACCGGTCGGGAACGCTTACATCGCTATTTCAGTATGGGCATTACGAGAATATAAGTAGTTTCCGGGCAAGTCAAACATTATGACAGTTGACTTCAAAAAGCGCTGAACAAGAATCTTCGCCGCGTAACGTCGGCTTGAGTCTAGCCCGGCGTTTCAACGCGGGGACCCGCTCATCCGCCGGGCTGAAGCCAGGCAAGAATAGAAATTACACGGTTAGCCAAGCTCGACTCGAGCCAGAAATCGCGGTGGTCGGCGAGCCTTCGTCGCCTGTTCAAAGGCATACGCATACTTAATCAGCTTCGGTTCACTGTAAGCGCCGGCGAAAAATGAAACGCCGACCGGCAGTCCATGGACGTATCCTGCAGGAACAGTGATATGGGGATACCCGGCGACCGCCGATGGGCTGGAGTATCCGCCGGTAAAGTGGTCCCCGTTTAGAAGATCGGTCGGCCACGGCGGGCCTCCAGTCGGCGCCACCATAGCGTCGAGCCGGTTCTTCGACATGACGGCATCGATGCCTTCCCCTCTCGACATTCGCTGGTTCTTGGCAAGCGCATCAAGGTAAGCCTTGTCGGTGAGCGGTCCTTTGGCTTCGGCTTTGATAAAGAGGTCCTGGCCGAAGTACGGCATCTCGCGTTCCTTGTTTCGTTCGTTGAATTCGATGATTTCCTTCAATGACTTTACCGGAGCCCGCGGCCCGAGTGCTGCGAGGTACTTGTTCAAGTCGGCCTTTAGTTCATACAACAGCACTTCCAACTCCGAATCATCAAACTTACCAGCCGTTTCGATATCGGCAGGATCAATGATCTCTGCCCCGAGTCGCTTGATGACGTCGATGGCGGAGTTGATCAACTGATCTACCTGGTCGTTGAAGCCAAACGACTTTCGCACTACGCCGATTCGCGCGCCTCGTAAACCGTTAGTGTCCAGGAACTCTGTATAGTCGGTGGACGAATGACCGCGACTCTCATTGGTTATGGCATCATCCGGATCCACTCCTGCCATAGCTCCAAGCAGAATGGCCGCGTCGGCGACCGTGCGGGCCATCGGGCCCGCAGTATCCTGGCTGTGTGCGATGGGAATGATTCCTGATCGACTGACAAGCCCTAGCGTGGGCTTGATTCCCACCAGAGAGTTGGCCGACGAGGGACAGACCACGGAGCCGTCCGTCTCTGTTCCAACCGCAACCGCAGCGAAATTTGCGGCGATCGCAGCCCCGGAACCAGAGCTCGATCCGCAAGGATTACGATCGAGGACGTAGGGGTTTTTTGTCTGACCGCCACGCCCGCTCCATCCGCTGGACGAGTGCGATGATCTGATGTTGGCCCACTCACTCAGATTGGTCTTTCCCAATATCACTGCCCCGGCCGCGCGCAGTCTTTGCACAACAAACGAATCTCTGAGCGGGACCGAGCCGACGAGCGCGAGAGAACCGGCGGTGGTACTCATGCGGTCAGCCGTGTCCAGGTTGTCTTTGATAAGCACCGGCACGCCGTGCATTGGTCCTCGCTCGCCTTTGGCCTTACGTTCCTTGTCCAGGGCGTCGGCGATGGCCAGCGCTTGCGGGTTCAACTCGATGATGGAGTTGACGGCCGGCCCTCGTTTATCCATCTCGCCGATCCGCGAGAGATATTTTTCGGCCAATGACCGCGCGGTCCATTTGCCGGACTTCATGCCCAGCCGTAATTCCGCTATCGTCACTTCTTCCAATTCAAACGCGCCTTTGCTTATCTGTCTGGCGGATTGCGCGAATCTCACCGCCGATCCGATTCCCACTCGATTTGCCATAACGAAGACGCCGCTAGCCGCGCTGAGGCGCAGAAACTCTCGACGAGACTTCTCGCGCGCTCGCTTGTCCTGGCTCATACGTTCACCTCGCTGTGCAGGTTTTCCGTCTTGAAGGGAAAGAGCGCGACATTATACTCACACCTGTGCTGTTCGTCCTGATGAATTCAATGAGTGAGAGGGGATGTTCGAGGCGGAGAACGAATCAGACTTGGAGATCAGCACTGGGAAGAGCGGTGACCGGAAGGCAGGCTTTGAGGTTTTGAGGCGTTGTACCGATCGGGCTGGGGCTTGCCGTTGGCTCAGCCCGATCGATCGTCGCCAGGCATTTCAGATCCAGTTGCTGGCGGCGCGACAACTGGAGTACCGATGATGAATCGCGTTCTCTGGCGGGTGGCCTTGCGATCGTCCAAAATCTTTTTCAGCTTCAGATGGATGTTCGGATTAGTACCGTCAACAAAACCCGACGCAGAGAAATCTCTCTGAGACAGTTTCACCAGGTCTCGAACATCGCTCTCGTTAAAGGTCAGCGTTCTTGGGATGGACGCTACAGCGGGGACGGTTGACGCCTTTGGGGGCTCGGGCAGTAGCTCAGTCATGTGCGACAGGGCCTCGAACCTGGCTTCCTTCACCGTTCGTTCGATCGCGCGAGCGTTCTGCTCGATAGTCTTCAGAGCGTTGCTGCGATTGGCGACGAGCTTGCTGGGTTTGGACGGGGTCTTCGCCGCCGGACAGTCGGAAGCAACCTGAGAACCGACCTCCGAGCGAGAGGCCACGTATTGATCTTCGATCACCGGAATGTCCCGGACTTGAGAGTCATCCGGGCCCGGTTGTAGCACCATACTTAGGAATTTGATCTGAGCCCTGTGTTGAATTGCAGACACGAAATTGCTCAGCTTTTGCCAGACCGGCGGTGAACCCGCTAAGGTCACCACCACGAAAAGTATAGCCATCCTCTTGTGTTTCATCTCGTTCCTCGCCCGCTTGCCCTGCTTGCGTAAGACCAGGGTTTAAATTAACCGCTTTGACTATATAAACACCGCAGACCCCGGTTTTATTACAAATATTTTGTTCGTCTTCTTAATTACGTTCTAGAGCGCCGTGAGTTCCATATCTTGCGGATATCGAGAAGGGACTGGGGCAGAAGATAGAAAAGCGGAAAGTTTTTTGGAGAGTTGGCCGGACAGGACGGGTTTATGGTCCAAATTTCTGACGGTACTCCACGGAATTGAGGAAGCCATCGATCATTACTCGATAGTTCCCGCCGGTTGTGTTCATTGTCTGAATCCAGGAAAGATAAGAGATGTCGGCATCGCGTCCCAGGTATCCGAAGTATTGCATGATGACGAATGCTTCGTTGTAAGACTTCGCGTATACCTCAGCGGTTTCGACGATTCCTCTGAGGACCTGCGCCCTCGTCATCGAACCATTGCTCAACCCATCGATCCAGGATGTTCTGCTCGGATGGCTCGCGATTCCCAACGTCTTAAGGAGAGCGTCCACATACTCGGTAGGATCAACCAGAGACCCGTACTTTGTCTGAAAGTCGGCGCGCTTCATGAATTCGTTGACGAAAGAGATTTTGTTCTGCTCAAGCTGCTGCGCGGAAAGATAGCCGCTCACTTTTGCAAAGTCAGGCATGAACTCAGCGTAGCGAGGGATCTTTCCCACTGCCGAGTAAAACCTGTAGATGAAGTAACCTCGACTTTGGAATTCTTCGCTGCGGAAAAAGCCCGCGCTTACCTCGATGCGATCACAACGGCTGTCGCCCGGCGCGCAATTATTAAGAATGTCCTGCCAGGCTTGCGCCGATGGATCGGGTTCTCTTCCCAGGAAGTCGATGTAATGCTGTCTGATGAAGAACGGCGTCTGGTCTATCGGGTTTTGATTGCTTCCCGCGTCGTCGTCATTGATTGTGATTGAGGCCGTTGAGATCGGGCCGAGCGCTGCGCCCGACGGATTAGTCAGTGAGACGGCGAAGTTCTCGGCGCCTTCGGTGTAGGCATCGTTTACCAGTGGTACAAAGATCGTCTTCGAGCCTTCGCCCAGCGCGAACCGCAAGGTCCCCACCGATGTCGCATAGTCGCATCGTGACGATGCCGCTCCGTTGTTGGAATTGCATGCGGCCAGACCCGCGGCATCCAACGTTGTGTAGTCGACCGATGCGGCCGTAGAAGTATCGGTCCGAGTAACGACAACGCCCACGTGTCCATCAGCCTCACCGACCTGATAAGTCCCGGTGCTGATCTGAACGAGAGACGCCTGCGGCGTCCCAATGAAGTTCACGCTCTCGTTGCGGTCCAGATTATTGAAGAGCACTGCCTGGGGCGAAAAACGATAGCCGGGCAACCCAGCGCTGACAGTGAAATCGTGGCCGGCTGGTAACCGGCTGAATCTGAAGCTTCCATTCGAATCCGAGACTGCCGAGTCCTGCGTCTCGCTTAGCGTCACGGTTGCTCCGGCGAGCGGAACATTGTCGCTGGACTTGATAGTTCCACTTAGCTCGTATTGCCCAGATAGATCCAGGCTCAGGACTTTGAAGAAGCCTGTAGCCATCAGCGTGGGTTTGTTCTCATCGAGCAGATATGTATTCGGATAGATAGAGTATCCGATGTACATCAACGAATTGTAGGCAAACTGCCCGCCCGTGCATGCCCCACTGTCGCAGCCGGGAGGATGAGGAAGATTGAGCGCGTGTCCCAGCTCGTGTCCCAGTCCACCTATCCATCTATTTACGCTCAACACACTGGAGTGGTCTGAAGGACAAATGGGCACGGTAGGTTGACTGGTCAGCCCGCGCAGATCGTTGGCCGGAAGCAGGGCGATGCCCGATGTGCCGCCGGTGTATTGTCCGCAGATGAGGTCTGCGTCGATGTAGAAGATCCAACGGTTATTGGGGTCGTTAAATCCGCCGCCGGTGAGCGCAAAGCCATCGGCAAGCACGTTCTCGTAGAAACCTCCTGCCCGCGAGTTCGCACCAGTGGAGTAGAAAGCCGCGTTGTGTGGTGTTTGATAGACCTCGACGACAGGTGAGTGAAGCGAGAAGGTATATCCCGCACCCATCTGGTTACGGTAGAAGTTCTGCAGGTTCGAAATTGCATTCGCGATTGCGTTCGTATAGTCGGGTCGAGCACTCTTGTCGGCAGGGACCAGATAGATCAGTCGAACCTGCTTTGAGCCTTGAACGACCTGCATAGCATCAGCGTTGGAAGTTTGAGTTTGTTTTAGCCGAAACGACGGATTCTTGAATGAATGCTCCTCAACGAATCGACGCTGCTCTTCCGTATCCGGAACTTCGATTCTTCCGAAAGGACTTTCCTGCTGGGATACTGATGCTTCGCCGGCCCTGTCCTGCGCGGAGGCGGAGAAGTGCGCGATCAGAATTAAGATCGTGAGGAGCGTCGCCCGCTTTGTCCTGGTGCTGCACATCTTGAGTGGTTCTTGCGAATGACAACGTCGTCGGGCGCTACCAGGTCCGTCCTGGTCTCGTCATGATAGACGACGAATGCCGACACGCTTCCCTAATTCTCTGCTACATCCGGTACCGATTAACGTTTTGAATAGCTGATCCGGCAGACGTACGCCAGTAGGTCAGAGGACAACAGCGAATGACGAAATTTACTGGGGGTATTGGGCTTTGTCAAGCAAGCGAGGTTGGACATATAACAAGTGCCCCTTGAGTTTAAAGTGATAAGATCTCGCCGATTCGAAACGCTTTCGCTCTTTTCGCGCCTCATCCCGATTCTTAAGGAGATGCAATGAATCACGATCCGAATTCTGACATCAGATTCACGCTGCTTGACTCTAGACTTAGAGGCGTGGGCGGATGGTTGGCGCTTTTCGTTGTCGGGCAGGTGATTTTTCGTCCGCTGGCGACGCTGGGCGAGTTTTCCAGGTCGTACGAGCTCTCCGCCGAAATCAAACAAGCATTCCCCACGACCGCCACCATTCTCACCGTGGAGAAGATTCTCATCATTCATCTGATTGTGTTTGGGATTGCCGTGGGCCTCGCTCTGTGGAGAGTTCGCACTCCATTTTCCGTTACGCTGGCTAAGATATATCTCATATCCAATCCGATCATCCTGGCATTGGGTGCAGTGCTCTATTACCTTTCGGATCTTCCAGAAGCTACGCGCGATGAAGTCGTCGCACACGGATTCAGGCAAGCGGGTATCGTGGTGCTGTGGTGCTGAATGTGGTTTCTCTATTTCGTTCGCTCAGAGCGCGTGCAAGCTACCTATTTCGCCGAGCAAACGACGTAACGGCTGGACCAGTCATCGCGGCGTGAGGTATCGCTGACGACTGGGCGATTAGACGAAAAGGATCGCCGAGTTGCAGTTCGGCGATCCTTCTCTGTCTGGGGAGCTCTTGGGGCAGTTACTAAACGCCTGGAGGCGGAGGCGGCGGAGGCCCTCCCGGTCCACCGGGGCCCCGACCGTGCGGACCTTCCGGACCACCAGGGCCGCGTTCGCGCGGACCTCCTCGCTTATGAAACTGCTGAAGTTTGGCTCGCTGCTCCACTGTTAGTACGTTGTAGATCTTCGACTTCGTTCTCTGTTGCTCGACGATCAAATCAGTCATCGTCTGTGCTTGCTGTCCGGCGAGGCCGCGTATTTGTGCCTCGTCGAATTTTCCCTCAGCGCTTGCTGTTTCGATCTGGCGATGCGCTTCGTCCAGCTTCTGCATTAACGCATCAATGACCCCGCGTTCGTTGTCGAGGAAGGGTTTGAGTTCCGCTGCCTGTGCGTCCGTCAGGCCAAGATCACGCGTGAGATGTTCTACATCAGGCACTCCGAAGGGCGGCGGCGGTGGCGGGCGATCGCCGCGTGGCTGACCCGGGCGCTGTCCTTCTGCGGGACCATTTTGGGCCGCGGCGAAGATGACGCCTCCTATAATCAGCAATGCGACGCCGATACCGGCGATGATTCTAGTCTTCATTATCTAATCTCCTCTCAAGTTCCGATTAAAACGTTTTCGGTCCACTTGCCTCTTTAGACGCTCATCTTACCGGGAAAGCTTAGCCGGAAATGTAAAGCTTAAGTAAAGTGGGCGCATTCTTGTAAAGACGACGTAAAGTTTTGCATCGAGCGCGTTAGCACGACCAACTTCGACCGCTATAATGCAGGGCATGATTTTCTCGCGAATCAAATCGAGCTGGTTGTTGATAGGCTCAATTGCACTGATGCTGGTGCTGGTGCTCTCTGCCGTCCAGCAGTATCGATGGATGAATCGCGTAAGCGAAGCCGATCGCAGACAACGACGAGAGTATATCGATACGACGCTGAGAGGCACCACCAACGATTTCAGAGAAACTATCCTGGACCTCCTCCCGGCCTTTCGTCCTGCTCCCACTCTTCCTCCTAACACGGACGTCGATTCTTATCTCGCCGCACGAATGTCGCAGTGGCGCGATACTTCGGACCGTCCCCAGATGCTTAAGTCAGTATCCGTCGCAACAGTCTCTTCGAGCGGTGTTCCTTTCAAGCGACTGGGAGCCGGTGAACAGGTCTTCAAATCACAGGAGTGGCCAGCAACGCTTACGATCTTCCGAACGATCCTTGAGGAACGTTTGCGAATGCCGGGAGGAGAACCGCCTCTCTTTCCCAACGGATTCGCGTTCGAGTTTTTCGATGGACATCCTACGATCGTTTTCCCGCTCGTCATAAACGGTGAACCACCTCCACCGCCTGGAGAGAACCGAACAAGGTCGCCGTCACAGGCCAGGGGGTCAACCGGGCAGGCATCAGTCCCGCTTCCTCGGAGCGACGCTCCACCTCCTGAGTCGAACGATGTGCTGCGCCGGCTACGGCCCGCTTCACCACGGGAGATCCGTGCTCCTGAATTACTTGGCTGGTGTTTTCTCCAGCTCGATCAGGATTATTTGCGGTATCAGTTGATTCCCGAACTCGTTAATCGACACTTCAGCCGAGAAGCGCTGGCCGATTATAAGCTGGCCGTTGTCACCGACCGTCCACCTAGAATCCTTTATCAATCGGACGCGACGGTCACCATTGATTCATTCTCAAGAGACGATGCCTGGGGCATGCTCTTCGACCGCCACGCTCAACCCGGTCGTCCTGGTCCACCGCCTCCGCCAGGTGCTGGACCTCCGCCGCCTGACGGACGATTTCCCGGACCGCCTCCCATGGGGCCGCCGCCTTTTCCACCCCCTAGAGAGGGAGACTCATTCCCTCGAAGCGCGCGACCCGAGCCGCCGGGCCCGGACTCACGAGACGGAACCGCCTGGCGACTGCTATTGAGGAATCGCGCCGGTCCATTGGAGACTGTGGTGGATCGCGAGCGAAATCGAAATCTGGCATTGAGCTTTGGAGTGCTCTTGATAATTGCCGGCAGCCTGGTGTTGCTTGGCCTGGCGACAATGCGTGCCCGTAGTCTGGCTAAGCAGCAGATGGAATTCGTAGCAGGCGTGTCTCATGAGTTGCGCACGCCGCTCACTGTGATCCAATCCGCCAGCTACAATTTATCCACCGGCATGATCGAAGATCCGGAGCGCGTTCGAAAGTATGGCAACGTGATTCAGGACGAGGCGCGCCGACTTATCAATCAGGTCGAGCAGATGTTGAGCTTTGCGGGCATTCGATCAGGCCGCAGGATTTATGATCTTCGTCCGACTGATCCGACAGAGGTCCTCGATCGCGCGATGCTGGAATATACACCGGCCTTTGAAGAACTGGGTTGGACCGTGGAGAAACACTTCGACGATGACCTGCCTAAAGTGATGGCCGATGCCCAGGCCCTCGAGAGCGCGATCAGGAATTTGTTGGAGAACGGGCTAAAATATGCCGCCGACGGCAAGTGGTTGTGCGTCAGTGCTCGTGCTTTGCAGGGTGGTAAAAACGAAGAGGTCCAGATCTCTGTCTCGGACCGCGGGCCAGGAATAGCGCCGGCGGATTTGTCGCACATCTTTGAGCCCTTCTTTCGCGGGCGAGGAGTGTTTGGTTCCTCAACCAGGGGCGCGGGGCTCGGACTCAGCCTGGTAGAGCGCTACATGCACGCGCATGGCGGACGCGTCACAGTGAAATCTTCGGAGGGAGAGGGAACAACCTTTACGCTCCACTTGCCCGCGATCGCGGAGGCGCGCGCGAACGACCAGGGCGGATTGAGCAATGACGATGGCTGACAAGATCTTGCTGATCGAAGATGATCCGGGACTGGTGATGACGCTGACGGACCTTTTGAGCGCCGAGGGTTACTCAGTTGAGATTTCTATGGACGGTGTGGACGGTCTGGAGCGCGCCAGCTCGGAATCATTTGATCTGATCATTCTGGATGTCATGCTTCCGGGAAAGAGCGGGTTTGATGTTTGTCGTGACCTGCGACAGCGAGGCATTTCGATACCCATTCTTATGCTGACTGCGCGCGGACAGGTGATCGACAAAGTGCTGGGGCTGAAACTGGGCGCCGATGATTACCTGACAAAACCTTTCGAGCCGCTCGAATTGCTCGCGCGCCTGGAAGCATTGGGCCGTCGCAGTCTCACCTCCGCTTCTCAACTTCGCCACGAGGGAGTCTTCCAGTTTGGCTCGGTCGATGTCGATATTCGAAGCACCGAAGTTCGTCTTGGCGGCTCGGCAATACAGCTTTCAGCTCGCGAGTTTCAATTGCTGCGGTACTTTATAGAGAATCGGGGGGCGACGCTGGCCCGCGAGGACCTGCTACGCGAAGTTTGGGGATACGAAGCTGGAATTCTGACGCGGACGGTGGATGTGCATGTAGGTCTGTTACGGCAGAAACTCGAAGCGGACGCAAAGAGTCCCCGGCACTTCCTCACGGTAAGAGGTCTAGGATACAAGTTCGTAGCCTGAAGCGCGAAGCAGAGGACCGAGCAGGGCTGATCCACAGGGCGAGTCTCCCGAACTCCGGCCTCCCTAATCACCCGTGCCAATAAAGAGAGCCGCCGAACAAAGATCGTCCGGCGGCCCACCTTCACCTAACGTTCGTTCAGTTCTACCTTACTGCCCGAATCTTTGCCTGTACTCCAGCGAGTTCATAAAGCCATTGACCATAGTGCGGTAGTCTCCGGTCTGTTTCAGCGTCTGGATCCACTGCAAGTACAGAACGTCAGCATCCCTTCTGAGATAGCCGAAATACTGCATGATGACGAAGCTCTCATCGTAGAACTTCTGGTCCACCTGGACAGTCTCCATTATCTGTCGTAGAGCCTGTCCGCGAGTGATCTGATTGCCCTGCAATTGCTGCACTATCTGATCCCTCTGCTGCAATGTCACTCCGGCTGTGGACAGAATCGTATCCACATAAGTTCCCGCATTCTGGATCTGCCCGTACTTCTGTTGGAAATCGGGCCGTGCCATGAATTCCTCGATGAACTGTACCTTGGCTGCCTCCTGCTGCTGAACATCGAGAAAGCCGCTGACCTTTTGAATATCTCGCATGAACTCCAGATACTGTGGGACTTTGCCCAAAGAGGCTGAGTAGAAGCGATAGATGAAGTATCCCCTGTCGTGGAATTCGGCAGAACGGTAGAAGGCCGAACTGACCTCAACCCGGTCACACTTAACATCGCCCTGCGCACAGTTGTTGAGGATGTCCTGCCATCCTTGGAAACCACCCGCATCCGGCTCGCGATTGAGGAAGTCGTGATAGTGCTGGCGAACGAAGTTTGGAACATCGTCGATCGCGTTGGGAGCCGCAGCGTTACCATCATTGTCGGTGATGGTGATTTGAGAGACGGACTGCGGCCCCAGCGTCACTCCCTGCGGGTTGCTCAAAGTAAGCGATAACGATTCGTCGGCTTCAACGAATGAGTCGTCGGTGACTAGCAAGGTCAAAGTCTTGGTGCTCTCACCCGGGGCAAACTTTAAAGTACCAAGCATGATGTTGTAGTCGGTGCGCTGATTGGCCGACATATCTGAGGTGGCATAATCTACACTGGCAGCCGCTGACAAATCGCCGGTGCGACTGAGGTTGATTAGTTTATAGTGAGCGCCTTCGGAGACTGTGTAGGTCGCTTGCTCCAGTTGCACGCTGCTTGCCGGTGGCGCAGCGTCATCGTTGAGAATCGTTCCCACACCCTGCGCTTTTGTGATGGTCACATTTACAGAGCCGGAAATACTCAAGTTGACGAGGAAAGTTTCGTCAGGCTCATTCTGTGTGTCGCCGTTGATCTGGACGGTGATGGTCTTGCTGAGCTGTCCTGCGGGAATACCGAGTAGGCTGCTCGCCGCTTGATAGTCAGAGCCACTCGTCGCCGTACCGTTCGCAGTCACATAGCTGAGATCCACATTGCTTGCGATAGCGTTTGAGAGCGTAACGGTGAAGGTGAAGGCAGTCGCGCCCCCATTGCCTTCCGCTTGTGAAACATCGCTGATTGAAACTGTTGGCAGTTCATTGTCCTGAATGATGAGTTGCGCTTGCGTGATACCGCCAAGCGTCGCGCCACCCGCCGGGTTATTCAAGCTGATGTTGAAAGTCTCATCACCTTCTGGCGTTGCGTCGTCAACGATAGGGATCGTGATCGCCTTGCTCGCCTCGCCGTCAAGAAAGGTGAGCGTGCCGGATATGTCCGTGAAATCCTGTCCGGCGGTAGCAGTGCCGCTGGCGGTCGCGTAGTGAGCTGTCACCGTGCCTGCGCTGCCGCCCGTGCGGATGACATTGATCGTAAAGCTTCCGCTGTTTTCCAACTTTTGAATGGAGTTTGTGTTGAACTGCAAAACGCCGGGACCATTGACGACACCCGAAGCGCAATCGGAGAACTCGGAAGTGTTGCCGTTAGGGTCAGTGGCTGTTGCCATAGTGGAATTGCCGACGGCGGAAGCTGTCGGAACGCTGAAAGTAAAACTGGCGTGACCGCTCGCGTCTGTCGTGACGGTGCTGAAACCGATGAATTTCTTTGCTTCACCGCATTGCGTGCCGGAGAAAAACTCGACGCGAAATTGTGTGTTAAAGGCACTGTCGAGCGTGCCCTGAATGGTCGTCGTGCCGCCGCTGGCTACAACGGAAGTCAACACGGGGAAGTTCTGTAGATTGTTCGCGCCGGTGTCGGCGTCGCCCGTATTGTTGTCGTTGGGCGTAACGCCGAGCGAACCGCTATACAGCTCAATTCCCAGTCCGCCGTTGGAATAGATCGAATTACCGAGGATGGCGTTGTTGACGGACTGAGGTTCGACGAAGACGCCCGGCCCAGTATTAAACCCGATCAGATTACCTTCGCCCAGCGCCATGCCGCCGATGAAGTTACCGGACGCCTTCCCGGCAATGATTATTCCGCTTTGGTTATTTTTGAGCGCCCCACCACCGTCGGCTCGTGTTCCAATATAGTTGCCTACTACTTTATTATTAGCCGTGGTGCCAAAAATAGTGATGCCGTTACTACCATTGCCTGAGATAACATTGCGTTCTGCCGCTGTCGCGCCCCCGATGGTATTCAATGAGCAGTTATTGAGGTCAACACCATCATTAAAGTTCGCAATTTTAATCGTGCCGCTCGCATCAGTGCCGATGTAGTTGCCGATCACCTTGTTGCCGGTCGCACTGACGCTATCTACCAGGATGCCTCTGCCGCCGGGACCTTGCAATCCGTTCCCTGAGACGACATTGCGATCCGCTGGCGTCATGCCGCCGATGGTGTTATTAGCCGACGGGACATAAACACCGACGTTGTTGTTAGGAGATGGGAAGCCCGCCGTGCCGTTCGCATTCGTGCCGATGTAATTTCCGGCAATGACATCGTTGCCATTTGTTTGAAGACTGATGGCCTGAAAAGCGAAGCGATTGATAACCAGGCCTCGCACCGTGCTATTGCCGGCGGTAATCACCAGACCGCTCGTGTTCACCGTGCTGCTGCCATTCAATTCAATCAACAAAACTGCGTCACTCCCGACCGCCAGCGTATTGGCCTTCGCGCCCGGCTGCGTGTAGCCGTCAATAACCACGGAGTCTGTGACAGCGGGCAGCGCGGAGAGCGGCGTGATGGTGTGTACGCCCGCAGACGGAATGTTGAAAGAGATAGTATCTTTGCCCGGAATCAGGTTGGCGGTCTGGATCGCCCGCCGCAAACTGCCCGCGCCGCTGTCGTTCGTATTTGTCACAATGAGGTCGGCTGGATCGGGTGCCTGCTCGTCATCAATGATGGTCAGCGCCGCCGTGCTCTGCGCTCCGAGCGTGGCTCCGCCAGCAGGTGAACTGAGCGTCAGGTTAAGAGCCTCGGTCTGCTCGTAAGTATTATCATCAATGATGGAGACGTTGAAGGTCTTGCTCGATGCATCGCCGTCAACCCATGAGAGAGTGCCAGAGGTGGCAATATAATCGCCCGGCTTTTTCGCTGTGCCGTCGCTCGTAGCGAACTGCACGGCGACTTGGCCGATGCTGCCGCCAGTGCGCATGACAGTAATGGTCGCCTGCGCGCCGTTCTCGTTGACGGAGTAGGTCGGCGCGCTGAACTGCAAGACTCCCGGCAAGCCCGTGACCTGCGCTGATAATGCAAGCTCGGATGTGTTGTTATTATCGTCGGTCGCGGTCGCGGTGATGAACTTGCCCGTGAGAGATGCCGCGGGGACGCTGACAAAAAAGCTCGCGTTGCCGCTGCCGTCCGTCATGATGGTAGCTGTCTTCAGATAGGTCTTGGCGTCGGCGTTTCCCTGATTGCTGAGAGCCGAGTTGGAATAGAAGTCAATAGCAAATTGTTTCCCGGCTGTCGAGTTGAGCGTTCCGGCGATGTCCACGTTGCCGTTGTTAGCGACTGCCGAAGTGATGATCGGATAATTCTGTAAGTCGTTCGCGCCCGTGTCGGCATCGTCTGAATCGTTGGCCGTCACGGCGTCGTTGCCAAGATCAATCCCCATCTGCCCGCTTGAAAAGATGGAGTTGCCGCGAATGCTGTTGCGGTTGCCCGCGTCGCTTTCTACAGCGACCTGACGAGTTTGAAAGGCGATGAGGTTGCCTTCGCCCGGATTGATGCCGCCAATTATATTTGAGGACGCCCCGCTCACTATATAAACTCCATAGAAGCCGCTTGATAAATTGCTTGCGCCATCCGTCTTCGTCCCGACGTAGTTACCCTTGACGACGTTATTATTCGCGCCGGAGCCGGAGATTCTGATGCCCTCAGAGTTGCCGGCGATAACATTGCGCGCGGCAGGTGTCGTCCCGCCGATGGTGTTGCTCGGCGCATCAACGAGATAAATGGCGATCACGTTGCCAATGGGTCCGTTTCCGGTTGCGTCCGTGCCGATGTAATTGCCCTCGACAAGATTATTGCTGGCATTATTGCCATCTAAATATATCCCGCTGTTGTTGTGGCCTGAAATCACATTGCGCTCGGCTGGCGTTGTGCCGCCAATCGTGTTGCCGGATGTATTGATATATATACTCATGCCACCAATCGGGAGAGAAGTTGTGCCCGTGCTATCCAGCCCGAAATAGTTTCCGGCGATCACGTTCCCGCCGCTGATTCGCAACACAATTCCTTGTGCGTTGAAACGGTTAATAATCAGCCCCTTCACCGTGCTGTTACCGGCGGTGATGATTAAGGCTGAGGCATTGTTGTTGGCGTCGCTGGCGTTGCTTCCGTCCAGTTCGATAATAGGTGCGCCCGCATAACCAGACTGCGTCGTGCCGTCAATCACGACAGGGGTGGTGATTGCAGGGAGTTCCGATTGCAAGCTGATGGTTTTCACGCCGCCGGCAGGCGTAATCTGAAAATCAATCAGGTTCGGGGTTGCTGGATCAATCGCGTTAGACTGATTGATCGCCTCACGCAATGAACCGGGGCCGCTGTCGTTCGTGTTCGTGACATGAAACGTATCAGCCTGTGCTGCTATTGAAAGTGTCAAAATGAAGCCGATCAGTGCGAGCACCATTTTAACTGTGCGGCCTGTTTGGTTGATTATCGTATTTTGCGTTTTCATCTCTTCAATCTCCTCTATCAAATTAGTCTCCCTCGCTCCGTGGATATAAATAGCCGAAGCCATTGCCCCACGCGCCGCCCGTGTGGGTAGCGATGTTTAGTTACCCATAGAACTTTCCCTACCGCTGATGCGCGCAGCATCCGAGCAGAAGGAAAGCCTTTGCTCTATTGCTTCAATGATCCACTGCACTTGCCGGGAGATCTCTTCTCGCAGCCCGGCGTAGCACTCAATACAATGAACGCGCCTTGCCGCACCCCGCCTGTGTGGGCGGTGTGGGCGGTTTCTTTGCGGTTAACTTAGGGAAAAAGGAACGAGGCGCCGTGCCGGCGCCGAAGAACAGGACGCAGGGGCAGGAAGACGAGTAGGCGCTCGAGGCAGGAAAAGACCGACCGTCAATTCTTCGTGCGGCCTGCTCCTGCCTCCTGCCTCCTGCTCCTATTCTTTGGACTTACTTGACGAGCCGATCGCGCAGAGCCTTGGCGACTGCTTCAGATTTAGAGTGAACCTGTAGCTTGTCGTAGATGTTTCGCATGTGGAATTTGATGGTGTTGATGCTCACATTCAATTCCTGCGCTGATGTCGTGTAGTTGTAGCCATCAACCAGGAGCTTTAAGAGGCGAGTCTCGTGAGGCGTAAGTTCGTAGTCTGCGCGTTCCGGCGGGCGGATTTCACGAAAGAGGGTGATGACGCGAGAAGCTATCTCGGGCGACATCGGCGCGCCACCGGTGACCGCCTCTTTGAGACTTTCCAGGAGGCGCGTCGGGCTTGTTCTCTTCAACAGGTAGCCGCACGCCCCGGCGCACAGCGCGTCAAAGATGCGGTCGTCGTCGTCATAAACGGTGATCATCAGAATGAACATCGAGGGATAACGCTCTTTCAGGATGCGTATGCCTTCGATCCCGTCCATGCCTGGCAGCCCGATATCGGAGAGCACGATGTCCGGCATCTCGCGGCTGATCTTTTCAAGCGCTTCTTCCATCGAGCGATAGCTACCCGTGCAAGCATATCCCTCGGTCCCGTTGATCAGCGAAGCGAGGCCTTCGCGAATGTCGCGCTGGTCCTCAATGATTGCTGTTTTGATGAGCGCTTTTGCTTCCATCTCCATCACCGCGCTGCTGTTTTCCAGTAACATCGTAAGCTCCCTTTGGCCGGTTCCGGCAATATGAAGGAGCATACGCTTGTCTGCGTTAAGCGTCACCGCCCATTCGGGTGGGAAGTGTCAACAATAGATGGTTGGCCGAGCGGCACCTTCAGCGTGGTGCTTGTGCCTTGCTTCGGCGTGGAAGTGATCTCGAACGATCCGCCGAGCTCCTGCGCGCGGCGCTGCATACTGATGAGGCCATTGCCACCCCTTGAAGAATGAGATTGTTGGCTCACTATGGCCAGATCAAACCCGCTCCCGTTGTCGGTCAACTTCAAAACCAGCGAGTTATTTTCGGGGTAGAATTCGACCTGAGCCTCGGTGCAGCCGGAATGTTTGGCTATATTATTGATGCTCTCCTTGAAAATCAGGAAAACCTCGCGGCGTACATTTGCTCCAAGCTGAATTTGGTCGTCGGTGGCCGGCGTGCGCAAAATGAACCGAATTTGGCAGGGAGCGAAGATATCGCTGGCAAAGCGGCGCATCCTCTGGACAAGATCGCTCAGATGGTCCTTCTTCGGATTGATGGCCCAGACGATATCGCTCATCGCTTCGACCAGCTCATTCGAGACGCGAGTGATCTTCGTCAGGGGCTCTGCGAGCAGCCCATCATCGCCATCAACCCGCTGGCGCGCGACCTCGCTCAAGACGACGATCTGCGTGAGAGAGGAGCCTATGTCGTCATGCAAATCCGTCGCAATGCGGGTGCGTACTCTCTCAAGCTCGCGCAAGCGCTCTTCCCGCGAACGGCGCAGAGCCTCTTCTGCTTGCTTGCGCTCGGTAACATCGCGCGCGATGCCCGTGAAGAATCGCTGGTCGTTTTTTGTAAACTCACCGAAGGATAGCTCCAACGGAATCTCTCGCCCGCTTTTGTGCAGCCCGGGCAGTTCGACGGCTTCCCACCCGATGTGCTTATGACCTGTTTCGGTGTAGCGATGAAGTCCGGCTTCATGTAGGTGGCGCATGTAGGCAGGCATCAAAATGGTCAGGTCCGCGCCAATCATCTCCGCAATTGTATAACCAAAGACAAGTTCAGCAGCTTTATTAACAAAGATTATCCGGCTCTCTTCATTGATGGTAATGATCGCATCTGACGCTGTTTCAGCGACCGTGCGAAAGCGGTCTTCACTTTCACGCAGGGCTTCATCGGCCCGGCGGCGCTCGATCAGTTGTCCGATTTGACCGCCAGCAGTAGACATCATCTCCAACAGTTCATCGTCACGCTCGCGCCTCTCCTGGTTGAAAAATTCCAGCACTCCGATCACTTCGCCTTCGAGCGTGATCGGGAACCCGAACGCGCTCTTTAATTCGTTCTGAGACCGGTCTGCAATGCTATTGAAGTTGGTATCGTCGTTCAGTTCAGATGCCCACTGCGCTTCGCCGCTCATCCAGACCCGCCCCGGCAGACCTTCACCTCTGACAAAAGTATGCTGAAGCGTCCTGACCCTGAACTCAACGTCGTTGATGGCATGCGGAGGCCAGACATTCTGGCAGCGCAAACGCTCGCTTTCATCATCCGCGTTCCAGATGACTCCTATGTCCCACCCGATGAATCTACAGATGGTTTCCAGAATCTTCGGCGCAGCGTCGCCGGGCGTGGTGGCTTCGGCCAGAATGCTCGTTACTTCGTATTCCAATTCGAGAGTTCGATTGGCTTTGCTCAGCTCCGAGCGCTGCTCCGTGAGCGTTGCAGTCAGCAGTTTCGACCTGGTCAACGCCGCATCCAGTTCCTTCATGCGATTGACGCGATAGCGATCAAGCGAGAACAGGGTGAAACCGACGGCGAGAGCTGCGAAGGTGAGAAACCACCAGCGCCGCCAGAAAGGAGGCAGTACGCGAAAGGAGACGGATGCCGGATGCAGGCTAAGCACGCCGTTGGCATTTACAGCCCTGACCAGAAATCTGTATGAGCCGGGCGCAAGGTTGGCATAGTTGACTGTGCGCTGCTCAGTAGGCTGACTCCAATCACGGTCTGCTCCTTCGAGCATGTACTGGTAGCGCATTGTCTCGCCCGCATTGAAGTCAATGCCGAAAAAGTCGAACTGCAAATTGTTCTGCGTGTGCGCCAGTTCAAGATCGGCAATCTCGGCGCTGCCCAGTTCGGGCAGGGCACGGCTCTCGCCCGCTATGCGAAGTCCGCCCAACCACACAGGGGGCGCAGTTGTGTTGTTCTCTATTTTAGGAACAAGGCGCGATAACCCACTCGGAGTGCCGAACCACAACGCGCCGCTTCGGTCGCGAAATGCGACGTTCACGAAATCCCCGGCTAAACCATCTTTTACAGAATAATGCTGGATGACCGTCCCATCCGACGAGAGTTTATCAACGCCGCGCGCTGTGCCTGCGTAAATATTGCCGTACAAATCTTCGGTCAGAGAGCGGACGTTGTTGCTCGCCAACCCATTTTCGCTGGTGTAATTGATAAAGTGCGGATGATCGGCAGGCATGCCATCAATGCGACTCAAGCCACCGAGAGACGTTGCCGCCCACAATCTTCCCTGTAGGTCCAAATGCAAAGCTGTGATCACCCCATCCGGCAAACCGTCTGTAGTGGTAAATTCGCTGAAGCGCCCCTGCGCATAGCGGGCCAATCCGCCTTCATAGAAACCAACCCACAGATTTCCGTTGCGGTCTTCAGCGAATGAAGAAGCTGATTTGTTTGGCGGAAATCCTTCGGCTGCCGATAAGGTGTAAAACTTTTCCGTATCGCGGTCCCATCTAGACAAACCGAATTGCGCTGAAGTCGCGCCGCGCGAGCTAACCCATATATTGCCTTTCGAGTCTTCAAAGATGTGAAACATCTGGTCGCCATTCAAACCGTCGCGGCTTGTATAGGTGGCAAGCGGACGCTGCCGTGCCAGAGCACTGAAGTTCGCCGAGGCGGCAAAGCGGTATAGCCTTTCATTCGTCAGAAACCACCACTCGCCAGTGTGATCTTGAAAGGCCGGGTTTGAAGTCCATAACGCTCTCGCTCCCTGCGCCACCTGCGGGCGAATCGTTTGAAAGCCTTTGCCGTCGAATTGGCCCAGGAAATAGCCGCTGCTGGCGATTTGCAGTTTGCCGTCAGGACTTTCGTTGATGGCGGCAATCCCCAAAGTTTTCAACCCATCCTCTGCGTCATAGGCGAGCATTCCGTGACGATCAAGCCGCATTAGACCTGTTTGCCAGCCCATCCAGAGATTCCCGCCAGTATCTTCAGACATCAACCCGACGCCTTTGAGCAAGCCCTGCGCTGTCGTGTGCGGAGTGAATATCTGTCCATCGAATTCAACTACACCATCGCCGCCGGAAATCCAGATATGCTGGTCCGAAGTCTTATACAAAAACTTGGTATCGCTTGCGGTAAAACCTGCGACATCCGCGTACTTAAAAATCTCTCCCGGCTTTCCCGGCAGGCTGACTTGTTTTTGCGAGCGTGGCTGCGCTAAATCGTCCAGCTTGTGCATGGTCAGGGTATCGAGTTGTGTAAGTTCATCAAGCGGTTCGGGCTTGATAACATAAACTCCAGATGCCCGCCCGAGCCACATTCTCCCTTCACTGTCTTCCAATATGGACCCCAGTGCATCCGTGCGCGGGGTTTCGTTGCTGTAAAATATTTCACGCCCGTCCGGCAGCCGACGCACCAACCCCCATGTTGTGACCAGCCATAGACTCCCATCTCGCCCCTCGCAGATGGCAGCGACACCGAATTGAATAGACGGATTGACAGGCAATTTGAGCTCGACCTCGTGCTGTAAAACTTTTCCGTCCTTCTCTTCCAGCCGATAAAGCTTACTGCCACCCGACCACAAATTGCCGCTAGCGTCTTCGTAAAGAATGCCCCGGTCAGCGCTCATCAACTCAGCATTAAGAGTCGGGTGGTCGGCGTTCTGGATTTTATTAGTGGCGGGTATGTTGGGGTCGAAGCGATACAGGCCGCCTGTCGTGACGATCCAGTAAATGCCTTTGCGCGTTTCGAGAATCTGTTCGACGCCGGGCGGAGAGTTTTGGTCGCCGACCCGATAGGTGACGAAGCGCGAGCCGTCAAAGCGGCTCAAACCATCGCGCGTGCAGAACCACATAAAACCGTGAGAATCGCGCATCAGGAAGCTGATAAAACTGCTGCCCAGGCCGTCAGCCGAAGTATAAGTTCTGACGGGCAAGCGTTCAGCGTGCACGAGAATTGACGCAAATATCGAAAACAGCCCGCAAAGGAAACGTAGAACATAGCGTTCCGCTTTCATCAGGCCGAATTTGTTGGTATGTGGATGACGAGATTCGGACACGCCAATAATGGCGTGGGAAGAGGTGCGGTGTTGTTCTTCTCTGTTATTGCCCGTAAAAAGTAATCCTCAACTTCAGGACAAGAAGAGCGATATCCGTGAGCGATTAACTTTTTTGAGTCTTACATAAATAAGGTAATGGTTCAACAATTCGATGGGTTCTTCTGTAGCGATGGAGCGTCGGCAACGGTTGGGGCGCTGATCAGCCAACGAAAGAAACGGTTCACTGAAATCTCCAGAGTTGATTGGGTCGTCGGGCGTCTGCTTCGCCACTCGTCCGCTTCACACTTCGTCGCTTCGTAAACCATCTGTTTCATGGCGAAGTATTCCTGATCCGTTATGGCATCGAATAGATCTTCATCAGTGTTCTCGATAGTCTTGGTGGCAGTGCAGATGGCGAAGATGATGGCTCCAGCCGGTACGGCTTCGCGTTTGTCATTGGAATAGAAGTCCAGATGTCCGGGCCTTCCTAGTGCGTAAATTACCTGCATCGTTGTGCTCCCTTGCGGCTAATCAAAACTTCCAAAGGGTTAAGCCCTTCCACTTCGTCAACCATGCTCGCTGACGGGGGGAACAATAGCCGAAACCGGATTCGCAGATCACCACCCGGATGGGTAGTAATAATTCGATGGGAATATCTGTGCTTTTCAGGCCGTAGCGGCTAGCGGGAGATGATGCTTGAGGGGAAAAACCTGGTGTTTGCTTTCAATTATCAGCATTTTGTCTCCAACATTCGGGGGACAGCTTCGAAAATGATCGCAGCGCTCTCTGCTAAGAGGCAATGATTTTTACCACGCATCGCAAGTAGGAGTATCCGAGTTTCTTCCGTGAAGACCAGACGATAGCCATTACAATCTTTGACCGAGCACTCACGCCGCCCGTAAGAGTAGACCTCCGGTCCCCAAAGCACCTCAACCTGATTTCGGACCTTTTCATACAGTGATGTCACGTCGGCAACTTCGAAGTAGATCTGACCGGTCATGGTGGGCGCCGATCCCGGAGAATCCCAATCGGCTTCCGTTCCGAACATAAGCGATACCGACCCGCTTTCGAGAATGCACAGCGTGGGATTGTCGTCGGGCATCCGAACCGCGCAGGTAAAGCCCAGGGTCTCTACATAGAAACTGATAGTCGCATCGATGTTCGATGTCTTGAGCAGCAATGAAAGGCTTAGAGCGTCCATGGGATGCGAGGCCCATGCCGATTCAAGTTGCGTTGTGCTTCTCCACCTGGAGTCTCTCCTGACTAGCTAGAAAACCCTTGTCTGTCCCGGCTTCATGAATTGCACTCGCTTGTCTTTCCCGATAGCCGCTCGGACTTCAGCTTCAGTGGACAACCCTGGCAGCGATGCATAGTGCATGGGGATAATGATCCGGGGTGCGAAGTATTTATTGATTGCTATCAGCGCTACCTCCGGACTCTGTCCGTAAGCTTTGCCTCCGGTGTTCATCAGAATAATGTTTGGGTGATAGAACTCCTGTATCAGGGCCATGTCGCCGAAGATCCAGGTGTCACCCTGATGATAAACCGACCGGCCGTCAGCGAATTCCACCACGAAACCCACCGGACGCCCACTCGGTTCGCTGCCGTGCATGGCCGGCACTACATGTACTTTTACGTCGCCAAGCTCGACTGTGCCTCCCACGTTAACCGTCTCTATTAGCTCATCCGGCAGGCCTTCTTTTTCAAAGAGGCTCGGAAAGTTGACGGTCACCAGTTTGGCCTTCTTCGCCTTCGCAATCTCGATGGCATCGCCCATGTGATCGCCGTGAGAGTGAGTCACGAGAATAAAATTTGGTTTGTATCTCGAGAGGTCTTTGAACTCAGGCGGTGTCGCCGGGTTTTCCTTCAGGAAAGGGTCTATCAGGATCCTGGTGCCGCCGGAAGAAACGATCTCAAATGCGGCGTGCCCAAGCCATGTGATTTCGATAGGTTTGCTTGGCTTCGTCCGTTTCCTTTGTGCATGAGTATTGGAAACGGGAATCAGTACGAACAGCGCGGAAATCAGAATCGCTAGTCTCAAACTCTTCATGCTCTTCTCCTGGGTGGAAGCTTACGATCACGGCGCGCTGGGAGAGGTTAAGTCGGCATGCCATTCGGCTGCGGGTCTGCCGAACCATATCCACGCTATGAAATCGGTTAGCGGGGGAGTATCTCCCAACTCGCGCAGACGCGCGTTGACCTGGCCACGATGATAGGTACTGTGCGAGGAAACCTGCATCATTGTCTCGCCCAGACTGGGCACAGCAGGGTCGCCTCCGGACTCACTCGCGAAGAACCTGGCCCACGGTATCGTAACCGGCTGATCAAGCATCGACTCCGTCAAGGACTCGATATACTTCGATAACGGACCGTAGTAATCGTGGGACCACTGCGCAAGTTCGTTCACAGTTAACTCACTGCCGTCGTTAGGGGAATGTGGCACATCTCGCCACACATTGAGGAAAGCCCGCTGCACCATGTGCAGATGGTGTAGCTTGGCTTTCATAACAGCGTCCGAAAGCGCCGATGGAGATGCGAGTATCGCACGCCAAACGATGGCGTCGGCCCACTCCATATGGCGAAAAAGGTCACGCAATAAATCTAGCGTATTCATACCGCTCCTCCCTGAAACCTCAAAGTTGGGAGCGTGGAAAGTGCAGCGCGCCCCCGCTCAAAGGTCCGTCGACGTCGCTACTTCCACGTTAGACGACCAATACTTCCACGTGCTCCTGCGGCCCACGCTATCGATTTGCCGGGGACAAAGCTCAGAGTGTCGAAACCCGAACCAGACAGTTTCGTCCATGTTCGCCCATCGTCGATGGAAAAGTCCGAGCCTGACGGGCCCACGGCGATGAGCATCGGTACTTTTCCTCCATTTCTTTCGGAGGGCACGTACGCAACCGCCGAGCGAAATCCTGAAAGACCCTGTACCAGTGTCCAGGTAACACCGCCGTCGTCGGTGATGGCAAGATTGTCTCGGGCTTCGCTCTCTTTCGTATAGTCGCCACCCACGATCACGCCGTGCTTCGCGTCACGGAATGCCACCGAGAAAATACCGGCGGACGCGCCCGAAGCGAGCGGTGTCTCTGAGATTTTCCATGTGCGTCCGCGATCAGTTGTACGCAGCACGCGGGCCTTTGCCGCCGCGCCCGTCCCAATCCATGCGTATCGCTTTCCCATGACCGCGATGTTGGTGCCGCTTGCCGCGAAGGCCCCCTCGTTTTGAAGCGCTGGCGGCAAAGCCTCTGCCGGTACGCGCACCCAATTCCTTCCGCCGTTGTCGGTAGTCAGGACGTAGAACTTCCCATCGATCGCGTCACCAATGACGATTCCGTGTTCGGCATCCCAGAATGACATCGCGTCGTAAAAGCCTTTGGGATCGTTGTTTTTGAATTGCAGGGTCCATGTCGCTCCCGCATCAGATGTCTTGTAGATGCGAGATGCGGGTCCGTTACCGATACTAAGAACGTAGGCAGTTCCTGGACCGATCGCGTCGATGTCGCGAAATTCGAGCCTATCGTTCTGTTGATGAACGACGCTCAGCTTTCGCCACGTTGCCCCACCATCGGCTGTTCGCAGGACCGTGTTATCTGCGCCGCTCGCCCAGGCTACCCTGCTGTTGGCCGCGCTTACGCCTCGCAGGCGAGCCTCAATGCCGCTGTGCTGGATAGTCCACTGAGGGATGGCGAGAAGTATAGCGGTGGTAATGGGAACTATGAATGCTGATTGGAACATTGGTATCGATTCGAGGCCCGGCGCTTTCTGTCTATTTCGGCTGCTTTCAGCTCGCTTCCTCCGAGAGGCGCCTTGTACCATGGTTTTGGAGAGGCTGTCGAGGGTTTCGTTCAGAAACTAAATGCGTTCGTACACCGACAAACCTATCGTAAATCAAACATTAGCAGCGTATTTTGACGAATTGCCATGCAAGTCCGCTCCGCCCACAGCACCGACAAGAAAAGAGTTGTTAAAACGAGTTGGTTTGGCTTATCATCATTACCGTTGATCGGGCCACGTTTGCCCGTCAATTCGCCGCCCTGACGTTCGTGCCGGCACCATAGTTCTGGATCCTCGGATGGCGACCTTTCTTTCTGTGATCTCCTAACAAGAGAAATCGACCGGCTAGACGAAATGTGGAGATTCCTTTCTCAACCGTTCCCCGAACCTGAAGAGGTTCGAGTCTAGAACCACCAGTCCTTAACGCGTGTCGGATCGTACGATAATCGCGAAAGCGTTGAATCGATGAGCACCAGTCCCCCAACACTGATCAGCTCCAACTGGCTGGAGCTATCGAACTGTCTAAGCAGGGGCGAAAATGACAAGCGTAAGCTGTTGACCATCTTCGGTACGCGTCCGGAGGTGATCAAACTGGCGCCTGTGATTCGAGCGCTGTCCGCATTCCAGCATGGGCTTCAGACTGTGAACATCACCTCGGCGCAACACACAGATCTGCTCTACCCCTTCGTCGAACTCTTCGGAATAGACATCGCCTACGACCTACAGACGATGGAGCCGGGGCAAACACCGAATCAGGTTTGCGCTCGCGTTCTATCGGCGCTCGACCCCATCCTGAGCTTTGAAGAGCCTGACCTGATCGTTGTGCAAGGCGACACCACCACTGCTCTCGCCGGTGCCCTGGCTGGATTTCATCGCCGAATTCCCATCGCCCACGTCGAAGCCGGATTGCGTTCGGGATGTGCCCACAGCCCGTTCCCTGAAGAAATGAATCGAAGAATGATCAGCAGTATGGCGTCGTTTCACTTTGCCGCTACCGAGCGTAATCGTGAGACGCTGCTTTCGGAAGGAGTGGACCCGAACACGATCTTCGTCACCGGCAACCCGGTGGTCGACTCGCTGAAGACCATTCTCTCAGAGCAAACCCCGGGTGACAGCGTCCGGCAGTTGCTTCAGCTGACCGGCGGCCTCAAGCGAATAGTTCTTACCACTCATCGTCGTGAAAGTTTTGGCGAAGCGATGGAGGCAAACCTCCGGGTCCTTCGCCGGTTCGTCGAAGAGCACGACGATACGGCTCTTATCCTTCCCGTTCATCCGAACCCAGTGGTCGCCTGTTCCGCGAGAGATATACTCTCGGATCACGCGAGAATCCATTTGATCGAACCGTTGGGCTATGCGGATTTCATCGCACTCTTATCTTACGCGTGGTTGATCGTCTCTGATTCCGGTGGCGTGCAGGAAGAAGCGCCTACGCTGGGCAAGCCCCTGCTGATCCTGCGCGAGAACACCGAGAGGCCCGAAGCTATCGAGTCGGGGATCGCGCGCCTGGTCGGCGAATCCTCAACGCGATTACGCCTGATGCTCGACGAGGCCTACGAAGATGGCAGTTGGGCTGATCAGGTCAAAGCGGTGAGGAACCCGTTTGGTGGAGGAGACAGCGGAGAGCGTATAGCGCAGATCATCGCAACTCTCCTGAAAGTACCGTCGGGATTGAGTCTCGCACTGGATTAGGATGAGTCAGTCAAAGGAACAAAAACAACATCTGTTCACCGTGCTGCTGGAAGACTACTTTCACGTAGGGGCTTTCAACGGTTTGATCCAGCGCGGGCAGTGGTATCGCTTTGAAACTCGTTTTGAACAGAACACGCTGAAGGCGCTCGACCTTCTCGACCGCTTCCAAATCAAAGCCACGTTCTTCGTCACAGGGTGGGTGGCCGAGAGCCATCCGGAAGTTGTAAGGGAAGTCGCGCGACGCGGTCACGAGATCGCCAGCCGCGGGCTTTATCAACGCCGGCGCAACAGGCGAATGACGCTTGATGAATTCCGCGAAGACCTGCGCCAGACACGCGAGGCGGTAGAGCTGGCGAGCGAGACGCGAGTTCACGGCTTTCGTGCCGCGCGCCGTTGGACCAATTCCTCCGATCTATGGATGCTCGAGGTCCTGGCCGAAGAAGGCTACAGCTACGATTCCAGTCTTGTACCGGTTGCCAGAGGATTTAGTGCCGAGCCCTGGCGGCGCTTTGCACATCGCCATCAGTCGGGCGACAAGGTCATCTGGGAATTCCCATTGTCCACCTGCGACGTGCTGGGCTGGCGGGTGCCGATTGCGGGTGGAAACTATTTCCGGCAGTTCCCACACACCATAATCAAACAGATTGTGGCTCACTGGAACAAAACCTACGACGCTCCGTTCGTTATGTATGCTCATGTGTGGGAGCTTGATCCTGATCAACCGCGGATCAGCGGAGCATCGCGGCTCACGAAACTGCGGCATTACCGCAATCTGGACAAGATGTCCTGGGTCCTCGAAGAGTACTTCAAAAAATACAAATTCACCGGCATTGCGGAATATTTGGGCCTGGACCGATCGACTCCCAGCCCAGTCGTCGAACAGGCTCAGCTGGTAGCGGAAGTGGGCACAAAACCTGTACGACGCCGGCCCCTCTTTATTGACGACCGGCAAGAGCCAAGCCCACCGACTCTTGACGAGGGCCCACGGAACGAGCGTACACCTGTGACTCTCGTCGTCCCCTGTTTTAATGAAGAGATAATACTTCCCTATCTGGCAAACACATTGAAGAGCGTTGAGGCGACGCTGGCTGCTGATTACGAACTGAACTACATCTTCGTCGATGACTGCAGCACCGATCGAACGGCTGAGTCTCTGCGCGGCCTCTTTGGATTGTGGTCCAACTGCACTTTCATTCAGCACGACCGCAATCTTGGCGTTGCCGCGGCGGTCCTCAATGGGATTCGTCAGGCCCGCACCGAAATCGTTTGCTCGATCGACTGCGATTGCACATACGATCCGCACGAGCTGCGCGGGATGATTCCCTTGCTGACCGAAGACGTGGCGATGGTGACCGCCTCGCCGTACCACCCGCAGGGACGAGTCCGCAATGTGCCGGGATGGCGACTGTCTCTCTCCAGGACCGCGTCGTTTCTCTATCGGCGTGTACTGAGACAAAAACTTCACACCTATACCAGTTGCTTCCGCGCATATCGCCGCAGCGCACTGGTCGACCTCCGTCTAAGAGAGACCGGATTTCTCGGCGTTGCGGAAACGCTTGGACGTCTTGATCTGGGCGGCGCAGTAATCGCCGAATATCCAACCACACTTGAAGTTCGGTTGTTCGGTCGATCGAAGATGAAAGTAATCAGGACTATTGGCGGTCACCTCCGGTTGCTCGCGCGCCTTACCGCGCTGCGTCTACGTTCCGACAAGCCGGCGGGCGTAGAACTGGACGAACCCCGTCTCCCTTCAGTCACCATAACAGCCCCGTACCCATCACCATCAGCTAAACAGGAAAGAACATGACCAGCTCGAATTTATGTCAGGATGAGCTGCTAACGCTCCCGTCGGATCAGGACGCCTCAGGACGGACTTTCGACGCGGAGGAGCTCGCGCTTCTCGCTGAAGTGCTGAGCAGCGGGACGCTCACCAGCACAAAAGGAAACTTCGTAAGAGACTTCGAGCAGAGCTTCGCACCGATGATCGGCGCGCAACATGCTTACGCGTGCGCTTCGGGTTCAGCGGCGGTGCATACCGCTATCGCAGCCATCGATCCGAATCCAGGCGACGAGATCGTCACGACGCCGATTACCGATATGGGCGCCCTCGCTCCCATCCTCTATCAGAGCGCGATCCCCGTCTTTGCCGATGTTGACCCGAGAACCTATAACATCACGGCCAGGACAATCGAGCCCTGCCTGAGCGAGCGAACCAAGGCGATTATCGTCACCCATCTCTTCGGAAACCCGTGTGAGATGTCAGAGATCATGGAACTCGCCCGATCTCGCCGCATTCGGGTGATAGAAGATTGCGCGCAGGCGTTCCTCGCTGAAGCAGATGGCAAACGGGTCGGCTCAATCGGCGACATCGGATGTTTTAGCCTGCAACAAGGGAAGCACATTACTACCGGCGAAGGTGGGATTGTTACCACCAATGACGAGCAGCTGGCGCGACGCATGTTTCTCTTCATCAATAAAGCCTGGGGTTATGGCGATCCGAACCCGGACCACTATTTTCTGGCGTTGAACTATCGTATGAGCGAATTACAGGGCGCGGTGGCAGTGGCGCAGCTCGCCAAACTCGAAGATGTTGTCGAGCGACGGCAAAGGGCGGCCATCAGGCTGACCGGGCAGCTGAGCGGCTTACGGCCCGGTATCGAAACACCATTGATTCACGCAGGGCTCGAACATACGTACTGGAAATACTGTCTTCAGGTGGATCCGAGATTGATAAAGGGCGGCACAAATGCGATGGCGCGCCTATTGAAGGAGAAAGGGATCGCATCGGCGCCGCGCTACATCCAGAAGCCTGCATTTATGTGTGAGGTTTTCCAGCAGCAACGCACCTTTGGCAACAGCCGGTTTCCCTTTACGCTCGCGCGGGCGGAGGCGGTCGACTATAGTCGAGCCCGATTCCCTGGAACGTTTGAAGCACTCGACCACATTCTCGTATTGCCATGGAACGAGCGTTACACCGACGAACATGTAGATTTTATCGCTGCGTCGATTATCGAAGCGGCCGGCTCGCTGATGCAGGAACCGGGGATCGATGACTAACGAAAGAGTCAGATTCGGCCTGGTTGGCGCCGGCGGCATAGCTCAGGCGTATGCGCAGGCTTTCGAACAGTGTGAGTCGGCAGAGCTTGTCGGTGTGGCCGATGTGAACGAAACGGCGGCTGCTTCCCTCGCCGAACGACTGGGGTGCAAAAGTTATCGCTCTTATTGGACGATGGCGGAAGACTCGCAGTTCGACGCGGTGATCATTTGTACCCCACCGAACACTCACCCGGACATCAGTCTGTTTTTTATCGACCGTGGCACTCACGTCCTTTGTGAAAAACCCTTGAGCATCGATGTCGAGAGCGCGCATGTCATGCTCGAGGCAGCGGAGCGCCGGGGCGTCTATCTCGCGATGGCGTCGAAGTTTCGATACGTCGAGGATGTGGTGCGGGCCAAGAAGCTTGTCACTTCAGGCTTGCTCGGCGAGATAATCCTCTTCGAGAACGCGTTCACTTCAAGGGTCGAGATGGCTTCGCGCTGGAATTCCAATCCTAAGATCAGCGGCGGCGGCGTCCTGATCGACAACGGCACGCATTCGGTCGACCTGATGCGATACTTCCTCGGTCCGCTGGCGGAAGTGCAGGTAGTTGAAGGTAAACGGAGCCAGCAATTGGCCGTCGAAGAGACCGTTCACATATTCGTTCGCAGCGTGGGCGGCGTGATGGGCAATATCGATCTCTCGTGGAGCATCAACAAAGAGCAGGAAAACTATCTAAGCATCTACGGCTCGCTCGGCACCATAAAGGTCGGTTGGAAACAATCGAAGTATCGGCTCTCTTCTGGTTCTGAATGGGTGACGTTCGGCGAGGGCTACGACAAGGTCCAGGCATTTCGAAGCCAGATTGAGAATTTTTCTGTAGCTATCAAAGGCGACGAGTGCCTCCTGGTCACCGCGGGCGACGCATTGGCCTCGGTCGAAGTAATTGAGGCAGCCTATGCGGCGCTGCATCAGTGTCAGTGGACGACAGTCAACGGCGGGACGGGCGCGCCAAGGCCTTCAGGGCAGGATGTGGTTGACGCGGACTGGAGTATTGTGTGACGCCGAGAGTCCACCCGACGGCGATCATTGAAGAGGGAGTCGAGATTGGTGCTGGAACTGCCGTTTGGGACAATGTCCATATTCGGCACTCGGCGCGGATCGGCGAGCAGTGCATCATAGGCGAAAAGACCTACATCGCTTATGGAGTGACAATTGGAAACCGGGTAAAGATCAACGCCTTCGTTTATATCTGCAACGCCGTTACAATCGAAGATGGAGTGATGATCAGCGCCGGCACGGTGTTCACCAACGATCGTTTCCCCAGAGCCACAACGCCCGACCTCAAACAGCTGCGTCCGTCAGAACCCGACGAACATACGCTTCCCACTCTCATACGCGAAGGTGCGACGATTGGGGCTGGCTGTATCATTGGCAACAATCTCGTGATCGGCCGATTCGCCATGATTGGAATGGGTTCGCTGGTTACGAAATCTATTCCCGATTTTCACGTTGCCATCGGCCAGCCGGCACGATCAATTGGGTATGTATGTCGCTGCGGCCAGATGCTGGGCAAGGTGCAGAATAATGATCTAGCCCGGCATGATCCTGCCGAATACTGTTGTCTGACGTGTGAACTTAAATACCTGGTCCAAAACGGGAACGTTTCTGAAGTAGTCTGATCGACCTGGTTATCGTCGTCTCGAGTTCGCCATCCAGCCTTTGTTATGACTGAACCTTTTGCACATAAGCGGTGGGCTATTGTTGGCGGAGGTTTTCTCGGCATGACCCTCGCACACAAGCTCGCGCAGGAAGGTAAAGAGGTCACGATCTTTGAAGGCGCACCTCAGCTCGGCGGCCTGGCGAGTCCCTGGGAACTTGGCGATGTCGTGTGGGACCGTCATTATCACGTCACGCTGTTGTCGGACACGACGTTGCGAGGATTGCTTGCAGAGCTGGGCCTCGAGAAGGAAATGCAGTGGGTAGAGACACGCACGGGGTTTTACACCGACGGTAAGCTGTACTCTATGTCGAACACGGTTGAGTTTCTGCGGTTCCCTCCGCTTCGGCTCACCGACAAGCTGCGATTGGGCGCCACTATCTTCTATGCTTCAAAATTGAAGAACTGGCGAAAGCTGGAGACGATACTAGTAGCCGACTGGCTCCGCCGCTTATCAGGACGTCGAACCTGCGAGCGAATCTGGCTGCCGTTACTACGTTCGAAGCTGGGCGAGAACTACAAGCAGACGTCCGCCGCTTTCATCTGGACCACAATTGCCCGAATGTACGCCGCGCGGCGCAGCGGACTGAAGAAAGAGATGTTCGGGTATGTACCGGGCGGCTATTCCAGGATTATTGAGAGCTTCAGTCAATGCCTGCGAGACCAGGGCGTTCGCGTCGAGCTCGAATGCGGCGTCAAGAAAGTCTCGGCGACCAACGGCTCCGTCAGGGTCGAACGGTCGGACGGTGAGGTCGAAGAGTTTGATCAGATGATTTTAACTGTGCCTTCACCGGTCGCAGCCGAGATCTGCACGTCACTTACAGCCGAAGAAAAATCCAGGCTGAGCGATGTTCAGTATCAGGGAATCATCTGCGCTTCGCTGCTGCTGAAGAAGCCGCTGGCAAATTTTTATGTGACGAACATCACCGACAGTAATATTCCCTTCACCGCCGTTATCGAGATGTCCGCGCTGGTCGACCCCAAACAATTCGGCGGACGCTCGCTGGTCTATCTGCCGAAGTATCTCGCGCCCGACGACCCTGTTTTCAACCAGACCGATCAAGAGATTGAGGAGCGTTTCATCGCAGCCATCTCCCGGATGTATCCCGCCTTTGACCGGGATGACGTTCTGTCATTTCGCGTCTCCCGCGTCCGACATGTGTTTCCCATCCCGACGCTGAACTATTCGCAGAAGTTGCCCGCTGTAGAGACGTCTATTCCTGGCGTGCACATCCTGAATTCCTCCCACATCGTCAACGGAACGCTAAACGTAAACGAAACGGTTCAGCTTGCCGAGAGGGCCGCCGCGAAACTTCTCGCGCAGCAGGTACCTTCTCCTTCCTTCGCCGTCGGCTAGAACAGAATACTAACGATGCAATCCTCTACTGTCTTACTTGACCAGGCCGACGACTTAATCGCAAGAGGTTCCGAGCGAACGGATACCATGTCGATGGTCGCGACCAGGTGTTGTATCTGCGACACGGAGGATGCCGCACCTCTCGCTGTGGGAGAAGATTTTGAGTATCGAACCAGTGAGGAGACCTTTCTGGCAATGCGCTGTAATGGTTGTGGGTTGGTATATCTTAATCCCCGTCCTTCAGTTGATGAGGTCGCCCGCATATATCCCCCGGACTATCACGCCTTCGAGTTCTCCGACGACCGCTATGGTTTTGTCTACAAGGTCCGCCGCCGGCTTGAGGCCCGTCGCCTCTTGTCATGGTGCCGCGATCTGAAGGACAACGCCCGCATTCTGGATGTGGGTTGTGGCGACGGCTTTCATCTGCAAATTCTGCGTGACTTCGGAAAGCCTGGTTGGCAGCTCGAAGGCGTAGACTCTGATGCTCGTGCGGTGAGCGCGGCGACTGAGGCCGGTCTGTCCGTGCACAAGGGATCTCTGGATCAACTCGATCTTCCGTCGGCCAGCTACGACCTGGCTCTGCTTATTCAAACGATCGAACATGTCGCCGATCCGCCTGCACTACTAAGAACGGTGCGCTCGTTGCTGCGACCCGGCGGCTCGGTGGTGATCGTCACCGATAATACGGGTTCCCCGGCGTTCGAATTCTTCAAGGAGCGCCACTGGGGTGGTTATCATTTCCCCAGACACTGGAATCTGTTTAGTGCCGAATCGTTGCGAAGTCTGGCCGCCAAGGTTGAGATGGAAGTCGCCTCTCTATCGACGCTCGTTAGCCCGGTCAACTGGGTCTATTCGCTTCGCAATACGCTGGTCGACTGGAAAAAACCAAAGTGGCTCGTCAATCGCTTTAGCCTGGAGTCGGCAGGCTCGTTGTCAGCGTTCACGATTGTCGATTTGTTACACAAGCTTGGGGGACGTGGGTCCCTTCTGCGGGCAATCCTGCGGCGACCAAACAACTCTTAATGACCAGCATTCTGCACACTGAGAAAAGACCTGTGGCGGTCATTGGGGCCGGCCTGGCTGGGCTGACCGCAGCGTCTGTACTCAGGCGACATGGAATTCCCGTCGTCCTGTTCGAAGCCGGGCCCAAGGTCGCGGGTCTCGCTACCACCTTCACTGATAGCGATGGATTCAGCTACGACTTCGGCGCGCACTTCATTACTAATCGATTGGCCGCAGCTCTCGGAGTTGGTTCGCAGTGTCAGACTGTTCGACATTACGGAGAGACGGTGTTTCTCGACGGGCGAACCTACGGCTATCCCTTCGGGCTGATGCGGCTGCCGCGCTTCTCATTGAGCGCTGTCGCCACCCGCGTCGCCAACCTGGGACATGGCCACCCGCCCCGAACGGCAGCAGACTGGTTTCGCTCGAAGTACGGCGCCGCGCTGGCCAGGGAGGTTGCCATCCCGCTTACCGAAGCCTGGTCCGGAGCAAGTGCGTCTGAGTTGTCCTCAGCCGTGGGCGACAGCATTCCAGGCAGCATCGGTCACACTCTTTTCCTCAAACTCGCCAGCCGATACACGCGCCGCGCCGTCGCGTGCGGTTATAGTCGCGAGCAACCCGAACACTCGAATGTCTGGCACGTATATCCAAATGGCGGGGTGGGACTGTTGTGTCAACAACTAGCGAAGGACCTGGAGGACATCGTACAACTCGAGTCACCGGTGGAAGCTATCCTGGTGGATTCTGATCGCGCAGTGGCCGTGCGGGTAAAGGGTCGCGAGCAACCTGTCTCTGCGGTGATTAGCACCGCTCCGCGCCACATACTTTCCAAACTGGTGCAAGGCACTGACGTATTACAGCCGCTTGCCCGTTTTCGCTATCGCCCGATGGTTTTCGTAAACATGCGCTTCGAAGGACGAGGGTTGTTGCCGGATGTTGTCACCTGGACTCCCGAAGAGCAGTTTCCATTCTTCAGACTGACGGAGACGACACTCTCGATGCCGTGGCTGGCTCCCGAAGGCAAGACGTTAATCACGGTGGATATCGGCTGTGAGGTGGGCGATCGAATTTGGACAATGGGCGAAGATGAGCTCGGCGAGTATTGTCTGCAGCATATGACTCCGCTCATTCCCAATGCCCGGCAGCTATACATGGGATGTCGGGTGCTGCGCACGCCAATCGCCTATCCCGTATTTCTGAATGAGTATGAGGACGACCGCAAGCGTTTCGAAGACTCGATGGGAGTTGAAGGACTGTATAGCGTCGGACGCAACGGCGAGTTCGCACACATCTTCATGGAGGATGTTTATTGGCGCACCTCGAAGAAGGCGCGGCAGCTCTCCGCTCGTTTAGGAGGATAAGTGCGTCTTCGGCGTTTAGCTTTTCGATAAGTGCGCGATAAACAAACTCTGCGGTCGAACTCGATGCTCAATCGATTAAGACAAAAACCCGCTCTTCTTCTCTTTGCTCTGATACTTGCGCTTGGCCTGGCGCACCTGCTGGTATCGCATTCCACCGAACCGTTTTTCTACAACGACGAAACACGGCATGTCATGACGGGCGTCTACTTCAGAGACCTGCTTCACGATATGCCGTTGACGCACCTGCGCGAATACACGATCAACTACTACTTACAATATCCTGCGCTCGGTTTGTTGGTCTGGCCGCCGTTTTTCTATTTTGTCGAAGGATTGTTTATGAGTCTCTTCGGCACTTCGCTAATAGTCTCAAAGTTGCTGATTGGCGCCTTCGCGGCAATGGCTTGCGCTTACTTGTTTCAGCTGGTCCGCCGCACGCACGATACACCTCGCGCAGCGGTCGCGGTCATGATCTTCGGCCTTGCGCCAATCGTTTTCGAACACTCTCACTACGTAATGCTGGAAATGCCGACGATAGCTCTGAGTTTGGCAGCTACTTACCATTTCCTGCGCTACCTTGATGACGGTCGCCGCCTGGATATCTTTATCGCTGCATTGGCGTCGGCTTTCGCAGCTCTGACGCGATTCGACGCGATTTATCTCCTGCCGTTATTTGGAATTCTAATAATCGTGCGCAAGCGTTGGAGCGTGCTGTGGCGCAAAGAATTGATTATCGCCGCTGTACTCGCGCTCCTTATTGTGCTTCCGTTCTACGCCATTACCGCGTCCGGCATTGGCTGGTTCCACGTTAGGCAGGCCACAGAAACGCTTGCTCCTGACTTTCCCGGTTTTCTCACTCTTAACCGCTATACTTTTTATCCCGCGCACCTCGCGGAACAACTCAGCTTTTTCGCTTTGATACCGGCCCTAGCCGGACTCGTTATTGCCGCGGTGACGCGACAGCGTGCCGCCTATTGGCCGTATCTTGCCATGATCGTGGCGACGTACTTAACTTTCACGCCGCTGGGTGAAATGGATTCACGCCACTCGATCTACTGGGTCCCTTCGTTCGCACTCTTCGCATCGGAGGGCCTATGGCTTTTGGGATCCTTGTGGAACAAGTCCCGACTCTACGTTCCGCTGGCTGCGTTGGTCATTCTTGGAATCGGTTGGACTACCTTAGCGCGGCCGATTTACTTCGTTAGGGGTTATGAGGCTGCCGCCCGGTACGTGGTCTCAAATTCGACTAACTCGCCGGTTTGCCTTTTCATTGGAAGCTTGAACGGCGATTTTGTTTATCAGATTCGCCGTCAGGATCCCAGTCGGAGACTCTGGGTGGTTCGCGCTGACAAACTTTTCTTTAGCAATATAGGGAGCTCGCAATTTGAGTACAGACAGTTCACAACCAGCGACGAAGAGGTCATGGCGACCATCTTCAAATACGATCCGGAGTTTATAGTCGCCGAAGAGTCGCAGGTCCTAAATCCCACCACTGTCGAGTTGCAAACGCGAACCGATTTCGAGCGGCGGCTGAGAGACATCTTAAAGAACCATCCTGAGCGATTTGAGCTCAAGCAGCAGGTGGCAGTCGAAAGCAACGAACCGAATTACGCCGGCATGCGGCTTTTGATTTTCAGAAATATACTTAGGAATGATCGGCCTGACCGCAAGTTGGAGATTGATATCTTCATGCTCAGGCGTTCGCTGCAAACGGTGATGCCGTAAAAATAACCGGTAGCAGCCTGACTTCATAGCCTCCCGTAATGAGAGTACGCTTACGACCATGATTAACCAGAACGGATCGAACGGAAACGTTAATAAGCCGCCGGCAAGTCTTTCTCTGGACCTCGATAACAAGTGGTCCTACATGAAGACGCACGGCGACCCGGGTTGGGAGTCATTCCCTTCTTATCTGGACGTGGTCGTGCCTCGCGCGCTCAGTTTTCTCAAGGAGCGAAAACTTAAGATCACTTTCTTTATCGTCGGACAGGACGCGGCACTGGATAAAAACCGGGAGCCAATCGGACTGATCGCCGCTGACGGCCACGAGATCGGAAACCACTCGTTTAATCACCAGCCTTGGCTGCATCTCTACTCTGAAAACGAGATCGAATCTGAACTGGCGCAGACTGAAGAGCAGCTTGAACGCACGACCGGCCAGCGCGTGATAGGCTTTCGCGGCCCTGGTTACAGCTTGTCCAGCGCGACGCTTCGCGTGCTCGCTCGGCGAGGCTATCAGTACGACGCATCAACCTTGCCCACATTCCTCGGGCCGTTGGCCAGGGCCTATTATTTTATGTCCACCAAATTGAGCGAGGAGGAGAAGGGCAAGCGACAGGTGCTCTTTGGAAAGTTTCGAGACGGCTTCCAAAAGCTCAAGCCATACCGGTGGCAGGTCGAGGGCAAGACGCTGGTCGAGATTCCCGTCACCACCATGCCGCTTTTCAAGGTGCCGATTCATTTCAGCTATGTGATCTACCTCAGTCTGTACTCGACTTCGGTGGCGTTGCGTTACTTCCGCACTGCGCTTCGGCTTTGTAGACTGCGGCGGGTGCAGCCATCATTGCTTATACATCCGCTCGATCTCCTCGGTTCGGATGACATGAAGGACCTGGCCTTCTTTCCCGGGATGAAGCTTGCGAGCGAAAAAAAGCTGGAGGTGCTGAGCAAAGCGCTGGGTATGATGTCGGAGCAGTTTACGGTGCTGACATTGGAGGAGCATGCGCGCCGCGCGGCCACGGAAGAACTGACGACGCTCGATTCTTCGACGCTCGATAGAGGCGAAGTGGTCATTGAGCCATTGAGCCATTGAGCCATTGAGTCATTGATCATTGAGGGATTGAGGGATTGTTTTGATAACCGGTACGTTTACAAAAAAACAATGAAACAATGACCCAATGACTCAATGATCAAAAAAATTCACTCTGCTGATGCTCCCACCACCGCTTATCGTCGGCCTGGGCGAACTGATCTGGGATCTACTGCCCGACGGAAAACAACTCGGCGGCGCTCCCACTAACTTTGCGTACATCTCTCGATTGCTCGGTAACGACTCGACGATTGCGAGCCGGATAGGCGACGACGACCTCGGCCGTGAGGCGCGGACAAAACTCGAGCGCATGGGGATCGCTACCGGGCACATTCAGTTTGATTCACTTCATCCGACGGGAACGGTCGGCGTTCGAATAGACGAACGTGGCGAAGCAAGCTTCCAGGTCCGGACGGACTGCGCGTGGGACTTTCTTGAATTAACGGAGGACTGGAAAACGCTCGCCTCCACCGCCGACGCGATCTGCTTCGGCACCCTCGGCCAACGAAACGCGCAAGCGCGACAAACGATCCTGGATTTTCTCAAGCTCACTCGCGCCGATGCCGTTCGGGTCTTCGACGTAAACCTGCGCCATTCATTCTTCACTCCGGAGATGCTTCGCGCATCGCTTGAGCTTGCGACAATCGTCAAGCTCAACAGCCAGGAGCTGTCGGCTGTCGGTCGAATGTTGGGATTGAACAATAGTGAGGAAGTAGGTCATGATGGATCGCACGACAAGCCGAATGCGGCATTGGCTCAGTCGCGCGAGACCGCAGAGAAAGCTCTGGCCCGAGAATTGATCTTGGGCTTTGATCTTAAGCTGGTCGCCATCACCCGCGCCGAGCGAGGCAGCTTACTGGTGACTGATGAAGAATCAGTCACTCACCCAGGTTTCAAAGTCGAGGTCAAAGACACGATCGGAGCTGGCGACGCGTTCACTGCAGCACTTGTCCATCACTATCTGCGCAGCGCCTCATTGCAGAACATGAGCGAAGCCGCCAACCGCATGGGCGCATGGCTCTGCACCCAAACCGGCGCGACACCGCAAGCGTATACATTTGATCTTTAGAGGGGAGGTGACGTGTTATTCGTCGTCGGATTCGTTGTGCCGATATCCTCGACCGGAAACACCCGCAAGACGGAAGGGTGTGCTTCCTCTGGGTTATCGGGCAACCCGTATGTTTCGTTCAAATGACGCACGAGCTGCTCATCGATCGCCTGCTGCTTCTCATCAAAAAAATCAGCTTTCCACCAATCGCAATCTGATAAATCGGTCTTGTCGTTGATCTGAGCGTGCCACATCTTCGCCCCGTCAACCGTGGCTCCGCCTAACCAAGTATTGTGCAGCCAGGCGCCTGTCAGATTGGCCTTGGTTAGATCAGCCGAACCCATGTACGCCATACTGAGATCAAATCCCCGCAGGTCTCTTCCTGCTAACGAAGCTCTAACCAGGAACAAGGAGGGACTCGATAATCCTTTCAACCCGGCTGTCGGATACCCAAACGCATGGTTGAAGAGCACGACAAGCGAGCGTAGCCTGAATGTTGTTAGGCTCAGTTTGTCTTTAGCCAGCGCGAGAGCTTCCGCCCTTTTTTCAACGGTGAGCACCTCGAAAGACAAGGGCTTATAGGTGAACGCCGCGTCGAAGTCTCCAGCCCGCCTCGCTACAATCTGCTTTAACGTCGTAGGTCCAATTCCAATGGCGCTGGCTCTGTTCCACTGTCCGTCAGTGACTTCCTCGGACCTTTTAGTGCCATGAGCGATGAAATAATCGGTTAAATCACTTAGCAGCTCCACTATTAGTCTTTCGCTGATCCGATAGAGCCTTTCGGTCGTTCGCAATGAGTCAATTTCTAATAGCCTTGTAAGCGCATCTCGGATGCTGAGAATGCCTACCCGGTTCTCCTCGATTAAGTATCCAACCGTAAGTTGATTACACACCGTTTCAAAGAAAGCCAAGTGACCTTCGTGCTGTCGAGTGAATAGTCGTTTCGGAAAGTAGCTGCGCCGCCTGATAGTAGCCATCTGTGCCAGGATCGCTGCCGAGCTGGCTCGGAGCGCTGCGCTGTCCTTGTCACCGAATCGCTGCAACGCTTCGTAGAACTGTGTATTCTCTTGCGCCAACAGTGTTGCCCGGTAGTTAAAAATGAACGAGATGAATGCCACGAATGCCGCGAGCACGCCGAGCACGCTTGCTGGATTTTCGCGGATATTAGCCCAAAAACCCTTCGGGGGCGTCGGCTCGATAAGTTTTGTGTAGTAGGCGGCTTGAGCCGTTTGGTTTGCGCGCTCCGCCTCTATGAGTTGTTCTTCCCTGGATGAGATTGCGGTTGGCGCTGGAGAGCCGGATTCAGCTGTGCAATTAACAACCAAGAGGACCAGGGTCGCCAGTAAAGTGAGCCCGGTGCAGAAGCGTTTCATAAGGCGTATGACACTCCTGGGTGAGAATCGACGAACAGTGGACTGAAAAGTTTTGGTGGAGCCGAGGGGGATCGAACCCCTGACCTCATGA
>JAVHWA010000150.1:0-4680 GCA_032160165.1 Acidobacteriota bacterium
ATGATCTCATCGATCTCGCCGACCGATGCTACGCGCTCGCCTCCTACTCGCCAGACCGCGTCTCCGGGTCCCATTTGAAACTCGTGAAAGGGACTCTCAGAAGACAACTCTTCGATCAACACCCCGCGACCGCTCACAAGATCAACACCGCTCTCTGCAACACCCGCGACCGCGGAGAGGATCATCAACCCCACAATCAATATTGCGGTGCGACGCGTAAGGATTGATTGTGTAAGGTAGAAGAGAAGAACCACCAGAACTGATTGCAGCTTTGCCAAACTGATCCGAGGTTCTGCGGAGAATACAGATGACAGCACCGTCCAACCGAGGAAGAGCATGATCGGAAGGTCGAGAGCGCTGCGACCAATTCCCGTGCGTTTCGTTATCAACAAGCGCAGGAGCCAGCCAATGCCGACCAGCCCCAGTGCGATCTCAGCCCCGGCAATTGAATGAGGCGCGAAAAGCGCGTAGAGAATAAAGCCTGTGAGGGCTATAGCCTCAGTGATTCGAGCGGCCCGCGAAGGAGCCGGAACAATCGTCCCCCCCGGCGAGGTCGTTGCTAAATCGGTGTTTGAGTGCTCGGATCTCAATCGAGTAGTGGTTTACCGGTCGTCAGTGAATATCTTAAATCGACAAAGAAATTCGGCGGAAATTACGCGCTACGCGTTAGCAAACCTAAAAAGTAGAGGGCGTTGACACTCGTCGATTCTGCATGTTAGCGTACCAATCTCTGACGCTTCACGAGGTGCGCCTCGTTGAAATGGTCGGCCAATTTCCCCGGCGTAGTGTGCGTACTGCTTAGCGTCGCGGCCCGCACCGCGAAATCGGTTGGCGCCATAGACGATTCCTAATGGCTTTCGATAAAGCAAAGATTGTGCGCGCGGCTGAGAAGTACCTGTCCCAGGGTAAAATTCCCGCAGCTATCAATGAGTATCGTCAGATCGTCGAAAACGAACCTGACGATTTCACCGCGCTTAACATGCTCGGCGATCTCTACGTGCGCCAGAATAGCAAGCAGGAGGCGATGCAGTGCTTCCTGCGCATCGCCGAACATTATCGCGAAGAGGGCTTTCAGGGCAAAGCCATCGCGATGTACAAGAAGATTGACCGCCTCAATCCGCGCAGTCCTGAAATCGCGAACAAGCTGGCTCTGCTTTACGAAACACAAGGTCTGATCGTCGATGCGCGCGCCCAGTATATGGTCGTGGCTGATGCCTGGCTGCGAGATGGACAGACGCGCAAGGCCCTCGAGATCTTTCGTAAGGTAGCCGACCTCGATCCACAAAACACAGAAGCGCGGCTCAAACTCGCCCAGGGTTACATGCGCGAAGGGCTGGTGGACGAAGCAGCGACGGCTAATGCAGAGGCTGGCGCGCACTTCTTGATCGCAGGTAACTATGAACGTGCGATTGAGGCGTTCACCGCGACGCTGGCGATACGTCCTCAAGATTATCTTGCCTTGAGCGGCCTGCTCGATGCTCACATCGCGTTAAAGACACCGGACGAGGCGGCAGAAGTTCTGGAGCGCAGCTTGGCTGAAAAGACGGGCGACGTGGAACTCCTTTCAATGCTCGGCCACGCTTACCTGGAGGCGGATGACGCCCCTTCTGCAGAACGGGTCGTGACCATTCTGGTCGATATCGAGGCGTCGAACTATCTTCGCTTTGTAGAAGTAGCTCAACTCTTCCTCAAGACAGGAAAGGTCGACGATGCCGTCAGGGTCCTCTCCAATGCGACAGAGCAGTTGCTCGCTGGCCGCGAGGAAGAGAAGTTGATGGAGCTTCTGAACGAAGCCCTTGCCGGAGACCCTGAGCACATCGAAGCGCTGCGCCTGCTGGTCCGTGTGTACGCGTGGCAGAGGGACGATGACAAGCAACGTCAGGCGCTGGAACGCCTGGTTGAAGCCACCGAGGCCGCGGGCCTGGAAGAGGTCGAACGATCCGCCTTAATGCAATTGGCGCAATTTTCACCGGACCAGCGATATCTTGAGCGTCTGGCAGCCCTGGGTCAGCCCGTCGAGCAACCAATAGAAGAGCCACCACAAGCTGACAGCGAAACCGAAGAGATCCCGTCGTTCGAAAGCTTCGCCCTCGTGGATGACCCGACTCAAGCGACGCCGCCCGCTGCGGGTGAGGAGATCGCGGAGTTTGAGTTTAATGCTGTGGCGCAACCGGCGGCACCGGATCCGGGGGCTTCCTTCGCCGAGCTCAATGAAGATTGGCACGACACATCAAATTCGCCGGCTTCGACTGGGTTTCAGGAGTTTGCATTCGGCGAGCCGGTTGCCGTACCACCTGCGAAGGTCGCTGAGAACGCGGCAGCTACGGGCGCGCTGGACGAAAAACGCGTGGCTCTACTGAGGCAGGAATTGGATAGCGTCGACTTCTATTTGGCGCAGGGGTATATGGATATCGCGGCCGATACGCTGGATTCGCTGGAGAAGCAATTCGGCGTTCACCCGGACATCGATGCTCGGCGTGCGAGACTTAGTCAGTCGGAGCCGACGTCGTCCGTGGCTGCGCCACCCGCTGAGGTGGTGGAGTTTGAATCGTTCGCCCGTTACGATGTCGCCGAAGAAGTAGCTCCGATCGAAGCGGACACCGTCGCGCCGGTTGAAGCTATATTTGCTCTCGGGCCCGAGTCTCCTCAGCCTGAAATTTCTTCGAACGCCGGCGATACTTCACCGGTCCCGCCAAAACCAGGAATCGATCCAGGTCTTCAGGCCATCTTTGACGAGTTTCGCACCGCAGCAGAAGAGGAGGAGCCTCCTGTCGGCGAGAACGACTACGAAACACGATACAACCTTGGTATTGCGTACAAGGAGATGGAACTATTCGACGAAGCAGTCGAAGAGTTCCAACTGGCGGCAGGGAGAACGTCTCCCAGCGACGGCACTCCGCGCTATCTACAATGCTGCAACATGCTGGGTCATTGTTTCCTGCTCAAAGACATGCCGCGGCTTGCGGTGATGTGGTTCACCAAAGGCCTGGAAGCTCCTGGCCACACCGAGGACGAGTATCAGGCGTTGAGATACGACCTCGGGTTCGCCTACGAACAGATGGGCGATCTCGATCGAGCGATCGAAGTTTTCTCGGAAGTCTATGGCGTAAACATCTCCTATCGTGGCGTTGCTGAGAAACTTCGCGACCTCCATGCACTGAAGGCGGTGGACAGCAAATCGTGACCCGCGCGCCGCGCGCCGTCATTGGCGCTTTGACGATTTGCTATTTACCAACTACGATTTACCTGTATGGCAGCAAAGCTCAGCGTCGTCTTCTACATTCTTCTTTGTCTCGAAGTGGGGCTGGTCCTCACGCTCTTGCCCTGGGTCTCGCCGTTTGGATTGAGCGATTGGGGTGACAACTTCTTTCTGCTTTACGCTGCTCAGAAGACAGGTTTGTATGGGTTACAGCACGCTGTCTCGTCAGGTTGGTTCCGCGGCGCGATCACAGGCCTGGGACTTTTGAATCTCGGCGTAGCGGTATGGGAAATAGCTCACTTTCGGCAGACCGTTCGGGCGCTGGAGAGCGGATCGAGCGCGCCCACTGTTTCGAAAAAAGATGCCGCCCCAACTCCAATGGCCGATAACGTACCTGATAACGAGCGGCGTAACGACAGCGAAAAGCAGCCCGGCCAGTAAAGACTTTCAATACCTACTTACCCTTGTAACGTCTGCAGTCAAAGCGGGCGTCTCACTCGTACAATTACGCGAGAAGAACCTTTCCGCGAAGACGCTCTATGAGTTGGCATCTCGTTGTTCAGCAATAACGCGAGACTCGCGGACGCGACTGTTGGTTAACGATCGCGCCGACATCGCGCTCGCGGCCAAGGCAGATGGCGTTCACCTCTCTACCCAGTCAGTTGATGCTGCAACCATACGACGAGCATTTGGCGATAAGTTATTAATCGGCGTATCGACTCATAATCTTCATGAGGCTCGGAATGCGCGAGACGACGCCGCAGACTTTGCCGTATTCGGACCCGTGTTTGATACGCCCTCGAAATACGGCTTTGGCGCGCCCGTTGGCTTGGAAGCGCTTGCCGGAGCGGCGGGGAATCTGGCTCCGTTTCCCATCATCGCCCTTGGCGGTGTGACACAGGATAACGCGGCCGCGGCTCTCGAGGCCGGCGCGCGCGGGATCGCGGCGATCCGTCTGTTTTCGGACCCCGCGACACTCGAATCAACCGTTGCCGCTATACGCAAGCTGGCTAGCGCACCATGACTGAGAAGCCTTCCGATAAAGTCGCCATGCCCGGTAACGAATCAAACAATCAGCCGGTGGTGTTGACGATCGCCGGCTTCGATCCTTCGGGCGGGGCGGGAGTCGTCGCAGACGTAAAGACTTTTTCTGCCTTCAGCTGTTGGGCTACTGCGGCGATAACCTCTCTCACTTTTCAGAACGTCAGCGGCGTCTATGGCGCTGTGCACCAGTACGCAGAAACCCTGCGCGCGCAGGTGATGCCCGTTCTGGCGGAGCTTCGAGTGATGGCCGCGAAAACCGGAATGCTACCGACGCGCGAAGTCATACTTGAGGTGGTGCGCTTGATTGAGGAGGAGGGGCTCGTCTCGCCGGTTGTCGATCCTGTCGTGCGGTCCACCTCCGGTTACGATTTGATTGACGATGACGCAGTCTCAGCACTGGTTGCTGAATTGCTTCCACGCGCTCGGGTCGTTACTCC
>JAVHWA010000153.1:0-6049 GCA_032160165.1 Acidobacteriota bacterium
AAGCACTGCGTCTTGCCGGGTGCTGGGGCACTTTTCACGGAAAATATGCCACGAAGTATTTTCACATCAGCCTTGGTCTCAATTTGAACCAAGGCCGTTGACGATGTCAACTATGTTGTTGACAGTCACGCTAAAAAACGAAAGCATTCAAAGTCATGAACCGACGCATGCTTTCGATGCTTTGTGGTGCCCTGTTGCATTCCACACTTCTCGCCGCCCAAACTCTACGAGAACGCATTGATCCTTAGCCGCCGTCGTCTCGCAGGAAGGTGTGACCAGGTCATTTTCGTTCGCTGATTTGGAGAATCGAGTATGGTAGAGGCGCTCTCACGTGACGGGCTCAGGGAGGAAGCGCCGCAGGCAGCTCCCTTCCGGAGCCAGGCTGAAGAACATTTCTCGATCATCGGTGGACTTGAGGACAATCGTGGAAAAGGGGCTAGCCAAGGGGGGCGTTTGCAGCGTCAGGTAGACCAACAGATCCGACTCTTAGAGCGCCTGAAGAATCACATTAAGACCGCATCGGTCCGAAGGGCACGGACCTGCGAAGAGCTGCTAGATGCTCGCTGGGAAGTATTGACGTTACGGGGAATCTTGGTCCGACCAGACAATTCAATCGAGAAATTGTCCGCTCGCTGTTTTGAAATGGAAAGGCTCGGCGAAGCAGCACGAGCCGAACGCGATCACTTAAGGACAATGCTTGTGTCCTTGCAGAACATTCTCGAACAGGAACGAATTACAGGACGAGCCGAACAGGATCGGCTTTGGACTCAATTAAGGTCTGCTACCGAGAATCTTCGGTCTGCGGAAAAACAAATCGAGCGCTTGAAGGAGAAGGTTTCGCGCAAAGGTATTCTTCTTTTGGGGACGTGGTACCGAAGATTACGCCAGTTGGTTGCCAGCAGAATACGGCGATGATTGACTTGGCGGACTGTCGGTTCTGCATTGACGAGCCAAAACCTGTTTTCGCCGCTCATGGAGAAGTTCAGTTTTCGGGCTGGTCATTTGACGTGTCATCCAGTGGGTGCCTCCAAGTAAGACTGAACATTGCCGGCAAGACCTATCAGTGCGAATCGGGCAGACCACGGCCTGACGTTGGAGCGGCCTTTCCCCAATTCCCCCAAGCTTCGTTCTCCGGATTCTTCATGCGGGGTTGGATGCCCCCAGGTTGCCAGCCGGTGCATCTGGAATTATGTGCGGACGACTTCCATTGGTGCCGCGTCTGGTCTGGAACAATTTGTGCCGAAATGGCGCCGCTATTGGGCTCGGTGGATCTTCCACTTGTCGATGTTGTCGATGAAAACCCAGTGACCGTGTTGGGCTGGGCGCTTCAGCCACAAGAGCCGATCGAACTCCTGACCATGCACATCGGGGGAACCTCGGCTAAATGCAGTTATGGCATGCCACGCCCGGATGTCGCCGCCGCGTTTCCTAATCTCCCTCAAAACGATCGAGGTGGGTTTTCCTGTAAGATCGATTTTCCATTTGAAAAGGGCCGGCTCTACCTTCAGGCTCATCTTCGATCTGGCGCTGTTGTCCTTGGCCAATTCGGCAATTATCTCTCGGTGCGAAATGGGCCCGCCAGCACGTTTCTTCGATCTCTCGATGAGCAGCGCGCGTCGATACTCCGATTCCCGACATTTGAGCATCCGAAGGTATCCATTGTCATCCCCGTTTTCAACGAGACGGAGCTTACACTTGGATGTCTGAAATCGGTGCAGAAAAACACGGTTGGCCTTGCCTACGAAGTGATCGTTGTGGATGACGATTCCTCTGCAGACACCGCGCGTTCTTTACAGCAAGTCCGAGGTTTGCGTGTGGTCACCAACAAAACAAACCTGGGATTTCTCCTCAGTTGCAACAAAGCGGCAGTCGCGGCCCGCGGAGAATATCTTCTCTTCTTGAATAACGACACCGAGGTCACCGCGGACTGGTTGGCCGCATTGTTGCGCGTCTTTGGGCGCAGGATGGACGCCGGTCTTGTCGGGGCTAAATTGGTATATCCGAATGGTCGCTTGCAGGAGGCGGGATCAATCACTTGGAAGGATGCTTCGGCAGCCAATTTCGGACACGGCAATGATGCGGAGAATCCCAGCTACAACTACCTGCGAGAGGTCGATTATTGCTCGGGAGCCTGCGTGCTCATACCTAAGAGCTTATTTGAGCGATTGGGCGGCTTCGACCCACTCTTTACTCCCGCTTATTACGAGGACGTTGACCTCGCGTTCAAAGCAAGAGAGGTGGGGTTGAAAACGTATTATCAGCCCGCCGCGGTCGTTATCCATCACCGAGGACTCAGTTATGGGCCGTATGCTGAAAGCGGCGGAAAGACGCTTCAATCCATCAATCAGGCGAGGTTCCAAGCAAAATGGACTGACGTTTTGTCCCGGCACCTTCCGAATGAGACAGACGTGGCTAGGGGCGCTACTCAGCACGGACCACAATTTCGCGCCCTCGTCATTGACACGCGGGTTCCTTGCCCGGATCAGGACGCGGGGTCGATGCGCAGGATGGACCTCCTGTTCATTCTTCAAGAGATCGGCTTTCAAATTACGTTTATTCCACAAAACAAACTACGTATCTCTCCTTACAGCGAGAGGATGCAAGAACATGGTATTGAGTGTCTTCATCCTCCTTTCCTGCCACCGTTTGACACGTTTTTCGCCGAGCGCGGAGCAGAGTTTGACGTAGTCATCCTCTCGCATGCTGCTGTTGCGAACGAGATGCTTCCGTTCTGCCGAAAACATATACCGAACACACCGGTTATCTTTGATACAGTGGATCTTCATTTCTTGCGCGGCCTGAGGGAGGCAACACTCACCCAAAACCAGGCGAAACGTAAACAGGCATCCGAAATGGAGGCTCTTGAATTAGAGCTCGCTCTCGCGTCGGATGCCGTGGTCGTGGTTAGCACGGAAGAAATGAAGATTCTCCGGGATCGGCTTCCTGGCCATAGGGTTGCCCTGATTTCCATGGTTCATGAGGTCCAGCCGGAGATCCCACCCTACGGTTTGCGGCGCGATTTTCTTTTCATTGGAGGGTTCGAGCATTCTCCAAACGTGGACGCCGTGCTTTGGTTTTGTTCGGAAATAATGCCAATGGTCCTCAAGCAGGTGCCGGGTGTGAAATTGCACGTTATTGGCAGTAAGATTCCCAAGGACATACTGTTACTCGCCAATGAATACATAGTTATACACGGGCATGTTGAGAACATCGAGCCGTTTTTGAAGTCCTGCCTTCTCTCGATTGCCCCGCTGCGTTACGGCGCCGGTGTGAAAGGAAAGATTTCTCTGAGTATGAGTTGGGGGCTTCCGGTTGTTTCGACCACGGTCGGAGCAGAAGGAATGCACCTAGAGCACGGTAAAAACATTCTCGTTGCAGACACGCCGGCGACGTTTGCGGAACAAATAGTTAGGCTTCATGCTGATCCTGGGTTGTGGCGGCGGCTGTCCCAAAAGGGATTAACAAACATTGAGAAACACTTCTCAAGGGCGGTCGCAACGCATAACACCCGAGAGTTGCTTTTGGAGTTGCGGGTGCTTCCCTCGATTTCCATTGCACCAGAACAAGGAGCGAATGGCCAATCGATGCCGGAGGGAGATACACTCGGGCTCCTTAGTACAAAAACATGCTTAGCTTAAGGCGGAACTGATCCGCCGAATTGCATTCTGCTCTCAAAATCCTGTGAATAGTCAACTGAATTGTTAATCCGGAATGTTTTGTTCTTATACAAACTTTGCGGCGAAATATGCCTAGTCAACTGCCATGAACTGCGGCGCGAACACTCTGGCCACATCGGGTGCAATTCCTCGCCTCGAATGCACACTATTATTCGGCCGCAAACCGGTGGCACAATCAGCCGCCCGCCATTTCAACCACCTGAAATCGCTGGGTAGCCAGACGGCGCTGAAAGGATGACGAAACCCAAAGTTCTCAGCATAGTGGGAACTCGTCCAGAGGCCATCAAGATGGCGCCCGTGTACTTGGAATTACAGCGCCGTCACTCCGAGTTTGATTCTGTCCTCGTGACTACATCGCAGCATCGCGAAATGCTCGCCCCAGCCTTGGCCTTGTTCGGAATGAAACCGGATGTCAATCTCGACCTGATGGAGGAGAACCAGACGCTCGGATCATTCGCGGCGCGTTCCCTGTCATCTCTGTCCAACCTTTTCTCGGAACTAAGACCGAGCGCGATTCTCATTCAAGGCGATACTACGACCGTCATGACCGCCGCTCTGGCGGCGTTTTACCTTGGCATTCGTGTCGGTCATGTTGAGGCCGGCCTACGGTCCTTTCAAAGACAGAATCCGTTTCCGGAAGAGATCAACCGCCGGGTGGCTGGGTTCATTGCGGACCTGCATTTTGCACCAACCGAGCGCGCCCGGGACAATCTCTTGCGCGAGGGCGTGTCCCCCAACGATATTTTTGTTACCGGCAACACGATCGTTGATGCTATCAAGTCGATGCCGCCAGCAGGCTTCTTTGACGATCCGAGACTTGAAAGCATTGACTTTAAGGGCCGGCGGATCCTGCTCGTGACCGCCCACCGGCGCGAGAACCATGGTCCGAACCTTAAGTCTATCTGCGCGGCGCTCAAAGGGCTAGTCACCAAGGCGGCGGAGGTAGAAATAGTTTTCCCAATGCATCTAAACCCCAATGTAAGAGAAGTAGTTTACGAGGAATTGGGACAAACTTCCAGAATTCACCTAACAGAGCCATTGTCTTATCGCGACTTGCTGGCAGTAATGAGCCGCTCCTACTTGATCCTGACCGACTCTGGCGGCATCCAGGAGGAAGCGGTATCTTTCCACAAGCCGGTATTAGTGCTGCGGGATGTAACCGAGCGCCCGGAGGTAGTTGAAGTTGGTGGCGGTAAGGTTATCGGAGTACAATCTAAAACGATCATTGCCGAGGTGTCGGACTTATTAGAGAACCGAAAGCGATACCAGCGCATGTCCGGCGCCAGGAATCCCTTCGGAGATGGACACGCCGCCGCGCGAATTGTCGATATACTCCAGAAACATAGTGGGAAGCGCAATGATTAGGGTTCCGTCCACGCAAGCGAGACTAACATTCGCCAATATATCGGTCGGCAATGAGCTGTTTACCGAATCACTAGGGTTTACCGTCGATTCTTTCGTGTTGGTGGCGATTGGCGGAGCGATTATTAGCTCACCATATAATGCTGAACCCGCTTAATCATCCCGTATGCCTTTCGTACCCGCAACGGTTGGTGTCTAGTGCTTGGGCGGAACACGTGCCGTTCGCTATGTTTCTGGTGGATCGTTTGCGGCCTAAGACAGTCGTCGAACTTGGGACATTTTCCGGCGTGTCTTATTGCGCTTTTTGTCAAGCAATAGATGAGCTGGGATTAGCCAGCCGGTGCTATGCCGTGGATACATGGAAAGGCGATCCTCAGACTGGATGTTTTGGCCCGGAGGTGCTGGAAGACTTAAAGCAGCACCATGATTCGAGGTACGGCGGCTTCTCTACGTTGATCCAGAGCACCTTCGATGAAGCCGCTGGCGATTTTGCAGCCGCGACCATCGATCTGCTTCACATGGATGGTTACCACAAATATGATCTGATGAAGCACGATTTCGAGAACTGGTTGCCGAAAATGACAGATCGGGGCGTGGTCCTGATACACGACATCCATGTTCGCAAACGCGGCTTTGGGGCGTGGAAGCTCTGGTGCCAGCTCAAACGACGCTATCCCCACTTTGAATTGCTGCACGAGAGCGGACTCGGAGTGCTAGAGGTAGGCCAAAATTGCGATAATAGCTTGCAAGAATTGTTCGAATTGCGGGAATCAGACCGCGCAGTCATCCGGCAATTTTTCAGTCAACTAGGCCAGCGTTTAAGCTTGCGTCTGGAAAAAGATCACGCAGTTGCTTCTCTCGCCTGGCAGGTGGACGACAAACAGAAGCAAATAGAATCTCTGACGCCTCAGATTGCACAGAAAAGTGAGGCCATCGACTGGCTTACTGCGCAGGTTGGCGAAAAGGATAACACGCTTGCTTCCCTCGCCGGGCAGGTGGACGACAAGCAG
>JAVHWA010000141.1:0-38115 GCA_032160165.1 Acidobacteriota bacterium
CCGATGGCCAGCTGGACGAATGCAATCTTACCTTGAAGGAAATCACTCTCATCCGCGAAGCGACAATTGTCTCTCTGACAGCGATCTACCATGCGCGAATCGATTACCCCGGCTTCAATCCACCTGCTATCACAAGCGGGTTGGGCCCATTGCCCGCCGCCGACCTGGATACTGAAGAGCGCGGCATTAGCTATAGCAAGACATCGGAGATTCCGATCAATGAAGCGGGAGAGGTCGAGGACGAAGCGATTAGTCGGAAAGCAGCTAAACGTTAGAGGGTCCGCTTCTCTCAGTCTCACCCGGCTTCAGCCGGGTGTCGGCACCCTAGCCAGAGGACCTGAAACCCTTTAAGTGGTTTCGGCTGGAACTCTCCGCGGGTTCGCCTGGCCGAAGCGAGGCGAGAAGGAAAAGATGCCCTTCCAGCATGGTTGATCTGGACCGTTTCGGCCCACTACAAGCTACGCCAGATACCTAAGGACGGCCTCAGAACTTACCAACCAGTTTTCCGTAGGTGACTGTAAGGGCTTCGGGGTGGACGCGAGTCTCACCTACAGTGGTCATGAAGTTTGTGTCGCCGATAAAGCGAGGCATGATATGCATGTGAAAGTGGTCCGCCACCCCGGCTCCCGCTGCTCGTCCCAGATTCATGCCGAGGTTGAAGCCGTTCGGCTTGTAGGCATCGCGCAGAATCGCCTGGCTCCGCTTCGTCAAATCCATCATCTCGTCCGTAGTTTCAGGGGAAGCATCGCAGAGTTCTGCGGTGTGTTCGAATGGAACGATCAGCAGATGGCCACTGATATAAGGATAGATGTTTAGAATTACGATATTGTGGGACGCGCGGTGAACGATGAACTTGCTTGCGTCATCGCCCTCGGCCGCTAGGATTGAACAGAAGACGCAGACAGACGAGTCTTCAGTCGAGCCAGACTTTATGTAGTCGTAACGCCAGGGACTCCAGAGCCTGTCCATGACCGCTCACCTCTGGGACTCTGCCAGTAGTTTAAGGGGTAGGAGGCGTGCGATCACCCGCGCCGGGCGCGTCGGGGGAAGCTTGCGCAGGCGCGCTCTCTTCATTGATCAGTTCTTTGAGCTCTTTGCCCGGTTTGAAATAAGGGACGCGCTTCGCCGGGATGTTTACCGGATCGCCAGTCTTCGGATTGCGACCGCGACGAGCTCCCCGCTCACGCACGCGAAAACTGCCAAAGCCGCGCAACTCGATTTTTTCACCGCGATTCAAGGTTTCAATGATGCTCTCGAAGACAATCTCGACGAGCCGTTCAGCGTCCTTCTTGGTGAGTTCAGCCGCGCGCGCGACGTCCTCGACCAGCTCCGCTTTTGTCATTGCCATACCTCACCGCTCCTGTCACAAAGGCCACGTGGGGCCGCAAAGCCGATTCGGCAAAATGGGTTACTGCCAGCGACTCAATCGTGAGGTTCATGAGTGCCCGTACAGTAACAGAAAGGGCGGCCTCCCGCAAGATACAACCGTTGCGCGGCCAACGTTTTAGGTAAAATAGCGAAAGCCAGGATTGAAGAGTCTGCAGGACTGCGCCCGGTGGCGTTTCTTGCGGCTCTCAAGCCTGGCTTCCCTCTGTTGGTTCAGACTACTCCGTCTCTTCGTCAGCAGGCGGGGCGGGTGCAGGAGTTCCAAAATCTGCAAGCTCGCCAAGGCTGGCCATCCCACTCTTAACTTCCGTCGAGTAAGTCTTGGCATCAACCACCGGTTCTTCGCTGCCGGCCGCACGAGCCGAGAGCCCGATCTTCTTGTTCTCTGCTTCAATTCTGAGAATCCTGAAATCCATCTCCTGACCCAGCTGCACGACATCTTCCGGCTTCTCCACCCGCTCTTCCGAAAGCTCGGAGATGTGGCAGAGGCCTTCCAGATTGTCATCCAGTTCGACGAAGGCGCCGAAGTTGGCGAACCGCGCTATCTTCCCTTTAACCACATCCCCAGGTTTGTGCGCAGTAACGAAACGCTCCCAGGCATTCGGTTCGAGGTCCTTGATCGAGAGCGAAAGGCGACGGTTTTCGGCGTCGATGCTCGTAATCACAGCCTCGATCTCCTGGCCCTTCTTCAGGACTTCGCCAGGGTGCTTAATACGTTTGGCCCACGAAATGTCGGACACGTGCACCAAGCCGTCCACGCCGTCTTCAACTTCGATGAAGGCGCCAAAATCCGTCAGATTGCGAACGCGACCCGTAACGCGCGAGCCAACCTGGTAACGCTCTTTCAGCGTCTGCCACGGATTCGACTGCACCTGTTTCATACCCAGACTGATTCGTCTGGCTTTTGGATCGACACTCAGCACTTCGACTTCGACATCGTCTCCCGGATTTACCAGTTTTGAGGGATGCTTGACCCGTTTCGACCAGCTCATCTCGGAGACATGAACCAGGCCTTCGACGCCCGCTTCGAGCTCTATGAAAGCGCCGTAGTCTGCAACGCTGGCCACCTTGCCATTGAGGCGCTTGCCTATGGGGTAACGTTCGTCGATGCTGCTCCAGGGATCCGGCAATAGCTGTTTATAGCCCAGCGAAACTCGCTCGCGGTCCCGATCAAACTTCAATACCTTGACCTGGACGTTGTCGCCTACCTTAAAAAGTTCGGCGGGATTCTGCAAGCGTCCCCAGGACATGTCGGTTACGTGCAACAGTCCATCGATGCCACCGAGATCAACGAAGGCGCCATAGTCGGTAAGGTTCTTGATCTGACCCTCGACGATAATGTCTTCCTCGATTTGATCGAGCGTTTGGCCTTTCTTCCCGGCATTATGCTCTTCTATCACCGCTTTGCGGGAGAGCACTACATTGGACCGTTTACGATTAAGCTTGATGACCTTCGCTTCGATTTCCTGGTTCCGCAAACTATCCAGGTTTCGCACGGGGCGCGTGTCGACCTGCGAGCCCGGCAGAAAGGCGGGGATGCCGTCGATGTCAACGCGCAAGCCGCCCTTAATGCGCTCGGTGATGCGACCCTTTACCGGGGTTCCCGCTGCGTAGGCTTTTTCCAGCTCGTCCCAGGCCTTCATCCTTACGGCATCCGCGCGCGAAAGCACGGGGAACCCTTCGTGAGTCTCCATGCTCTTGACGAGCACTTCTACCTCATCTCCGGGCTTTACCGTGAGTTTGCCGTTCTCGGTGAACTCGGCCTGGTTGACGATCCCTTCCGACTTATAGCCGAAATCGATCACCACCCCGCGTTCACTGATGCCAACCACCGTGCCCCGAACTACTTCGCCTTCATGGAAGCCGGCTTGCTCCTGCTCAAACTGATCGAGCATCGCGCCGAAATCCGACGGGACTTCGTCCTCGTCCTCGTCAACATCATTATTGGGAGCGGGAGCGTTCGGCGTGGAAGCTGCGGAAGGTTCCGGAATGGGTGCTGGTGCGACCTGTGCGCCGGCGCCTTGCTGATTGATTGTTTGCGGCGTAGTCGATGTCTCGCCGGTAGATTGTTGGTTGTCGGTTGCCTCGCCGTCAGCCGGCTTGGACTCTTCAATTGCCATTAGGATAGTGTCGAGCTCCTCCTCAAAATTCAAGCGCCTTAAAAAGCTATTTGGCGCCATCCCCGATCCTTGCTCACGTGCCTTGATGCAGCACAAAACTGCGAGGACTGCGCGAACCAGCGGCCTCATCTAAAGTACGAAAGTGACGTTGTCGGATTAGCGAAATGAGGTGAGGGGAATGCGAGCCGTTGAGAATTGGAAAAGGAGAAAGTTAATAAATGTTTCGATTTCCGTCGTGCCCGTCGTCACCCTTCTGCTCCGACCTAATCACCAGCCGCTTGACCGGGTAGAATTGCAATTTACACGTCGGATTAACAAAGTGTCAAGGCGACAGGCGAAAAGCATTTTGCAGTGGTCGGTGGTCAGCGGTCGGTGTTAAGTGAATTCACAAAACAAAACGCCCCGTCCGTTAGTACTTACTATCCACCGACCACCGACAACTGACCATTCGTCACTGCCCGCTAGTTACCGTTATTCGACGCTGTACCACCGCGCTCGGCGACATATACGCCCGCCGAGTGCGATCCCACGTAGATCCGATTCGGATTGCTCAAATCGAACGCCAGCGCCCAAATGCGCTGACTCGGCAGACGCGCATTGCTCGGATCGATACGCATCCACGTCATTCCCGCGTCAGTCGAACGATAGACACCGCCACTGTTAAGCGTAGTGCTGCCTCCGCCCTGATTTTGATAAGCGTTGCCCACGAAGAGCTCGTTTCCGTTCTGCGGGTTGATAAGGATGCTGGCGTAATCGCCGTAGGGCAGATTACCGCCTCGACGGATCCAGCGCTCCCCGCCGTCGTGCGAAAGATACAGAGTCTGCTTCGTGCCGACATAGATATACGCCGAACGCTGCTTATCCTGTTCAATTGAGCTGATGGGGACGCTGTTGGGAATTCCTGGAACCTGACGCCATGTTTCTCCTCCGTCGCGAGAGACCAGCACACCTGACGTTGCGGTTCCGACCCAGATAGTACTTTGATTCTGCATGGTGGTCGACAGACACGTCGTACGGCTGTCGAGTCCTGGTCCGTAAGAGAGTCTTTCCCAGCCAGCGGTGGGATCGAACGAACGATAGAGACCGGCATTTGTCGCCGCCAATATGCCCGCTCGGCCGCTCTCGTCCCATGTGGGCGAGAGAGCGTTAACCACATCGTTAAGCGCCACTGCCGGGACAGGCAGCTTGCCTGCAACCGTCGTCGTTTGTACGCCGCCTGCCAGGCCGAGGGCGGTCAGAGTTGCATCGTCGAGCGTGCCTGAGATAGGAATACCTTTGTCAGCCTGAAATCCTCGAATGGCCGAGACTGTGCGTGTTCCCGCAGCGCCGTCGGGGGTACCGACGTTATAACCTGCGGAGTTCAATGCCTCCTGCGCGCGTCTGGTCGTATCGTCCCCGCGTTTCGCAGCGGCTGGCGAGGCTGCACCGCGCGTCGACGCTCTGGCCCTCCCCTGCTTCTGTCTGGGCTTCTTACCGGCAGGAGGACCGGGCTTCGGCACGCTCAACGGTGCCCATGAAGCGCCTCGATCCAACGATCGATAGATGCCGTAGTTGGTCCCCAGATAGATGATATTGCCGTCGCGCTCGTCCTGAAGAATCGAATAGCTCATCAGGCGGTTCGGCATGTTGCGCATCGACGGCTGCCAGGTTGTGCCGCTGTCGTTGCTGACAAAGAAGAACCCTCCGCCGGTGGTCGTATTTATAGTGGTGGCGTAAACACGTCCCGGCTTTTCCCGGTCCGGGAGAATCGAGTTTGCAAAGCGACCGCTATAGCCACCGTTGGTCGGAACAAAACTTCTCCCGCCATCGCGCGAGATCATCACACCGTAGTTGTTCGTGCCTATGTGAATAACCTGCGGGTTGCTGGGATGGACCGCGATCGAATTGATCTCCAGTTGCTTGGACGTCGTCAACATCCAGGAATCGCCGCCATTAGTTGAGAACCAAAAGCCCTCGGTTGTTCCAGCGAAGACAATGCCGGCCTGCGATGGATGCTGGAGGATGGCGCGCGTTCGGCGTGACTGCGAGGGAATGCCCTGGACCTTCCGCCAGCTGGCACCCGCATTCTTCGTTTCGTAGATACCGCTGCAGGCCGAAGCGATCACGTGCTCGGGATTGCGCGGGTCTATATCGATCGCGAAGATGTCGGAATCATCGATGATGCCGTTCTTAATATTCGTCCAGGATTGCCCACCGTCGGTTGACTTGTATGGGAGATACCATGTTCCCGCATAGATAATGTCTGCATTGCGTGGATCAATGGCGAGCGACTCGATGTTGATCAGGCCTGGGGTTGAAGCTGTCTGGACCTGTGCCCAACTCTCGCCTGCATCCATCGAACGAAATAGGCCGCGGTTGGTTCCCACCAGAAGCAGGTTGGGGTTTCTGGACGACTGTGTAAGCGAATGCAGCGCCTCTTCTTTCAGGGCGGGCGCTTCGCGCCAGGAGCGTCCGGCATCAGTCGACTTGAAAAAACCTCCCGGCTCCTTATGCCTGTGAGTCGCGACGTAAAGCACACGCGAGTCGCGCGGATCGACAATGATGTGATCTACAAAGAGCTTGGGTCGATTGAAATTGTAGAGAAGCTGCCAGTTCTGACCGCCATCACTCGACGTGTAAATCTGTCCATCAAGAGTCCCGAAGTAAAAACGATTGGGATCGTTGGGGTCAACCACCAGCGCACGCACATCACCGCCCGACGGTCCGGTAGTTCGCCAATCCATCGCGTATTGCGCGGCAGCCTCCGGGTCAGGATTCGCAGCGCTTGCAGTTTCCATGCTGGCGGTCTGGGCAAACGCGAGCGAGACCAGCGTAAGCAAAATGAAGAGCGGTAATGAACGCCTTATTAGTCGGGTTATAGTCATCAATTTTATCTCCGGCCCTGGGCAATCTAAAGATTATCGACCTGCGATGGCATTATAGATTATGCGTGTCCTTGTTTGCTACCACGCGAGATCGCACTTTTTCCTCTCTCAGACAGGACGTTAGATGCATCTGGCTATTGCCAAAGCATGAGCGCAATCGAGGTGCATGAAAAGCGAAGCGGGCGATGCTTCTCTTTGAGGGAGAAACATCGCCCGCGTTCGGAAGAGGTCGCGCCTCAGTTTAGGGGAGACGCGAGCGTATTCAATTTACTCCTCGCCGCGTCGGCGACCAGCGCGACGTGCAGCGCGACGCCGAGGCTTCGGCTTCGCCTTGCATGCCGGGCAAGGATCGACACTGGCTGAATTTGTCGGTGTCGGAGCCGCAGCACCCACCGGGCAAATCCAGAGCTCGACCGTCAGCTGTTCGCGGCAACCACCATTGACTACCGTGACGCGAGAGCGATCGATACCGCGGTTGTTGGCCAGGTAATCCACAGCACGCGCCGATCGTTGATCAGCTTCACCGTCGCACGAGCCGAAGATGACGTAGTAGCCCTGTGCACCTGGTTCTTGCTGCAGTTGGATCGCAAAGTTGTCGAGGCGCGCCTTCTCATCGTTGAACTTGAGATCGGCGTACTCGTCAAACTTACGACAAGACTGTATCTTCGGCGGCACCGAGAACGAACAGGAAGCCGTTCTCTGGCACTCTGGCGGCAGCCCACCGATTTCCACGCTCGCTGTGACGCTCTGGCCTTCCAGACCTGTCGTGTCGATCGTGATGGTCGGCGAACCCTGACCGCCGGAGATCGTCCCTGCTGAGACCGACCAGTTATAGGTTGGCGCCGCGTTGGGATCGCCACCACTCAAGCTAACGCTAACCGTTGCCGGTGTGCCAGCCTGAACCTGGTCTGTCGGACAAGAGATCGAAACCGTCGGACATGGCGGCACGCAGTTGGTGCAGCCTGCTATGGTGACTGTGGTCGAAGAGAAGGCAACGCATCCGCAGCCATCGTCAACTTCCACCGTCGCCGTGTATGTTCCAGGCTGAACGCCCGAAAGATCCCACGAAACGTTTGCACCATCGCCGGTCACGCGACCGCCGGTGGTCGTATACGTATAAAGCAACGTATCGCCATCGGGATCAGTAGCGTTGGCTGCGAGCTGGACTGTCTGGCTTCCGCTCGGAGTACAACTCGTCGACATCGTTCCCGGCGGGCACGCAAGCGTGATCGTTCCGGACGAAGCCGAGAGGTTTACCGTCGGAGGCTGATTTGGCAGGAACTCGGGTGTTCTTTCATTCCTGCGACCAACCCAGAACTGAGCTATGAAGCCGTTGGCGTCTTTGCTCTCGTTGAATCCGCGCGGGAATCCACCAACCGTCGCGGCTACCGTTGTTGAAGGTATGACCGTGAGCGGTTGAGGTCCAAGCGGGTTTACGTTGGTGATTTGCGCCACCGTGGGGTTGAAGTCAGTTCCCGCGAAGATCGAGCGGTCCTGCTGATTGATATGCATGCGATAGGCCAAACCAAAGCCCATCCAGCGGTGCGGATAAATCTTCACACCTGCCAATGCATCCACAGGACTGTTCTCGAACGCGTTCGGCGTTCGACCGCCGACGTATTGCGTCGAGCGCAACTCGAGCACAGGCTGGAAGTGTTTGTTTACCGGGAAGTCGAATGCGACGCCCGCTAAAAATTCATCCGGTCTGTCGAGTAACGTGAATTCGCCCGTCGGGAAAGTCCCCTTGGGGTTGCTGTTCAAGATGTAGCCACCGTTAACCGAGACATTTACCGAGCGGCTGAGGCGTGCATCCAGGAAGAACAACAAGCCAAAGTCGCCGATATCGCCACCTGGTCCCGAACCGCGCTGCATCTGGTTAAAGCCAGAAAAATCATCGCCTTTGTCGGGATAGTAACGATAGAACGGCATAACGCCTACACCGAGCGGATTGTTTGGCCCGGTCCAGCGCCATTTCGCGCCGGCGACGAAGCTGGTAAAGCTTGATTCGCCAAACAACCGATTGATGAAAGGTGCGTCAGGCAGATACGACGGCGCGATCGTGAAGGTCGCAGGAACCGTAATCGCGTTCGTCAGCAGTGTTTGCGGCAGGGTCGTCGTCGCAAGCACGATACCCGGCAAGATACTGCCTACCACCGAACCAACGCCGGGGAAATTATCCGCCGGGCCGAAGTTGCCGCCGCTGTTCGCACCGGCGATCGGCGCGCCGAGTGTAAAGACGCAACCTACGCAACCAAAGTTGCCGTTCTGTTGATTGCCCGGTCCTTGGGCGAATGTACCAGCCGAACCACCAGTAAATGGATACTGAACGAACGGCTGATTGAACGCCGGACGGAACGTCGCCGCCGTGCCCAGGAAAACGCCTGTCGCGTTTGGAGCCTGGACGATGGCCGGCCCGCTCCCCAGAAACGGAAACTTCAGTTGGGAATTCGGCAGGTAAAAGCTGGATAGGTTTTGTGGATTGTTAACTTTGATTCCGCGCCAGGCTGTCGTGTTGAAGAACAACTCTAGGTGGTCCGTCAACCCTATGTTGAAGCTGAGCGGAACTTCCGTCAGATCAACATTCCCTGGATCGCGATCAAAATTACTATATGCAATGCTGAAGGTGAACTCTCCGCGACGCAAGGTCTGTCCGTCATAGACGGTGAAGAGTCCGGTTGGCCCCGCAACGGGACCGCCAGTGCCGACGGCTGGAGATAGGTTTCGTGGATCCGTCTCCGGCCTTAACGTTTGGGCTGATACTGCGGCACACAACATCAACGTGGCGAGTGCTGCAACCAGCGCTCTTCTAGCGAGTCTCATCGCATTCCTCCTGCGAAATGAGTATAGAAAATTTCGTAAATGAGAGGCCGTGCTTGCAAGGCCACGGGTTGGCGGATGTCATTCGGCATCTGACTGTTCCTCAACAGACATCTCGCGCGTACCCGAGTAACGCTTTGCGGGGCGCGGACGCTCCAAACTACAAGCGTGCAACGACAGAAATAGAAAGAACTGCTACCGCCCTCAACTCGTTACGTCTTGTAGTAGAGCGGAGCAGCGAGAGGCTCGGCAACTTTCACTGCTCGCCGGCGCTAGAACGGTCCAGCTCGCGCCTCCCGACTGTTCGAAGTTCAAATTGTTAACCCCATACACTCTTTGCTTATACGCAAACAGCGTAGTAGATGTCAACAATTTTACGATTGAATCAACACGCGCGATTTTGGTGCTTTGGTGACACTTTGGACCTGGCCACACATATTGATTTCCGCCAGACCATACCCTACATCGCGGCGGAAATCAAGACCTTTTCACGACTTAGGGGAAAATCGTCAATGTTTTTTTCTTCACGCGTATATGCCGCGCATGCGCGTATCGTAGGCTACCCGATCAATCGCAAGCATGTAAGCAGCGGTACGCGTATCGACCGAATGGGAATCGGCGTACCGGCATAAGTCGTTAAAACTCGCGACCATCGTGTCGTGAAGGCGCTCATTGACGACGCTTTCACGCCAGAAATAGCCCATCCTGTCTTGTACCCACTCAAAATAAGAGACCGTTACCCCACCTGCGTTCGCCAGGATGTCGGGAATCACGAAGATCCCCTTGTTATGGAGAATCTCGTCGGCCGCCGCGGTCGTCGGGCCGTTGGCTCCCTCCGCCAACACTTTGCACTTAATTTTGTCCGCATTTTGCGAGGTTATCTGGTTCTCTGTCGCCGCTGGTACTAGCACATCACATTCAATTTCGAGCAGGTCTTCGTTACTGACGGCTTCCACCCCCTCGAAATCTTCAAACGACCGGGTCTGCTGAAGATGCCTGAGCGCTTCGACGATGTCTATACCATCCGGATTATAGATCCCGCCGTGCACATCTGAAATCGCGACAACCTGATAGCCGGCCTCATGCATTAGCCTGGCGGCAATTCCCCCGACATTCCCCGCGCCCTGTACGACAACTTTCGTCCCATGCGGCGTCATCTTGAATCGTTTGATCGCTTCGTCGACGACAAATAAGATTCCGCGACCGGTTGCTTCTCGCCGGCCCGAAGAGCCGCCCAGATCAATCGGCTTTCCCGTGACGACCGCCGTCACCGTGTGGCGGGCGTGCATTGAATAGGTATCCATGATCCACGCCATCGTCTGTTCGTTAGTGTTCATGTCCGGCGCCGGCACATCTTTCTCCGGTCCAATGAAGTCGATCAGTTCTGAAGCGTATCGACGAGTCATGCGCTCGAGCTCGCCCATGGACATTTGAGTTGGGTCACACACAACACCGCCCTTCGCTCCCCCGAAAGGAACATTAACCACCGCGCATTTCCATGTCATCCACGCAGCCAGCGCTCTGATCTCGTCGATATGGACGTCCGGCGAATAACGAATGCCGCCTTTGGCGGGTCCGCGCGCGAAGTTGTGCTGGACACGATAGCCCTCGAATACCTGAATGCGTCCCGAGTCCATCCGTGTGGGGATGTAAACCTTCAGCTCGCGATTGGGAACTCGCATGACCGCGTAGAGATCCGCATCAAGATCGAGAAGCTGGGCCGCGCGGTCAAATCGCGACATCATGGATTCGAACGGATTGTCTTCTTTGATGTGCCGGACGTCGTCCGCAATTGCACTGATTGCTATTGCCATCTTTCCTCCGTCATCAGAACTCGAGTGGTCAGACTCAGGCGCTTGAAGAGCTGCTTGATAGCGCTGCTCCCGGACGCTGCGACTTGCGATTGAGGGTTTCGTTCAGTGAGCCGCTTCTATAGCCGTGCAGGTCCAGGGTTACGTAACGAAAACCGAGCGCGCGAAATTGTCGCGCGAGTTCATCTGCCACATCTCTCTTTAATGCCAAGTGAAGCTCAGCAGGCGCGATCTCCAAACGAACCAGTTCGTCGTGATGGCGCACACGGAACTCACGAAAGCCCATACCGCGTAAAATCTCTTCGCCGCGCTCAACCGTCGACAGGCGTTTAATAGTCACAGTCGTTCCATAGGCCACGCGCGACGCGAGACAGGGGCTCGCAGGTTTGTCCCAGGTTGGCAAACCTGCGCGCCGACTCAAGGCTCGCACTTCCTGCTTGCTCAAGCCTGCCTCTATAAGCGGACTCCTGACTCGATGCTCTGACGCGGCAGCTCGTCCCGGGCGATAGTCGCCGACATCGTCGGTGGTTGAGCCATCGACGACGTACGCATACCCGCGTTCATCCGCGAGCGGCAAAAGTTTTCCGTAGAGTTCCGTCTTGCAGTGATAGCAGCGGTCGGGCGCATTGGCCTGATAGCGCGGATCGCTCAGCTCTTCGGTTTGGATGATTTCGTGACGGAAGCCGAAGCGGCCGGCGATCTGTGTTGCTTCTGCGCGTTGATGCTGGGCAAGGCTGGCTGATTCGCCGGTGAGGCAAAGCGCTCGTTGGCCGAGGACTTCGGTTGCAACATGCGCGACGAACGAACTGTCGACGCCGCCTGAGTAAGCGACGACCACCGAATTCATTTCTCGCAGGAGTGCGTGCAGTCGCTTTTCCTTCGCCTCAGTTTCAGTTGAAACCTGCCAGGCGTTGTCCTGCACCTCGGATACCGCTGGTTCTTCAATCACACCGATGCTCACGATCTATTCTTCCACCTCAAATCGAGTCACGACATCCTCGCAGAAGTTTCACATCTGAGCTTTTATTAAGGGAGCGCATCTAATGCACCGCGCATGGTATCACAGCAGAATAGAAAGCAGAAAGGCAAAGCAGAAATAGGTAGCTATGGTAGTACGTTTCGCGCCCCGCTCCTCCACGACATCTCGTAGTATGATGGAACAAGGCCGGGGACGTGGTTCCTTCCCCCGCTTCCCGGTTGATGTTAAGATTGGGGCCTCCCCGGTTGTCAGTCTTCTTCGCATCGCACCGGTATAGAAAGGTGCAATCGTCCGCAATGCTCTCCGGCCTTCGTGTTCACGCCTTGGTAATTTGTGCCGTCGCGCTCTGCCTTTCTGTTGGCCGTGCTCAAACCAACGCCAGCGTGACCAGCGGTGACGATGATCCCATTCAGCTTTTTCAGCAGGCTCAGGATGCACATCAGGCCGGCGATTTGAAACGGGCGCTTGAGCTCTACGAGCGCGCCATCAGCTTGCGACCGGAATTTCCCGAAGCAGAATATCAACGCGCGGCCGCTCTCATGACGCTCGACCGGTTGCCTGAAGCGGAAAAGGGACTTCGACGAGCGATAGAGCTTCAACCGGAATGGTCGCTTCCCTATACGACTCTCGGTACCTTGCTGGCTCGGCGAAATCAATTCGTCGAAGCTGAGAAGGTCCTCAAACATGCGATCGAGCTGGATGCAGAGAACACGGCGGCACTGGTTGAGCTCACCGACGTTTACCTTCAAATGAAAGCGCCTCGAGCCACGCTGCAAGCATGGCTCGCGACACTGCGGGGTGCTACTGAGCGCGATAGGTCGAGCGCTTCCGTCTGGGCGGCGCGCTCATCGGTCGAATACGTTCTCGATGAAAAGACTGCCGCGGCCTCTAGTCTTGATCGCGCGCTTGGCCTTAACGGGCGAAGCGTACCCGCGCTTATGGCTCGCGCCCGATTGCGGGCCGAAGCCGGCAATAACGAAGGCGCTGTAGCAGATGCCTTAGAGGCACAACGATTCTCGCGCTTGTCCCCTCGCGGCTCGCCTTCGTATCTGAGCGCGACTCTCTTGGCGGCGAGGATTTATGCGCAGGCCGGAAAGACAGACGAAGCGCTGAAGACACTTGACTCGCTTGATGAGACGAACAAGAGCCTACCCGAAGTAGTCGCTATGCGCACTGTTCTTTCAAAGGATTGCGGTGCGAGTACTGCAGACGAGCGCGCGGCGACCGAAGAGCTTCTCAAGCAGCAACCAAACAACACGTCGCTGCTTGTATGCCTCGGGGCTGCGCTGAGAACCGTGGATCCTTCGCGCTCGCTGGAGCTCTATCGCCGGGCAGCGGACATCGACCCGGGGAATATCCGGCATGTCACAGGTTATGCTGCAGCTCTCGTCCAGGCGAGACGATTCGATGAAGCTGTGATAATCTTGCGACGTATCCTGGCTGTCCAACCTGATAATGTTACGGCGCGAAGTAATCTGGCGACGGCGCTGTACGAACTGAAGCGGTTTCCTGATGCCTTGACAGAGTTCAATACTCTGGTTAAGGCGAAGCCCGAGTTGGTCGTCACCTATTTTTTTATTGCCACAGCGCATGATTTTCTTGGAGAATACAAGGAAGCGCTTGCAGCGTATGAGACTTTTCTGGCGCGCGCTGATGCTCTAAAGAATCAATTGGAGATCGACAAGGTAAACCTGAGACTTCCCAGCCTGCGTAACCAGGTCAAACGCGGGGAGGGAGTGAAGAAGAAAAAAACTTGACGATGGTTGATCGAGAAAGCAATTATGAGCGGCATAGTCCGTTCTCCCAGTGACGACCATCACCAATTCGTGAGGACTGTAGATATGAACTACCCGCTCTCGTCCCGCGTCCGAACAGCCATAGGTTGTTCCCTCGTTTTTGCATCAGCAGTGTTTATCGCAATCGAAGTCCGCGCCCAGGACGTGCGTCTACCGCTCGTTTCCGCGCCTCCGCCGATGAAGTTCGTTCCCCGCAACGAACGGTCCCAGCTATCGGCGACTCGCGATGCAAAGGCAAGAACCCGCGCGGCGATCGAGCTCGCCGAACTGAGACTCACGCGGGCGGAAGAGCTGACGGGAATGCAGCAATACGAGGGAGCCTCGGCCGAATTGGGTGTCTATCAGGGACTGATAGAAGATGCGCTCTACTCGCTGAATGAAACCAAGAAGGTCAATAAGCAACGAGACATTTATAAACGCCTGGAATTATCATTGCGTGCCCACTGCGCTCGCATCGAGGCCATACGGCGAGTGACGCCCAACGAATACGCCGTCAATATCAAAGCCATATGTGAGTGCGCCCGAAAGGTTCGCACAGAGGCGCTCAATGGATTCTATGGTGACACGGTTGTTCGCCAGGATTCCCTCGACGACCCATCGCCCGCGCACAATGAAGTTCGAAACGATGCGGTACCCGCCACTCTCAAGAAGCAATAATGAGTAAATACAATCGCTCTTGTTTCGCCCTCCTCCTAGCGGTGCTTTTGTCGGTGTTGCCGGTCCAGGTGGGTGCAATCTCTCGCGACTACCTAACCCCGAAAGAAGAAGAGCAAGTCAAACTGGCGCAGATCCTCGACCAGCGGATCGATGTCTTTATTAAAGCCGCCGATCGGCGGTTGATGGTATTGATCAATCCCGGCGATGCAGCAACCAGGCAAACTGCGAAGGAGATCGAGAAGTGGGGAGAGCTTCCCAAGGGCACGCGCGTCGAGCTGATCATGGACGTGGCTAACATTCTTGACGCAGCCATAATAAATATAGACGACCTCGCCGCTCGAGACGAAAAGAACCGTTTGCTCCCGAAGGCACTAAGAAATCTTGCTGCTGCCTCAACGCGTTTTCGATCTCAAATGACAACCATGCGCGGCCAGACCGAGGACATTTCCGAACACCGGGCGATTGACCAGGTGCTGGAGAATGTTGATGCGATCCTGGACGCTGCAGCGAAATTACCGGCCGAGGAAAAAAAGAAATAGTCGGCGGCGCGAGCCGCCCGGCCCATTGGTAAGGATCCTGCCTGCCGGATCACCGGCGTGTTGCGACAAGCCAGGCCACAACGTCTAACCGAGGAATCATGGACAGCCGATACTATCCAGGCGTCGAAGTGGATGCGCCGCGACTATTGAATAAGTTGCGCAGCATTTTTGACGAGGACTATGAAGTACAGACTATGCAGGTTGCCGCCACCGCCGTGTTACAAGCACGCAAGGAGAGCAGGTTGCGCGATCTGACGGGGATGTCGTCCGCGCTTACAATCAAAGTCACACCCGAGCACGGGGGTACGCGCGTCGAGATCGGAATGCAGAGGTGGTTTGATAAAGCCGCGCTGGCCGCGGTGGCGGTGATTCTATCCTCCGGCCTATTACTCGCACTGCCTGCGTTGGGCGCTTATTGGCAGCACAAGGTAACGGAAGACGCCTGGAAATTAATAGAAGACAATATCGCTGCTAAAGCCGGCGGTTATGTGCCGCCGTTGCCGGGACGCTGCGGGACATGCGGTGCGGCCAGCACTGCCGGCTCTGATTTCTGTTCGACCTGTGGAGCGAACATGCGCGTAGGCCGGACGTGCAGCGGATGCGGAGCCCGCCAGAAAGATGCCTCAGCACGCTATTGCAATCGCTGCGGCAAGGCCTTGGGAAGCGGCGACTGGCGATAGTAGTTACCACGGACTTTCCAACCTGCTCGAAATAGCTCCAGCCGTCGGCCCACCTGGTTCTAGATCAACCGAATCCATTATGTTTGAAGTTGATGGCTATGATGGCCAGCACGATGGCAAGGCCGACTCCCGCTGCGATGGCTATCTTTGCCGTCTTCGAGAGCGAGTTACTTTGGGCGGGTTGATTCTGAGGATCTGAAACTTTCAACCCTATACCTGCCTTCGCATCCGCGACAGCTTTGGCAATCTCAGCTTTCAAGCTTTGCTGAGTTTGTCCGGTAGCGGTTGAGTTGTTTCCGGCAACGGCGGCTTCCCTGGATGCTGCGAACTTCGCTTCGAGTGTGGCGGGAGATTGTGCAAACGCGGGTACTCCTCCCAGCGTGCAAATCAGCGCCGTAATGATGGACAGCGATGCGAGCTTTTTAATCATGAATTTCTCCAGAGCCGATTGATGTTCAGCTCGTATGGACAGCCTCAGCGCGTCGCGCTTCGGCGTTGGCGTTCGATTCGAATTTCGACTGTGAGCGTTGAATGATCACTCTCCTGGTGCCGAGCGGTGAGAGGCGGAGCCTGTACGAGACGCGTGAACTTCGGATGCTTCGGCAAAGAATTCAACCAGTGCGAACGACCCTTGTTGGTGGAGTTGTCCTTATAACACAGCCCGCACGAAATTGGCGACGCTCCAATTAGGTTTCACGCACGACATGAAAGTCGACTAGTCATGCCTTAGCGCCTTGACCGGATCGATGCGCGCGGCGCGCGCCGCGGGGTAGAGTGCAGCCACGATTGAGACCAGCACCGCAAATAGAATGGCGCCCAGCCAGAGGTAAGGCGGCAGCGCGAAGAAGTCGACATAAGACGCGCCCTGTGGCTGCAAGATGAATCTGAAAGCCAGGCGATTCGCGACCGCGTCAATCCCCCATGCCAATAGCGCACCCAGGACTCCACCCGTTAGGCCTATTACTCCCGCCTCAACGAAAAAGATAAACTTGATTTCACGGTCCTCTGCGCCGATGGCTTTCATTATTCCGATCTCGCGGGTCCGCTCGAGGATCGACATAATCATCGTGTTTGCGATCCCAAACGACGCGACCAGCAGAGAGATACCCCCCAGCAGCCCAAGCGCCGAGTTGATAATGAGGAAGACGGTGCGAAGTTGTTCAAGCTGGTCAACGATCGAGAAGCTGCCAAAGCCCGCTTCATTCAAACGCTTTCGCACGTCCGTCATCGCCACCACGTCCTTCACGCGCACGGTAGCAGAGTCGTAGCCTTCAGCCTCGTCTTTTGCCAGCGCTCCGCTTTCCCGCGCGAGTTGCAGAGCAACCTCGTTCATCGGATTGCGGTATTCAGTCGACCACGCGCGCGCCGCCGGCAGCGGAATGTAAACGTTGGCGTCGAAGAAACGAATACCGCCCCCACCGCCGCCTCCCTTTGTGTCTTTGCTCAAAATACCGACGATGCGAAAGGATTTTGTGACCAGGCTGCCCAGAGGCGCGGAATTTGGGTCCTCTTCCAGCGGGATCCCGAAGAAGTTAGGCTCCGCGTCGCCTTCTTCCTCTTTGGACGTCGTCTTCTTTGGAGGCGCCAGAAATTCTATCGTCTTACCTATTGCATCTTCCGGCTTTTCGTATCCGAAGTCGCGCGCCCATTGTTCGTTAACCACCGCTTCGTCAGCATCTCGCGACGCGATCATTTTTCCGGCCACTAGTTTTTGGAAACGTGACGACTCGTTGGGGACGTTCGCGCCGGCGACGACCTGCGTCTGGACTCGATCGTTCGAACGCATGTAGGTGGGAAAGGATATCCGCGGCTCGACGTATGTCACACCGGGTATTTCGCTAATCTCAGCGATGGCGGCATCATCCAGAATTCGTTGCGGGGCTTTATCGGGCTGTACGAAACCGCGTCGTTGTTCGCCCCGGTTCCCTTCTTTGCCGGCTTGGTTATTCAGGCCTCCTTCAATAAGACTATTCAGACTGCGGCCGAACACCGTTATCTCATTAAAGAGGTCCAGTTCTTTGAAGCGCGCGATGGTATTGCGCTGGAGACCCAGACCAAACGACACCATGGTAACGATGACTGCCACTCCGACGATGACTCCCATGGTCGTTAGCGTGGCGCGAAGCTTGGCTTCCCGAAGATTTCGGAGGGAGAGACGAAGGATGTCGAGAAAGGACATGGGGTAGCGAGTTTTGAGTTTTGAGTTTTGAGTTTAGAGTCCTGAATTCTGCATCCTGAATTCTTAGACCTGCATCCTGCGTCCTGCGTCCTCGTCTCAATCGTACAAATGATGCACCGCATCAACAGTCCAGTCAGCCAGGCTGCGAGTGACGATGTCGGCACCGGCAGCTCGCAAGGATTCTTCATCGACCGTGTTAGTAATCCCGAGCGAACGCATGCCGGCTGCTCTTCCGGCCATGATCCCAGGCGGTGCATCTTCAATAACCAGGCATTCCTTCGGCAGCAACGGAAGATGGCGGTCGTTTCGCCTGTGACCATTCAAAAGCTCGAGCGCACGTTGATATGAGCACGGGTCGGGCTTGCAGGCCTTCACATCCTGCGCACTGACGATGACCGAGAACGTTCGGTTGAGTTTCGCCCGTTCGAGTACATGCGCGATCTCCACGCGTCTCGCCATGCTGACCAAACCGAGCTGGTAGCTCCTCGAAGCGGCTTTTAGGAATGTCACTACGCCGGGAAAGAGTGGAAGCTCTGTCTCGATTGCCTGGCGATGAAGTTCGGTCTTGCGCTCTATCAACGCTCGCGAGGTTGCGTCGCTCAAAGGCTTGGCTGCGCGCTCAAACGCCGCTCGGACGAACGTCACATCGTCCATGCCCAGCGAGCTGTAATAATCCTCTCTTGTAAGAGTGATCCCTTCAACGAGGAGTGCTTCACGATAAGCCTCCATCTGGATCGGTTCGTCGTCGATAACGACGCCATTGAAATCAAAAAAGATCGCTTGAATCATGAAGTGATGTGGTGAATCCAGTCCCCGGATCGAGCGGAGAATTGTAAACGCCGCGCCCTCGAGCAAGCAACTGAGAGCGCGGCGGTGATTGAACCTTTAGTCGACACTCGCGATTCCCTGGTGCGACCAAACAGCCGGTAACTCCCCAGAAGCGAGTTCAAATCGGGGTGTTACCGCTTCCGTCCGGGAAGCCGCGAATCCATGGTCGACACGCGGTCATGACTTTGTATGGAACACAATCCGTATCTTATACAACTCGTAGTCCTCGAGAGTGACTGGAGCCGGCGGCCCCGGCATACCGTCGAAACTAATCGTGACTCCGGTAATTTTGGTGTGGCCGTTTACTCTGGTCCCATGCTTTGCGATACCGATCCCAACTTCTGGGGAATACTCGACCTCGATCTTATTCTTGCCTGGTCCTCGCTGGCCAGGGACGTGAGGGAAGTCAGGGCCACCGCCGCCGCTCACGATGATCGGCGGATCATTGCCGTCGAGCGAGGGCTTCTTCCTGGCGCTTGCTTTTTTAGAGGCTTTTTTTGATCCAGCTTTTTTAGATCCTGCTTTGTATGCTGCTTTTTGTTTCGTAGCCATCTGGTTTTCTCCTTTGATTGGGTGGTGATGTGGAGCTACTACTTACGGGCTAACATTTCCTCAATTTGCTTGCGAGAGTTCTGGACGTCCGGCCTTCGAACGTAGCTGGTAAATGCGGCGTCTCCCCACTTCTGTTGAATATCAGCGAACACCGCTTTGGCGCGCGATGCGTACTCCTGCGCTTTCTCTAAATCGCCGCTGGCGCGGGCCGCCACCAATAGAGCGCGCCATTCAGAATCCTGTTGCCCTGCGCGGGCAAATTCACTTTGCGCCAGCAATGCCTTATCGAGCGCCCCCTGCGCGTCGCCTGCTTCAAGCAAGACCTGCGCGAGAGCCAGTTGTGCGTGCCACAGCAGGCGCGACTCGCCGGTCCGCGCGGCCTCGTCCACTGCCTCCAGGCATAGCTTGCGCCCTTCGGCCTTCGCACCGGAGAACGTGCTCGCCAGCCCCAAGGTGCATTTCGCTTCAAGGGCCACATCGTGCTGTTGACCTGCCGAATCAAGGGCCTGTCTTGCGCTGGTTCGCGCCTTCATGAAATTGCCCTCGCTAAGCGCCATCTGTGCATAGGTCAGATCGATGACAGGCAACTGACTTTGAAAGCCGCTGTCAGGGCGATTGGCCGCGGCAAGTGCCTGTTCGAGCGAGGTACGCGCCGCTTGATAATCACCCAACTGCCAAAGCACGCCACCGCGGTTCAACAGATCGTATTCGAGATTGAGCTTGGCATTTAGTGAGAGGTTGATTTTATAGCTCTCATCGTAATGGTGAAGCGACTCCGGGTACTGCTCCCGATAACCCAGAGTCGTGGCAATACTGCTGTGCGCCGACGCTGACTGCGCCTGGTCGCCAACCTCCTCGCTCAGTTTCAATTGCTGTCGGAAAGCGATAAGCGCAGTATCGTAGTCGCCCTTCAGCCGGTTCGCGCGTCCCAGCAGGATAAGTGCCTGCGAAGTTTCCTTGCGCCACCCGCCCGGCTGAAAGAAATTGAGCGCCTGCCCCGCGTAGTTGGTCGCGCCCGCGGCGTCGCCCTGTTCGTAACGCAGGCTTCCGAGCATAAGTAGAGAACGCGCCTCGGTGTAGTGCACTTTATACCTTCGCGCCAATTCCAACGAATCCTGGAAGTACTTTTCAGCCGCCGGGTAGTCCCCGGTCACGAAGTAGGTGGTGCCCAGATCAATCAGCGCGCGCGCGGTGAGGTTCTCCATGCCATTGGCCTGCGCCAGGTCCGCAGCCTGCCTGGCCAATTGACGCGCTTGCGGCAGGTCGGACTCAACAGAAGAGATGTAGCTGAGCTGTAGCAACGTCCTGATTTCCTGATACCGATTGCTGGTGGTTCGGGTGAGTTCAAGGGCCCGTTGGAAGTGCACGCGCGCTTCCTTCGTTTTCCCTACCTGCTGTAAGAGAGTGCCGCGCTGATAAGAAACTTCCGTCACGCCTTCGTAGTTGCTCATCGCCTGGTAAAGCGCCTCGGCACGATCGAAAGCACCTGCTGCGGCCGCTTGGTTCTGCTTTCGTCCGTAAAGAACACCGACGCGAAGTTGAGCAGTAGCATACTGTGAGTCTCTTTTGATCGCCTCAAGATAACTCTCGATGGCTTTGTCCAACTCCTCATTTTTTTCATACGCGCGGCCCAGATCGACATACGCGTGGGCCTTCTCTCGATCGGGGACTTGCCGCACGACCTCAGTGTATTTCTCGATTGCGGATTTGAATTCTCTGGAAACGACGCTGGTAATGGCCTGCAGGTAGAGAGCGTCGCCCTGCGGAAGTATGGACCGGTCGGGAAGCAAAGAGGAAACCCGTAGCAGTTCGTCCCTCGCCCTGTCAGCGTAATCAAGCTCCGTCCAGGCTTCGGCCAGGCGTGCGTGCGCTAACGCAAAGTTGTCGTCGGCCTTAATGGCCAACTCGAATGCCTTGCTGGCCGTGAAGTAGGAGCCGTCGCGCAGTGATGCGGACCCTGATTCGTACCAGTGCTCGGCTTCGGGGGTGGGCTTGTGTAGCGTCGGCTTTAGCGCATAGATAATGCCCCAGACCCCAAGCCCGACAACTATCAGGACCAGAGCGACGATGCCGATTGGCAAACGTGGTTTCTGAAAGATAGCTGAGAACGTGGAGAGAGCACTGACCCGCGAAGTATCGGGCGAGACGGCAAGCCGCCGAGTGACTGCATTGTCCAATCCTTTGAGCGACTCGCGCACGCCTTCAAGATCCGCGATCAATTCTTCCGCCGACTGGTAACGCGCCTCTGGCTTTTTCGCCAGCGCCTTGAGTGTGATTCGATCGAGCTCGGGCGGGATGAGACGGTTAATCGTAGACGGTGGAGCGGGATCTGCGAGCATGACCTGAGCCGCGATCTCTAATACGCTCGCACCCGCGAAGGCTGGTTTACCGGAAATGCATTCGTACAGCACAGCACCGAGCGCGAACAAATCAGAACGCCGGTCGACGGTCGTCCCCCTGGCCTGCTCCGGCGAGAGATAGAGTGGCGTGCCGACGACCATACCGCTTTCGGTGTGCGCGGTTAGGATCGTGCGCGCTTCCTTGTCCACCAAATGAGCGCTGTCCGCTTCGATCTGCTTAACGAGGCCGAAGTCCAGCACCTTGACCTGTTCACCATCGCGAATCAAGAGGTTCGAAGGTTTAACGTCGCGATGAATAATGCCTTGGCGATGGGCCTCGCCGAGAGCATCAGCAACGTCGCGGACAATCTGGACCGCGAGCGGAAGCGTCAGCTTGCCCTCCGAAACCAGTTTGTTCAGTGTCTTGCCTTCGACAAACTCCATGACGAGGAATGGCTGGCCCGTCTGCGTTTCGCCGTAGTCGTACAGGGTCGCGATATGAGGATGGCTAAGACGCGATACTGCGCGGGCTTCTCTGAGGAATCGCGCGTGATTGCGATTTTCCTCTCCGGCGGCAGCGTGGGGAAACTTGATAGCGACGCGCCGTCCCAAGTGGGTATCGTCCGCGGCATACACCGATCCCATTCCGCCTTCGCCGAGTTTTTCAACGATGCGGTAATGCGAGACTGTCTGGCCAATCATGGCTGTCCTGGATTCTCGGGTTGAAGAAGAGACGCGGTGATACTACTAGTGTGGGCGATAAAGGCTGACGCCCATTTTGATACCTGGGCTATCGTCGGCGCGGATCGAGTTTTCTTTCTTCCTTCAAGCTGCTTCAGGCGGGGAATACTACGCGAAAGACCGCGGTTGGTTCAATAGAAATGTCGGACAAACTTTCAGTTTGTCGCAGCGCAGCGAACGGCCATAGCGAGAGATCAAGCTGACCCGCTACCGAGATCTACGCAGCGAAGGCGAGTCTTTCCGGCCTCTCATCCTCTCTCGGCAGGAGACTGGGTCCGGTTTTCGCCGCCCTCTGTCTTATCCTTCAGCCGCCGGTTCTGTTCCTCGAACAGGATAGGCAGGCGCTCGCTCTCGAGCACGTCCAGGCGGCGCAGGATTTCGACCAACGATAATTCGTTCTTGAGATTCACCTGATAGTCCAGGTCCGCGCGCAACCGGTCTTTCTCGCCCTGCCGGTTCTGCGACATCATGATGATCGGCGCTTGCACGCCGGCGAGCACACCCAGGACAAGCCCAAACAGCTGGTAAGGATAGGGATCAATATCCTTGCCAGGTATCCAGTAAGAGTTCATCCAAATCCACGCGATGATGACAATCGCTAATAGCGCAATGAACATCCAGCTGCCGCCAAATCCCGCTATCTTGTTCGCCAGGCGGTCACCCATGGTCAGGCGCGCATCCTGTTCCTCATTTACGTTGCGCGACACACGCTGTCTAAGCAACTCGTCCGTTCGTCTCAGTCTGTGGGTGATCGCGCTCAGCATCTTCAGCGCAACATCGGGATTGGCGCGGACGAAACTGGTAAAGTTTTCCCTTGAGAGGATTGCAAAACAAGCGTCCTCGAGGATGGTCGCGTCAGCCGATCGAGGCTTGCCGTCCAGTAGGGCCATCTCGCCGAAGAAATCGCCACCCGCCAGTTCCGCCAGCGTGACGTCGCTTCCATCGGCGTCGCGGACGCTTATGCGAACGCGGCCGCTTTCGATCAGGTACATGGAATCGCCCGAATCACCCATTCGAAAGAGCGGCGTGTCGCCAAGCTGTTCATGAATGACCAGGAGGCTCCTCAGCTCGCTCGCTGCCTTATCGTCAAGCGATGAGAACAACGGCACTGACCTCAACTCTTCAAGAGTGATTACGCGAGATACGTTAGTAGACATAGATCACCTCGACCCAGGGAAGCACGCGCGGGAGGCAGGGGCAGGAACTGAACGAACGTGGGGCTGACTTTCTGGATGCTTGTTCCCGCTCACGCCATCTGCTCACGCCATCTGCTCATGCCACCTACTCCTGCTCCTGCCGCCTGCTCCTGCCGCCTGCTCCTGCCTCCTGCTCCTGCTCCTGCCTCCTGCTCCTGCCCCCTGCTCCTGCTCCTGCTCATGCTCCCCTCCGCCCTCATCCCTCCAGGATCGCTCCGTCCTTCATCAAGACAATGCGGTCAGCGAAGCGGCTCGCAAGCTCTTTGTCGTGGGTCACCATCAGGATTGTAAGAGAATCGTCCTTTACCATCTCTTGAAGGAGCGAGAGCAACTCTTCCGCTCGGGTCGAGTCGAGATTTCCCGTCGGTTCATCAGCCAGCAAGACACGAGGGTGATTCGCGAGCGCTCTCGCGATTGCGACACGCTGTTGTTCACCACCCGAAAGTTCGGAAGGTCTGTGCGTTGCCCGGTCCGTCAATCCCACGCGTTCCAATAGATCTTTTGCACGCTTCCTTCGTTCTGCGGGTTTGTATCCACCAAAAGCCAGAGCCAGTGTAATGTTCTCCGTCGCACTCATAGTTGGAATCAGGTTGAAAGTCTGAAAGATCATTCCCACCGAGTGGCGACGATATTTGGCCATTTGCTTCTTATTAAAAGGAGCGAGAGATTTTTCTTCGAAGAGGACTTCTCCCTCCGTTGGCCGGTCAAGCCCGCCGAGCATATTGAGGAGTGTCGACTTTCCAGATCCTGACGTTCCCTGTATGGCGACGAACTCACCTTCAGACACGCCGAAGGTCACGCCATTAAGGGCGGCGACCTTCGTACTTCCCATTTGATAGATCTTCGAGACGCCCTGAGTTTCCAGGAGATGTGACATTGTGCGGCGATCCTTGGAAGACGTCAGATCATCGCGTCTGCCGCGAGATCAATCAAGCTCACGACCTCCCGTACAGGCCGAGTCGTGAACCATTTTTCCCTATACAGGGGAGAGGGATACTCATATAATGCCGATCCTTACTCCGGCAGTTTAAATTAGCTCGCTTTATTTCTAAAGCCTTCGGGTTTCATCAGTCTGGTCAAGGATAGAAAGGATTCGCCGAGATGTCACAGCAATATCCGCCGGGAGGTGGGCCTCCTCCTGGCCCGCAACCTCCGTATGGACAACCGCCGCAGTACGGGCAGCAACAACCGCAACAACCGCCACCTTACGGTCAACCTCCGCAGCAGTACGGGCAACAGCAACCTCCTTATGGATACCAGCAGCCGTATCAGCAGGCCTATGCCGCCGCTCCGGCGCCGGTCGTCGAGGCTGATGGCTTCGAACGAACTCTTTGCCTGATCTGTTATCTGTGGGTCGCGCTGGGAATCGCCTTCAGTGGATCGAGCGTGCTCGAATTCCGAAACTTCGGTCGATTCACTTTTATCATCAACCTGGCGGCCATAACTATCTTGTTGTTGCCAGTCGCGGTGCAGGCCGCTTGCAGTGAGACGCAACTGGCTCGCTTTCACGCCAAGCAGGCATTTCTCATCGCTGTCTTCTATCTTGTAGCACGCTTCGTAGTTGGGCTGATCTTTCTCGTCAACGACGAGAATGTACAAATCATCGTCGGCCAGCTTCTGATCGGAGCAGTGCAGGTTGTCTTCGTCTATCTCGCTGTGGTCGCGGGCGTTCGAGCGTTTTTCAAGCGCGAGCTGTATCGAGCACCCATGGTCGGCGGCATGGTTAAGTAAGCTTTTCCGCTTCGCCGAATTCTTTCTCAGGCCTTTGAGTGTATGGCGCGTTCGCCCTCTGCCACCGAACTGGTAAGTGCGACGCGCCATAACTCAAATTGCTCCTCGTCAAATCCCTTCAACATCTGGTCGAACCTCTCGGCAAGAAGTTCAGCCTCTGGCCCCTCAATCATCTCAGAGATTTCCGGGTCAGCGTGGACAGCCGACGAGATAATGACGTTGCCTCCGGACGATAGGCCTTCAAGACGCGCAGCCAGGTTAACCGTGCAACCGAAATAATCCAGCCTACCGTTTAGAGTCACAGCGATGCACGGTCCGGAATGAATTCCCACCTTCAGCATAAGCGGTCGCATTCCGGGAGGAGGCGAAGCCAGGACCTGCTGCGCTTTCAGGATTGCTCGCAGCGCGCCGGCAGGTCTGCGAAATACAGCCATCACAGCATCGCCGATCGTCTTCACCAACGCGCCATCCTCATCCGCGATTGCGGCGCGTAAGACATCAAAGTGATTCATCACGCAGCCGAATGCCGGTGCGTCTCCAATCTCTCGATAGAGCTGAGTCGAACCGCGCAGGTCTGTAAACAGTACCGTCAGCGTGCCCACGGAGATCTGTTCTCCTGGACGGAGCGCTTCATTGGCAAACAGGTCGCGGAAGACTTGTAAGGCCGTGACTTCGGCGGCTGTGGCTGCCTGGTCGCTCCACGCCATGCGTTCAAGGACAAATCGTTGCTCCTTGTCGGTCGCGTTCCTAAGCGTCAGGGTGGGTTTGCGCCCCAGTTGCAGCTCTTCTTCGGACCAACCCTCTTCCGACGCTTGCAGCGTCGCTTCAGGCGATCCACCTTCCGATGCCCTCAGGTACGCGCCGCCCGCGAGCTCAGAGGCGCGCATACGGTACCGTCCGTCTTCGAGTGGCAACGTCACCACACGTTCATCTCCGGGCTTGAGCAATTGCTGAAGAAATATGTGCGGCGTGACCTGCGGGCCTCCAACGCAGAACTGCTGACCTTCGACAACACGCACCGACGGATTTGGCTGGAACGTCAGCTCCACTGAGCGATCGAAATTGATCGTGAAGTCTACGTCGCAGCTATCGCAGTAAACCTCGGATCGGATGCCGGTCAGCGATTGACTGCTCTGTGCGGATCCACGGCAATGCGGGCAAATCATCTCCCACTGTAAATCCAGGAGACCGACGCGCGTCGCCCACAAACAGGTTTCCAGTACTTCGCGGCGCGGCATTCCCCAACAATCCGCCAGAGCGTGAGAGCGCAAACGCGCGAGAGTGATGTCATCGCCCAGCTCGACTAGCTCGGCAAGACGATTGACGATTTCTGGGGACGCACCCTGCGCGACCAGACGTTCGCTCAGTGCCTTGAGTCTCGCGCGTCCGCCTTGCGCAAAATTAGCAGGCGAAGGCTGGAGAAGAGGCGTGGTTCCGTTTTTGATGTCGCCGTCATAGCGGCGGAAGATCTCTCCGAAGCTGCGTTTTGAAAGGAGTCCGATCTGAATCGGGATGGCGAGAAGGCCGATGGGATTTCGTGGTCGGGCCCAGACTTCGTAAACCAGCTTTGTTCCGCGCTTGGCTTGCGCGATGAGTTCAGCCTTTACGCGCATCTCGCTTACAGGACCCTTGGTGTAGCTCCTCACTACTCCGAAGCGATAAGGACGGATCCACTCGAATGGTTGTTCGTCCCATTCGATGGGGATGCCGAACTTGGAGAGGCGTAAGCGACGCGTGGCTCCTGTAGATCCGAGCGCCTCGACAACAGGCACACCAGCGTCTCGATTGAATCGATTCGTGTCCGCCACCAGAGGCCACAATTCCTCAGGGCTTGCGTGGAGATTGTATTCCCAACGGTAATGGAATTCTTTCGGGGACATAGGGGGAATTGAGTCAGTGAGTCATTGAAGAATTGGGTCATTGGGTCATTGTTTGATTGAGTCATTGGGCGTCGGCCCATTCCTCCAATGAATCAATGACTCAATGGCTCAATGACTCAATGACTCAATGCTGCGATTCCTTATACTCCGAATCGACATCTTCGTCAGAAGAAGCCACGCGGTAGTTCTTCGATTGTAGTTGTTTGGTGATCAGCAGATCGTCCTTCGTTTTTAGAAGGTCCGCGCGGTTGTAGACAGACAACTCAAAATTGTAGCCGTGAGTGATTGCATCTTTCGGGCAGGCTTCGACGCAGTAGCCACAAAATATACAACGTCCATAGTCGATGTTGTAGACCTCTGCGAAGCGCTCGTCGACGCCGGTCCGTTCATTCGCCGGGCGCGGGTCGTCTTTCGCGACGATGTATATACAGTCCGACGGGCACGCAGCCGCACAGAGAAAGCAGGCGACGCATTTTTCTCGTCCCAGTTCATCGACATGAAGTAGGTGCTGACCGCGATAACGCGGCTGTACCGTGACCGGCTCGTCGGGGTATTGCACCGTCCACTTCCGCTTCGGAATGTACGAGAAGGTCACGCTCATTCCCTTGATGATGGCCTTGGTCGACTCGATGACGTCGCTGATGATTGACATTGGATTCTCCGCTCGAGGCAGCGCAACTCCTGGTTCGCGTTATTGAGGCACAAAATTATACGTAAGAATGCCCGTCACTTTAACCGGCTGACCGGACAAAAGCGTGGGAGAGAATCTCGCCTGACGCGCTGCTTGCACCGCGGACTGCTGCAAGAGCGGGTGGCCGCTGACCGGGGTGGCAGATATCACTTTACCCGATTCGTCAATTGTGACTTGAACGCTCACTGTGCCTGAGGCATGCGCCGCCTTTGCGATCGCGGGGTACGGCGGCATGGGCTTACTAATCGCCCTTCCGTTTAGTACACCTCCGCTGATCGGAGCCCTCGGTTTTAGCGGGGTTGGCGCGGGAGGTGGCGGTTCCGATTCAGAAGCTGTCGATGGAATGGGACCCGGACCGGTCCCGTCTCCAATTCCACGCGAGACTTTCGCATCTCCCAAACGCGTAGGAGAAGTCTCAGTCATCCGCTCGGGCGGAGCCAGAACTGGCTCGTCACCGTTGGTCGTTTCGGGCGATTGAGTTGGCATAACGATAGGCTCGGTCGCCGCGCGCTCGGCGGTGGGACTCCGAGTTACGATCCACGCTACCGCGATCGCTGAAAGTCCCAGCACTACGGTGGCTCCCAATCTCCAGGGCAGAGCGCTTTGCTTTCCTCTCGGCGATCGGTCGATCACAGGCTGCTCGTATGGGTGCGCCATGTGCGGTGAGCGTACGGCGGCCGGAGTCGGCTCTGTGCTTAGGACCTCCGTCGGAGCTTGATGGGTGAGACGAGCCGCGGGGATCCTGATTGTTGCTCCCGGATCTGTGGCTGATGAGTCGGCGGCGATCAGCGCCGTACCGTCATCCAGACAGAAGCTCATCACGTCATCTGCGTAACTACGCTGACATGCAGGACAACTCTTCATCGCGCGATCTTTCTAGACCAGCTCAATGCCGCTGAAAAAGTACGAGATCTCAATCGCCGCGTTCTCTTCCGAATCTGAACCATGGACGGCATTCTCCCCCAGAGATCCGCCAAACTCTTTGCGCAACGTTCCCGCATCGGCCTTTGACGGATCGGTTGCGCCCATCAAGTCCCTCCACGCTTTGACTGCTCCGTCCGTTTCCAATGCCATCACAACGCAAGGGCCGCTGGACATGAAGGTGGTCAGCTCGGGAAAGAACGGGCGCTCTCTGTGCACCTCATAGAAACCCTCGGCCTGTTGCAGAGTCATGTGAATGAGCTTCATCGCGCGAAGTTTGAACCCGCCGTCGTTGATTCGCTGAACGATGGCGCCCGTTGTGCCCGCCCGAACTGCGTCGGGCTTTATGATTCCGAAAGTCAAATTTCCCATCTAACTGTTATTTCCCTCTCTCTATCAATTTGGGTTCTACCTCTCACTGCTTACAATTCAGGCAAACAGGAACGTTTAGCACTGAATAATCCGTTTCTATCCGATAGTTCTCAAAAGCGACATCAGGTGACCCTTGGACCGCTACGCGAATGTTTGCCACGCCTTTTGGTACCGCGAGTTCGTAGTATCCATATGCGTTTGAGTTTGCTCGATACGCTCTACCATTGGCGAATGTGGCTACCACCTTTGCACTGGTGATAGGTTTCATCTCCTCGCTAAAAACTTTTCCGTGCAGGATAAGTAATCTTTCGAATTGGGACTTGGCAGAAGAACTCTTTGCGGACAGCCTCAATTCATAACTTTGAATCTCGCAAAGGGGAAAGTTGAAGCGCCGCTCATAAACTTCGAAGCCCGGAGCGGAAATCCTGAAAAGGAAATTGCCCTTAAGGGTCGTGCCCATAAGCCCCAGGACTTTGTATATACCACCGGGGTCAACATAATGAGACACATTGCCCGGCAGTTTGCCTCCTGAGCTTAAGGTTTCGACTTCCAGTTTACCGCTCTCAATTGCCTCTCCTGCTTCATCGCGAGCATAAATCTTAAACCCGTAAACGCAATCTCTTTGAGCGCTGACTCTGAAACTAACGCCGAAAGCGAGAATAACCATCACGAGAATTTTGATGGTTGCTTTCGGCTCAAAGATAAATTCGCGCGCTTGCTTCAAGTCATCCCAAACTTTTCTTTCAACTCGCCATCAAGCCGGCGCGGGCGCAGAGGTTTTGAGTCGAGTGCGCACCAGAGACTTTTCGCTTTGACGGAAATTATCTCGCTCCTTCGTATCTCGGTGAAACGTTCACAGCGGGCACCGGTTACACCTCCAACCCATGTGCGAGCGGTGATCTCTTCACCCACGAAGGCAGGTCGCAAGTAATCTATCTCGTGTCGAAGTACAACCCAGGTCAAGTTCGCGCGCTCTTCAGAACTCGCGACTTGAAGCCAGTGGGCGACGGCTACATCCTGAATCCATTGTACGTAACGGACGTTGTTGACGTGGCCCTGTTGATCGATCTCGTCCTGCCTGACGATGAACGTATGTTCAAAGGCACTAACGATCAAATCAGCATCCACTCTCTATCAATCAACAGGTTCGTCTTTATTGAGATGGCGGCTCTATATGTGATTCGCTTAGTGCTTAAGCGGACGCGCGGACTCCCAATGCTTCTCGAATCGCGGTCCCAATGTCAGCCGGTGAACGAACCACGTGGATTCCAGCCTCGCCAAGGGCCTTCATTTTCTCCGCCGCAGTTCCCTTGCCTCCGGCGATGATCGCCCCTGCATGACCCATTCGTCTTCCCGGTGGCGCCGTCTGTCCTGCGATAAATGCGACGATGGGCTTTGTCACATTCGCTTTGGCGAATGCGGCGGCATCCTCTTCGGCCGTTCCGCCGATCTCGCCGATCATAACGATGGCGTCGGTCTCATTGTCCGCCTGGAAGAGCGCGAGCGCGTCGGTGTGCGTTGTGCCGACGATTGGGTCACCGCCAATTCCGATGGCGGTGGATTGTCCGAGCCCCAGCGCCGTCAATTGCCCCACCGCTTCATAAGTCAGCGTTCCGGAGCGCGAGACCACACCGACCCTACCCTCTTTGTGGATATGTCCAGGCATGATCCCGATTTTGCATTTCCCCGGACTAATAACACCGGGGCAGTTGGGCCCGACAAGGCGCGTCTTCTTACCTGCCAGATATTCCTTGACCTTGACCATGTCCAGCGCCGGAATCCCTTCGGTTATGCAGACGACAAGCGGTATCCCCGCATCCGCGGCTTCCATGATCGCGTCCGCCGCGAACGGCGGCGGCACGTAGATAACCGAGGCGTTCGCACCCTCTTTGGCAACAGCATCGGCGACGGTGTTAAAGACCGCAATGCCTTCGTGAGTAGTCCCGCCTTTGCCGGGCGTTACACCTCCGACGACGTTCGTTCCATACTCGACCATCTGCTTAGTATGAAAGGTGCCCTCTTTGCCGGTTATGCCCTGAACAATCAGGCGCGTGTTCTTATCGACGAGAACGCTCAATGATGTGCTCCTTAATAGATCGCGATACGAGAATCTTGAACAGTGAATAGAGCAAACACGCTCCTCCATTCACGATTTACGATTCACGATTTACCACTTTCGGGAAGTATATCATGCTCGCGCTTTCGCTCTCCATTCGGCTTTCACTCGAGCTCAACCTTGTCGCCATACTGAGGAACATCTACTCGCCATCCGAAGCGCTCAGCGATATGATCACGCATTGCCTGTGCGGCCTTTGGCTCGCCGTGAGTGTTGAAGACGCGGCGCGGCGCGGAGGGCAGCCCTTCGAGCCAGCGCAATACCTCTTTCCAATCAGCGTGGGCCGAAAAGCCTCCTATGCGCTCGATCTTGCAGCGTACCGGGACCCACTGGCCCATCACCTTGACTTCCTTCTCACCCTCGATAATCCGGCGACCGATGGTGCCAGCGGCCTGGTATCCGACGAAAACGATTGTGGCATTCCTGTCCGGCAGGATTCTGACGGCGTGATGCAATACGCGACCGCCTGTCATCATCCCGGACGCGCTGATGATGATACGGGTCCCCTGCTCATCGTTTAGTCGCTTTGATTCTTCGCGCGAGGAGGCGGTGACCATGGAGTGCGTTTCCAGAGGATGCTCGCGGCGGGCAAGGATACTTGCATAATCTTCATCCTGCTCTTCGCTGCGGTTACTGTAAGCGAGCGTCGCTGCCGCGGCCATGGGAGAGTCAACGCGAACGGGCACGATGGGAATGCGCTTCTCGTCTTCCAACTCGCGAATCAGATAGATTAGCTCCTGCGTGCGACCGATCGCGAAGGCGGGAATCAACACTACGCCTGAACGCGCAAGCGCGTCCGAAATAATCCGCGCTAGTGCGTCTTTCGGCTTTTCCGGATCGTGTAACCGATCTCCATAGGTAGATTCGACGAGCAGATAATCGCACGCGGGTGGAGCTACCGGATCTCGTATGATCGGTTGATCGTAATGACCGAGATCCCCCGAGAAGAGCACACTGCGGCCTCGGCCATCTACACCGGCATTATCAATTTCGACCAGCACTAAACTCGAGCCGAGTATGTGTCCAGCAACACGAAACCCCGCATGAATCCCGGGTGCGACTTCGACGCGGGCACCTGTGTTGTCGACGGAGCGGATCAATCGGATAGTTACTCGAGCATCTTCTTCCGTGTAGAGCGGCAACGCCGGTGTGTGCTTGGTCAGGCCGTGCCGATTGCGATATGACGCGTCTTCTTCCTGCAGGCGCGCCGCATCTGGCAAGAGAATCTTGAGCAGGTCAGCGGTACCTCGGGAACAGTAGATCGGCTTGTTGTATCCCTGCGCCACCAACCGCGGAAGGTAACCAGTGTGGTCTATGTGCGCGTGCGTAATGAGGACAGCGTCGAGCGATGCCGGATCAAACGGCGGAGGTTGCCAGTTTCGCTCGCGCAGTTCCTTCAAACCCTGGAACATCCCGCAGTCGACCAGCACGCGGGCGCGGTCGGTCTCAATCAAGTACTTCGAGCCGGTCACGGTTCCGACTCCCCCCCAGAATGACAACGTTGCCATCACGTCCTCCCATAGATTCAAGTCGCTATGCCTCCTGATGATAGAAGCAAAGATTCAAAAGTGAAAACGAAATTGACCGCGAACCGTCGCTTCGGACGCCTCGGCTTGGCGGCGACGGCCAGGAAATTCGCTTTCAGAACCGTCGTTCTCAGCAAATCTTTTCGTCTGCGTTCGTCAGGTATAATACAATGGCTGGCCGCAAGATCAGCTTGCCAGTTGGGTGGAAGAATGCCGGAGAGGAATCAAAAGATGGACACGAGAACCCGCATCACAGGCCTGTCGCGAAGTTTTGCCTGCGCGCTGATCCTGTTGGTTGCATCCTTCACGAATTCAAGCGCACAAGCCAAACAGGAGCAGCCCGAGACGCTGACGCTTGGCTCTGCTGTCTCGGCCATATTCACACTTGGCTCGAGCGCAGTCGGTGAGGCTTCCCGGGTCTTTGGAGCAGATCCTTACTGGCAGTTTCGTGGTGCAACTTACTCGAATGACGGGCTGATGAGCGAACGCGAAGAAACGCGCCTTGGCTATCAGCTGAACCTCGAAGTCAGTAAGAAATTCAAAGTTGTGACGGAAGGTCAGGAGCGGGCCAACCGGATCGGCCAGCGGGTCGCGCGAGCGAGTCTGCGCCCGGACATGGTGTATCGCTTTCATATTATCCGCGACAAAGAGATCAACGCATTCTCAGGTCCCGGCGGTCACGTCTACATAACTTCGGCGTTGATGAACCTGGCAGACGACGACGAGCTTGCCTCGGTTCTCTCTCACGAAGTCGCCCACGTTGTTGCCCGGCACAGCTTGAAAACGATTCAGCAGTCGCAGGCACTTGGGGGACTCGCGAAAGTCTTCGGTTCGTTGACGGGCCTGGCGGGAAACGATGCGCAAGAGTTGGGGACGCTTGCCGCCCAAATTGCCGCCGGGGGTGTACTGGCGGTGCATAATCGCCAGGAAGAGCGGGAGGCTGATTTTCTCGGAGTACGAGGGATGGTGAAAGCGGGCTTTAATCCTCAGGGCATGGTAACGATGTTTCAAAAGATCCAACGCGTGGGAGATAAAGATAGCGACCTGCTGGGCGCGATCTTCGCGGACCATCCCGAGGTTGACGAGCGCATCGAAAACACGCGCTACGAGATCGATCGCATGAAAAGGATTAATTGAAGTCGATAGAATTTGTTCATCTATTCATTTAGTCATTGATTCATTGTCGATCATCGATCGGTATAAAGAGAAACAAATGAATCAAGGACGAAATGATCCAATCCAGGACTCTATCGCCTTCCCAGGGCTCTGAACGTTTTCACTCTCGGCGCTGCGTTGAGAAGCAACCTCGGGCGCTGAGATTGTTGGCCGTTCTCTGAAACACGCCCGCTTCAGTTGCCCCTATCGAATCCACCTTGCACGGTGACGTGAGTTACTAATTCCTGTTTGCCCGACGTATAGTGAACTCGCAATTCTGCCGCCTCCTCAAATGTATAATCCATGCTGTGACCCAGGTCGAACCATACCTCAACATCTGCTGTTCCCTTTGAGGGAACTACGATCGGGGATGTTTCTGCCGTCCGAATCTTGTTTTCAAGTGTCCCGAACCGCGTCGACAACTCGATGCGGCTGATCGTTATCGGCGTCTCGGCTGTGTTCGTTACAGTGACCTTTGGAGTGTAGGTAGCTTCCCCTATAAGGGAACGAGTAGTTGCCACTCGGACGGCGACCATTTGGCCGGATGGCCCGCTCTGATTAGCTGGAGCATTTCCGGTCTCAATCTGATGGATCGATATTCCGGGGTCGCACGCGACGAACAGGGTCAGCAGTGATATTAGAAGCGTTTGAAGCGCGCGTTTCATTTGCTGAACTCCGGCAAAGCGGAAACGAACCTTGAGCATTTGAATTCGGAAGGCTATAGACTCCGTCTATCGAATCCGGTTGCGCGGTAGACAGATAAGAAGCAAGTTCCGCGCATCGGGCCGCCTTATCTTGCCAGGTTCGGTTGTAGCGCTTCCTCTCTGGTCCTCACCCGCGGCAGACCAAAGATAATGAGCGCGGCGGGGATTAGTAGCAGGAGATTTCGCAAAGCGGTGGTGACACCGAGCTGGCTTCCGATGATGCCTCCAAAGCATCCGCACTCCAGGCCCTCCGCATTTCCAAGTCCGTATCGGTAATACAGTGCGTAACCAGCGAAGAAGATAAGCATCGAGGCAGACCAGATGCCGCCCACGCGTGCCGTTCGCGGCAAGATCAGAAGTATCGCCGCGATTATTTCCGCGCTGATGATTGCGATAGCGACCGGCAGCGCCCACCGATCGCCAACCAGGGCCGGCATGTTCTTGAAGAAACTTTCGCTGGGATTGTTTCTCATCAAAATCTTTGCTCCGGCCGCGAAAATCCATAACGCTGCGAGGCCGAACCGGCTAACGTAGATGGCAATTTTCAGGACGTCCTTACGATTCATTTAGGCGTTGGCTCGTGCCCCGTTCTGTCCTTCTGGCGACTCGACACCACGGATTTATTAGTGTCCGGCGAGCGCAACAACTTTCTCGGCGGCGTCTTTCATGCCGGCTGCGACCGTGAAATTCAGTCCCGACTCTCGAATGACACGCTGACCTTCCTCAACGTTGGTTCCTTCCAGTCGAACAACCACAGGGACTTTGATTCCCAGATTGTTTGCTGCTCCCACCACTCCGCGTGCCACCATGTCGCAGCGTACGATCCCGCCAAAAATATTGATCAGAACCGCGCGCACATTCTCATCCGCTAACAATATCTTGAATGCTGCTTCAACCCGTTCCTGAGACGCCCCGCCTCCAACATCCAGAAAGTTTGCAGGTTCGCCTCCAGCGAGCTTAATGATGTCCATCGTGGCCATCGCCAGGCCGGCGCCATTAACCATGCACGCGATGTTGCCATCGAGCTTTATGTAATTGAGGTCGTACTTCGAGGCTTCGATCTCCAGCGGTTCTTCTTCGTTGAGATCACGCAGGTCCAGGAATTCCTTGTGCCGGTAGAGCGCGTTATCGTCAAAGGTGATCTTCGCATCGAGAGCGATGAGCCGCTTGTCCTTCGTGAGCAGAAATGGATTGATCTCGAGCAGCGAAGTGTCCAGTTGCTCATACGCGGTGTACAGGGACTGCATAAATTTCGCGGCCTGATTAACCAGGTCGGACGGCAGCCCTAATGCGAATGCGAGCTTCCGCGCCTGAAATGGACGAAACCCAACCGCCGGATCGACAGTCTCTTTAAAGATCTGTTCCGGAGTGTTGGCTGCTACTTCTTCTATGTCCATTCCACCTGCCGCCGAAGCCATAAACACAGGACGGCCGGTTGTGCGATCCAACACGATCCCCAAATAGAATTCCTTATCGATGGGCAAACCCTCCTCGATCAAGAGGACGCGAACCTCTTTTCCTTCAGGCCCGGTTTGATGGGTGACGAGTTTCATTCCCAGAAGCCTTGATGCTATCTCGCGCGCTTCGTCGGCGGATTTTGCCAACTTGACGCCTCCGCCCTTCCCTCTTCCCCCCGCGTGAATTTGCGCTTTGACGACGACAACGTCTGAGCCCAACTCCTTCGCCGCCTGGTATGCTTCTTCCGGCGAGCGCGCTACTATTCCGCGCGGCACCGCCACACCAAATTTCTTCAAAAGTTCTTTTCCCTGATACTCGTGGATCTTCATACGCTTCGTCCCTTCGATTCTCGACTGGTTCGGCTTCTTGTGTAGGATTGAAAGACCGAAGTTTATCCCCGTGGGCTTTGCGCCGCAAGCCTGCGGCCCGAAAGTATTGATGGAACCGGAGAAAGAGGATAAGTTTACGCAAGGGGCGCGCATAGGTTGGCATCCCCGACCCAGCACTTTCATCTTCGTTAGTTTGGGGGCGAACAAAAGTGAGCGAAGTTACGGTTACGTCAATAATGAACCTGCAGAACGAGGCCCGCTTCCCTGAAGGTCAGACCATTCTGATCGACGAACCTAAAAGCTCGGGCGGCGACGGTGTGGGTCCTGACCCTTACAGTTTGCTTCTCGCTGCTTTGGGCGGCTGTATCTCCATGACGGTAACCTTGTATGCGCGGCGCAAGAACTGGCCGCTTGAACGCGTCTCCGTTCGCCTGCGCCAGGAGCGTATTCATGCGAAGGATTGCGCTGAATGCTCAGAGAACACTAAAGGCTTCGTTCATCGCATCGAACGTTCGGTGGTTTTTCAGGGCGACCTCACGGATGAGCAGCAGGAGCGATTGCGCGAAATCGCCCACAAATGCCCTGTGCATAAAACCCTGACATCTAAGATAGTAGTCGCGGATTGGAAAGAATAGGATCCCGAGGGTCGGTAACAGGTACGAGCTCTTGATTGGTCGAAAAGGGCCTCAGAGTCATGAACTCTGAGGCCCTTCAGATTTCGGGACGGCGAGATTCGAACTCACGGCCTCTTCCACCCCAAGGAAGCGCGCTACCAGGCTGCGCCACGTCCCGTAATGATTTCCTAGTATCTCTGGAATCGATTTTTTGTCAAATCGATGAGAGGCGAGCTATTTGCGGCGTGCGTTGAGTTCTGCGTCGCCGGCGTCCATCGCAGCCAGGAGCTCCCGAAGTTCATCAGCTATGCGACGAACGGCCAGACGTTCTCGACCAGTGGAGCTAGTGGTAGGTTTGCCCGGATCATCATACTTCGCGCGTGGCTCGCCCGCCGATGCGGGAAGTGATTGCTGTGCGGTGGCGTCGGGCGATGGGACGACTTTGAGTTTGCTTGTGCCGCGAATCTCGCCGGCGAGTTTCTTCTTGGCCCCGGCGATGGTGTATTGGTCTTCGTAGAGTAATTCCTTTATGCGAAGGGCCATCTCAACGTCGCGCTTGCGATAGGTCCGTTGGCCAGCACGGTTTTTCTGGGGAGCCAGCATGGGAAACTCCGATTCCCAATAGCGCAGCACATGGGCCTGAACTCCTGAGAGTTCGCAGACCTCGCCTATTTTGAAAAAGAGTTTTTCTGGAATGGCCACTGCTGCGCGAGTCATTCTTCGAAGGACCTCTGGAAAACTGCGCTGTCTCTGGGATGGATATACGCCCAAGGCGCTTAGCTCGGGCGAGTCGGAATCATTGCTTACTCGCTGGTCGCCATGTTACCGGGCACGCCCCAAGCTGTCAATAGTTTCCACAGCCGGTTAACGTTACGAGGCAGCGGCAGTTGCTTATCTCCGCTTGAAGTTCTACGTCAACGGCTGAGCCTCTGAACCCTCAAGCATTGCGCGAAGGGTTACTCGGCGATGAACCTGACGAGTCGATTAATAGGGTCGAAGGTTATTCGAAAAGGGCGCAGCGCATCTCGGCCGAGTATTATTGGTGAACCAGCGCCAGCATCCGGCAGCAAGTCGGTGGGAATTCCATTGAGGACCAACGGTCCAATGCTTATGTTAGTGGGAGCGATCCTATGT
>JAVHWA010000161.1:0-57123 GCA_032160165.1 Acidobacteriota bacterium
CGGACGACTAGTACTGCCAGCGCCGACGAGATTGCGTCAGTTCTACGCCTTGATCTGCAGCGGACGAGGGAGGCGCTCTCGCGGTTAAAGCGCAGCGTCGTCTCCAAAACAAATGAGGGGTACGAGATTCCATTGACGCGTGTTGAAGCTGCGTGCCACGAACTCTCGAAAAGGAGAAATTGACTATGCCATCAGTTGATACTCTCGGGCCTACGATTAAGAATATCAATTCGTTCATCGGCGGGCTTGATGATGCGATCAAACTAAGGGTCTTCGATATCCTCTTTGATGAGGACAAGAAAGAGTTGAGCCAGCACCCCTCAGTTGTGATAGCAAAAGCTCGCACGGACTCAGATAGAGGGATATCACCTCAGGAATTACTCCGAAAATGCAGAGTTAGTAGCTTGATGGACAAGGCCGTGGTTCTTGCCTACTGGCTAGAGGAGCATCAGGCGAAAGGAAGTTTCACGAGCGCTGATTTGAAAAGCGCCTTTTCGTCAGCACGCGAACCAGCCCCAGCAAATCCCAGTGACGTGGTAGCAAAGCTTGAGGGCGGGGGCAAAATAATGAAGACTGAGAAGGTCGGGAAGGCTCAATACTATCAATTAACTGGGACCGGCATGGATCAAGTTAATGACTGGCTCAGGCCTCAACCTTCAAGCGATGAGAAATGAAACGAACTGCGATCAAAAACCACCTTCACTCCAAGATTAGCTGGCAGGCACTCGAAGACCTGCGCCAGATTACAGCACTGGGTGATCGGTGCGTTGAAGTCTTGAAAGGCATTCGCTCTGCCGGGGTTCAGGACTTTGTTTCTTGCAGTGAGATTCATCAAATCATTCAGGCTCAGGCGGGTAAGAAATTCGCTTCGAGCCCGTCCAGTATCAAAGTCGCTCTTCAGAAACTAGGTAATCAACTTGAGACTCAAGTTGTGGGCTCACGCGTAAGATTTCGTTTTCCTTCACTGCAGAATTCCCAAGTTCAATCGAGGCAAGGCGTGATCGATAACAATTTGCTTAAGATCTGCGAGCGCTTTCATAGATCTGTTTCCCACCTATCGCACCGGCGTACTGGCAAAGAGCCGATTTCATTTTCCGATGAATACGATGTACAAGATGTCTTTGGCACCGTCCTTAAGTGTTCCTACGAAGATGTTAGGGACGAGGAGTGGTGCCCCTCCTACTCTGGGAGTGCCGCAAGAATAGATTTTGTGGTCATGGATTCCCATACCGCCGCTGAATTAAAACGTGCGCGACCAAAGCAAGCAATCGCGGATGAATTGATTATCGACATCGCCCGTTATACGAAGCATCCTGATGTTAATAAACTGGTATGCTTCGTTTACGACCCTGACGGAGTATTGAGGCGCGACGCGGCTCAAATTGAAAACGACCTTTCGGGTTACCGTCAGCACAAAGGTACCGGACTCGATGTTACTGTTTTGATTAGACCGAAGTGACCATTGAGACGAAACGTTTTAGTTATTTCGCTGATCGATCTTCGCTCCCGCTTCCACGAACTCGTACGGTTTCTCTTTCAACTCCACACCCAGCGCCCCCTGCTCATCGATCTCTTTCTGAGAAGCGTCCGGTGCCAAATTTCAAATTATCCCTATCGATAGACTTCACGCCGGTGTCGAACGCGATTGACGCGAACTTCGCGCGTGACATCATCAATCTCGTAAACTACTCGGTAATCGCCAACACGGACTCGCCAGTCGCCCTCCGTGCCGGCCAATTTCCGACAACCAGCCGGACGCGGGTTCTTTGCCAGCGCCTGAATCGCTTCAATGACGCGGTCGTGCGCGCTCGCCGATAGTTGTTTGAGCTGTTTCTCGGCAGCGCGTTCGAGGAAAACGCGATACATGACTATTTGCCGTTGCGTTTAGAGAGATATTCCTCAAGTGGGCGGTATAGGAGGTTCTTCTGACGCGCCCGTTTGAGCCAGGCAATATCTTCTGCGTCTTCGGCGCGTTCCAACAATTCCTCGTAATCCTTAATCGGCAGAATCACTGACACGGGTTTGCCGTTTCGCGTCACGATCTCTGGTTCGCGATGGGTCGCTTTCATAATCGTTAACTTAGCACTGCGGAGGCTACTCGTAAACCCCTCTTCATTATTCTGTCGCCCGCTTCGCGGGCTCTTGAACATAGGGGACACGCGAACCCCGGGTTCCGCTTCGCTTCCTCCGGGGCTACCATCTTCCGCGCCTACGGCGCTCAGCTTTTCGTTCCATCCCCGAAGCGCAAACCGAACGTTGAGTGAATCTGGATCCTATCTATTTCACGACGGCTGATAGATCTCTCCCCCGGTGGCCGCAAACTCCTCCGCCTTCTCTTTCAACCCCACACCCAGCGCCGCTTGCTCATCGATCTCTTTCTGCGCCGCGTACTCCCTCACGTCCTGCGTGATCTTCATAGAACAGAAGTGCGGGCCGCACATCGAACAGAAGTGCGCGAGCTTGGCGCCCTCCTGCGGCAAGGTTTCATCGTGATACTCGCGCGCCACCTCGGGATCCAGCGAGAGATTGAACTGGTCCTCCCAACGAAACTCGAACCGTGATTTCGACAGCGCGTTGTCGCGATACTGCGCGCCCGGATGTCCCTTCGCCAGATCGGCGGCGTGCGCAGCGATCTTATAAGCGATGACGCCGTCTTTGACGTCCTTCTTGTTCGGCAATCCCAAGTGCTCTTTGGGCGTGACGTAACAAAGCATCGCCGTACCGTACCAGCCGATCATCGCCGCCCCGATCGCCGAGGTAATGTGGTCATAGCCCGGCGCGATGTCTGTCGTCAGCGGCCCAAGCGTATAGAACGGCGCCTCGTGACAGGTCTCGAGCTGCTTGTCCATGTTCTCTTTGATCAAATGCATCGGCACATGACCCGGACCTTCGATCATCACCTGACAGTCGTACTCCCACGCAACCTTGGTCAGTTCTCCGAGTGTCTCCAGCTCGGCAAACTGTGCCTCGTCATTCGCGTCGGCAATCGAGCCCGGACGAAGTCCATCGCCAAGTGAAAACGAGACGTCATAGGCCGCCATAATCTCGCAGATGTCTCGGAAGCGTGTGTAGAGAAAGCTTTCTTCATGATGCGCCAGGCACCACTTGGCCATGATCGAGCCGCCTCGGCTGACAATTCCCGTAGTCCTCTTAGCGGTCATGGGAATGTAAGGCAGCCGCACGCCGGCGTGAATGGTGAAGTAGTCGACGCCTTGCTCTGCCTGTTCGATCAAGGTGTCGCGGAAGATTTCCCAGGTAAGCTCTTCGGCCTTGCCGCCCACCTTTTCCAGCGCCTGGTAAATGGGAACGGTACCAATCGGCACTGGCGAGTTCCGTATGATCCATTCGCGCGTGGCGTGAATGTTCTTCCCGGTCGAGAGGTCCATCACCGTGTCCCCGCCACACTTGATCGACCAGCGCATCTTCTCGACTTCGTCATCTATCGATGACAACACAGCAGAGTTGCCGATGTTGGCGTTGATCTTAACCAGGAAGTTGCGGCCAATTATCATGGGCTCGGTTTCCGGATGGTTAATGTTCGCCGGGATGATGGCCCTTCCGCGCGCAACTTCGTCGCGCACAAACTCCGGAGTGACGTATTCGGGAATGGATGCCCCGAACGATTGACCCTTGTGCTGATGATTAAGCGAAGAGCGATCGTCCCTCACTAAACTGAAGTTTGTCGGACGTTGCCGCCCCAGGTTTTCACGAATGGCTATGAACTCCATCTCAGGGGTGATGATGCCGCGCTTCGCATAATGCAACTGCGTAACGCACGAGTCCTGCTTCGCCCGCAAAGGAGTACGTGACAGCGTAGGGAAATCTTCCAGCCGACCTTTTTCTTTTCGTCGCGCCTGGTTCGCCGCGTCAAACGTCAGATAGCCATCGTCGATCGGTTGAGTAGCGCGCCCGCTGTACTCTTCAACGTCAGCACGCACGAGGATCCAATCCCGTCGCAGCGCAGGCAATCCCGCACGGACGTCTGTATCCATCGACGGGTCTCCGTATGGGCCGCTGGTGTCATAGACGCGCACGGGCGGGTTCTCCTCAAGCTGGCCGCGAAAGTCTCGCGTCGGGCTTTGCTCGATCTCGCGAAACGGCACACGCACCCCGGGCAACTCCCCCTCGACGTAGACACGACGCGAATTTGGGAGCTGATTGCTCCCTGCGGTTGGTTTGATAGCGGCGCTCATAATGATTCCTCAGCTGGTGAATGGTGAATCGTAAATGGTGAATGGATAGAAGCTCGCTGTTGTTTCCATTCACCATTTACCATTCACCATTCACGAAAAAGACCGCTCCACCCAACTCAAAAGGATAGAACGGCCATGAATAACTGTTTCTCCCTTCGACGGTGTTAACCGTATCAGGTTCAAAGGGTCTCCCGATTGCGGATTTCGGATTGGGGATTTCGGATTGAGGGAACGAGCTCGTCACTCTTCATTCCGCATTCCGCAATCCGCATTCCGCAATTCGACGGGACTCTCAGCCCCAATTGAATCGGGGCTCCCCTGAAAACTCTTACTTTATCAACGGAGTAATCTTAGAACTTCGAAGACGGCGATGCAAACCAGATTCACCACAGGCCACAGAGACGATTTTAAACGCTGAGGTCGCGGAGGTCGCTGAGAAAAGAAAGCATTAACCCTCAGATTCGAGCATCTTTTTCTTTCTTTGCGAGCTAAACTCCCTAATTTTTGTCTTTCCCTGCGACCTCGGCGTCCTCTGCGTTAAGAATCTCGCGCCAAACAGCAGAGCTTGAAATTGAAAAGGAGCAAGGTACGACACCTGAAGGGATGGCACAATCTTTACTCTTAGCTATCTGCGACGTAAGATTCCATGCCGCACGCCTTAAATTCGTAACCGAAGAGAACCCCTTATCGGAGGTCATCCATGAATCGACAACGCCTGTCCTTAGTCGTCCGTCCGGCGCTTGTGCTCGCCGCCGCCTGCTTTGTCATGGTGGCAACCGCCACATCCGGCGTGCACGCCACCGCGCAAAGCCGCACGGACCAGACAAATCTATCAAAGGCCGCACCAGATTCAAGCCACCCAAAACCCTCCGCTACATCCGACGAGGAGAACGAGTATTCGAAGAAGATCAAAGAGTACACCACCGAACCATACTTCAGAACAGAGCTGGTGGATCACCTGCCGATGTCTGATAAGGTGCCTTCTCCCGATAAGGTGCTGGGCTACGTCATAGGCACACCAAACAAACTAACATATTCAAAAGATCTCTATCGCTATTATCGCGAACTGGCAAAGTCGACGCCGCGCGTACGTGTTTTCAGCGCTCCCGAACGCTCAGAAGAGGGAAAGGAACAGATCCTGGTGGCGGTGGGCGACGAGAACCTATTGGCGCGACTCGACCGTTACAAGGAAATTACGGCGAAGCTTGCAGATCCTCGAAAGGTCACTGAGCAGGAAGCGAACGCAATGATTGGCGAAGGCAAGGTCTTCTATTGGGCCTCTGGTTCTATCCACTCGCCCGAGACCGGATCGTGCGAGATGCTGATGGAACTCGCATACAGGCTTACAGTCGAGGAGACTCCATTTATTCAGGCGATTCGTAAAAACGTCATCGTGCTTATCACGCCCGTTCTGGAAGTGGACGGACGCGACCGCATGGTGGATGTCTACAACTACCGCAAGGCAAACGAGGGAAAGAACGCACCCGGTCTGGTGTTCTGGGGCAAGTACGTTGCGCACGACAACAATCGCGACGGTCTTGGCATGGCTCTCGCTCTGACGCGCAACCAGATGAAGACGTTTCTGGAATATCATCCGGCGATTCTCCACGACCTTCATGAATCGGTCCCCTTTCTCTATACCTCTACAGGCACAGGCCCTTATAACGCGTGGCTCGATCCGATCACAGTGGACGAGTGGCAGGTGCTCGCTTATCACGAAATAGAAGAGATGACCAAGCGCGGAGTTCCCGGAGTATGGACCCATGGTTTCTATGATGGATGGGCTCCCAACTACATGTTCTATGTCGCCAATGGTCACAACGCCATCGGCCGCTTCTACGAAACGTTTGGTAATGGCGGCGCGGATACGATCGACAGAACGGTTACCGAGCAATCGCGCCGCGATTGGTTTCGTCCGAATCCACCACAGCCACGCGTCAGGTGGTCCATCCGCAACAACGTCAACATGGCCCAGTCGGCCATCTTGTTGGCCATGAACTTTGTCTCGAATAACAAAGAGCGCTTTCTTCAGAATTTCTATCTTAAGAGCAAGCGCTCGGTCGCCAAGGCGCTTAACGAAGGGCCGGCCGCATACGTGATTCCCGCCGACCAGCCGCGGCCCGTCGAAGTTGCCGAGACCGTCAACCTTTTACGACTGATGGGAGTCGAGGTGAGCAAGGCCGATGCGGAGATAGCGCTCAAGGACCGGAAGGTTCCGGCCGGATCTTATGTCGTTCGAATGGACCAGCCTTATTCGCGCATGGCCGACATGCTGCTTGACACCCAGTATTACAACGTCAACGATCCGCGCCCATACGACGACACGGGCTGGACGATTGGTCCGATGCGGAACATCAAGACAGTGCGCGTCACCGATCAGGCAATCCTGAAAGCGCCCATGAGTCTTTTGACCGATGACGCGCGTGTTGTGGGAAAGCTCACTCCCTCAACCACCACGGTCGGGTACGTAATCAATCACAATACTGACAACACGCTGGCTACGCTGCGCTTCAAACTGAAAGAGATGAAGATCGAAGCGGCCGAGAGCGCCTTCAAAGTTGGCGATCGGCAATTCAATGCGGGCTCGTTCATAATCAAGAGCGAAGGCAACGGTTCTGCGCTGCAAACGCGCCTTGATGCCGCGGTCAACGAGCTGGGTCTCTCAGCGGTGGCAGTAGACAAGCCGCCGGAAGTGAAGACTCATGCCCTGGCGGTTCCGCGGATTGCTATCCTGCATACCTGGACCAACACTCAAAATGATGGCTGGTATCGGATCGAGTTCGACCGGCTTCAGATTCCCTACACCTACATTTCTGATCAGGTCGTACGCAACATGGCCAACCTGCGCGAGAAATACGACGTGATTATCTTTCCGCCTCTGGGCGGTTCTGCGCAGGCGATCGTCTCTGGCATTCCAATGCGCGGCGACCCCATACCCTGGAAGGCATCAAAGCTGACGCCAAACATGGGACTATCTCCTGATCAAACGGACGACATGCGCGGAGGAATGGGACTAACCGGGGTGATGAATCTGCAAAAGTTTGTTTCCGACGGAGGCCTTTTCATCGTTATCGCAAACAATGCGCGCATACCGATCGACTATGGTTTGACCAGCGGCGTGTCCATACAAGAGCCCCGACAACTGCAGGCGCGCGGGTCGATCTACAACGCGAGATTCAGCGATCGCAAGAGTCCCATCTCATATGGCTATGATGAGACTGTTCCCATCTATTTCAATCAGGCGCCATTGTTTCAGGTCGCGTCGGGACCGGGAGGAGTCGGCGGCAACCCCGACGCCGCACCTGCAGGAGGAAGACCATCCGGTCGCGGCACTCTAACCGATTCTGACATCGTGCAGGGAATGCCTTTGGCCGTTCCCTCCCCCACCCCGACAACCCGTCCCGGTGAAGAGAAGTTAACCGATGAGCAGCGGCTTCAACTCGGCGCGTTCTACACCCCTCCGAGCCTGCGTCCGCGGGTCGTGTTGCGCTTTTCCTCGGATGAGAAGAGCCTTTTGATCAGCGGCATGCTCGCGGGTGGATCAGAACTAGCGAACGCGCCTGCGATAATCGATGTGCCGGTGGGCCGCGGCCATGTTGTAATGTTCGCTAACAATCCGATGTGGCGACATCAAACGCAGGGCAGCTTCTTCTTGATATTCAATGCCGCCTTGAACTTCGACTCGCTCAATACCGAGCGCGAAGTGCAAATTCCGCCCAAACCGGCATCACCTGCCGGGGATGCAAATGACCAGCACTAATGTATTATCTGATGTGCCGATACTTTATTCGAAAGGGACAACAACATGGCAGTAGAAACCGGGAAACGTTTTGTGGACTTCAGTCTGCAAAACCAGGACGGCGAGACCGTAAAGCTCGCTGACTTCGCAGGAAAGTGGTTGGTTGTATACATCTATCCAAAGGACGATACTCCGGGCTGTACGATCCAGGGAAAGTCTTTTACCGCTACCAAGCAGGAGTTTGACGATGCTGGAATTGCGGTAGTAGGAGTGAGCGCCGATGACGTGGCATCGCACAAAGACTTCTGCAATAAGTTCTCGTTCACCATCGACCTGTTGGCCGATCCTAATCATGAGCTCTTAACAGCTGCGGGCGTAGAGCAGAGCGATTACAAAGGAACGATGTATTGGAACCGCACTTCCTTTGTTATCGATCCGGAAGGCACTTTGAGGAAAACCTATCTTAAGGTGGATCCAAACGGGCACGAGCGCGTGCTGTTGGATGACATCAAGGCGATGCAAGCCGCCGGCGCCGCAGCATAGAAACTGAGGGGGGCGTTTAGCCGCCGATGAAACTCATCGTGCGTGCCGGCTGCATGAAATCGGGATCGTTGATGTAGTGGCGTGGTTCTTTCTTCATCACGACCGACTCGATGAACTCGATCACCTGGGCGCGCGTCGCGCCCCCACGAATCACGTCTCGCAGAGAGTGTTCGACGGTCGAGAAGAGGCATGTTCTGATCTGGCCGTCGGCGGTCAAACGAATTCGCGAGCAAGCTCCGCAGAAAGGCTCCGTCACGGGAGCAATGATGCCGATCTCGCCCCCAGCTCCGTCCGCGAACCGATAGCGCGAAGATGTCTCGGACCCGCGCGGCGTCTCAAGAGGAACAAGCGGGAAACGCTCCTCTATCCGCTCGCGTATTTCGCGGCCCGAGACCACATCGGCGCGCGACCACTCGTGTCCTGAGTCGAGTGGCATGAATTCTATGAACCGCATCCAGATGTCATGCTCGCGCGCGAATGCCGCGAAGTCGGCGACCTCGGCTTCGTTGTGGCCCCGCACGATAACCGCGTTGATCTTGATAGGGGTGAGCCCGGCTTTCCTGGCGGCATCGATTCCTTCCAGTACGCGATCAAGCACATCGACGCCGGTCATGCGTTTGAAGACATCTGGCTTTAGGCTGTCTATGCTGATGGTGATGCGGTCGAGCCCGGCTGCTTTCAAAGCTTCTGCGCGGCCGGGGAGGAAGTAGCCATTAGTGGTCAACGCCAGGTCATGGAGTGCTGGCTTCATCGCCGCGAGCTTTACAATGATGGTCTCTATATCGCGCCGCATCATTGGCTCGCCGCCGGTCAATCGGATCTTCTCGATCCCCATTGAAACAAAGATATCGCAGGCATATTCGATCTCTTCGTACGAGAGCATTTCTTCCTTGGGCGCAATCGGGGGCTCGCCGTGCGGGAGGCAGTAGAAGCAGCGAAAATTGCAGCGGTCAGTCAACGACACGCGCAAATCGCGAATCACTCGGCCATAGGAATCTTTGAGCAGTTGAGTCAATTGAGCTTCTCGTTCGCCTCAGGTGGAGTCTTTGGTCTCAGCAGACTCAATCATACGCCGCCTGAATGTGCGATCCAAGTGCGGATGGTTGTTGAGTGCGCCGAGTTCTCGGCGCTTTAATAGCGGCGATCCCGACAAGTCGGGACCGCACTCCAAAACTTGCCGGCGGTATTGGCTCACCGCCGCGTCCTCTGCCGCATACTCCGCGTCGATCGGGCCAATGAATCGCGTCCCCCCATTTTATAGTCGAGAGGCGCGGGTCGCCGATATTAAGGGGCGCGTTCGGGCAGAGGTCGTAATAGATGTAATCTCCGGACACGTTGTTTGGGCAAGAATCTTTAGCGGTCATCCGCTACTGCGACCGGGAGTCGTCCAGGTTGTGTGTCGTGCTCGATTCGCACCGACGATCGTGGAAGGGCGTCCCATGAGAGTCTCCGGAATCCTCACCTACAGATTCGGCACCCGTTAGGTCTGCGTCTTTGGGATAAGAGTGGAACCGCTCCGTCCCACCAGAGTACGTGCGTTGCGCTGAAGTCCGGAGAGCTTGGCGCGCTTGATAGCACTATGGCGGAAGCGCTCTGCATACTTCTCCGGAGTCAATTCCAGAATATCAACCAAGTCGGCATTGATGTTGCCCTCGCGCGGTTCGAATCGTTCCTCAGCGCATGGCTGCTCAAATCTGTTCCAGGGACACACGTCCTGGCAGATATCGCAGCCGTAGAGCCAGCCCTCCATATTCGAAGCCACCGCTTCCGGTATCTCCGGCGCTCGCAGCTCAATTGTCGCGTACGAGATGCAGCGGTTTGAATCGACCACGTACGGCTCAGTAATAGCTCTCGTCGGACAAGCCTCGAGGCAAAGCGTGCAGGTGCCGCAATGGTCTTCGATCATCTCCGTGTCGTATTCCAGGTCGAGATTTAAGACCAGCTCTCCCAGGAATACCCACGAGCCCAAATCGCGCGTAATCAGGTTCGAGTGTTTGCCAATCCACCCAAGGCCAGCGCGGACGGCCCATGCCTTGTCCATCATGGGTTGAATATCGACACACACTTTTCCTTCGGCTTCAGGAAATACCTCTTTGATCCATGATAACAGCGCTCTTAAGCGCTCTCCCACCACATCATGGTAGTCATCGCCCCACGCGTATCGCGAAATCTTGCCGGACGCCGGCTCGGTCGTATATTCGTGCGGCGTGTAGTAGTTGAGTGCAACCACGACGACTGAACGAGCTGAAGGAAGCAGGAGCCGCGGGTCTGTTCGCTGCGCAGGATCCCGAGCCATCCAGCGCATCTCTCCGTGGAATCCTCGCCGCAGCCACTCTTTCAAGTATTCGCGCTCCGGCTCCAGAACATCGGCCGGCACGATCCCGACGTGATCGAAGCCAAGGGCGCGCACCTTTTCTTTGATAGTTCGCGTCCGAGGGGACAGATCTTTTTCGGCATTCTCCACGCGAAGATTCTACCCTTTCGCTCTCGCCTTGCTAAGCCCGCTATCACTCGTTAAGCTCATCACACCCCAACATCTCTCCTCGTTGCTGGTGAACTGCCCTCCGTTGCTGCCCGCGTGTGTTTCTGTGCGGCTTCCGCCCGGCAATGTTGACGCTCCGCAGCAACAACAAACGTTGAATGAACTGCGACACCGCCAAAGACGAATCGAGGCGATAGAGTGGACCAGGAGTCGAACAAAATAAAAGCCGGACGGGTGCTGTTCATAGGGCTGCCCGGCGCCAGCCTTGACGAGAAGAGCCGCGCTTTACTGAAAGAAGTCCGGCCTGGTGGCGTCGTTCTCTTCGGTCGCAACGTGGAATCGGCGCAGCAAGTGGCGGAACTGAACGCGGACATACGTGATGTCGTCGGACATCCGGTCATTATCGGCGTAGACCAGGAAGGCGGCCTTGTCGATCGTTTCCGTGAAATATGCGAGCCGATGCCATCTGCAAAGGCGGTGCGAGATGCAGGTTCCTCCGAGATGGCGCAGACCTTTGGACAGCTTTCGGCTCGAGTGCTTCGTCTTCTCGGTTTCAATATGAACTTCGCGCCGGTGCTGGACCTTTCGGGGGACAACCAGGACAACGGGTTGCGCGGACGGACCTTTGGCAGGACGGCCGCGGAGGTTTCCAGAATGGCCGGTGCTTATCTGGATGGGCTTCAGAACAGGCGAGTAGTTGGCTGCGGCAAACACTTCCCCGGTCTCGGCGGTTCAGATATCGATTCACACCGCCGCATGCCGGTGGTGAACCACACGTGGGAGGACATCCTGGAACGCGATTTGGTCCCCTTCATGGATTTGATGTTTCACCGTTCAGGGGAACTCTTGCATTCCATAATGGTCAGCCACGCAGCGTTTCCTGAAGTCTCAGAGTTTATGCAGGCTTGGTTTCGTCGAACCGGCGAACTGCCGGCGCTCGAGAGTCTTCACGAATTGCCGGCGACGATCAGCAGCAACGTGGTCATGCGATTGTTGCGTCTGGTCCTCAAGTTCGACGGGCTGGTCATCACCGACGACATGGAGATGGGTGCAGTGGTTCAATCGCTGTCAGTCGCAGATGCTGCCCTGGGTGCAATCCAGGCAGGATCCGATATGGTGTTGATCTGCGAGAAGGAGGCGAACTTCGTGGCTGCGCGTGACGCCATCTTGCGAGCGGTCGAGGACGGAAAGCTTGCTTCCGGCTCCCTGGATAAGGCGGGCGAGCGGATCGATCGCGTGCTGAGGCTGGCGGGAGAGCCGGACCACTTCGATGCCGATGAATTTGAGGCGGCGTCGCGCGAGATAAGAGAGCTCAATCAAGCGTTGAAAGCGGCGGATTTGACTGGCGAGTACGCGCCGGTCTTCGGAACACCCGAGGGCGGCGAACGGCAATCGTCGAATTTCTGAAGCGCAGCCCGGGCTTCGAGCCCGCTTCACCGCGCCTATGGAAATATGTCATCGGGTGCGCCGGCGTATTTGGCTCTGAACTTCGCCCTCGCGTCTTTTTCCTCTCTCGCCCCACCGCCGGGTAGGTCGAGCACTTCGGCCACTTTCCAACGCCCAGCTGTTTCCTGCATTAACGCTTCGACCAATCCGTATGGAGTGCCTTCTTGATCATCGACGTCTGATACTAAGTAGGCCCAGCCGTTGTGGACCTTGAGGGACTCGACGTCGAAGACCGCATTATCGAAATCGTCTTTGCGTTTTAGCTCAGCTGCTACGGCATCGAGAATGGCCTTCCGTTCTGGCGTGCCGTCAGAAGGTGAATGAAGTTCAGAGGATGACGTGCTCGCGGAAGTCGATGTGGCAGAGGGGCCTGCGTTGGTTGCTAATAAGCTCTTGTTAGCGGAACCGAAGGCGGAATTACTTGTCGACGTCGAATTGTTGGTCGTTGACTTGCAGGCCGCGAACAGCGCCGCCAGCAGACATAAGACCAAAGTCGTCACGGTTGAACCGGATATTTTCATGACATTCTTACCTCAGGAGAAGTTCGGGCTTCGTTTTATAGCTAACGCGTGAGGCTTGTACGTGAGTACTGACGCCGAAGTCAATGGTCATCTTTTCATCGACAGGCCCCTGCCCGCTATTGACTCGCCGTCAGTTTTAGCATAGAACCTCTCTCGCCATTCCATCTTATTTCAGGAGTTTCCGCATGAAGCGAATCACCCTGCTTGCTGCGTTGCTGGTCGCGGCCTCCGCTTGCTCCACGACCACACCTACGAACAACAGCACGCCGACAAACACAAATGCAAACACCAGCGCCACGCCGAAAGCAGAGGCGACTGCGACCGATGCCGACATCATAGCGAAAGAGAAAGAGGTTAACGAAGCCCTCAAGGCTGACGACAAAACGGCCTTCGGCAACATGCTGACCGAGGATTTCGTGCTGGTCACAGGCGAGGCCGTATATGACAAGGCCGGAACAATGGAAGGAGTGAAGGGATTCAAGATAACGGAGATCAGCTTTTCCGACTGGAAAGTGCTGATGCTGGACAAGGACACAGCCGTCGTGACCTACAAGTCCAAGTCGAAAGGCGTTGTCGGGACTCAGGAGATTCCCGAGATGTCGGCCTATGCCACGTCAGCCTGGGTTAAGCGAGGCGATAAGTGGATGGGGATTTACCATCAGGAGACTGAGGCCAAAGAAGCCCCCAAGGCCGAAGCGATGGGCAGCAAGGAGCCTGCGAAGCCAGCGGCCACACCAGCGGAAGCGAAGCCAGCGGCGCCGGTTACGCCTGACGCCGATCCGATCAAACGCGAGAACCAGGTATGGGACGCTCTGAAGAAGAAGGACTATGAAACTTTCGCCAGTTTCCTTGCCGACGACCAGATCGAAGTTTGGGAATCGGGCGTGAATGACAAGAAAGGGTCAATCGAAGGCGTCAAACACGTCAATTTCACCGGCGCAACCTTGAGCGATTTCAAAACTGTGAAGCTCAGCGACAATGCCACGCTTATAACGTACACCGCAAAGGGACCGGCGCCGGGCTTCCCCAAGCTTGGCGAAAGATCATCGAGTATTTGGGTCAACCGAAACGGGAGACTGTGGGCAATTTTTCATCAGGGAACGGCCGCGAAGCCTCCACCACCGCCGGCTCTGGCTCCGAAGAAGTAAGCTCGTCAGTGGCCGGTGGTCAGTGGTCAGTGGTCAGTATGTATTCGACACTTGCATACGCATTGGAAATCGCTCACTGGCCACCGACCACTGGTCACTGACCACTTTTTACCGCCAAATCCCCGGAATGCGAGTAGAGCATTTTGGGCAGAGTCCCTCCGGCGTCACCTTCATCTGACGGATTACATAGCCGTAGCGCTCGATAAGAAGTTCGACGCACGAAGGGCAGTAGGTATTCTCCCAGCGACCAACCCTCCCGGGTAGGTTTCCCGCATAGACGTAACGCAAGCCCGCATCGCGCCCTATCTCACAAGCGCGAATCAATTGTTCGGCCGTCGTGTTGGCATTCTCCGTCATGTTGTAGTCCTGATGAAACGCCGTTACATGCCATGGGATGTCGGGCGAAACAGAGGCCACAAAATCGGCTGCGCGTCTCAGCTCATCTTCCGAATCGTTGAAGCCGGGCACAATCAGGGTGACGATCTCTTCCCAGAACCCTCGCTGGTGAACCATCTTTACAGTTTCCAGGATGTTGTCCACCACGCCACCAAGCTGGCGATAGCCGCGGTCCGACATCGATTTGAGATCGATCTTATAGCAGTCCGTCCACGGACGAATGTAATCGAGTACCTGCGGTGTCGCGTTGCCGTTTGAAATGAAAGCGGTCCTGAATCCGGCCGGCTTGGCCAGCTTGAAAACCTCTACGGCCCACTCGGCGGTAATTAAGGGCTCGTTGTAGCTGGTTCCAACGATCGATGCCCCATAGGCTTTCGCCATCGCTACCAGTCGTTCGGACGTAACGATGGAAGGCGCGGTAACCGCCGCATCGTCTCGCAGCGCCTGACTCGTCAACCAGTTCTGACAGTAAGCGCAGTGCAGATCGCACCCGAGCATTCCGAATGTGAGCGTATCCGAACCGGGCAGTGCGTGGAAGAAAGGCTTCTTCTCTGTAGGATCACTGGCGAGCGCAGCGACGTAGTTAACAGGGACCATCAATCGCCCGCCCTGGTTGTAACGCACCTTGCAAATTCCGCGCTTGCCGTCGTTGATAAGGCATCGGTGGCCGCACGCGTAGCAGCGCAAGGCGCTATTGGGAAGGTGCTCTGTTAACTCGGCTGCGCCTTCGGCGGTCATCTCGTCTAGTACTTCGGCGAGAGAAGCCGAGCGTGAACTCATTGCCATGTCTTAAAGCCTCGTGATGGGTGAGTAGTAATTGTAGCGCGTGGCGGGGAGCGACTCAATCGAGCTGATGGGGAGGTAGTGTTCCGAATCTGAAGCTCTTAGCTTGCGTGCATGCGGACGAAGCAACCTAAGGTTGAACTCTGAACCCTCGTAATCAGGCGTATAGAGTTCAAGCTTTAGCATGCGTGGTGGGGATCACACCAGATTCATACGTCGCAGGAGATCAACGAATCGAGGATCTGATTTGATGCCGTTCCATCTCGGGTCGACATTGAGAAACACCATCCAATCGGCGCGCTCCGTATACGCTTTCTCCAACCACTCGATCGCGCGATCTCGATCTTTCAGGGCCGCGTAGATGGTTGCGATGGGATAAGCCGAGATGTAGCGCTGCTTCGCCATCTCCTCAATCTCTTTGAGCTCCGCCCGCGCTTTGTCCGACTCGCCTGCGAGCGCAAGTACGCTCGCTCGCTCGACCCGCATCAGAGGCGAGTTCTTCGAGCCAGCCAGCGCCTTGTCGTATTGTTCCAGGGCCTCTTTGAACATTCCCTTCTGTGCATAAGCCAGACCCATGTAACGACGCGCCACAAAAAAGTTTGGGTCCAGCTCGACGGTCTTCTTGCACGCAGCGATGGCGTCGTCGAAGCGTCCGGCAAAAAAGTACGTAAGCCCAAAGTGGGAGCTGATGATGAGCGAAGTTTTGTCCAGCTCCTGAGTGCGGGTCGTTTCTTCCAGCGCCCTATCGAACCGGTGCATCGCCGCCAGATAGGTTGCGTACCATTGATGTGCTGAAGCGTTCTTGTCGTTTAGACGGATGGCTTCCTTGAACTCTTCTTCTGCCTTGCGCCAGTTCCACTCACCCCGAAACTTCGCGTAAGCCAACGCCGCGTGCCCTTCGGCAAGATTGTTATCCAGAGCCAGCGCTCGGGTGGCTGCGTCATTGGCTTTGGGGAACGCATCGGTCGGAGCGCTCGCGCCGTAGGTTGCGAGCATGTTGTACGAGTCTGCCAGTCCGGCGTATGCCCTGGCGCTGTTTGGATCGAGATTGAGTGCCTGATTGAAAAACACCATGGCCTCTTTGATTGCTTCGGCCGTACGCTTGTTCCACGCGTTGCGACCTTTGGTATAAAGGGAGTCGGCCTCGCGCTTCTTCTCATCTTCGGCGCTTAGCTTGAGGCCGATCTTTGACGCCACATCAGTAACAATCTGTTCAGGCACCAGAAGGATGTCCGAGAAGTTCTTTGTGATGCGGTCCCCCCAGATGCTGCTTCCGTCGCTAACATTGACGAGCGAATACCTGACGGTAATTGCGTCGTCCGTGTTTGTGATCGAGCCGGTAAGGATCGCGCGGACGCCCAGTTGGCCTCCGACCTGTTGTGGATTAGGCTGTTGACCTTTGTATTGCGCCACCGCCGGAAACGACATCACTCGAATGTTGGGCATCCTGGTAAAGCCGTTGATTATCTGCTCCGTCAGCTCGTCGCTGACCTGCTCGGTGCCGGGTTTTCCATTGACGATGTTGAATGGCAGGACTGCGATCGAATCTATCGAGCGGGAAGAGGTGAAATAATAGAAAGCAGCAATCGCGACGACGATCGAGCCCAGCGCGATGAAGATTGCTTTTTTGTGTTGCTTGATTCCTTTGACGATGTATTCCGCACTCGATGCAGTCGGCGGCATGGAGATTTCATTGGTATGAGCTACCGTTTGCTCGGATGAAACTCTTGCAGCGGCCTCTCGCGAAAGTCTGACTCCACCGGTGCTGCCGCTCAATAATTGACGCGAAAGTTCCTGTTCAGGCTCGTCCTCCGACACCTCTTCGAAATCCAGGCCCCGCTTCAATCTCTTAAGGTCGATCAGCAGGTCCTTGATCGTTTGATAGCGTTCTTCTCTGCTTTTGCTGAGGGCTTTGCCGACGATGCGCTCCATCTCTATCGGTACATCCGGCGCAAAGCGCGCCATCGGCTTCGGCCGTTTCTGGATTATGGCGATGACGATTTCGCTGGCCGACGTGCCTTCGAACGGTTGGCGTCCGGTCAGCATCTCGTACAGCAGGATACCGAGACTGAAGATGTCCGAGCGCGCATCTACATGGGTGCCGCGGGCCTGTTCGGGCGACATGTAGCTGACGGTTCCCATGACAGAGCCAGGGTTCGTTTTTACTATCGGTTCCGCGTGCTGCTGGGTCTCAGCATCAGGATCGCTGGCGGAGAGGCCCAGCAATCTCTTCTCGATGAATTTCGCCAAGCCGAAGTCAACCACTTTGACGTAGCCATCTACGCGGAGCATGACATTCTCGGGCTTGATATCCCGATGCACTATCCCCGCTTCGTGCGCTGTCATGAGCGCGGTCGCAACTTGAATGGCTATATCAAGCACTTCGCTCAGCGACAACATGTTTTCGTTCAAGTGCTGACGAAGCGTACGTCCGTCGATAAACTCGGCACTGATGAAATGTGACCCGTCCGCCTGGCCCACTTCGTAGATGGTTATAATATTCGGATGGTTCAGGCTGGAGGTGGCCCGCGCTTCCTGTTCGAAGCGTCGGACCCAATCGTCGCCGCGAGTGACATCGTCGAAGAGGATCTTAAGCGCGACCTTTCGCCCGAGGCGCTCATCCTGCGCCAGATAGACGCTACCCATTCCTCCCGAACCGAGTGAGGAGAGAATCTTATACTGATTAATGCTGGTTCCAGCGGCTAGGGTCAAGGTGCTTGGACTCCGGTGACAGAGAGCCTGGCGGTCGCAAAGAAGTATCCCTGGAGGGAAAACCTGCGGAGAAAACTCCGTCTTATCGTTGACCGGCGCAGCTTATCACTTGGGCATTGGATATGCAATTGTTTGCCTGTTTGTGTGTTCTGGTCTTAACATCGAAGTGAATTTCAATGTCGGGCAGCGCATGCGATAGGTAGCATAGATGATCATCGAAGAAATTACGGTTACGGCTTTTCAGCAACACACTCGCGTCGTCGGATGCGAGAAAACGCGTCAGGCGATCTGCATCGATCCCGGTGACGAGGCGGAGCGGATTGTTGCCGCGCTCGAGAAGCACGATCTGGTTCTACAGGCGATCGCCCTCACTCACGCCCATCTCGATCACGTCGGCGGCGTGGCAGCGCTTAAGAAACTAAAGCCCGACGCGGAGATTGTGATCCATCTCGCCGACGAGCCTCTTTATCGAGCGCTTCCGGAACAGCCGGCGTGGATCGGAGTCCCGCGTTCGAGTTGGGCGGCGCTGGGTTTCGTTTTTGAAGCTCCACCTGCGATCGATCGTTACTGGACGGACGGTGAAACATATGATGTCGGTGAGTTGGGCTTTAAAGTAATCCATTGTCCCGGACATACACCCGGACACGTCATATTATTCGAAGCGCATGAACGAAAGGTCTTTGTAGGCGATTGCCTCTTTGCTGGTTCGATCGGGAGGACCGATTTGCCTGGCGGATCAAGCGAGCAATTGATGGACTCGCTGATGAATAAGATCCTGCCGCTGGGGGATGATGTGGAGGTCTATTCGGGACACGGCCCGGTGACGAGCATCGGAGAGGAACGATCAACGAATCCGTTCCTGACGGGCCTATACACAAGTGGAGGAAGGTTCTGACCTGAGGCAACCTATTTTTTCGGCAATATACTCTTCGGCAGCAGCGCGTTCTTCAACATCTCCCATTTCTCTTTGGTAGCGCCGCTCAGGTCGCCGGGCATGGTTTCTACCGGGATACCGTTATCAGCGCAGAATCGACGCCATAATAGAAAACGCGCATCATGCTGGCCCGTCTCGTCGGAAATCTCATTTGTAATTTTTGGTTTCTCGTTAGCCACTTGAACTCTCCCCCAATAGCCTCAGTGTCGTGCGCCGTTCGGATCGTTGCTACAGTGTAGCAAGTTTTCCACAAAGAATTCATCCGCGACGGGACTGATGTAGTTTGATCCCCGAACTAATCGCCACAGTGGCAATCCAGTCAGTACCGTAACGCGGTAGCATCGGGTCTTGGATGCTTCGGCGAGACTCAGTGTTCGACTAAAGCATTGGTTATTGCTGTTAGCAAAAACGTGTACCTGACGTTCGCTGTCCGTAGCGCTGACCCGACGCTACCGCGTTACGGTACTGACTCCATCGACACTCTACCGCCCCACGCCACCGCCGAGCAAACTGCATCAATATCCAATTATTAGCTTGTTCGGGGCGGAGGCTAAGGCGCCGCAGGCGTGCGATAACGCTTGCTCGCTCGGGCAGTTTTCGTTCCGGCATCGCGATGCATAATGCCGCGCGACCACGTATTATGAGTTGGTTCTGAACGCTACTTAGTAGTTGGGCCGCTCGCTGGGCCCGCAGGACATTACTTGATTAAGTATCTCTTCATCTCTTTGATCCTGGTGATTGCGCCGATCCCACGGTCGCAACAACCGCAGACGGTTTCTGTAAAAGATGCGGAGGCGGCGCCTGAAACGGTCCTCAATCGCACTTTACTTTTGACCGGCGTCCTGAGCGTGCTCAAACATTACACAACGTTGCTGTCCTCTTCGGGCGACACGAACCTGGGCGCGCTCGTCACGTTCGCCCACGGATGGCGAGCGCGAAGTCCAGCTAAAGCGGTACGGCTGCTAGACCAACTGCGTCGCCGGTCAAAAACCCGTTGGCCGCATCCTGGTTATACTGTAATCGAGCTCGACTTCAAGGATGCGGATGTGGTACTCGAAGGTCGACTCACAAACAATCCCGACTTCAATCAAGTATCGGCACCTGAGGACCCGAAAGCTAATTTCCTCGATCCCACACTTTTTGACCAACGATACACTGCGAAGTATCGGTTCGAAGTCGCGCGCATTGTTTCCCTGAAAGAACATCGCTGGCCAAAGACGCCGCCCAAGGAATCATTGGACGCGAGCCGCGGGACGAACGGCAATGATGAATGATGAACGATGAATTAGGAACTTTCATCGTTCATCATTCATAGCTCACACTTGTTTTTCAGCCTAAGCCTTCACTCCTTCAATCACTGACACGGGTGATTCTGTCGGCGTGACCTTCGTAAGCCGAAAGCCCACTCTCGAAAAAAGCTCTGCGTATTCCTTTTCGGTGCGCTCACGGCCACCCGGCAAAACGAGCATATTGATATCCATAAGCTTGCCCAGCGATGGTTCATTCCCTGGAGCGATTACGGCTTCGATCAGAAGCAGACGACCGTCGTCCGCCATCGCGCGATGACAGTTCTTAAGGATCGCGATGGCCCGCTCTTCATCCCAGTCGTGAATGATGTGCTTCATGATGTAGGTGTCGCCTCCAGCCGGGACTGACTCGAAGAAATCACCTGCCATCACTTCACACCTGTCGGCGAGGCCTTCCTCGGCCACTCGCTGTTTGGCGCCCTCTGCCGCGGGAGACAAGTCATAGAGCACGCCCTTCATATCGGGGTTCGCCTTCAGGACCGCGGCCAGAAGACTCCCATGTCCACCGCCAACATCAACCAGCCTGGTCGCCGCCGAAAAGTCATAACTCTTGATCAGTGCGGCGATGACAGTCTCAGAGAAATTGGTCATCGCCTGGTTGAACGGTTCCGATGATTCCGGATGTTCCGCATAGTAAGTAAAAATCTCCTGGCCGTGGACGTGGGGAAAAGCAGTCTTTCCCGTCTGCACGCTGTAAAGAAGATCGCCCCATGCTAGCCACGAAGGACGTTCTGCCAGATGAAGCGCCATCGCCCGAAGCGATCCTGGTCCGGCCTGCAACGGCGTAGCAAGCGGGGTCATGGAAAAACGCTTGTTCTCGTCCTCGGCAAATATGCCGAGGCTTGCCAGCGCGCGCATCACGCGATAGAGCGTGGGTGCGTCTGTTTTGGTCGAGCCGGCCAATTCATCTGCCGACCGCGGGCCGTCTTTCAACAGATCCGCGATACCGAGCCTGGCCGCTACGTAAATAAGCTGAGATACCCAGGCGCCTGTAATCATCTGCATCATTATTGCCTGTGGCGGTACATCGCTACCTGCGACGCCTGTCTCTTTCTGAATTGCACTCACAGTCATGTTCTCCTTTTTGGTTCATTCTTTTCTTGCGCTTAACAAATATTTCCGGCCGTTGGCTGATTCACCCCGACTTGCGGTTCAGAGGAACCGCGAGGCCGGTGGCTTCCTGCGATTGTTCGGGATGAAAGTCCTGGAGCGGATTATTCCAGGGTTGGCTCTACTCAGTAGCAGCTGTCTCGCCCATCTTCTTTTTCACATCGCCCTGGACCTTGCGATACGTCGTGCCGAAGACACGGTCCCAAATAGTCATCGTCACTCCAAAGTTGGTACCGGGGATCTGATGATGGATCTTGTGGTGTGTTCTTAGTTTTCTGTACCAGGCGCTCTTCGGATTGAAGTGGTGATGGATGTGATGGAAACAGTAATAGAAGATAAAGCCGGCCAGCACGCCGCCAAAGAAGCCGGAAATGTAGCGCACCTGCAGCCAGTAGGTGAAGACGTACCAAAGACCCATGTACACGCTCGTATTCAGAAACCAGGGCATCCCGATAAGCATTTTGGGATCGTCGTGGTGCAGGGCATGGCCGGCGTGCGCCACAGTGCGCCCTTTATGGTAGATCCACCTGTGAAAACAATACTCAAGCAGCGTCCAGCCTGACAGCCCCGCCAGGAAACTGGCGATGAGGAGATAGACATTGCTGTTGAGGGCCGCGATGTCCCAAACCAACAGAAAGGCGATCGTTAGCGGATCGACAAAGAAGCCAATCCAGTAACTGAACAGAATATTGCTGCGGATGAGGTCCAGCCAGCGATTTGTGTTTTGACCGAATCTTTCGGTGGCTTTCAGTGATGCAGACATGAGTTTTGGGGGCAAACCTCACGTGGAGGAGTTTAAGCGTGAAGCCCGAAGGCGGGCGTCAGAAATTCGTGCCGGAGATGTATAGCATAAAGCAGGAGTCAGAATCCAGAATTCAGAATTCAGAAGAAAAGAATTTCTGTCAAAGCGGTTCTCAGCCTTTGACTCTGAGTTCTGAGTCCTGGGTCCTGGGTCCTGGGTCCTGGGTCCTGGGTCCTGACTTCTGAGTCCTGCCTCAAGCGACCGTAATCTCTTCTGAGAGATAGACGTCCTGAATTGCGTTGAGAAGCGCGATGCCTTCGTTCATTGGCCGTTGAAACGCCTTGCGTCCCGATATAAGCCCCATTCCACCACCCCGCTTATTAATTACAGCGGTGCGCACGGCTTCCGCCATGTCTGACGCGCCCTTTGACTCGCCGCCTGAGTTGATCAAACCACAACGTCCCATGTAGCAGTTGGCTACCTGGTAACGAACCAAGTCGATCGGATTCTCAGAAGTCAGCTCGTCGTAAACCTTTTTGTGGGTCTTGCCGTACGAGCCTTCTTTGTTCAGCGCGAGATAGCCCCCATTTCGCTCGGGCAACTTTTGCTTGATGATGTCGGCCTGAATCGTCACCCCCAGGTGGTTCGCCTGGGCAGTCAAATCGGCGGCCGTATGCATGTCGCCTTCCGGAGTCTTGAACTTCGGGCTGCGCAGATAGCACCAAAGAATTGTTGCCATCCCCAACTCGTGCGCATACGCGAAAGACCGGCTGATCTCGGTGATCTGTCTTGTCGACTCCTCTGAACCAAAATAGATGGTGGCGCCCACAGCGACCGCTCCCATGTCGCGCGCTTCATCTACCGTGCCGAACAGGACCTGGTCGAATCTGTTTGGATAAGTTAGAAGTTCGTTATGATTGATTTTGACGATGAAGGGAATCTTGTGGGCATATTTTCGCGCGACCACGCCCAGCACTCCGAACGTCGAAGCAACGGCATTACAGCCGCCTTCAATGGCCAGCTTGACGATATTCTCCGGATCGAAGTACGCGGGATTAGGGGCGAAACTCGCGCCAGCCGAATGCTCGATTCCCTGGTCGACGGGCAGGATCGAAAGATAACCAGTGCCGGCGAGCCGGCCTTTATCATAAAGGGTCTGCAACGAGCGAAGGACCGCGGGACTTCTATCTGACAAAGACCAGACGCGGTCAATGAAGTCCGGACCGGGTATCTGGATCTGGTCTTTCGAGATCGTGCGCGAGGTGTGATCGAGCAAGGTGCGGGCGTGCTCTCCCAGCATTTCCTCGATCTTTTCGATGGATGCGCTCCCGCGCTTGAGTTCGGTAGCCATCTGGCCGGCCTCCTGAGATGGAAATTAAGCGGGCGATTGGTTCTATTAAGACGGAATCGAAGCGGAGGAGATTATAGCATAGAGGCGTAATCCGACCGGGTCTAATCCGCGGACCAATAGTGCTCAAAGCGGGACAAGTGACTTGTTGATTGCGATCATCAAAAATGGCTGATGATTCCTGTTGACTCCTTGCGGCAATGGAGTATTATGCGCGCCGTTCGCCAAGTGTATCCACCCTGGTCTAACCATTTTCTCACCCAGACCGGACTTCGCTGACACACCATTAGTTTTCGGAATCCCGCCCACTGAAATTGAAAACTCTAAAGCCAGGCCGGCGGTGCTCGCGATTCGCCTGCGGATAAGTGTCTTCGGATCTATCCAATCGCGCAGCCTTACCGTTTATTCCAGTGTCTTCCCCCACCGCAAGGAGCCTCACGATGTTCAAACGTTTAGTTACTGTCGTCACGATTTTCGCAACTTCAACTCTCTTTCTTAACAGTTTTACCCGTGCCGGGGCGTCAACAAAGACGTTGTCCAGGGCAAGCCGATCAGCGAAGTACGAGGGCCGCTCGTGCGCAACCTGCCTTGGCATGAGCGAAAATTCCATCGCGAACTCAATTGACGGGTTGGCCGTTCTCGCACGTCGGACACAAGTGATGCCTCTTTCGCCGATTCAGCGTTCCAGGTTTGAAGGTCTCGCCGTCAATCTGGTTAGCTCTGCTACCGGACATCTCAGTTTTTCAGTGATTGACCTCAACCTACCGGGCGTAATACCGATATCGTTTCAACGCGTCTATGCGAGCGACAGAAACACAGATAGCGGACTGGGCGTCGGTTGGTCGTTTGTATTCGACGATCGCATCGCCATCGATGGCGACAACGCCACTCTTTCCACAGGTGCTGGTGGCGTCGCCGCGTACCGGCGCGTTAAAGAAACTCAGACGTTCACTCTGGAGTCTCCAGAGGCAAACACTCGCGAGACTCTGCGACGGACCGACGAAAGCACCATCGTCGGATCAAATGACAAATTTACCAGGACCTACAAACGCGTCGGCGCTACCTTCCGTCTCGCGAAGATTGCAGATCAGATCGGCAACTCGATCGAGATCGCATTGAATGAACAGGGAAACATCGCTCGAATTTCCAATAGCAGCGGAAGCGAGATCGCGTTCGAATGGAGCGCGGCCAGGGATCCGCGCCTGCTGGCTATTTCGGATAACGCCAAACGACGAGTGACCTTTAAGCATCACGGATCTGGATTGCGTAGTGTTATCGACACGGCTGGGTCCGAGTGGTATTACGACTATCAGGGTGTGCGGATGACGCGAGCGGCGGATCCGGTAAATCGCGTTCTTCTTCGAGTCCGTTATGACAAGGCGGGTCACGTGGTCGAAGCGGGCGATGCGGCCGGCGTAAATAGTTATGACTATGAATTCAATTCTCGCGGAGTGTCTCGAGAGACTTTGATAACCGACCCGCTGGGCTCAAAGACAACCGTGGCACATACGGAGCTTGGCGCTATCGCGGCGATCAGGGACAACAAAGGCCGGACGATCTTGCGCGTCGATTACAACGCGGGAAATCGTCCTACGAAGGTGTCTGCGGCACTGGTTGGCGAGACTAGTTACGTCTATGACAGCCAAAACCGGCTGATAAAACAATCCTCGACGGACGGGACTTTCCAGGAGTATACTTACGACGAACGCGGGCTAGTTTCCTCATTGTCTACCCAAGCCGGTCGGACCGACTATATAAACGACAAGGCCGGCAACCCCATCCTAGCCAGGAGCGACGACCCCGCGCAGAGCTATCTAGCGATTCACAACCCTCGCGGCCAATTAACCAGAATACGATCGGCGATCGGAACCGAGCTGTCTTTCGAATACGACGCGGCCGGAAATACCTCATCTTTTGCGGAGGGAGGTACTGGGCGTTTCGAGCTTGGATACGATGCAGCCGGAAATGTGGTATCGCGGAAGCTCCCATCCGGTGAGGTCTACCGGTATGAATACGATTCCCGAGGATTAATTGCGAGGCAGGCCGACAATAATGGCCGCGCGATGAATTTTGAGCGCGACCCTAGCGGGGCGATTACCGGTTTTGTAACCGATCGTGGAATCTGGGTTCGAGCAGTTCGCGATTACGCGGGCCGGATAACTTCGCTGCGTAGTTCGTCGGGTAAGACCCGCCAGTTCGGTTACGACGCACGCGGCGCACTGGTTGACTATCTTGACGCGGAAGGCAAACGCAAGCGCCTGATTTATGACGAGCTGGGGCGGGTTGAGCGAATCAACAGCTCTGACGGAAGCCGCACAGTGGTCGAGCGCGATGCGAACGGACGCGTGGCTGCGCTCAGGACGGTGAATGGGAATGAACGTCCCGAGCAGAGCGGCCTGCTCAGCGCTCTAAGATTACCGTTCGGAGTTTCAAACTTTGCGGCCTCGAAGACGGGCAAAAGCGTACCGCGCGCGAGTGCCAGCCCCCAGGATTCGGTTTTCGGTTGTCCATTCGGGTCCGATGGGTTTGGCGACCCTTTGATCTACACAAATACCGAGTGGGACTGCTGGAACCCACTTGGACCATTAGGAACCGCCAATCCGTTTTCGGGATTTAGCGAGAGTGGGTTCGGTGCGTTTGATCCGTTCTTTGATAGCACTATCACCGAAAACTGTCCGTCGTGTATAGCGCGTCAGCAACAAATATGCGACCTCTTGCACCGTAAGGGCTGCACTCGCGCTGCAACCGGCTCGGGCTTCTGGGCCGTGGCAGGCTGCGCGCTCGCGACAGCCGGTGCTGGCCTGGCGTTTTGTGCAGTACTCGTCTCGGGTGGACTCGCCCTCCAAGGGTTGGCGTGCGAGGCGTTTTACCAGGCATGCCTACTCTCAGTAAGAGATCGATGTGCATCATGCACTCTTACGTGACGACAGCTGTTTGGGAGGGCTAAATGCCCTCCCAAACAGAGCTCAATTCGGTGTGTTTTTGCTTTGGTCTACCTTGAACTCAAGGACCGCGGCGGGCCGCTACACCTGAGAATTCCTTGAAAGGAGCCTGACCTGACTCACAGCTCGGGCATAGTTAGGAGGTCAGAGACAAGAGAAGTGCGGCTCGTGTGGTCCGAGATTCTTTTGGCCTTACGCGAGAATTTCGCGGCTGGTCCGATATTTTGAAGAACAACCTCGCCGCGCTGTGATACAGCGGCGGCATAACAGCTACGGCATGTGTCAGCTACTGAAGGAGGTTAAAAAGCCATGCGCCGAGAGGTACTAATATCGTTTGTCTTATGGTTCGTTTTTGCTGTCCTTGGGCCAATTCTGATCGGTCACTTCTACTTTGGCCTTCCCCTGGATGCGGAGATTATCCAGAATGCGGTCCTTGGTACGTTGGCGGGCTCGCTCTTCTTCTATCTCTTTTACAGGCTGTACAGGATCAGAGTAGCTGCGGCGGTAATATTCGTCATAGTAGGCAGCATGGCTATCCCGCTCGCTTACCACGTGTATAGCCGCTACTTTCCATACATAGATACACGCCAGCAACTGCTTCATGTCCTCGCCGCGTTAGCGGTGACGACTGCCATCGTCCATTTCGTGCGGCGAAATTCGCCTTCGTGACGTGTTTGAGGTCCGTTTGGAGGATTCTGGCTATGACTAGAAGAACGCTCGTCTTCTCTGTCTTGCTATTGGGTGGCTTTCCCATGGGTTTCTACTGGTCGGTCGGTACGTCTTCGGTACGTCTCCTGACGGAGAGCTGGTTCAACTTATGATGCTCGGGTCCCTGGTCCTGTCCGATGTAGTATATTTGTTCTACAGACTGTACAAGATTAACGATGATGCGGCTGTTATCTTCATCGCCATCTTTACCGTTGCCATGCTAATCGCCCAGGCAATTTATCGGCGGTTCTTCAACGACCTGGATCCCCGTATCGAGTTTCTTCAAATACTCTCAGTCCTGCTGCTGGCTACCGTCGTCGTTCTTTTGGTCTCGAGGAGACGTACGCACGCCCAACAAGCCCGGTGAAGCTAACGATGGACAACGGCTTTCACACGCGCTTTCGTCGAAGCCGCGATGAATACTCGGGCCGACCAAACGCTCAGCCGCCCCCGTAGTTTTTCGATCATGATCGAACATTCGGCACTTATCGTGGGGGGAAAAGAAACTGAAGAGGGTTCTACTGTGCGCGGAGGGTTAGCTGGCGCAGTGCCTCACGCAGCAGCACCGCGACGCTGCCAATAGGCACCGCATAACGATGGAAATCGAAGGTGGTAACTATCGCCACGCCATGTCCAGCCGAAGTTAGAAAGATCTCCTCCGCGTCTCCCAGATCTGATAATTCATAGACACCTTCGACCAGCGGAATCGAAAGTTCGCTCGCCAGTTCTATGATTCGGCCCCGCGTCGTTCCAGCCAACGCACCGGTGGCAAGCACAGGCGTGTGGATCTTTCCCTCGGTTACCCAGAAAAGATTGGCCATGGTGGCGGATACGATTTCGCCGCGTTCGTTGAGCGTCACCGCTTCGTCGAAATCGCGCGCGCGCGCTTCTTCGCGAGCTAGAACGTGGTCCAGATAATTGACGCTCTTTATCCCTATGAGCGGCGAGAGAGTGTTGGCGCGATAGGGCGAGACCGTGAGCGAGATACCGTCCTCAGTGAGGGGATGAGGATCGCCGGTCATTATCACCAGCTCTGCTTTGGGCGCACCCGGTTTCTTTATCGCCCACGGACCCCGTTCCTCGGAGGCCAGCATCGTAAGGCGCGCTCTTCCATCCCGAACGTGGTTCGCTTCCATCAACCTGTCGAGCAGGTTTCGAACGCCGGCCTCCTCGAACTCGCTGATGTCGACCCCGACACGAGAGGCATGTTCCTCCAGACGGGTCCAGTGCTCAGACCATAGAAAGGGACAACGGTTGTGTATCGCCAGAGTCGTGAAAACGCCGCGACCGTAGAGCGATGAGGGCGAGCCTGCGCCGGTGCGCGATTTGCTCGCCTCCGTTAAGCGGTTGTTGTAAATGATGCGGGAATGCATCCAGGGAGTTGGGTCGCGCCTATCAGTCCTGCTGATCAGTAGTCGTCAGTTCCAGTCAATTCTTTTTCCATCCGGTCGGCGACGAGGATCACACTCTTAATAGCCAGTCTGAGAGACTCAGCGTCGCTGTTGGCGGCAATCTGCGCCGCAAACATGGCGAGATATTTACCTGAATCACTTTGCACCTCGACCCGCCAGGCGCCAAACTTCACCGAGTTATTTTCACGCAGCAGGCGGTTCGCGAGCGCAGCGGAAAGCGGACCGGCTGAGTAGAGAGCAGGAGACCAGACCTCTCGTATCTCGAGTGAACCGTATTTCTCCGTAGTCGAATTTACGTATACCAGCTGACTGCGGAAGATCGGGGTGCCATCGGGCTTCGTTCCCGTTTGCTCGGTCTCGATCGGGATCACTCTATAGTTGTTGTTCTCGGTCAGCTCGTACTTGTAGCCGATCTCATCGAGCGCAGTCTTGACACGAGGATCGGCCGGCTGTTTTTTTGCCGCGCCGCCTATCTGAGCGTGGCCCGCAGAGACGAATATGCAGAAACAGATTAGAGTCAGGATCGGTCGCGTCATGGTGCGTAATCCCCTCGGGCACAATCGAGAGCCAAGTATGTACCAAAGACGGCGATCGACGCACTGGTTTTGCCGCGAAAAGTTCGGCCCATATTCCCTAAACTCCTCCGGCTGAGCTGACTTCTGCGCTGACACTGGTCGAGAGCGACCTGCGCCATGCTTTTTCGACCTCATAGACAGGCACATCAACTGCTTCAGCCCCTTCGATAGCGATCTTGAGCGAGGTTCCTCCAGTGCGACCGAGAATCGTCAGCGGACTGTTTGCCCGCTGTGCCATCGCCTGCACTTGCGAAAGCGCTGACTCGTCGAAACTGATGATAATCCGCGAGGGCGACTCACTGAATAGATGAGCAGCCGGCTCGAGCGTCCCGTGAAGGTCGATTTCGATGCCAATCGCCTGGCGATTTAGCGACGAGAAACAACATTCCGCCAGCGCCACAGCCAGACCTCCGTCAGAGCAATCGTGTGCAGATCGGAGCAGGCCCGCTTCGGCCGCCTGCAAGCAGGCCTCCAACACATTTCGTTCGCACTCAAGATCAAGGACGGGTACGCGCCCATCTCGAACCATTTCGTCGTTCGTGCGGTGCTCGATAGTGACCGCATGTTGGCTTACCGAGAGATCATTATTCGTCGAGCCCAGGATAGCAACTATGTCGCCGGGGCCCTTGAAGCCGTGTTGAATTACGCGCCTGACGTCTTCGATCATCCCGACCATCCCGATGACCGGGGTGGGAAGGATTCCGCAGCCGTCGGTTTCGTTGTAAAACGAGACGTTCCCCGAAACGACCGGGGTATCGAGGGCTCTACAGGCTTCGGCCATTCCATCGATGACTTCGGAGAATGACCACATGACTTCGGGCCGTTCAGGAGATCCGAAGTTCAGACAGTTTGTAATCGCTGTCGGGCGCGCGCCCACGCAGACAACATTGCGCGCGGCTTCAGCGACGACCAGCTTCGCGCCTTCGCGGGGGTCGACCGCGCAATAGAGGCCGTTCCCGTCCAGCGACACAGCCAGGGCGCGGCGCGTCTCTTTTATTCGAATGACAGCCGCGTCCGCGCCGGGCAACACTGCCGTGTTAGTGCGAACCATATGGTCATACTGGCGATAGATCCATTCTTTAGATGCAATGGTCGGGGCCGAGACGATTTTCAGAACTGTGTCGTTGAAGTCTGTTGGTTTCGAGGTTCGAGGTTCGAGTTTCGAGTTTCGGGTGTCCAGTTTCGAGTCTGCGTCCTTCGGCGTTGAAGTTCCGGACGATAGCTCGATTTGGTCTCCTGGTGCCGAACGCGAAACGCGAAACTGGAAACTCCGAACCGGGGCTCGCATCGGTCTTTCGTAGCGCGGGGCTTCATCCGTCAGGGCGCTTACGGGAATGTCGGCTACTGTCTGGTTGTTGTGAACTACGCGCATCACAGGATTTTCCACCACTTTGCCAATGACGATCGCGTCCAGGTCCCACTTTTGGAAAATGTCCACTACCTGGCGCTCGCGTCCCTTGTGAGCGACGATCAACATCCGCTCCTGCGATTCAGAGAGCAACATCTCATACGCCGTCATTCCCTGCTCGCGTTGCGGAACGAGAGAGAGATCGAGCTCTATCCCATTGCCTGCTCGCGCGGCCATCTCACATGACGATGAAGTAAGTCCGGCCGCGCCCATGTCCTGAATGCCGGCCACCGCGCCGCTCCTCATGGCCTCGAGACACGCTTCCAGAAGCAGCTTTTCAAGAAACGGATCGCCGACCTGCACAGTCGGACGCTTTTCCAGTGCCGCCGCGTCAAACTCCGCCGAGGCCATGGTCGCCCCATGAATACCATCGCGTCCTGTCTTGGCGCCCACATACAGGACGGGATTTCCGATTCCCGTCGCCGTGCCAAAAAATATCTGATCGCGCCGCACCAACCCGAGCGCGAAGGCATTAACCAACGGATTGAGTGCGTATGCGTCATCGAACGCGACTTCCCCTCCGATAGTGGGCACCCCAAATGCATTGCCGTAGTGCGCGATGCCGGCAACCACTCCGGCAAGCAAACCGCGATTTCTTCTTCCATGCTTCTTATGGTCCAGCGAGCCAAAGCGCAGAGAGTTCATGGCGGCCAATGGGCGCGCTCCCATGGTAAAGATGTCGCGCAGGATTCCGCCCACGCCGGTGGCGGCGCCCTGAAATGGCTCGATGAATGAAGGATGATTGTGCGATTCGACCTTGAATGCCGCGCACCATCCGTCTCCCACGTCGATCACTCCGGCATTCTCTCCCGGGGGAACGATTACTCGCGCTCCGGTAGTCGGCAGCCGCTTTAAGTGGACGCGGGAAGACTTGTACGAGCAGTGCTCGGACCACATCACCGAGAAGATACCCAGTTCTGTGAAGGTGGGTTCACGTCCAAGCAACTCCTTAATGCGCGCAAACTCTTCGCTGGTTAGATTGTGTGCGGAGACTACTTCGGGAGTAATTGTGACGGGATCCATAGGAGCAATGTTGAACGGTGATGGATTAACCCCGAACTATAAGAGGAAACGTCGTCTTCTTGCAATTCACCGGGCCGCGTTCAACGTCTTGTCCAGCACTGTGCGAAGCTCGTCGGGCTTTATTCGCCCCGTATGCTTAAAAACTATCTGCCCCTTCGAGTCGAACAGAAATGTCGCCGGCAGACTTCCGCCCCAGGTCTCGTCGACTCCCTTGATCGCCGGTTCAGGATCTGGAACATTCAGAAGGTAAGTGGGCATCTTCGCTTGCGCAGTCCGCAGAAACTGGCGAACACCGGTCTTGAGGTCGGCGAGATCATCCAGCGAGATCGTGACAAACTGCAGACCTCGACCCTTGTAGTCGGCGTCTATTCGAACAAGGTCGGGAAACTCGTCGCGGCAGGGCTCACACCACGTCGCCCAGAAGTTGATGAGGAGCGGGCGCGACTCGTTTGGACCGCGCTGGAGGATTTTCTTTAGTCCTTCGGCGTCAATTTCGCGGACCATCGGCGGCGCTGTCGTCCCCTTGCGCGTCTGCGGCGCTGTCGCAGCATGCGACACCAGCACACGTCGCGGCGCAACAAATTGGAAAACGACGACGATTAGAACGCCCAGTGCGAGGAAGGTATTGCGCTTCATTAATTGCTCTTGCTAACCACGTTTGATCGTACATCCGAAAGCTGCAGCTTCCGTTTTTTCTACCGGCTTGCCGGCGAGTGTCGCATCGATCGCGTTACGCAGATCATTTGACTGAACCAGCGACACGTCTTTGTGATTATCGATTCTACCGTGATAGACAAGCTTGCTTCCGGCATCCAGAAAATAGACTTCGGGAGTGCGCTCGGCGCCGAGCATGTCTGCGATCTTATTGCCTTTGTCGCGCAACACCACGAAAGTGAATTTGTTGTCGGCGATCTGGCGTTTGATGTCCTCCGTCGCCTCGGCACTGTTGGAGTTGATCCCGATGACGTTGACACCGCGTTCTCTATAATCGGCGGCAAGCTTTTCGATGCGCGCGTTGTACGCCCTGACCATTGGACATTGGGCGGAGATGAAGATCAGCACCGTTCCGTTCGCGCCTTTAAGCGATGCCAGTGAACGGTCTTTGCCGTCGATATCCGGTAATTTGAAATCCGCGATGGGCTGGCCTATTGAGGCGCCACTCGGCTTGTCATTTCCCCCGCCAATGGCGATGGCGGCAATGGCTAAAATTAGGATTAGGGAGATAGTGAGCTTATGGTTCTTCATTTCTTCTGGAACTCCTTTCGGGGTGTAACGGAAAGTAAAGAGTAACAGCGCCGCCGCATGAATGCCAAGTAATGAAATGCGATGGATGATAGCGCGAGTGGCGGTTGGAAGGGTTCCGGCGATGTCAGTCACTCGGACATCGGGTCGCACTTGAGCGTGAACTGCCACAGCATACGCTGCTCGCGCTGATCAAATATCTGACGGCCTGAGATCACGCGCCAGAATCCCATGTGCTGCCACTTTCCTACGGCCAGTTTATTGAACAGCGGTACTCGATGGCCGCTTTCAATAGCTGCCAGCAGCGCGCGATTTCCGGGATTGAGGTATTGATCGCCGCGCCGTCCGTTACCGGTGTAAAGGAGCGTGTCCGGCTCGTCAGCCATCCGATCGGGATAGCACGGATTGATCCGGCCAAAGTCCGTCAACAATGAAATCAACCGGCCATTACGTTGATAGACGCCGTTTTGAATGCGGTGAGTGAGATTGACTTCCGCCCACGACAGAATCTCCGTCGACTGCGGCTCGGGAGTCCGCACCTGCGGCCCCGCTCTGTATGCCACACGCTCTCTACGTTTGCGCGTAACACCTGGGAGGCTCATCAAAACACTTTCACTCTCGCGATACGTCCGAATCAACGGCATGCAATTACAGCGTGTTGGGCACCGGTTGAAAATCCTACGGAATTTGAGATGAGAGGCTCTGTCACCAGGAAGCCTCGGCCACGCCATCGCTGACGCAGGGCCTCGCCCAGTTTTCTGGATTCATACCAGGTTGAAACCGCCAGGTTCAATAGATGCTTTCCTGGACCTATGGAAACGTTGAAGCGCCCGCCGCCATCCTTAGCTATGGGCACAATGATCTTTTGCCTGGTTTCATACGACCCGCCCGGGGAGAGTGAAGTGAAGACATGGCCGGGCACACTGGCGTCAAGCTTCTCGGACTCTTGATCGTAAAAGGCCGCATGGCTGGTGCGGAATTCGAGGCGCCGCGTCGCGTCTCCATCGATGTGGTTAACGAAGGCCTGATAAAAAATGCGATTGCCCCTGTAGAGGATCAGCTTCCGTTTACCAACATTGGTGTAGCGCAGCCCAAGGGCCAATTGAAGATTATCGGTGTTTGGACCTGCGGAGCAGGACTGCTGGTCGATTACGCTCACGACGAGCTCGATGTCACGATCCTGACCGAAAGCTGAGTGTGAGATGAGTGACAACAACAAGACCGCGAAGAGGTATTTCATCCAAGGCAAGCTCGATAGTCATGAATCGATCAACTGGGAGAGTTTTTCCTGTTCTTCTTCAGTCAAATATGTGAAGCAGACGCTGAACCCGAGGCCCCTTTGATGAAAGGCAACGGTCCCGCGAAGTGCGAGCCAATCGCCGCCCGGCATCTTAATCTCGAGCCCAACGATGTCGCCAACTTCTACCTCGCCGAAGGTGTCGAGATAGCAGCCTCCCATGCTGAGGTCGCTGATCCGAGCGGATTGGCGACCCGAGCCGCCGTCCCAGCGGACCTCCAGGGTTATGTTCTTGCGTTCCTCTTCTCTGCGCTCGTCCATGATGGTTGGTTACACTACTCAATACTATGGGCTAGTAGGCAGCAGCATGAGCGGCCAGCGTCGCTGAAAGCGAGCGGAACATATCGCGTCCATCCGAGGAACCGAGCAGGTCCTCGCACGCGCGTTCGGGATGGGGCATTAGCCCCAGGACATTGCGAGCGGTGTTACAAATGCCCGCTATGTTCTCCCGCGATCCGTTTGGATTTGACTCCGCTGTCACGTTTCCGCTTTCGTCGCAATAGCGAAAGATTATGCGATCGTCGCGCTGCAGTTCTTCCAGGGTCGCATCGTCGCAGACATAGTTGCCTTCGGCGTGTGCGATTGGGAGTCGAAGCACGCTTCCTTTCGCCATCTCATTGGTAAATGGAGTCTCGGCAGTTTCACCGCGGACATGCACATGATCGCAAATGAAATGCAGATCTCGGTTGCGAATCAACGCGCCCGGCAGCAGTCCCGCTTCGCACAGGATCTGAAACCCGTTGCAGATTCCGAGAACGAATCCTCCACGAACGGCGAACTCTTTGATTGAGTTCATCACCGGCGAGAACCGAGCGAGCGCGCCGGCGCGCAGATAGTCTCCGTACGAGAATCCGCCGGGAATTATTACGGCATCGTAGGTGCTCAGGTCCGTCTCGCGATGCCAGATAAAATCCACCGGCTGGCCGACATGCTTAGAGATCACGTGATAGGCATCGTGATCGCAGTTGGACCCGGGGAATACGACAACACCGAATTTCACGCTTCGATCTCCACGCGATAGTCTTCGATGACGGGGTTCGAAAGCACTTCGCTGGCCATCCTGGTTGCTGCCTCACGCGCACCATCGGTGTCCAGCGATCCCTCCAGCGCAATCTCGAAGTACTTCCCCTGCCTGATGTCGGCGACTCCGTCGAAGCCAAGAAGCTCGACAGAGTGTTGTATGGCCTTGCCCTGTGGGTCGAGCACGCCGGGTTTTAACGTAACGTAGACTTTTGCTTTCATATCAGTGATAGGTAATACGTGATGAGTGTAGGTGAAAAACCTCGGCTCGCCTCTCATCGAGTAAAAAACCCGAGCGGCATCATCTTATCACTTGTCGCCGTCCTCAAAAACGCGCTCGAAGACTTTATCGACATTCCTGAGATATGTATCGACCGAGAAGGCTTTCTCGATCTGTTCAGCCGAAAGGCGCCCCTGGATATCCTCATCCGCAGAGACCAGCGCTTTGAAATCGCCACCTTCGTCCCAGGCTTTCATTGCACTGCGTTGAAGCCACTCGTAAGCCTCTTCGCGCGAAACCCCGCTCTGCGTCAGCGCTAGAAGCAGTTGTCCGCTAAACACAAGACCGCGCGTGGCGTTCAGGTTTTGCAGCATGCGCTCGGGGTAAACGACCAAGCCGTCCAACAGCGACGCAGTTTTGTGCAACATGTAATCGAGTGCCGAGCTCGAGTCCGGAAGCACGATGCGTTCGGCTGAAGAGTGCGAGATGTCACGCTCGTGCCAGAGGGCGACGTTCTCAAGTCCCACAATGCTGTTTGCGCGAACCGTCCGCGCAATGCCGCAGATACGCTCTGAAAGGATCGGATTGCGCTTGTGTGGCATCGCGCTCGAACCTTTCTGCCCTGCGCGAAAGCGCTCCTGGGCTTCCCTCACTTCCGTGCGCTGCCAATGACGGACTTGCAGGGCAAACTTCTCCAGTGACGAACCGACGATGGCAAGCGTACAGAGATACTCGGCATAACGATCGCGCTGGATGATCTGGGTAGATACGAGCGCGGGCGCGAGCCCCAGACGCGCACACACCTTCTCTTCGACGATCGGATCGAGATGAGCAAAAGCGCCCACCGCGCCGCTGATCTTGCCCACGGCCACTCTCGCTCGAACAGCCTGAAGCCGCGAGCGATTGCGTCGCATCTCGTCATACCAGAGTGCGAACGTCATTCCAAAGGAAGTTGGCTCGGCATGAATGCCGTGTGTGCGTCCGATCTGAGGCGTGTGCTTGAACTCGAACGCGCGGCGCTTCAGGACGTCGAGCAGCTTCTCGATCTTTGCCAGCAGTAGATCGCAGGCGTCACGAAGTAGCAGCGCGTTCGCCGTGTCGACCACGTCTGACGACGTCAGCCCGTAGTGCACGAACCGTGACGCATCGCCGATCGATTCCGCCAGGTTGGTAGTAAAGGCGATTACGTCGTGATCCGTTGTCTTCTCGATCTCTGCAATGCGTTCGGGAGTAAACGCAGCGCGTGCCTTGATTTGATCGAGCGCCTCGCGGGGAATCGTTCCCATCTCTGCATGCACTTCGCAGACGGCGATCTCTACGTCGAGCCACTTCTGGAATTTGTTCTGCTCGGACCAAAGGGCGCCCATCTCGGGCAAGGTGTAGCGTTCTATCATCTTTAGGTGCCGGGTATCAGACGCCTGGTGTCGGGTGCCGTGCCGGGTATCAAATCAAGCCAGCTGCTGTCCGGTACCTGGCACCCATACCCGATAACTACTTCAGTGCATCTGAATTGACAAAATATCTCGCAAGCTGCCACTGACCGTCGCGCTCTACCAACGTGAAAGTTTCCATCCCTTCACCGCGTTCAAAGGAGGTCTGATAGGCGATGATGAATACGTGACCGGGGAGTTGTCCGCCGGTGTTGCGCTGCTCTGTCGCCGAATGAAAGGACCGGCTTTTGACGTTTCCCAGCTTCTCTTTCAAGTTCTTGAGTATCGTCTTCGACTCGTCGGGCGTCCTGGCCTTTCGCCATTCTTCCGCGGCCTCATTGTAAACCTTTTCATAATTGCCCTCGGCAAGGTCTTGACTGACAACATCAATTGCCGATTGCGCCGCGGATGGAATTCCCTCACGGCTGGCCACCAACGCGCAGCCATGGGTTACGAGTAAAAGCGCGCCGAACGTCAGGCAGATTATCTGCCGTGAAATTCTGCAGCGTCCCCTCGGTGCGTCATGGCAGCGTTCGGTCTCGCTCCTCATAGCTCGATCCACGGCGTGGGTTCTTTGGGAAACGACAGGGTGATCTCTGTCTCCGCCGGAAAGAGGGGAGCGCGTTCCTTGAGGGCTGCCTCGGCCGAGATTTTCGCGACGTAAGGGTTGTTGGCGCGCTGCGAGAGATGAGCGAGCACGATGTGCCGCGCTCTTCCGTCGAACCCGTCTCGCATCCAGTCGGCAACATCCTCGTTGGACAAGTGCCCGGTGCGCGAGAGGATTCGTTGTTTCAATTCCCAGGGATAAACCTCACAGGCCTTGAGCATGTCGCGACTATGGTTTGACTCGATGACGATAGCTGCGCAACCTCGCAGGCGCTCGGTTATCAATGTAGTGATGTGGCCAAAATCCATAAGCGTGGCAACACAGACGCCGGCGTGCGTGGCAGTGAATCCGAAATTATCCGCCGCGTCGTGTGGAACGGTAAAGGGATGGAAATCTATTACGCCGATCTTGAAATCTTTACTCGACTCAATCTCTTCCGTCCGTTCACGCAATGCGTCGGCGCGCTTACGCGGCTCATCAGACGAGCGATAACTATGCTCGCTGATGTAGGCTTCTCGAGTTTCCCCGGAGATATAGACCGGACAGTCCAGGTTGTTGAGGAGCACGCGCAAACCGCCGATGTGGTCGCTATGCTCGTGAGTGACGATGACGCCATCCAGCTGAGAAGGGTCACAGCCCACCAGCGCGAGTCTTCGGGCAATCTCCCGCGCGCTCATCCCTGCGTCAACCAGGACGAGTGTCTCATTGGCAGCGATCAGGACCGCGTTGCCTGTCGACCCGCTTCCGAGAACTGTAAGTTTCATCTTTGAGCTGTGGACTGTGGCGAGGTCTGTTTATCGCTTCCAGACGGAGCCGTCCGCGTATTCTAGCCTGATAATCTCGACCTGCTGTTTTCCCGTGCTGATATGCTGAGTGCTTTCTTTCGGATCAAGCCCGATATCTCGCATCAATGTCTGCGTTTCCCCGGGAAGGATTTGCTGCCTGGACTGAAATTTGTAGCGTTTGAGTTCCTTTTGGTCCTTGCCGTCCACAAATACGTAGTCCCAGGATATTGCTTTGATGGCCTTTGCGCCGACATTCTTCAAAATGGCCTTCGCGGTATACCTGAAAACGTAAACAGATCTGCGTGCGATACTATAGCCATTCGACGTCTGGTTCGTCTTTATGTTCTCGTTTTCTTTGACAGTCTCGGAGCGAACGTAACCGGAATACTTCCAGTCTATGCTGATTAGCGAGACGTCGGGCGCCGCCCGATCATCATCCGGGGTACGCCCCGCACAGACGACGACCACCCCGATCAACAGCAGCCATGCTATCGCTACCTTCATCGTCGCTCCTGACGGCTCTCAGATTTCGAGCCGAGCCCGATCAACCCTAAACCCGTTGAGGTCTCCGAGTGCGGCGAGTGCGAGGTTTTCCGACGTGATGTATTCACGAGCCAGCCGTTGCAGATCGTCCACCACAACCGCCTCAAGGCTGCTGATTACTTCGTCCGGAGAGATGCGACGACCATGTATGATCTCTTGTCGGGCTAACGCTCCGGCCCGCACGCTTGAAGATTCAAGCCCCAGCAAAATAGATGATATCGACTGATCTTTGACCAGTTTAAGTTCGTCTTCCTCTACACCGTCACGGACGACACGGCGTAGTTCCAGCAGCGCCAAATCCAGGACCTCATCCAACTGCGCTGGCGACGTTCCGGCGTAGATGTTGAAGACACCGACGTCCGAGAAAGCACTCGCACCCGCACCGATGGAATATGCCAGGCCCCGTTCTTCACGGATCGACTGCCACAAACGGCTTGATGTTCCGCCGCCGAGTACGTTCGCGAGCAAGCTTGAAGCGAATCGGTCCTCGCTTCGCGCCGAGGGCCACGGCGCGGCGATGATCAAGTGGGCCTGCTCCAATTCCTTCTTCCGCTCAATCAGGATTGGAGCTGCCGCCGCGGGCTTCGAGGTTGCGCTTGTTTGATGCTCGCCTGGGCCGGCGACCTGAGCTCCGCTATCGAACACCCGTGCGGCCATCTCGACGAGTTGCGAATGCTCGATGTTGCCGGCCGCGGCAATCACCAGGTTGTGCGGCGCAAACTCCCGCGCATGAAAACTGGCGGTCTTGTCGCGGTCGAAGGAGGATACGGTTTCCGCTGTACCTTCTATGGGACGGCCCAAAGCATGATTGGGAAAGTAAGCGGCGTTGAAGAGTTCGCCTAAAAACTCGTCGGGCGTATCTTCAACCATTTTCATTTCTTCAAGGATGACCTTTTGCTCGCGTTGCAGGTCGTCGTGATCGAATCGCGGGTGGCAAAGCATATCCGCCAACAGGTCGAATGCCTGCGGAAGTGCTTTGTCCGTGATTTTCATCGTAAAGCCTGTCACTTCGTGCGTCGTGAAGGCGTCGAAGTGGCCGCCCAGGCGGTCTGATTCGATCGCAATATCCAGCGCGGATCGACGCTCGGTACCCTTGAAAACCGTGTGCTCGATGAAATGACAAATGCCGTTGAGTTCCGGAGTTTCGTGTCTGGAACCGCGCCGCGCCCAGACGCCTATGCTCACGGAGCGAAGACCCGGCATGTGCTCGGTCAAAATTTTCAGGCCATTATCAAGACTGGTCGATTGAATCTGATCTGCCATATTGTCCTGGGATTGAACTCCGATTGGATCAAATGCGTGTATCAATACTTAAAGAGCATCGTAGCATGCCCCAAAATCGGCGGCAAATCGGGAGTACCTTACGCTTGAAAGGGGCGAACTGAGTGCCTGACATCCTTAACGCGAAACCTGACATCTGATGTTCAGCAATTATCATTTGCTTGACACACTTGGACGGGTTGGCGGAAAATAGCGCCTCTCAAGTGGGGTTGGCCCTTCCGAAGGCAAAGGTAACAGGATTAAAGACATAGTTATGGTTTTGGTGTTGTCTTTTTCGCCTTCCGTCTCCATCACGTGGCACGGGACGAGACGTAGCTTGCTGCAGGCGCGCTTTGACTCGCAAGGGTTGCGCCCGGAGGTTTTGCCGCGATGAGAAATGCATTGCGCCTGAGTATGGTGTTGCTGGTCCTCGCTTTCATCTTTGAAGCGGGTGCTCCTCGAGCCGTAGCGGGAGGTCGAATAGCAACCGTTAGCGGCTCGGTCCGCGACAGCAAAGGTCAACCAATAGCCGGGGCCATCATTTCCCTCGTCAAAATCGGCGCCGAAGAAGTTATTAAGCAGGTCAAAAGCGCAGCCGATGGCAGTTTCATTGCCAAAATAGCTCCCGGTCGCTACAGCCTACGCGCAATCGCCGATGGATTTGGCGCCGTGCTTTTCGACTCAGTCCAGGTCCGCCCTGCCGACGAAGTAATCTACCGATTCAATCTGGAACGCATCGGCTCGGGAAGAACCGCGCCCGAACGCCGCGCTGATCGTGACGATCGCAAATGGATGCTGCGTTCGCGTGCCGGCAATCGTTCCATCTTCCAGGCAGGCGACGGTGAAGACGAAACGATAAACGCGATCCTGGCCGCGCAGGAAGAGGCGGAAGAGCTGGCGAACTCGCCCCTCGAAGATACGATTACTCAAACAGGCAGCAGTGAAAATAGCGCAACCGGCGTTTCGCGCACGCAGGGAGTTGTCGAGACCTTCGTGGCCACATCTTCCGGTCCACAAGCGTATAGATTCGCCGGCTTGAACTTCGCTTTCGCGCGACCGGTGGGCGATCGAGTCGATTTGATCTTCGCCGGCCAGACCGGAGCCGGGGCGAATGCTCCCCAACGTTTCGAAGTCACCACGGGGATTCGCGCAACAGACAAACATTATCTACGACTTAACATCGCCGGGGGCGCCATCAACGCGCTCCGTCCGTCAAACGAGGCGCAGAGCACCACGCTGGGTCAACTTTCCTTACGCGCCGTCGATGAATGGGTGGTGCGTGACGGGGTTGTGATTGTGCTGGGCTTGGACTATGCGCGTTTTCTTGGAACCAGTAACGCGCGGTCTCTCAGTCCACGGCTGGGACTACAGTTTGATGTTGGGCGCCGCACTCGTGTTCGAGCCGCGTATACTCCGGCCGGCGATTGGGCGAGCGCCGCAGAAAGCCTGGCCCGATTTGAAGATAATCAGGTCATCTTCCAACAGCCACAATCTACCCCGATAGCGTTCGTAGATGGTGGCGCCGTCATGGAGCGCAGCCGCCGGTTGGAATTCGGAGCCGAAAGGGTGCTGGATAATGCTTCCAGCATAGAAGCCACGGCCTTTCTGGATACGACCTCTAATCGCGGAGTAGGCTTGTTTAGCTCACCCATCTCGGCCTTCTCGAAGGAAGGCGCGGCGCCGATGATGAACGTAGCGAACCAGGAAGGCGCGGCGCGCGGCTTGCGCGTGGTGTATACGCGGCGCATCAGTCGGATCCTCAGCGCATCCGCCGGCTACTCATTCGGACGCGGACAACAGCTCTCAGCCGGCAACCCCACAATCCCATCCGGTCTTTTCGAGAACGGATTCTTTCAGACCGCGGCCTTCGAAATGAACGCAACACTTGATACGGGAACGCGCGTTCATACGGTCTTTCGCTTCTCCCCCCGTGCTACTGTTTTCGCAATCGATCCCTTTGCCGGACGTCTGGCCGTCTTCGATCCCAGCTTAAGCATTTTGATCACGCAGGAGTTGCCCACCTTCGGCCTGCCGGTGCGCGCCCAAGCGGTAATCGACGCGCGCAATCTGCTGGACAAGCAAACAAGCGCAGAGGATGGCGAGAACTTCATTTCCATTGACGCTGCGCGCCGCTCCCTTCGCGGAGGCATCTCCGTCCGATTCTGAGAACAGCAGGCATCATGCGACGGGCCGGCGCACAATAAGAGCTGTCTCGTCTCGCGCCCTCTGCTAAACCTTCTCGCTCGCTCTTTTTCCAAAATCTCGGACAAGTCCGAAAACTTGGATATGATTCTCTTCAATCTCCTGCTCCCGTCCTTATTGAGAATATGAGTTGAAGTAAGAAAGACAAGTAGGCAGACGGCTCTTTACGCCGGGAGCACGCACGTGAGGACGAGGTCGAAACTCAAAAAGTGTGGATACCGGCTTGGAACATTGATTGCTTTGAGGAAGTAGGCTGGAGTGTGCCCCCGACCGGAGGGGCATGAACGAACGTTAGAAGCTTGATTAGTTGAATGAAATGAAGGGCTCTGTTCTTACAACGCGGGCGTGGGTGCTGCTGATCCTGGCGGCTGTACTGGCTGCTGCCGGTGCGCTCAACTTCGGTCAGCGTTGGAAGCACAAATCGCCCCCAACCGACGGCATAAGGTGGGTTCAGACAGCCAACGGCGTTGTCGCTCAGGACGTTGATCCTAACTCGAATGTAGGTCGCTCAGGTATCCTTAGCGTCAGGCCGGGCGACATCCTAAGAGGCATCAGTCAGGACGCGACGAAGATTCAGGAGGTCGAGCGCGTCCAAGACATTCCGGTCTTCCTGGAGGAAGCCGGAGTCGGTGGGCATCTCGTCTATCTTATCGAACGCCCCACCAATCCGGAAGAAACACGCTGTTGCTGGCAAGCTGATATCTATCCCGAGGAAGTTTCCACCTGGAAGACTCACGATCTCTACATCAACTTCATCGGACTGATATATCTCTTCGTCGGTCTCTTCGTTCTTTTCAAACAGGGCGGAAAGGCGCCGTTTGTCACACACTTCGCCGCGCTGTGCCTGACGGCCTTCGTATTTCATTTCTATAAGTCGACGACCCAGTATGAAGATCTCGATCTCGCGATAGCGTTCCTCGACACGGTGGCCTACGTCCTCTTTCCGCCGTTGCTGGTGCATTTCTGCGCGCGCTATCCGCATCAACCAATCGGAAGCAAACGGCGATGGCCTCTTTATCTGACTTACGCGCCAGCCGTCGTTCTGATAATTTTGGCGTCGCTGGTCTATAACATCAGCACGCTCACTCCGCCTTCGCGCTTGCCGTTTTCCGACACGTTCATAGACGGATTCTATCTCGCGCTGTTCGTTCATTTCATTCTGGGCATTCTAACCAGTGCGGCATTGTTGGTGCGGACCTTTGTCAGGAGCGAAGCGGCCGTCGTTCGGCAACAATTGAAGTGGGTTGTTTGGGGCTCGGCACTCGCTGTGACTCCCTTCATGCTGCTTTACGCGATCCCATACATCTTCGGAATAAGGACCGATAACTGGATGACGGACGTCGCCGTCGTGCCGCTTGTCCTGATTCCGCTGACGTTCGGAAACTCAGTCGTCCGATATCGACTAATGGACGTCGACATCGTTGTACGGCGGGCCGCTGTGTATGCACTGACTACAATCGCGATTGCCTTGATGATCGGCGTGGTCGTTTACGCAGCCGGCCTATACGCGCTGGTCGGAGAAGTCAGCATTAACGAACTCACGCTGCGAGTTGTGGGCGCGGTGGTCGCGATGACGGCGATCGTCATTATTGCAGCTCCGATAAAGAAGTTTCTGCAGGAGCGTACGGACCGTCTCTTCTACGGAGAGCGGTATGATATGCGGAACGGTTTGCTCGATTTCGGCCGAACCCTCTCTGCGAACACCGCGCTTGATCCGTTGCTCAATGCCCTGACCAGCAGACTGCAGCAGGTCTTAAACGTCAATCGGATCGCAATTTTTATTGAGGACGCGGACTCGCCGGCTGGTTATCGAGTAGGAAGATCGCTTGGCCTGGCGTCGGCTATGATCGTCCCACCTGATTTCCGCGAGATGATTCGCACTCGCTCAGCGGAGACCGGCGTAGTACGAGCGGACGATTTAGACGTTGCGCCACAGTCAGCCGGCTTCGTTCGACGGGCCCTTCATTATTTCGTGCCGTGTGTAGTTCGCGGGCGAATGGTGGCCGTCATAGGACTTGGCCGCTCGGCTGACGGCGCACTCCTCTCCTCTGAAGACGTTGAGATTCTCCGCACTGTTTCCGGTTATGTGGCGGTCGCGATTGAAAATAGTCTTCTATATCAGGAGCAGGAAGAACGCGCAGCGGAGCTCGAGCTGTTGAAGGAGCTGAACGAGTCGATCGTCGAATCAATTAATGTCGGCTTGCTGGCAGTCGATCTTGAGGGTCGAGTTACGCATTGCAATTCGTCGCTCGAGGAGATGCTGGGAGTGTACCGCGACGAAGCTATCGGCAAGTATGTCGAAGATCTCTTCGCAGAAGACTTCGCGGAAACACTTCAGCAGGTCTTAGGCACCGCCAAATGGCACCTCACGGAACTTCGTCATATCTACAAGCTTCACACGGCGGCTCGCACAGGACGCTCGCTGGTAGTCAATATAGCGCTCGCGCCTTTGGCCAACTCCAAGGGCAGAACGGGGGCGCTGCTCGTGCTGGAAGATGTGACCTCCCGCATGCGCCTCGAAGAACAGTTGCAACAGCGCGAGAAGCTTTCTTCAATCGGACTTCTGGCGGCGGGCGTCGCCCACGAGGTCAACACGCCGCTGACCGGGGTCTCGTCGTACACCCAAATGTTGCTGAGCATGTTGCCCGAGACCGATCCGAAACATGCACTCCTGCAAAAGGTGCGTCGCCAGGCTGATAGGGCTTCTGACATTGTCAATAACCTTTTGAACTTCTCGCGGACGGGCGGCGCGACTGAGTTCACCGAGCTCTCGATCAATCAAATCCTGGACGATACGCTGCAACTGCTCGAGCCCCAGCTGCGACGCAGCCAGATCGAAATTGTCCGCCATTACGAGCCGGATGTCGCCCAGGCCTACGGCAACGCCGTCAAACTGCAACAGATATTTACGAACCTGATCCTGAATGCGCGCGACGCAATTCCCGAAGGCGGGCGCATTACTCTCTCGACGTCTTCGACTGATGACGAAACGCTCGTCGTAGAGGTCGCGGACACCGGCATAGGAATCGCGCCTGAGAACGTGGCTAAGATTTACGATCCGTTCTATACGACAAAGGGAGTTGGACGGGGAACGGGATTGGGACTAGCGGTTTCCTACGGAATCGTGCAAGAGCATTCAGGGCATATTGCGGTTGAGAGTACGCCCGGAAAAGGCACCACTTTCCGCATCACGCTTCCAACCGTGAACGCTCGCGCGCATCTTCAGGCTGCGAGCGATTAGAGAAGATTTAGGCCCGTGCTGAGTTTTTGATGGATCGAGTCGCTAGTCTCAAATTTGTCGTCGTTGTCCTCGCCTTACTGGTCTTCGCTCAGTGTTCATCTTCAAACTCTTCCAATTTCGTTCCTAATGGAAATCGATATTCAGAAGTAAGCGTAGATTACAGGGACTTGATGCCTGGGACATGGGAGGGACGAGATTACAGCGGGGATGGAAATCGTCTCGAAATGTACGTCAGGTTCAAAGATAATGATTTGACAGTAGACTATTCCCCTTCGGGAGGGGCAAACTTTACGATCCCCTATAGATTTCACGATGGTAGAACAATTGAAACTAGTCGGTATCCGGAGAATCTTATTATCGTCAGTCACGGCGACAAGGTAATTGGCTTCAGGCCTCAAGGTAATGATCTCCGAGAAGATATGGACATCATTTATGTCTATCAGTTCGAGAAACTTACGAATTAGACCGCAACTTGTATCAGGAGTAGCCGTCCCCAGTGTTTACGATCACCGCAGGATAGGACCTTTCGACATACTTGAAGCCCCTTCATCTGATCCTCGGCCTGGCTCTTGTGATCGTCTTTCTTTTCACCGGACAATTCATGAAGTTTCATCATCCGCCCGTACGTGAGCTTGAGGACGGGGCACGAATGATGTTCCGGTCGCGCCACATATTTATCCTTCTCGCCGGTCTGATAAACCTGGGACTGGGAGCCTACCTCGCGCACAGTAGCCAGAGATGGCGAAAGGTCCTGCAAATCGCAGGCTCCGCGCTACTCCTGACCGCTTCCTTGCTGATGATCGCCGCGTTCTTTTACGAGCCTGCGATCGAAGGCATGAAAAGACCGCTCACTTTGCCTGCCATACTCGGCCTCCTATTCGGTGTCGCTTGTCATGTGATCAGCGGCCTGCGAGAGCAGAAGGCCCAACCTCTTATCTGACGCGCGATCCGGGACAACGGACGGGTGGTTGATCGGATGTGACCAACCCGCGGCCTGTATTTGCTGTCCCGGCGATTTTTGAGTAGCTTATGACTTATGGCGAAAAAGGGTTCAGTGCTCGTCGTCGATGACGAAGAGATTATGCGCGATGTGTTGGAGACGCTGCTGTCGGCCGAAGGCTATCGCGTTGATCTGGCCAAGACCGGTGAAGAAGGACTGGAAGTCTACACTCGTCGACCCTACGAAGTAGTTCTGCTCGATGTCTCTATGCCGGGAATGGGCGGCCTGCGAGCGCTCGAAGAATTTTTGAAGATCGACGCTGAAGCTGCGGTCGTAATGATCACGGCTTACGCGACGTACGACACAGCGATCGCCGCCTGGGATAAAGGCGCGTTCGGCTGCATTCGCAAGCCCTTTCAGAACGAGCAAATCAAATCGACCGTCGCGGCGGGAATCAAACGCAGACGCAAGGAAGAAGAGCGCCAGACGCTTCGTCGCGCGATGAGTCGCGCCGTGGATCGCGGCGAGATGGTGGGGCACTCAGATGTAATGCAGGAGGTCTTCCGTCTGGTTGACCAGGTCGCTCCCGCGAGATCGACCGTTCTCATAACCGGCGAGAGCGGGACTGGCAAGGAGTTGATAGCCAAGGCGATTCACGAAGCGAGCCCGCGCGCCACCAAACCGTTCGTCACGGTAAACAGTTCCAACATTCCCTCGGAGCTGCTCGAATCCGAATTGTTTGGCCATACACGCGGGGCGTTTACAGGCGCCGTGGCTGCGAAGAAAGGTCTTTTCGAAGTTGCGGATGGCGGGTCGATTTTTCTGGATGAGATCGGCGATATACCGCCCGAAACGCAGGCTCGGCTCTTACGCGTAATTCAGGAACGGGAATTCACTCCCTTAGGAGATACTTCACCTCGCCGGGTGGACGTCCGGATCATCGCTGCAACCAACATCGATTTGAAGGACGCAGTTAAGCAGGGCACGTTTCGCGAGGATCTTTACTATCGCCTTTCGGTGGTACCGATCGAGCTGCCGCCGCTGCGCGACCGTGCCGTTGATATCCTTCCGCTGGCTCAGCACTTCATCAGAAAGTACAACGGCGAGAATGGTCGCCTGGTATCCGAGCAGATAAAGCCCGATGTGCTGGCGCTGCTTGAAAGCTATTCGTGGCCGGGGAATGTGCGCGAGTTGGAGAATGCGATCGAGCGGGCTGTGGTGATTGCGCCGGCCGAGGAGATTTCGCGCGAGTGCCTGCGCACCGAGATTAGCGATCCACAGGCTGCGCGGGTCGCGATGCGTGAAGGGGCGAGTGGCGTCTCGGCTTTGGAGATCGGGCGGGGAATAAACTTTTATGATGAAGTGCGACGCTTTGAAATAGATCTGATTCGCCGCGCGCTAGAACAGACGGGCGGCCATCAATCGCGCGCCGCGCGGCTCTTAGGAATGAATGCCACAACCCTCAATTCAAAAATCAAGACCTATAACATCGATCCCCGACAATAGGAGCAGTGTGCCGTCTCACATCTCTGCCTTCAAGCCGCCCGCTGCCGCAGGCGGTTCTCACAACTAACCGCAGGTCGTCGACTCTACTCTATCTCGCCCTTCTTCTTTCGCATGGTAAAGGGCCATATCTGCCCGCGCGATCATGTCGTTACCCGACTCGTTATCGCAGAGAGAGCTTGCGCCTGCGCTCAGCGTGAGCGCGAAACCACGCTTGCTGTCTCCCAATGGCCGATCCGCTACAGTGCTCCGAATTTTTTCGGCAAGAGCGGCCGCCCCCTCCAGGTCCGTTTCGGGGAGCAATACCAAAAACTCCTCACCGCCGTAACGAAATACTGTGTCCGCCTTGCGCACCACTTCCTTCAAAACGACCGCGACTTGCTGTAATGCCTGATCGCCGGCAGCGTGACCATACCTGTCATTCGTCGACTTAAAATTGTCCAGATCAATCATCAGACAGGAAAGCGGGCGTCCGTACCTGCGTGCCTCCGCGTGTTCTCGCGCAAGCACATGTTGTAATCCGTAACGGTTGAGCAATCCGGTGAGCGCGTCCGTCATGGCGCGTTCCTGAGCGACCTCAGCCCGCGCCGTAGCTTCTTCGGCGCTGGTACGCAAATCGTCCCGCTCACGTTTCAAACGAATAGCGACATGGACGCGGGCCAGGAGCTCTTCAGCTTTGAAAGGCTTGCTGATGTAGTCGTTAGCCCCGAGAGTGAGCCCACTCACTTTCATCTCGGTTTCGTCACGGGCCGAAAGGAAGATGACTGGTATGTCGCGCGTCGCCTCGTCCTCTTTGATCAGCCGGCAGGCGTCCATCCCGTCCATCTCCGGCATCATGACGTCGAGAAGTACCAAATCAGGTAAGCATTCCCTGGCCTTCTTGACCGCCTCACTTCCATTGCGCACTGTGATTACTCGATAGCCTTCGCGCTCGAGACGCCGCTGGATCAGAGTACGATTTACCGGCTCATCATCAGCGACAAGAATCGTCAACAGCTTTTCATCGGGCGTGTCCATCGATGTCATTGATCAGAGGATGCCGAGGGGATGCGAAATAGTTGTCTCTTCGTTTAACTCGCTCATCTTTGGTCTACACGTCGGCACCGGGGATTTCTGTTGGCAGTCGAAACCAGAACACCGAGCCTATACCCGGAGTCGATGCAACTCCGATCGACCCGCCGAGCCGTTCCACCAGCCGCTTCGAGACAGCAAGGCCAAGCCCGGTCCCCCCGTGTGCGCGCGTAGTGGTTGCGTCAGCCTGCCGAAACTCGTCGAAGATGTGAGGAAACGCGACCGTGTCAAAGCCCACGCCGGTGTCCTCGACGCTGACTTGCACGCCCCCCGCTTCGACGGTTTCGACGTTGATGCTAATCGACCCTGAATCGGTAAACTTCACCGAGTTTGAAAGCAGATTGGCCAGGATCTGTCGCACTCGCTCCGGGTCCGTTCGGATTATTGGAACGTCTATCGAGATATGGGTCTTGATGTCCAACGCTTTCGCTTCAGTAATCGATTGCACCGTGCTTAGGGCTTTGCGAATTATTTCGTCAAAAGCAATGCTGTCCATATAAACCGGAAAGCGTTCCGCATCGATTCGCGCGAGATCCAGCGTGTCTTCCACCATCCTCAATAACTTGTCGGCAGAGTCTACGATGGTGCCAACGTCCTTAAGCTGCTGCTCATTCAAATCGCCGGAAAAGCCATCCGAGAGCATCTGCGCATACCCGATAATGGCATTGAGCGGTGTCCTCAGCTCGTGCGATATGATGGACATAAACTCGGCCTTATATTGTTGGGCCTGGCTCAGGCTCTCTTCCAGTTGGCGAGCTCGCTTCGCCCGCAGCAGTGACTTCAAATGCTGTTCACGATTTTGAATCGCTACCGCTGCCGGACGTGTGAACAGATCTGCAAGCCGCTGTTCGTCGGTAGATACCTCGAAGGCAGTACGCGAAAAAGTGACAACCACCCCCAGGAGCTTGCCGGCGGGTCCTTTGATTGGCGTAGCCCAGGCTCCGCTCAGGTTTGACCAGCGGGCGGCGGCGTGCAGGTCGGCGAATCGCGCCTCACTGGCAAGGTCTGCTACCACTCCAACACGCCTGGTGGCTGCAAGCCCGCAGACGGGATCGGAGAGTGAAACCCCACGCGTATAGCGTTCAAGCAGGCCGCTGGGAAGTTCTTTGGCAGCCGCAAGCCGCAGAAGCTTAGCTTCGTCTTCCCAAAGCAAGATAGCCGCTACCTCACTTCCGACTATTCTCGACCACGAGTCGACGACCGCCTTCAATGATTTCTCAAAATCTGCCTGGCTCGAGACGTCGCCTGCCAGCTGAAGCAGCATCAGCAGGTCTTCAACATATCGACGAAGATTGTCCTGAAGTTGAATGTTGAAGATCAGAGGAGCGAGGGTCTCCGCGAATTTTGCCAGACGCGTCTGAGTTGAAGTGGTCCAGCGCAGCTCATCGTCCGACCTGACGATGCCGATGGCGGCCAGCAGCCTTCCCTCGTAAATAATCGGAGCGAAGCAAATGGAGCTTGCGTCGAGGCGTTCAACGATTGGCCGAAGTAATTCATCGCTGCTGGTGCACTCCGCCCGAGCATCCTCGACGAAAATCGGCCGGTGTTGGCTGTAGACTAATCGCTCGAGCTTCGAAATCGGTTCGTCGATCTCAAGCGGAGGACGTTCGTTGTTTGGTATCCACGCTTTAAGAACGAGTTCCGGATGTCCGAACGAGACTTCCCTGAGCAGAACGAAACTGGCCCGCAACTCGGTTGCGACTTCGTCAATGACGTTTTGAATAGCGTGCGAATCTGCTCCGGTTTTTATCATACGGGCAGTCTCAACTGGTTTTCGCGCGAGTCGAAACCGAATGACACTATTAGTCTCGTGTGAAGCGAATGTCCTGGGACGCAAAGCGAAACTGCCGGTTGAGGCTTCGCTGGTACTCGTATCTTAAAATAGTTTCGTTGGTGGCCGCAACAGTTGGCCTTTGTGATAAGCTCTTTCACAAAGTTCCGGAGTCGATGGCCTTGAACCCGTGTTACCAGGTTTGTTCCTTCGAACTTGAGAGACTTCGGAGTGCTGGCTCCGTGGAGGCGGAAGGTGCGAAGACGCAAAGGCGATGGCTGCCCTGTTTCGGGGGCACTTCAGATTGTCGGCGATAAGTGGACGATGCTTGTCGTTCGCGATCTTGCGCTCGGGCCGAAACGCACGACGGAGTTGCTGGCTGCGCTTCATCCTATCAGCAGTCGGACACTCGTAGGCCGCCTCCGCGACATGGAGCGGGACGCTCTGGTGCTGCGTCATAATTTTGGCGGAAGCCCTCCCAGGGTGGAATACACCCTTACCGAACGGGGCCGATTGCTTCTGCCTTTCCTGGACGCGCTTAAGCACCTGGGCGAATCACTCGGCTGCAACGAATGCGAAGATCGCCTGCTCCGTCTGGGTGATTATTGTGACGCATGTCCTCTGCACGAACGGCCACATCGTAGTCCTTCATCGCGGCGCGAGAAAGACGATTCGATCGTCCTTCTCTAAGCTCAAATAACGCGGCGCCGTTTATGAACCCTATCGGCTGTCTGCTTTATTCTCTTTCGTTAAAGAGCGTCGTCAGCCACTCAGGCTCTCTTGGCTCCTGCCTCAACTCCATCCCTTTCGCCAACGCCCAGCGATGAATCCATGACAGACCTCTAGTGCTCTGAGCGTCCGGGAGCGAGTAAGCAATTATTTGACCAACCGTCGTGTGCTAGTAGAATGTCCGTACTGGCGTAGTTCGGCATTTAGATCACCGAAACCACTTCCTCCAGGTGCGGGGAGCGCGCCGTTGGCGCTGGGAGCAATCCGCTATGGCCAAATACGAATTCGTGACTATCTGGCGTTTCAAGTCTCCGCTTGAGCCAGTCTGGGATTTGATCTATCACTCCGATCGCTGGCCGGAATGGTGGAAGGGCGTCGAACGGGTCTCGCTTGTAAAGAAGGGCGACGAGAACGACATCGGGAGCGTTTACAGCTACACCTGGAAGAGCAGACTTCCCTACCGGTTGACCTTCGACATGCAATTGAGGCGCGTCGAGCCGATGCGGCTCATCGAAGGCGTCGCCCTGGGCGAGCTTTCGGGTAAAGGTTTATGGCAGCTTTCAAGCGACGGAGAGATCACAACCGCGCGCTACGATTGGCAGGTGGAAACGACAAAGCGTTGGATGAATTTACTGACGCCCATCGCTCGCCCGGTGTTTAAGTGGAACCACAACGTCGTGATGAACTGGGGTTCCGAGAGTTTGGCGAAGATATTAGGTATCGAGTCCTTAGCGCCGAGCGACTAACTCCTTACAAAGTGGTCGCGACAGCTACCGAAGAAAGAGAAAACGGGGACCGAAGTCCCCGTCTCCACCGCAAAGCGTTGCCCCCCAACGCTTCGATCATCGGTCCAGCATTACCTGAGCGTCATTCCCTCGAGCGAGACCGTGTACTCTTTGGTCGCAGCGTCGTAGCGGACGCTGTATTTCGTCGGGTAGTAACCACGTTGTTGATACTGTGCCGGAAGGTTTATCGCCTCCGTCAGGTTTGTCTTGGCCTCAAAGAACGCCCTCGTAATCATCGGCTCCGCGAAAATCAACCGACCGTTATTGCTTCCGTAGAGAAACGTCTTCGAGAACGGCTGGCCATTGAACTCCTGCGAGAGCGGGTTGATCCAGTGCGAACCCATTTTGGGAACGGCTGCGTTAGGAACCTGAATATATCCTTGCGGAACGAACTCGCCCGCCGGCGCTTTCATGACCCTGGCAAGCCCGTCGCCGTCGATGCTAATCGCGTTGCGCTCCTGCTCTGAGATCATATAGAAGTGGAAATCAAGGTGCGCCACATCATAGATTTTCTCAGGCTCATGTCCGTGCGGATTCCAGCCGAGACCTATGTGCTTGAAAGGTGTGCTGGCGGCTTCCGCCGGCAGCGCCAGCGAAATCGCAATGCCTTCCTCACCCGGGGGTGGCTCTTTAGGCACGGTCGCAAGCGCCTCTTCGGTAAAGGTAACGCCGACGGCGGTTGGGTTGCCGTTCGCGTCGACTCGCAACCATGAACGGGCCGTTCCGTTACCGAGCTGCCTGGTCTCGCCGATTATCGTTCGGGCCTCTGCGCCGGTGCTGCTCGAGCTAATGGCCGCTCCTGACCCGTTCGAATTCGTCCCCTTTATTCGGTTGGCGGGGGTTTGCGCGAGCGCCAAGCCTGAGATAACCAGGATCATCGCCAATGCGACGAACAACTCCCTGAAAAGGAAGATCCGATCAACCTGCATCACCCACGCCAGCGCGCGGGCGTTAAATCCTCTTTGTAATACCTGATCTGTTTGCATCATTCTTACTTTTCTGACCTCCTACTCAATAACGCGCACTTCGCGGATGAATTGGATCATTGAGTTGGGATTATTTTTTAAGATGTATAGAGTTCAACCTTTAGGTTGCTCTTTTCTTAAACTACTCAAGCTAAAGCTTGAACTCTATACGCCTGTACGCACGCGCCTCCCACTCAACCCACATCCCACTTTTTGCCGTAATCGAGAACTGGAAATTCGCGCCAGATCTGCAGCGCTCGTTCACGGCCGACCCGTTCGAGAAATAGGGCCGCACTTGACCACGGCCAGTCCTGCCAATGATCGACATAGCCGTGCTGAACCGGGTTGTTGTGTATGTAATTGACGCTAGCCCAAAAATGCCTATGAGATTTGATCACGCGATCGAAGCAGTTGTGCCAGTCCTTTCTTCCCCGTTATTCTCCTCCCTATTCCAATTGAACGAAGATCGCCCATGCAGCCGTCCCAGTTCGTGCCTCAGCGCTTCAATTTCCTCTGTTCTGACCATCACATGGTAGTGGTTCGGCAGTACGCACCAGGCATAAATGCTGACTGCAAACTTCTCGCATGCGCTGAGCAAATCCGCTTCACATTTCGTCATTCGTTCATGCTTCAGGCCGATGTGATGTTTATGTTCATAGCAAGTGCCGGTGATGAAGAACTGTCGTTGTCCGAGGAATTGCAGGTGCGGCGGAGAGTGTAGCGGGTGCTCGCGCAAGCGGCGGTACTCGACGGCTTCGATACGCTGTTCCGGCGTCATTCTTCGATAGTCGTACATCGCGGTTAAGAGCGTTGTAGCGTGGATTGAAGTGTGGTGGAGGGTAGGTGGGCGTAATGTAACTGACAGGCGTTTAGAGTTCAAGCTTTGGCTTGGGTGAGTTAAGAAAAGCGCAAGCTAAAGCTTGAACTCTATGCGCCTGTTGTCGTCGATTCTACTTCGCGTCGTTGATTAGCACCGCGTCATTCGTTCTCAGGCCGCGCGCGAGAACGACTCGACCGTCTCGCGCCAGATCGAAAGCGAAGAACTGGTCTTTGTTGAAGTTGGTTATCGAATGCGCTGCGCCGCCGTCGAGCGGTTGACTCACCAGGTTCGTCACCCCGTCGCGCAGATCGATAAAGATCACCGCGCTGCCGTCCTGGGACCAATGCAGGACAGAGTTTCCATTGGCCGCACTCTGCGGAACGTCGAACAGTTTCGCGGGGCCGCCGTCAAAAGGCACGGCCGCGATCCGCCAGGATGCGTTGGGTGTCTGCTCCTTTTGCCAGCAGGCGATCCACTGGCCGTTGGGCGAGATGGCAGGGCGAACGGACAACTCGGTCGTCAGTCTTTCAGGCGTGCCGCCGTCAATGGAAACTTTCCACAACGTCGCCAGCGTCCCGGCGCCAATGTGTTGAAAGATGACCCAACGTCCATCGGGCGACACCTGGGGCCAGTTGCTCTCTTCATTGCCCCGGACAAGCGGCAGTGGATTGCTTCCATCTCTGTTCATCCGCCAAATCTGCCAAACGCCAGATCTGTTCGAATGCAAGAGAACATAGCGACCATCGGGCGACGACACTGGACCATAATTTCTTCCGGCGCCTGCCGTCAGTTGCTTCTGACCCGTACCGTCCGCTCCTATCTCCCAAATGTCCGCGTTACCCGAGACATCAGACGCGTAAAGAATTCTGCCTTCAGGTGTCCACGACAGATCAAAATAGCGCCCGGCGCCGGACGTAATCTGCATGGGCTGCGCCACGCCTTTCTGCAACACCCAAATGCTGGTGAAGGTTTGACGCTGCACGGTCAGCAAAGCCCCGGAGTTGGAAGACAGACTTACGCCTCTATAGTCGCTCAGGTCATTACTGATCCTTCGCTCTTCGCCTCCCGGATAAGCGAGATGCCAAAGCTGGTCGAAAGCTGAGTCCTTGCTCTGGGCGGTAGCGATCAACGCGCTCTGGTCCGAGAGCCAGCCGATCTGCCCGATCTCGATCCAGCGTTGAGGCGAGATCAGCCGTTCCCTGCGGTCCTGTATGTTCAGCTCTACGACTTTCATGTAGAAGCCGCTGGAATCCGCACCCTGCATCGCGTAGGCGATAATCTTTCCATCAGGGGACCAAACAGGAGGGCCATTGGTCGATATGTGCTCGGGAAACTTTCTGGAAGAGAGTTGCTGCTCGTTGCTTCCGTCGGCATTGGCGATCATCAACGCTTCTTCGCCTTTGTCCACAAGGCTGCGAACGAAAGTAAACTGCCGGCCATCCGGAGAAAAACTGATAGGACTATCAACATCCGCTTTGACTTCGGTGACCGAGCCTCCAAGTGCGGGCACCTGATAGAGGCGGCCTCGGCTACTGCCGCTTCGCTCTGAGGCAACATAGTAGATATAACTACCGTCGGGCGAGAAAGTCAGTCCGCGAAAATCCACTTCCGAGGGCGCAACCACTCGGATGTTGTTGGCGATCGTGGTTTGTCGCACCCAGAGACCCTGCTTGCCGGCTTCATCGATGGCATAGGCCGCGTACTTTCCGTCCGGCGAGAGTGCAGCGGTCGCGACATTTCCACTGGTGGTGAGCTTGACGTAGTTGGTCGATTTGAAACGCGAAGCAGCCTGGCCACCGCGGAAGAAGAGAAACAGCCCGACGCCTATGACCGCGACAACCAGCGCTCCGGCGAGAGCCGGCAGCCAGCCTTTCCATTTCTGTTGCCCGACGAGCTCCGTGGTGGGAGAGCTCGGCTTAAACTCCCCTGTCGCAGAAACGGGCTGTCCGTCTGATTGAGCGCTCGCACTTGCCACTGCTACGCCGGTGGATACGGTCTGGCTCGAGGGAGTTTCTCCGGTTGAAACTCCGAACTCGGATGACTCGCCATCTCCCGCGCGCCGTCGCTTCTCTACGGTCTTTAGTCCGATGCGCGCGAGCAAATCCAGAAAGCGCGGATCGGCGCGAAAGTCTGCAAACTTCGGTTCCGTCGCAAGCCATATCATCCAGGGGTCGCGGTCCTGGCACGCCCTTTCCAGGCATGAAAAGACTTCTTCCGTCTCGCCCAGGCCCGCGTGGATGATGGCCGAATGGTACGGTGATGCGTAGTGTTCTTTAGATAAGAGACGCAGCTCATTCAGAGTCTCTCGCGCCGCATCCTGTTGGCCTGACCGAGCGAGTGCATGACCCAGCGCCCACAAATGCACCACCGCGCCCGGCAACAACGACGCCGCTTTTCGCGCGGCTGCAATCGCCTCATCCAGCATTCCCTTGCGCTCGTACGCGGCAGACAAGGGTATGTATCCGATGGCAAAGTCGGGCTCTACTTCAAAAAGTTTTCGCGACCCGGCTATGACCTGATCATATTCACCCGCCTGATACAGATTCCAACACAGCATCGCAAGGTCCATCGCCGAGAGGGGATTAATGGCGACCGCCCTCTGTATCTCTTTCTGCCCTTCATCGAAACGGCCCTCGGCGGTAAGCAAGTATGAATACCACTGATGAGCGCCCGCATAATTGGAATTGAGCGAGATGGCACGCTTGAAGATCTCCTCCGCGTGGACTCGGTCCCAGTCGTATGTGTGTGTCGCGGCGGCGAGCGCTGCGTGCGCTTCGGAAAGCTTCTCGTCGATCTGCAGTGCTTTCAACGCCGCGGCTTTCGCCTGCGGGTAGCAGTCTTTCGGAGCAAACTTGTGGTAAACACCGGCCCAAATGTAGAACTCAGCGATCGCTGCGTATGCGAGGGCGTATTCCGGATCAAGCTGGATCGCCTCGTTGTAACATTCGATCGCCATCCCCAGCGACTCGTCGGTGAATCTGTTCCAGTGGTATCGCCCTTTGAGGTAGGCCTGATATGCGCTGGCGTTTTCCGTCTCGCGCTTGTTGAGCAGCTCACGCTCTTCGCCGGTGAGGCGGGGTATTAGCGCTTCCGCGACCTGACTGGAGATGGAATCTTCCACCGCGAAGATATCCGTAAAGTTCTCGTCAAACTTGGTGGCCCAGATTGGCGCCCCATCATCGACGCGTACCAGTTGCACTGTGACGCGCACGCGATCGCC
>JAVHWA010000162.1:0-95099 GCA_032160165.1 Acidobacteriota bacterium
TCGATGGCAAAGACGAGGAAGCGACAGACATCCTCGGCGACGTCATCCAGCGAATGTCCGCGCGCGAATCCCAACTGTCAGGCGTCGAAGCAGAAGCGTTCGTGACAGTACAAGACTGGGCCCGCGGATTCGAACGTTATCTCGCGACCGGCGATGATCAAATTTCGGAAGAGCTGGTTGTGGCGGCGCATGAAACTTACACTGACCTTTGCGCTTCCCAACGCGAACTGAGGCTGCTGCACGGCGACCTGCACCACTACAATGTTCTGTTTGATTCTACTCGAGGCTGGTTGGCAATCGATCCGAAGGGTGTGGTGGGCGAGCTTGAATATGAGTTGGGAGCTGTCCTACGCAACCCAATTGAACGACCGGACCTGTTCCTCAGACCTTCAGTTATCGAGAGGCGCCTTAGACAGCTCACCAGTCATCTACAACTAATTTTCGACCGAGCGGTCGCGTGGGGCTTCTCGCAAGCTGTCCTGTCGGCGATTTGGGATTCTGAAGATGGATTCAGAATTAATGACGCGCACTCTTCCTTAAGACTGGCGACTGCCATGAGGCCGATGGTAGGACCAATTTGAGCAAGAGTGGGGAAGCTTAGCGCCCATAGCTAACCACCAGATAGTAGCTGCAAACACCCTTGCCTGCGTTGTCGAAGCGATGCGGAATGTCTGCCTCGAAATAAAGCGTGTCGCCAGCCTTTAAAGAATACCCCTGCCCCTCGATCACAACTTGAAGGATGCCCTGTTCGACTACGATGTACTTCTCAGTGCCTCGTCTGTATGGCGGCAGCTCTCCGGAAGAGGCGCCTTTCGGAATGACGTGACGGACAAACTCCACGCTCCTGCTCTCGAAGGCGGGTGAGAGCAATTGACGCTCGAACCCTGTTTCGGGATCCTGAAAAATCATGCGGCTGGACTTCGGGATCAGGACGACTGCTCGTCTAGATTCCGCCACGCCCATCAGATCGGTTAGCCCTACGCGCAGAGCCTGAGCGATCTTGGCCGCCACCACCAGCGTAGGGTTCTTCTCACCTCTCTCGAGTTTTGAGAGCATTGCGCGGCTGACCCCGGAGAGCTCGGCGAGCGCTTCCAACGTCAATCGCTGGCCCGTGCGCAATTTCTTGACACGGGCTCCCACATTTTGCGCTCTGGCTGCCTCTACTATCGTAGAAATGTTTCTTGCCTTGGCGTCTCTCATATGTTAGAAACGAAATGTACCATAATAGATTTCCCGCCGGTTAACGAAATTATGAGGGCCAAAATGAAAGCAAGATTGTACTTCTATTCGACCGTATTAATCTCTCTCTTTGCCCTGACGAGCCATGCTGCACAGGATTCGATAGAAGGCCACTGGCGCGGAGCCTTGTCGCGGGATGGAGCCGTACAGTCGATCGTGATCGACTTCTTCAAAGATGGCGACCTGCTCAAGGCACTTATCAGTACGCCGGATGTTGAGGCGAGCGAGCCGACCATATCTCCGGCGGTGGTTTCCAAGGGCAAGCTTCAGTTCGATGCTTTCGGCGGCAAAGCTACCCTAATCGTAGACTCAGACCTGGGTGAGATGATTGGAGTGGTCGGCGAGCAAACGCCTCCCATACGTATTCATTTAAAGCGTCTGCTCAAGCCGGTTGAAATTCCGGTCCGGACGGAAGACGTCCAGTTTCGTAATGGAGACGTGACGCTGGCAGGCACACTTGTCACGCCGGCGCTCTCAATCTCGCTTCCTCCCTATCCCGCTCTGATCTTCATACATGGCCGGGGTAAATCAGCCAGGGGCGGCTTTCTCGGGTTCGCTCGCGTGTTGGCACAACGAGGGGTCGCGAGTCTGATCTTTGATAAACGCGGCGCCGGACAATCGACTGGCGATCATGACAAGGCCAGCCTTTATGATCATGCGGCTGATGCGCTCGCCGCTTTGGAATTTATGGCTGCGCGGCGCGAGATAGATCCTAAGCAGATCGGCCTTCGTACTAATAGCGCGGGAGGCTGGGTTGCCGCCATCGTGGCCAGCCGCAGCAAAATTCCATTGGCCTTCATCATTGCGAATGTGTGCCCGGCGGAGAGCGTTAGGGATCAGCAGATTCACGTAGCCAAACACTCTATGCTGCAGTCGGGGATCAATTTTAGTCCTGATGAATTTGCAGCAGCAGCCACGCACATGGGGCTGATCGAAGACTTTGCCTATACGGGAAAAGGGTGGAAAGCTCTGCAGGCTTCCGTTGTCAAAGCCAAACAAACGCGATGGAGGCAATTCGTTGATCTGCCGGAGGTCGAGACTTACGAAGACATCACCTGGGTGCGGCTGAACCAATACGATCCTGGTCCCGATCTAAAAAAGATCAAGGTGCCTTTCCTTGCGCTCTATGGTGGAATCGATTACGTTGTGCCCCCCGAGGAGAACGTGAAAAAGCTCGAACGGTATCTTACTGAAGCGGGAAACAGCGACTTCAAGATCGTTGTGTTCCCGGGGGCGGACCATGGGTTGACGATTGACGGCCAGATGAGGCGGGTTGCGGGCGGCGAACGGCCGGATACCTATTACTGGCTGTGGCGAAAGCGGGCAGTCGGCATGGTCGAGACGACGGTTGATTGGTTACTGCAACATGTGAAGGTCAATCGGGCAAATTAACCATCGGGTTGCAGGGCTGAAACCACACTGTAATAGAACTCCCAGGTTAGGAAGGGGGCACAGGCCCCCGCTCTTACTCACTCTTCTCTCACCTCTAGAGAGGGCTCAGGCTCGAATGGGCGGGGGCTGTGCCCTCTTCCTGACCTGAGAGCAAAACTACCCGCCGAGTTACTGACGACATCGTCACTTAGGAGAATCATGAATAGAGCCTTATGCTCCGCGGCCGCCATTCTTTTTCTTACCATTGCTGCATCGGCCCAGACCGCGCCGGACGCCGGTGAACTCACTGCGCTGCTCAAAGAATTTCTCGCGGGCGCTTCTCACAACGATGCCGCGATGCACGAGCGGTTTTGGGCCGAGGATGTGATCTACACCGGCTCGGCTGGGAAACGGCGCGGGAAAGCCGAGATCATGCGAGATGTTCGCGCAGCGCCGGCTCCCAAGGCCGGCGATCCGGCGACGGTCTACAGCGCGGAAGATATACGCATTCAGCAGTACGGCAAGACAGCGATTATCGCCTTCCGCCTCGTGGCTACGACCGAGAAAGGCGGAAAGAGCACGGTGATGAACTATCTCAATTCCGGCACCTTTCTCAAGCGCAGGGGTAAATGGCAAATCGTGAGTTGGCAGTCAACCAAGGTACCTCTCCCAGAAGCAGCGAATAAGTAAGCGCATATGAGATCGAGGCATTCCAGCCGATCTGATTGACGCGCGAAAGGTGCGGCTATACTATCCGCCGCACGAAAGGAGCTATACCCATGCTGTCGCCTGGACTTGTCCGACGTGCCGCGCTCTTCACTGTGTTCGTTTGCTGTGCTGCCGCTCTAAGCTCCCTCGCACGGGCACAAAACAAAATTGAGTTACAAACCTGCGAGGACCTCAAGATTGCGAAGGCGCAGTACGGCATCAATGTCGTCGAGACGGCGACCTGCGTGAATCCCACAAAGAGTTTCAAGCCCAAGGGAACGTTGAGAAACGTCTACGTGCTCGCTACATTCCCGGCGGTTCCTACCGGAGCAGGTATCACGTTTATGATTACCAGGAACGATGCCAATGGCGAGTATGTCCAGAATATGGACTACACTGCTTCGCCCAAACACACCACTGCTTACATCCCCTTTACGATTAACACTCCCGGGAAATATTTCGTGCGAATGGTAAACTACTACGATAAGTCACAAGTCTGGGCCACGACAGACTTCACGGTAGGCGAAGATACCGTAGGCGCTCGGGCTGTGGGAAACACCGCCGCTGGGCAGGGTAAGGTTTCTGTTTGCAGGGAAGTTGATGACGACTGGAAGTGCGTCGGGGCCTCCAACGAGTGGAAGGCGGGAGTCTACTTCAACGTGCTGTTTGAGAATCCGACTGCGGTTGGCGTGGATTTCATCGGCATTGTTATCTTTAAGCAGGGCGCCAATGGCAAGGACGTCGAATTCATCAATGAGTACCAACAGCAAATTGGAGAGAAGGACCGCAAGTACGCCACCGTGGGCGACAACTTCCGATTGCAGCCCGGAGTCTATTCGATCTACATCATCGCCTGGGGTAAGCGCGAACTGATGGTGCACAACGGAAATCTCACGGAGTACTTTGCCAAGACCGTGTTGACGGTGAAGTGAACCGTATTCAATCTGGCGGACTTCTGATTGCCAACCACTAAGCCGACAGCGAAAGGTGGAAAATCCGACACGGGCGAGCGGCACGTAGAGCGCGTGCGGCGCATCTGTGCCGCGCTCCCGGAAACGACGGAAAAACTTTCGCACGGTGAACCAACGTTTTTCGTTGCGAAGAAGGTGTTCGCCATGTGCTCGATCAACCACCATAACGATGGACACGTCGCGGTGGTTATCCCGGCTGCCATCGGCATCCAGGCTATGTTGATCGAGAAAGCACCGCGGAAGTTTTATAGACCGCCCTATGTCGGCGGAGCAGGATGGGTTGGTATAGAACTCCCCAGGGTTTCCGATAAAGAGTTGAGAATCCACCTGAAGGAAGCGTGGCGATTAATCGCACCGGCGAAGTTGCGGGAGAGTGGCTAAGGATGAGAATCGGAGCGCCAACGGCGCTCAATGCAGTAGCCCAGGCCAACGGCCTGGGTAACGCGGCCGATCTTAACATCATTAGCGCTGAAGGCGCGGAATCCCATTAGGCCCAACCGTAACGCTCGTCATATTCAATCTCATAGGCCTTCAGAAATTTGCGGTATTCATCCTGAAATGTGATTCGCCGGTGATGTTCCTTTTGATTGTGAATGTAGCGCTTCACTTCCGCGACGCTTGATTGCCCGATCGAAAACGCGCCATAACCCTTCTGCCAGTGAAAGTTTCTGAACTCCGGCCCCTTGGTTTTGATCCACTTCGATCATTCGGTTTTTATCTCTTGGATCAGATCGGCGATTGTGATTACGCGCCCAAGCGCAAACAGGATGTGGACATGATCGGTCGTTCCATTCAACGCCAGCGTTGGAGACTTCAGTTCTCGGAAGACTTTAGCCATATACGGATGTAGCTCTGTTTCTATGGCAGGCGTGATAAACGGTTCGCGGTCTTTTGTGCTGAAGATTAGATCGATGAGCACAGACGACAAGGATTGAGGCATGTCATTCTCTCGCTTTCTGAGTTTATTTCGCGCTTTCAGCGCTTGGCTGGGACTCGTATTGTACACCTAACCCAGGCCGTTGGCCTGGGCTATTGCACTTCGCGCCGTTGGCGCGCATTGCTTATCGCTCCATGAACTGAGAGCTTCTCAACGCGAAGGTTCCTTCCCGAGGCTCTCCTCTCGCAAAAAGCGAAACGGGAGACGATCCTTTCGGCATCATCTCCCGTCCCAGCTGTTAGATCCAGCTTTCCCTTACTGCGTTGGTTTCTTTCCTTCAGGAACCACCGCGCCATCGGCGTCATATACTTCGACCGCACCGTACTTAGCCAGCACATCACGGGCCTTTGAAGCATCTCCCACAGCGACTATCTGAAGGTTCGAGAGGCTGACGTATTTCTGCGCTGCAGCCTGCACATCTTCGGCCGTGATCTTCGCCACCATTGCCGGGTAGGTGTCCCAATAGTCCGCAGGCATCTCGTAAAGCTTCTGCGTGACTATGTTCTGGAGAAGAGCATTCGGCTGTTCGAGCGAGAGGGCAAAATTACCGACAATGGCGCGCTTCGCGTTCTCGAGCTCCACCGGCGTGACCTTTTCATCGCGGATGCGCTTGAGTTCGTACATGAACTCTTTCATCGCGCCTTCGGTCACATCGGTGCGGACTTCCGAGCTCGAGGTCACTGTGCCACGAAACTTGGAGCCGCCGAAATTGCTGTATGCACCATAGGTGTAGCCGTTCTTCTCGCGCAGGTTGAGGAAGAGGCGAGCGGCCGGACCGCCGCCCAGAATCTGATTCATCACCAGCACGGCGAAGTAATCCTGGTTGGTGCGCTCGATCCCCAGATTCCCGAGTTGCAAAACGGTCTGCACCGAGCCGGGCCTGTCAATCAGTTGAATACGCATCGGTCCCTGGTTCGGCGCCGCCGGTATTTTCGTCATCGGCACATCAGCCTTTTGCCAATCACCGAATGCGCGCTCGAGCTTGGGCATGATTTCCTTGAGCGTCACGTCGCCCACGATCGCCAGCATGGCGTTGTTAGGACGGTAGTTGGTTGAGTGAAAACCCGCGAGGTCGGCTGATGTAATGCGCTTGATCGAGTCCATCGGAGGAACAATCATTCCGGCCGGATGCTCGCCGTAGATAGCTCGCTGAAAACGCTCTGCCGCCAGAAACTGGGGAATGGAACGCTGGAATTGCATCTGGGCTATCTGACGTTGCTTGTACTTATCGACTTCTTCCTGCGGAAATTTCGGGTTGCGTATGACGTCGGTAAAGATGTCGAGAGTCGGATCAAAATTCTCGACCAGACCGGCGGTGGTGATCGTCGTAGTGAATGTTGAGATCCCGGCCCCCGCATTGAGCGTTGCGCCGAGGGTGTCGATCTGCTCGGCGATGTCCTTGCTCTTTCGGGTCGCCGTTCCTTCACGAAGCAGTGCAGCCGTAAATGTGGCCAGCCCGTGATAGTTCGACGGATCAGCAAGACCGCCGCTCATCACCACCATCTGCATTGAGAAGGTCGGCACGCGATGGTTTTCAAGGAGGACAACGCGCAGGCCGTTCGAGAGCGTTGCTTCCTGTGCTTTTGGCAGTTTGACCTTGAGTATTTCCTTGTTAACAGGCGCGCGCCCCTTGATATCGGCGCCTACGACTGACTGGCCCGTCTGCGGCGGAGCGCCGGCGCGTTGCGCAAAGACAGAGGTTGACGCAAACGCCAGCGTGACGAGCGCCGCAACTAAGCTGCGTTTGAACTTTGAATAGTTCCTCATGATGATTCGATCTCCTTTTACCTACTTGGCGGCAGTCGCCGCGCCCTTGGGTTTGGGCATGGTAGTGACGACTGTGCGGTTTGCCGCCGTCAGATATTTGTCCGCCACGCGCTGTACGTCTGCTTTGGTAACGGCCGTCACCTTGTCGAGCCGCGTGTTGATCAGGTTCGGATCGTTGTAATAAACCGTGTATTGCCCGATCGAGATCGCGCGCGACAATGAGCTCTGAAGGCCGTTGATGAAGTTGCGTCGCGTGGTGTTCTTCGCCTTTTGAAGTTCCCAGTCAGCGATTCCTTCCTTCTGAAGCTTCGCAATCTCAGCGTAGATCGCCGCTTCCACGTCGGCGGGTTTGCCTCCCTGCTTTAGTGTGGCAGAAATATAAAGAGCGCCCGTGCCTCGCTTTTCATCCATGAAACCGCCGACGCTGGTTACAAGCTGCTTGTCCTTGACGAGCGTTTGGTAAAGACGCGAGCTTTGCCCGTTTTGAAGCGATGCGGACAAGACCTGAAGCGCGTAGAAATCCGGGGTATTGCCGGGAACGGCCTTGAAGGCGATATCGATCTGGGGCGCGCGGGCAAGCCCATCGTCGACGCTTGCACGACGTTCGGCCTTCTGCTCAGGCTCGGTCATATCAACCGGCGGTGGCGTGGGCTGCTGGGGAATTGCTTCAAAACTCTGCTTGATCTTCTTGAGCGCTTCCGAGGTGTTGAAATCGCCGACAAGCGTCAGGACAGCGTTGTTGGGCGCGTAGTACATTTTGAAGAAGGCAGCGACGTCTTCCACGCCGGCAGCATTGAGGTCCTCCATCGAACCGATGGTCGTGTGCTTATAGGCGAAGTTGTCGTAAATCAATTCCTGCTGGACCTCGCCGCTCTTTCCGTAGGGCTGGTTGTCGACGCCCTGACGACGCTCTTCCTGTACGGCGTTGCGCTGGTTGTCCAGGTTATCTTTGCTGATAACAAGGCTGCGCATCCGGTCGGCTTCGAGGTAAAGGGCCAGATCAAGCTGGTTGGCCGGCAGGGCCTCGAAATAGTTGGTTCGATCTTCGTTGGTGGTGCCGTTCATATTGCCGCCGTTATTGAAGATCAGGTAGAAATGCTCGCCGGTGCCTACGTTTTCCGAGCCCTTGAACATCATGTGCTCGAAGAGGTGCGCGAAGCCGGTGCGCCCCTGGCGCTCGTTACGCGAGCCTACGTTGTAGGTAATCGATATTGCGATCACGGGCGCGCTATGGTCCTCGACGGTGATCACGCGCAATCCATTTTTCAGCTTTGTTTCTTTGAAGCCGACTTGAACGCTGCGTTCTTTCGGCACTGCTGAGACCGTGCCACTCGCGGCGAAGGAAATCAGCAACAGTCCGACCAAAAACGTCTGTCTTAATCTCATCGAATTGACTCCTTTAGGATAAAAGAGGGGATTCACTTTCCTGATACATGGAGGTGGCGACTCTACTCTCGCGCGGTACTCGACTATAGCTCCTGACAAGACGCAACCCCACGATCTTAGGCTAATACTCAGACTGCGCCGGAACAGAGAGGAGACTGGTCTGCACGCAAACAGTAGATGAATCGGATTTCCGGAGAGCGGCACTCAGAACCTGGATCCTGTCGGGCCGCCAACCCCGTGAAAGATTGCGCTTGACTCTATTCCGGCCCAGCCTTCGCTGTCAAGCGAGGCGTCAGACGCTCGAAAGGCACCCGCGCCAGCCAACCGCCTGCCTTCTCGCGTCATCAAAAACCCGACCGCACAGGACGACAGCAGGGCCCTCTCGATCGGTCTCGCGCACCGTTGGATAAAGCTCGGGAAGGCGATTTGTTTGGGCTGCAGATGTCGAGCCAGTTCGATACGGCTCTCGCTCGGTCAGCGGGCTGCGTGTATAATAACGTAAACCAACAATGAATTGTTTCCCACGGACTCGACGTTTATGACGAAAATTCGCCTCCACGTGCTGGCGCTCTCCTTAACGCTGCTTTGTTTGCTCTTTTCTGTTACGGCCGCGGCCCAGCAGGCCGGGCGCGCTCGCTTCGACGTGACGAATTACCGCATCGAAGCGCAACTAGTACCCGATCAGCACTTGCTTAGGGCCGGCGCAGAAGTGACTTTTACGCCGCTCGACGCGACCCGTTCGATCATTTTTGAGCTGAATGGCTCGCTCAAGGTCGAGGGCATCGAAAGAAACGGTAAGCCACTCACAAATTTCGTGCAGGACGCCGCCGGCGCTGACACTGCGGTTGGTCCGAACGTTCGCATTGACCTGGGGGAAGTGGTGCCCGCCGGCCAGCCCATCACCCTTCGTTTTCGTTGGAGCGGGGGCTTGGCCTCGCCCGAAGGCGGACCGCTTGCGACCAAGCGTCTGGCCTACGTCGGCACCGAGGGCTCGTACCTGATGTATGCGGCGCGATGGTTTCCTTTCCATGATTACGCCGCCGATCCCGCGACTTCAGACATTACGATTATCGTCCCCACAGGAATACAGGTGGCTGGTACCAGCGACGAGCCAGTGGTGGGACAGGTGGGGAAAGACGGCAACACGAGGTTCCACTTCGTCAGTCGCAAGCCGGTGCTGCCAGGCAATTTCATCGCGGGCCAATACATCACCAAGAACCTGCGATTCGGAAACTACGACATACAGTTTTACGCCAAGGTGGGAAGCGAGAACCGTATCGAGCGATATGCAGAATTGATGGGTGCGGCCCTCCAGTCATACACGCAACAATACGGCCAGCCCGCTTTCGGTACGCGGCTGGTGGTGGCGCAGATCGACGACGAAAGCCTCGACACCTATAGTGCGCTGGGGATGCTTTTCCTGGCTTCAAAGCTCTTTGATCCTTCACGGCCGGTGCCCGAAGAGAGGCTGCAGCGAGAGGTTGCATTTCAGTGGTGGGGACAGTCGGTCGGTCTAAAATCCTTTGACGACGCGTGGATCTCACAAGGCCTGGCGGAATGGAGCGCCTTTGCCCTGCGCGAAGGAACGCTTTCAAGCGGCCCGCTGGACGCGGCGCAGCGCGACGAGCAGGAACGCGCGTTGACCTTCGAACAAACGGCATCGATCGCGCGCGCTCCATCGGCGCTGGACGATCAATCATCAGCCTATCAATCGATAGTCTTCTATAAAGGGGCAATGGTCTTTCGCATGCTGCGCGAGACCATCGGAAAAGACAAGTTCAACCAACTGCTTCGCGCGTTCTTCGAACAGTACAAGGGGAAGAACGCTTCGATAGATGATTTTGAAAAGCTGACGACGCAGGTCGTAGGGCAAAACATGCGCTACTTCTTTGCGCAGTGGGTCGAGGGCACAGGTGTTCCCGAGTTCACCGTCGACTATCAGATCATTCGTACCCGAGCGGGAAAGTTTCGCACTCGCGGCACGATCAAGCAGAACATCGAACACCTGAATATGCCTGTCGAGCTCCTGCTTCGATCGGAAGGTGGAGATAATCCGACGACCGTACTGAACCTCCAGGAGAAAAGCGAAGACTTCGATTTTGAATCTTCCGGCCAGCCGATCGAGGTGGTTATAGATCCAAACAATAGAATACTGCGGATGTCTGACGACCTGCGCGTCGCCGTGGTAGCGCGACGCGGGATTGAGCAGTTTCGCGAGGGACAGTTTGCTGAAGCGCAACAGCAGCTTGAAACAGCTCTCAAGTTGGATAAATCGAATTCGTGGGTTTACTACAACCTGGGTCTCCTGTTCATCGAGCAGCGCAATTGGCAGTTGGCACTCGATGCCTTTGATTCGGCGCTCAACGGCAGTTTGAAACCGTCGTGGATCGAAGCGTGGGCGCGGATCAAACGCGGCAATGCGTACGACGCTCGCGGGATGCGGGCGCAGGCGGTTAACGAATACAACAAAGCCATTCAGAGCGGGATCAATTACGACAACGCGCCGGCCGCGGCCAAGAAGTACCTGGCCACACCATACAACCCGCGCGATCCGCAGATGCAGGAGTCGTCACTGCGAGGACCGGAGTGAGGAAAGAGTTTTGAGTTCTGAGTTTTGAGTTCTGAGTTGTGAGTTTCGAGTTACGAATGTGGAATTATGGATTTTTGATGGCGAGCGGCGAGGTTATCCGCATTCATCTTTTGCGATTTGAGATCTGAGATCTGAGATTTCAGATTTCAGAATTTCAGATTCACGATTTGAGATCCTAACCACCGACCACCGACCACCGACCACCGACCTCTAACCTCTAACCTTCCCGATATAGCTCCTCAATCAACTCTCCATACTTTTCGTCGACTATCCTGCGTTTCACTTTGAGCGTTGGGGTCAGCTCGCCGTTATCGATCGAAAACTCCTCAGGCAGTAACGCCACCTTTCGAACCCTCTCATAATCAGCCAACTCTTTAGTGAGCGCGACGACTTCGCGGCGGACGATCGCGACCGAAGCGGGATCGCGGCTCCACTCGGCGCGTGTCGCCGGCTTTGATCCGCCGGACTCCGCCAGGGCGCCGCCGAGAGCTTCCCAGTCCGGCACAATTAGAGCGGCCGGATTCTTACGCCCGGCACCGATAATGACTACCTGATTGACGAGCTCGCTTTGTTTGATCAGGCTCTCGACCAACTGTGGCGCTACATATTTTCCGTTCGAGAGCTTGAACAGGTCCTTCTTGCGATCCGTAATGTAGAGGTGTCCTTCGGCATCCAATCGCCCGACGTCGCCGGTTTGAAACCAGCCATCCTGCATCGCCGCGGCAGTCGCGTCCGGGTGATTGTAATAACCACTCATCACCGTGGGTCCCTTGACGAGAATTTCGCCGTCCTGCGCTATCTTGACCTCAATGCCGGGAAAGACCAGGCCGACCGAACCAACCTTATTATTCTCGGGACGATTGGCCGAGACCACGCAGGTCTCTGTCATTCCGAAGCCCTGAAGAATAGGGATTCCGGCGGCCCAAAAAGCGTAAGTGAGTGTAGGCGATAAAGGCGCGCCGCCGGAGACGAAGTACCGCAGTCGTCCCCCTATCGCTGCTCGCCACTTCGAAAACACCAACTTACTTGCGATCTCGTGTTTGAGCTCGAGCAGCGGCGGGATAGGCTCTCGCTTGTCCTTCAGTTCGGCGAATTGTTGGCCGACTTCCAGTGCCCACGCGAAGAGTTTTGTCTTCCATCCACCCGCAGACATACCTTTTTTGACGATGCGCTGATAGACCTTCTCGAACAGACGAGGAACTGCCGTCATGATTGTCGGCCTCACTTCGCGCAAATACTCTCCCACCTGATCGAACGATGCTGCGCAATAGACCGAGACGCCGGTGCAACAGAAGACGTAGAAGACGGTCCGCTCGAAGATGTGGGAAAGAGGAAGAACAGAGAGGGCAATGTCCTGGTCTGAGATAATCAGCGCGCTCGAAATCGAAAGGATGTCCGAGATGAAGTTGTCGTGGGTCAGCATCACACCCTTGGGCTCGCCCGTCGTGCCCGAGGTGTAGATGATGGTGGCGAGCTCGTCGCCTTTACCCGGTGTGGTCAAAGCATCGAAGGCGTAGGGCTCCTCGCGTTCACGCTCGGCCCCCATGCCTTCAAGTTGCTCGAGGGTTATCGCGCCTTCTACTTTCGAGGCCGCATCCGCATCGAAGAAAATAAGCCGTTCGAGCTTCTCCACGCCTTCAATGCCAGGAGCGGCGTGCTTCAGGACTTTTCGTCCCGAGACGAAGAGAATGCGTGCGCCGGAATCCTCGAGGATGTAGCGCACCTGCTCCACAGCCTGGGTCGTGTAGATGGGGACGTTGACCGCGCCGAGGCTGAGGATTCCCAGATCAACCATTGACCATTCCGGTCGGTTCTCGGAGAGGAGAGCGATCCGGTCCCCCGCGCGAATTCCCAGCTCAGCCAGGCCCAATGCGATGTGACGCACACGCTGGACGAAGGTCTCGGCCGTAATGTGTACCCACTTGCCGCCGCTCTTGAGATTGAGCGCGTCGGGTTTCGCATGACGGCTGATGGCCGCAAGGCAGAGCTTTGGTATCGTATTGTGAGTCGAGTGTGGTTCGCTGATTGGGTCGGTCATCGCAAGCGACGTGATCCGAAAAGCAGCTGTCGGCCTCTCTTCAAATTGTGACTGAAAACTTATCGGCCCTGAAGGTCATGCGGCGGGAGATGCCGCAGGCGGCGTAGATGATAATGCGCTGCCAGCCTTATATGCCAGTGTGCAACGCGAGACGCAAACCAGGCGGTCGCGCTCATCGCGTATTTCGATCGACCATACCGTCATCATCTTACCAAGATAGACTGGCTTTGCTTCGGCGATCACTCGGCCGCGGCTGACGGAGCGTACATGGTTGGCATTGATCTCAACGCCGACGGGCGTGAAGCGCTCGAGGTCGGTGTTGAGCGCCGCGCCGATGGCAGCCGCCGTTTCGGCCAGGACGACCGAAACCCCACCATGTAGAAGCCCGGAGTATTGATGGACCCGCTCGTCGACCGGCATCGAGAGCACTACTTTCTCGGGCTCGGCCGATTCGACCTTGATATTGAGAGTATTGAGAACGGTCTTATCGCCGCTCCTGCGCATCATTTCTAAAAGGGTCATGTCCATAGCATCGAGAGTGAATCGAAGTTCCGGGTTTGCGAACGTCTATATCGGCCGGACTAAGATGCAACCGGCTTTGCGCTAATACTCACAGGGCTGGGTTGCCTGGTTAACTTGCGACGCCTCCGCCGGCGCCTCGGCTTGGAAGCCCGCTCGACGCGGCTGTCGATGCTTGCAAGCGCTGCCATTATGAGAAACAGCAGTGCATTAGCTGTGGTGTGCAGGGTAAAGTCAAAGAAACTATGAACCAGCACGGCAAAGCATCCGGCGAGCGCGCCGATCGCAACCCCCCGGCGGAAAGCATCCTTCGTCTCTCGACGGGCAAAGCCCGAACGGAAAAGTGAGACGACAAAGAAAAGGGCCAGCCCCACTCCGACTATTCCGGCATCCGACATAGTTTGCAGATAGTCGTTATGCGCCTGTTCCAGCCGTGTTTCTCCGTTACGCGAATCGTATTGCGTATATGCCAGGCCATACGAGCCGAGTCCGGAGCCAACAATGGGATGGTCGCGAATGATCTTGGTTGTCACGCCCCAGAAATGTGCGCGCCCCGTCGTTGGGTCATCCGAGTTGACAGTGCCCAACATCCTGCTGAGTGCGGCCTCGCCGCCGAACATCAAGGCCCCACCCACAATGACGAGCACAAGGGCGAACGCAAGCCCCACGCGGGTCAGGGCCGAGCGAGCGCGATTACCCTTCTCCGCGGAAGGCGCCGCGTCATCGTCCCGTCTGAATCTGGCGAACATTATCAGGAACACCGCCTCTGCCACCAGACTGATCATTCCGCCGCGAGAGCCCGTCATGATTAACGCGATCCCCAGCAGTACGACCGTGAAAATGTAGAGCGGCATTTTGTCGCGTTCGATGGCGCCTGAAACGATCAGGCCTAACGGCAGACCGATCAAGAGCTCCATGTAACCCGCGAAGTGATGGCGATTGAAGAAAGGACCAAAAGGCTCGCTCTGCGGAAGCTCCTTCAACCAGTAAATCTTATTGGAGCTGGTGAACGATTGAATGATGCCGAGTAGCGCAAGCAGGAAACCGAAGACGATCACTGTGCGAACGATCAAACGCAGCCGTTTCGGACTGTCTATGAACGCAAGCGCAGCCGCGAAGTAGATTAGCAGCGCCACGATCTGGATCAGTGCGAGGCGCGTCGAGTATGGATCGATCGACATACTGCCGAGCGGCGCAGACGGCAATCCGCCGGAGGCCGCAGGCGATCGTATAGGCAGCAACTGTACGACTCCAAGCAGTAACAACCCGATCAGTGGGACTTGCAGGAGATTAGCGCTAATTCGAAACGTACGGCTGCGCCAGGCATCGACGCACCATAAGATCACGACCGCGCATGCGCCGAGTTCAAAGAGTGCCAGCGACCAATAATGGACCGTGCCGTACGCGAGAGCCGAGAGAACGATCGCGACGCAGAGCATCACGATAACAAAGCGGCTCGCCAGAGTCCGCACCGGTTCAATAGTCGCAGGCGAGTCAGCCGCGGGTTTTGTTGCCGCTTGCGGCGTCGCGGGGACTAACTGTTCCGCCGGCGCTTTGGAGATTGAAGTCGTCATACCAGACCTTGCCAAAAATGGGACACACTGCGGCGCCGCCACACATCGAGCGACCGATAGTTACCGTCACGGCCTCCGTTTTTGGTGACGTCTTAAAGTTAATTGAAACGAGCTGCCAGTCGTATGTGCCCGCAGGCAGCGGCTCGGAGCTGCCGAGTGACGTCGTCCCATCCATAGCGTCCGTGATGTAGATCAGAGGCGTTCCGCCGCTCTTGAGATCTTCCGCCCGCACGTAGCACTCGAAACGATATTGCGTGGCGGGCTCGACCACCACCAGCTGAGAAACGTTATCAAATGGCATCGCCTGCGAAGACCTGAAAAGGATGCGTAAGCTTCGCTCACCACCATGTCGCATGCTGCCATCGATGGCAATCTGGGCCTGGGTGTCTGACTTCACCCGCCAGTTGAGCAGGCTCGTTTTGGCGGTATCAATATCGCTTTCAAATCCGCCGTTGACGAATTGTGTGGTCCTGGTCGAGCCATCATCCGGACCGATCTCGCGAAGTATGCCCCAGGCTGTGTGGTAATGCTTCTGTTCGATCAGACTCTGCGCAAGACCGTTACCAATAGTGCTTTGTTCTTTCTTTTCTGCAGGCGTAAAAGTCGTCCACAGGTTGAGGGCATCAGGCATCCGCTGCCTGCCGACCAGGTAACTGATAAACTCGCCGCGCGCGGCAGCGGAGTCGCCAACCACCTTTCTGATCTGCTCGACGTCCTGGCTGTACAGCGTCCACGCGGAATTGAACAATCCTGGCCGCAATCTCGCGTCCGCTTCAGCAGCGCGGCGGAGTTCTGCGAAAGCCTCATCAATCTGCCCGGAGCGCAAGAGAAGATTCCCCAGATACCAGCGAGGATAGGCATAAGACGGCGCCAGTTCAACCGCGCGACGCAGGGCCTTTTCACCACCATCGCGATCGCCCGCTGCCTCTCTCGCGCGTCCCAGATCCAGCCAGAACCGATAATCGTTTGGAGAAAGACGCGCCGCCTCCTCGTATTGATGCACTGCCTCTTGCAGATCTTCTGGTAAGAAGCTTTTTCTCTTGAGGCCGGCAACTACCCAGTGAGTCCAGGGATCGTCTGGGGCAAGCCGCATCGCCGCCATCGCTGCTTCCATCTGGCCCTCGTCCATATTCGGGGCAAACTCTGCGACGAAATCTCCCATGTACCATCGGGTTGCATACCATGAAAATACCAGGGCCAAAACAACCGGCATGATGAGCAGCATGCGCAGCACGGGCTTTCGCACGTCAATGAGCTTTAGTTGGTGGGTAGTCGATTGAGTCAAAGTTATCTTCGGGTGTCGGGTGTCGGGTGCCGGGTTTCGGGTTTCGGGTTTAGGGGTGCCAGGTGTCAGGTTTCGAGTGCCGGGTTTCGGAGGAAGGCTTAACTACAGGAACGCGCCTCATCCGTCCTTTTAGTGATTACCTATAACTTAGAACGCCAAACTCGAAACCCGAAACCCGGCCCCCGGCACCCGAAACCCGGAACCCGGCCCCCGCTCACCGCTCGCTGATCGTCTCTATCCTGATGCGCATTCGCTTGAGAGAAACCTCGGCCGCTTCGCAGTCGCTCATGATCTCGGCCATGCGTTCATCAGAAAAGCGCGAGCTGGATATGAGTACCTCCTCGACCTGGTACTCGCTGCAGACTCCGCGGAGCATACCATTACCGCCCAGCACTCGTAGTCCGTGAATGACCTTGCCTTTTTTGTTTGGGTCGTCATCCACAAACCCAACCGGGACATACAGCCACTCACGATTGTTCAGCAGTTCGCGCAAGAGCAACTCGCCCGCATCGCCGGCGCCGTAGATCAGCACCCTGCACCCTTCGCGAGTAGTGGGCGTGGGAAGAATCTGACGGAACAATCGAAATGCCATTCGGCTTCCTGCAAGTAACAACAACATCAACATCGCGTCCAGCACGAAGACCGTGCGCGACACTCCTGCGAATCGGAAGGCGAATAGAATGGCCATGCTCGACGCAACGGAACCGGCGATAACTGCCTTGGCGAAGACGACCAGGTCGTCGACACTCGTGTAGCGCCAGATGCCTCGATAAACCCCTGTCACCAGAAATGCGGCCATCTTGACAAAGAGCACGACCGGAAGTGTGCGCAGGAAGACCAGCCAAATCTCCCCTTCCGCCATTGAGCCAAACCGGAGTACATAAGCGCCGTAGTAAGCCAGTACGATCAAGACGAGATCGAGCAGCACCTCGAAGATGCGGCGCTTGTAGGAGAGGTCGATGAGGAAGGCAAACATCGGCTTCTCCTGCGCGGTTTTTACCTCGTCTTCCTCGTAGACCTTCACACCCGCGAGATAGACGCCCAGGAGAGTCAGCAATATCGTGAATCCGATGATGGCGGCGATGCTTAGATCGAGATTGAGCTGGCGAACAAGCATCGCCAGCAGGCCCGAGAGCGTGGCAAACCCATAGAGCATCCACACCGCGCGTCGTTCGGACATTCCCAGCGCAACCAACCGGTGCGACGTGTGGTCACGACCGCCCTGCGAGGCCGCGCGTCCGGAGAGTTTTCTGATAACGGTGACGAATGTGGTGTCGAAGATCGGGATAAAAAGCACCAGAATCGGCACGGCCAGCACAGGCAGAAAGCTGCGCGAACGTCCGCCCGCCGCACTCATCAACGAAGTGCTGGCCAGGAAGAATCCTATGAACATCGAGCCGCAATCGCCCATGAAGATCGAGGCCGGATTTGAGTTATAGATCAGAAAGCCGATCAATGCCGCCGCGAAGACACCAAGTACCAAAGCTTCGGTAGGTTGAGAGTTGACGAGAAAATTGGCGGCCAGGAATATGGAGGAGATGGCCGCGATACCCGGGGCGAGTCCGTCCATGTTGTCCAGCAGATTTACTGCATTGGTAATACCAATCAGCCAGAAAATCGTGATCACCATGTTGATCGAGGGCGACCCCGTCCACGGTAAGCTCAGGCCGTAATAGACCACAAAGGCGGCGCCCATCACTTGCCCGATCAATTTCTGATACGGCTTGGCATGAAACAGGTCATCGGCAAGCCCGACCGCGAAAAGAAAGGTGCTGGCTCCCAACACTACCCAGAGATACGAGCGGCTGTGATTGAGAAGCTCCCCAGCGGTCGGAGGCACGAAGAGCAGGTAAGCGAGAATTACCGCGGCAACCGGGATGAAGATCGCAACTCCTCCCAACATAGCCGTCGGTTTTTTATGCCAGCGATCGGTCTTTGGACGCGCCACTATGCCCCAGCGCCTCGCGAGCGCCCGGATGATCGGTGTGACAGCGAGGGCAAGTACGAATGCTGCGGCTATGGGAATGAGGTGTGAAAGTTTTGGAGACATTACTGCCGGCGGAACAGGAAATGTAACTCTGGTCGTGAACCTAAAGAACCTAATCCATTAGACGGAACAAATCAAGCAGAGAAATCTGGACGAGAGAGAGGCGAAGCCGAAAGCGAGCAGGCGTATAGAGTTCAAGCTATAGCTTGGTCCACTCTTCAAGCAGCAAGCTAAAGCTAGAACTCTATACGCCTGATTCCACCTAAGGTCTTCCCGTTTGATAACTGATGACGCTCTGCAATATCCCGTCGAGATGCATCTCCGGACGGAAGCCGACAAGTGAGTTTATCTTTGAAATATCCGGGACCCTTCGCGGCATATCCTCAAACCCTTCTTCATACGCTTCATCGTATGGAACAAAGACGATCTCGGAATCGGATTTGGTTAGTTCCTTGATGCGCTGAGCGAGCTCAACAATCGTTACTTCTTCGCTCGATCCGATGTTAAATACCTGTCCTACCGCCTCAGCGTGATCCATCAGCTTAATCAGCGCGCCGACGACGTCTTTGACATACCCAAAGCAACGCGTCTGTTTTCCATCTCCATAAACCGTGATCGGCCGTCCAGCCAGGGCCTGCTTGACGAACGTCGGAATCACCATTCCGTATTGGCCGGTTTGTCGGGGCCCGACCGTATTGAAGAGTCTGACGATTACGGTCGGCAGTTTCTTCTCGCGCCAGTAGGCGAGAGCCAGGAATTCATCGATAGCCTTCGAACACGCGTAACTCCAACGTCCCTTGGTCGTCGCACCCATCACCAGATTCCCGTCCTCACGGAATGGGACCTCGGCACTAAGACCATAGACTTCAGACGTGGAAGCTACCAGCACCTTCTTCTTCTTTTTGTTTGCCAGTGAAAGGACCACTTCGGTGCCGTGGACGTTGGTCTCGATTGTCCTGACCGGACTCTCGACTATCAACTTCACTCCTACCGCCGCAGCCAGATGGAAGATCACGTCAGCCTGGTCGACCAGTTCCGCAAGCACCTGCTGGTTGGTAACGGAATCGATCTTGTAGTGAAAACGTGGATGCTCTTTCAGATGCGCTATGTTTGCAAAGCTGCCGGTTGAAAGGTCGTCGATAACGTAGACTTCATCGCCACGCTCGAGATAAGCATCAGAAAGATGTGATCCGATGAAGCCGGCGCCGCCGGTGACTAAGACTCGCATTCCGCGTTCGCTCCAGTTTCTGTTTCAAACCTATCAGCGTCCTGAAAGACGCAATTCTCACTCGCGGCGCTTCGCATCAAGCCGCAGAGTCGAAAGCTACCGAATCGAGAATACTACATCTGAGCGGTATTACTTGTTTGTGAGGGACGGTCGATACGGGAAGAAAAGTCAGCGATCGTTCGCTTTAGGCCGTCGTGAAGCGGGACCATCGGATTCCAGCCTAACAGCCCGCGCGCGAGCGTGATGTCGGGCCTTCGTCGTTTCGGATCATCCTTGGGCAGTGGGTGATACTCGACGACACCGTCTACGCCGCAAATGCCCGCGATCTCTTCCGCCAGTTCTTTTATAGTTGACTCGTTAGGATTTCCAAGGTTCACCGGATCGTGCACCCCGTCCGAATTCATTAACTTGATCAACCCATCGACCATATCATCGATATAGCAAAAGGAACGCGTCTGCTCGCCCTCTCCGTAAAGCGTCAGCTTTTCGCCGCGAAGCGCCTGAACAATAAAGTTCGAAACCACCCGCCCATCGTCTTCCAACATCCTGGGTCCATATGTGTTGAAGATGCGCGCGATTCGAGTGTCGACCGCATTCTGCCTGTGATAGTCCATCATTAAGGTCTCGGCCAATCGCTTTCCCTCGTCATAACACGATCTGGGGCCGATCGGATTTACGTTCCCCCAATAGTCCTCGGTCTGTGGATGGATCTCGGGATCTCCGTAAACTTCCGAGGTGGAAGCCTGGAGAATACGCGCATGAACGCGCTTTGCCAGGCCCAGCATATTGATAGTCCCCAGGATGTTCGTCTTGACCGTCTTCACTGGATTGTACCGATAATGAATTGGCGAGGCCGGACACGCGAGATTATAAATCTGGTCGACTTCCAGCAGAATCGGTTCGATGACGTCGTGGCGGATCAGTTCGAATCCTGGATTACCCAGCAGATGAGTGACGTTTAGGCGGCGTCCCGTAAAAAAGTTATCGAGACACACTACGTCGTGCCCTTCACCGACCAATCGCTCACACAAGTGCGAGCCGATGAAACCAGCACCTCCGGTGACGACAATTCTCAAGGGCACGGGTCACGCTCCAAATTCATTTCAGGCTAGATAACAATATCCAGGTTTGACGAGTCACGTTTGACCTGAGAGCCGGGGTCAGGGACCTGAGATCCCTCCGCGCCGGGGGCCAGTTTTCTATAGAGCTCCATCACGTCTGTGATCAGGCGGTCCCTGGAATATTTCCGCTCGACAAATTGGCGTCCACATTCACCCATCGTCCTTCGGGTCGCCTCATCTTGTATAAGGTACGCGATAGCTTCAGAAAAAGCACTGGAGTTGTCCGGCTGAACACCAATGCCATGTTCATTAAGTTTGAGATTTTCAGTGGCAGGCGAAGATCGAACTTTGTCGCCGAGTAGATCCACCACGCCACCAACCGTCGTCGCGACGACGGGTCGAGCATTGGCCATCGCCTCGATCAACGTCAGCGGCGTGCCTTCGTTGAGCGAGGTCAGCGCTACGATGTCGAGTGCCGGATAAAAGTTCTCCGGGTCCTTACGCGAGCCCAGGAACTTTACATCGTCTTCCAGTCGAAGCTCCCGCACCATTGATTCAAGTGTGCCGCGAAGATGTCCGTCGCCGATAATTAGAAAGCGCACAGGTCGATGGTCGCCCTTCGAAAGCAGCGTATGACGCAGGTGGGCGGCGGCTCGAAGCAAGAGCGCGTGATTCTTGACCTCGGTAAGACGGCCCACGATCCCGACCAGCACCTCGGGATCTTCAACCGCCAGCTCCTGGCGCATCACTGATCTTCGGACTTGCCAGTTCGCATATACGCTGAGGTCCACTCCAAGTGGAATAACCGTGAACTGTTCCACGCGTCCCACACCAAACTGTTCGTGTATCTCTTGAAACTGCTGCGGGCTGATGACGATTATCTTGTCGGTAGCCATAAGGGCTAGCGCTTTCTCGATCGCCAGAAAGACCCGCGTCTTAAGCTTGCCGTAGTAGCTGTGAAAAATATGGCCGTGATATGTGTGGACGAATCGGCACCGTCGCGGCCGTCCGATTAACGTCGCGGGTGTCAGCCAACGGTAGAGCATCCCCGCCAGACGTCCGACGGTTCCGGCCTTTGCGGTGTGAGTGTGGACGATGTCTGGACGCTCACGCACGAACAGACGATAGAGCTTCCAGATCGTCAAGACGTCCCTGGGAGAGATCTCGCGGCTCATCTGGGGAATGATGATCGGCTCGACGCCATGCTCTGTTGCGAAGTATCCCAGATCGTCCTCACCGGGCGGCACTACTCCGGCGACCAGAATTGATTCGCATCCGGCGCTCCGCAATCCGGCCGTGAGCCATACGACATGCCGGGCCGGCCCACCGACATTAAGCCGTGCAATGATTCGAACAACCTTCATTAATTCAGTTTTGAGTTTTCGGTTTTCAGTTTTGCCGTTCCGGTTAAATGCTCAGTTGCTGAAACCGAAACCTTCGCTTTCCTAGTCGTCCATCTTGAAGATCGTGTCAGGGTCATCTTCGTGCCTGATCTCATCGATTGCTTCCCGACCAAGTGCGCCCTTGAAAAGCCGATTTGGAAAGTTGAGGACGATTCCGACGCTGGAGCCAACGTTGCGGTAGGCATGGACCACGCCCTTGGGCACAAGGAGCGATTTCGGGTCGTCCTCGCCGAGGACCATTGTCATCACGTTGCGATACGTGTCCGAGTCTGCGCGATTGTCCCAAAGTCGCACCTTGAAATTCGACGGGCCGATGAAACAAAACAGGTCCGCCTGGTCCACGTGCTCATGCGGTCCGCGCTGGACCTGCGGTTCTGATTGAGAGATGTACGCCATCCGGGGATAGAACTCTTCCTCAAGCTGATCATGACGAAACATTTCGGCCAGCCATCCGCGCTCGTCTACATGTCGTTGGATTTCGCTTACCACGACACCTTGGATGGCGCCCGGCTTAAAGGTCTCAGCTTCCATGTCCCGCCTGGCCTGCATCTTTGGACTCCAGTTTATTAGCGCCGGTTTCGGCGACTAGGTTTGACGCGTGAAGGAGACTTTCAAAGGTGCCGGCGTCGGTCCACCATCCCTCCAGTTCGTCCCACGTCATCTCGTCTCGCTCTATATAGGCGTTGTTAACATCCGTGATTTCGAGCTCACCCCGTCCCGAAGGCCTGAGAGTGCGGATAATGTTGAAGACTTCGGAGTCGTACATATAAATGCCGATCACCGCGTACTCGGACTTGGGCACCGCGGGTTTTTCTTCGATGCGCACAACGCGGCGGCCATCGAGTTCGGGCACTCCGAAGCGCTGCGGATCCGAGACTTTCTTCAGGATGATTTTTGCGCCGCTGCCCTGATGCCGGTAGGCACGCACTGCCTTGCAGATGTTAGCTTCGATGATGTTGTCGCCCAGAATGACGCAGACCGGATCGTTGTCGGCAAAATCTTCGACTAATGAAAGCGCGGCAGCGATTCCGCCTTCGCCTTCCTGGTAAGTATAATTGAGATGCTTAAGCCCAAAGGCCTTGCCGTTCTTGAGCAGCTTTAGAAAATCACCCGCCGAGTTACCACCGGTGACGATCATGATATCTGTGATGCCTGCGTTCACCAGAGCTTGAATGGGGTAATAGACCATCGGCTGGTTATAGACAGGCAGGAGGTGCTTGTTGGTTACTGCGGTCAGAGGCATCAACCGCGTCCCCAGACCTCCGGCCAGAACAATTCCTTTCACTTACGTTCCTCCGACTGTCGATAAGTTCTATCCATCAGTATCACGCGGTTGCGCCCTTACTCCTTAACTGCCCAGGTTTCTATATAGGTCCCGAGTTCTCCGATATTGCTCAAGGCAGTGACGGCGTGCGCCGCCAGTTGCTCAAACGATCCGATCAAGCCGCGTCGATTTGGCAGTACCGAGCGCCCGGCAAAAACTCGCCAGTGACGCACGCTTAACCCGTGCTTCGAGAGCAACAACCGCAAGGAGCGAGGATTAAATCCGAAGACATGGAAGGGCTCAAAGGTCGGTGCAAGATTGACAGTCCAGTCGCGCCTGCTCAGCTTCTGATACAAGTTGCCAAAGCGAAAGTAAAGTCCCGACTCATTCGGCACGTCTACGAAGAGAGCGCCACCGGGTCGCAGGATTCGAGCGATCTCACGTATTGTTTCATTCGGATTGTAAAGATGCTCGAGCACTGCGGCGAGGACCACGACGTCGAACGACTCTTTATCAAAGCCGCATCGCTCTACAGGCTCGTGCCTGATCTCGGACCCGGATAGCGTGGCGGCGTGTTCAGCAAACGAAGCTGTGGGCTCGATGCCTACGGTCACCCAGTTCCTCTCGCGCCCGGCGACCAGCACCTCGCCGCGTCCGGAGCCTATATCGAGCAAGCGGCCTGTTCCGCCGGTCAACTTCTCCGCCACCGCGAGTTGTCCGCGCCAGATGTTAACTTTGTTATCCGAGTCGTGATTCTGGAAATAGCCTTCAGGATCAAGAGTATAGTGCTGCTCAATGCCGCCGACCGGCATGGGCATCGGGTTTGGGAAAACCAGTCCACATTTGCCGCAACGCCACACCTCACACTCTACGCCGAGCCCGGCGCGGTGTGCAGCTCCTCCGCGACGACCGACGTAAGTCGTTGGAGGCTGGTCGCAGACCGGACAGGCCTGCGGTACCCAACGGTAACCCGCTCGAACTTCTTCGCCCACTTCCTGAAGCGACCGATCAGTTATCTCGGTGCTAACCATAAACCTCTCCTCGGCGGTCCTGTGTGCGCCGGATGATATTGGACCACCGCTTTATTCTCGCAGCCACTTCAATCAATAAAGCGTTCGAACCACAACTCGAGCATCAATAGCGTCCAAAGTTGGTGCGCGTAGTCGCGCGTTCCATTGGTGTGCTGGTCAAACATCCGCTTGACTTCGGCGGCCTTGAAAAAGCCTCGGTTCAGCGCCTTCTCGCTGAGCAACGCTTCTCCCAGGAACTTCTTCATGCGGCCTCGGAACCAATGGCCCACTGGAACGCCAAAGCCCATTTTGGGCCGATTGAGATTTTCGATGGGAACCAGCTTCTTGAGTACTCGTTTCAGAAGATACTTTGTCGTCAGGCCTCTCAGCTTCAGCTTCTCCGGCAGAGACGCTGCAAACTCGATGACATGATGATCCAAAAACGGAGAGCGACACTCCAGTGAAACGGCCATGCTCGCAATATCCACTTTTACCAATAGATCGTTTGGCAGGTAAGTCATGGTGTCGGTCAGCAGGCTGGCATCAACCACCCCCGCGCCGTTGGCTTGCGCGAACCACGGGGAGAGCCACGCCGCGGGATCGTAATTCGACATCTGGCTTCTAAACCCATCGGTGTAAAGCTCGTCCTTTGCCATTCGATCAAGCACGCTGACCCAACGCAGGTAGCGCTCGACTGACGGAAGCGATGCAGAATGTAGAAAGCGTTTGACGCTACGCACACGGCCGCGACGAATCTCAGACGAAGGAAGCAGGTTTACAGCTCGCCTGATGACTCCCTCACGCATCAGGCCGGGCAACTTGCGATAGCGCTCTGCGAGTTTCATCGCCGCGTAGCGCTCGTAACCCGCAAAACATTCATCGCCGCCATCGCCGTTCAGGGCTACGGTTACGTGCCGGCGCGTTTCGCGCGAAACGTAGTACGTCGGAATCGCGGACGAGTCTGCATACGGCTCGCCGTAGTGCTCAACCAGAGACGGCAGGACTTCCATCGCGTCTGGCCGGACGATGAACTCGTGGTGATCGGCGCCGACGTGCACCGCAACCCGTCGCGCATGATGCAACTCGCTAAAATCCTGCTCCTCGAAACCAATCGAGAATGTTTTTACGGGTTCGCTGCTGGCCTCGCTCATCAGAGCCACGATTGCCGAAGAGTCAACGCCACCCGAAAGAAAGGCGCCCAGTGGAACTTCAGACATCAAGCGCACGCGGACGGCGTCGCGCAGGATTTCAATGGCGCGCTCTCCAGCCTCTTCTTCGCTGAGTTGCACCTTCCTGGAAAAGTCCGGCTGCCAATAACGCTCGATCTTCATTTCGCCCTGTTTGGTGAAGCGTAAGGAGTGGCCGGGCTCAAGCTTTTTGATGGAACGATAAGCAGTGAGGGGCGCCGGAACACACATGAACGAGAGGTAGTAATGGATCGCTTCCGGCGCCACTTCGCGGCTGATGTCCGGATGTTGCAGCAGCGCGCTGAACTCAGAGCCGAAGACCAGTTGGTTATTGACCAGTGCGTAGAGCAAAGGCTTTTTGCCAACGCGGTCGCGGGCGATGAATAGCTCTTCCGTCCGCTCGTCCCATATCGCAAAGGCAAACATTCCGCGAAGGTGCTTAGGACAATCTAAGCCGTATTGATCGTAGGCATGGATGATGGCTTCGGTATCTGAGTTCGTATAAAAGACGTGTCCAAGCTTTTCCAGTCGCTCTCGCAGTTCCTTGTAGTTGTAGATCTCGCCGTTAAAAACGATCCATGCCGTGCGGTCGGCGTTATGAATTGGTTGTTGTCCGCCTTTGATGTCGATGATGGCCAGCCGTCGCATCGTCAAGCCGACATTCTCGTTTAAGTATCGTCCCTCGCCGTCAGGGCCACGATGGCGTATGGCATCGCACATACGCGCCAGGACATCTGCATCCACAGCGCGCTTGTTGCTATTTACTATTCCTGCGATTCCACACATATTTTGCGCACGCGTCTAAGAGGTCTGGCGACGCCCAACTATTGCCAGCTGTTTGTCTGCGCTGGCCAGTTTCTGCCGCTCTTCACGCCGTTCCTTCAGGAGCACGTATCCAACCGAGACGAATATGAAGTAAAAAACCAGTAACTGTGAACGCTGTCTATAGGCGGTCCCGACATTGCCTTGAAAAATCGAATACGCCAGGGTCAGCATGGTAGTAAAGATTAGGATCGGGAGCGATTGTCGCAAACGGTATTTGATGGTGAACCACAATCCCAGCACGAGAAGCGGAACGGAAGTCCACCAGACAATCATCTCCGGCAGCGTGATGCTCTGGCGAAGGCTGGCCAACTGCCAGGGAAACGGCGCAAAAAGCAAATTGGCGGCCCCGAGTGGGATGGCGCCCAGCGCTCCTGACGCGGTCGAGACATCGACGTCCTTCCCGAAGCCAGTATTTGCGGATTGGGCCAGATCTGAACGGCTGACCTGCACTCGCTCGAGGCTTCCGTATGTCTCCAACTGGGCACCGGCATTTCGCAAAACGCCCATATAAGTCAGGGCCATTCCCACCCCCACGATCACCACAAACTGCTGCGTCAGGCTGCGTGCAGAAGCCTGGCGCATTCCGATTACGAGCGAACCGCCGACCGCCACCACCATCATGTAAAAGATATAGAACCTCATGCTAACCAGCGCGAAGAGCGAGCAGGCCAGGATCGCCAGGTACTTAAGAGTCAGATTCTCGCCAAGCCTTAGTGTCGCCAGGACGCAGACCGCCAAGAGGAAAACGATAGGCCCATCCTTTAGTCCCTGTGACGACCACAAAACCAGCGAAGGATAAAAGGCAACAAACCACCCGGCTATCCGCGCTACCCGAAGGTTCTTGAATATATGTTGTGCACAAAGGAAGATAACCGGCGCCGTGGCCGCGCCAAAAACGGAGTTGACGAGCTGTACCGCCAGCATGTTGCGCCCGGTCACTTTATAAATGAACGCAACCAGGTAAAGCATTCCCCAGGCACCGGCGCCGCTTTCACCGATAAAGGTGTTTACGAGGGATTGGTAATACTGCTCTCCGTTCCACACCTTATAAAGCGCATAGCCATAGAAGTCATACGTAGCTGCGTCGCCGCCGAAAAAGTCCTGCAGGTTGAAGGTGAAGATGACCGTGCCGGTCAAAATCCTAATCAGCAACCCGCCGATGAATAGTTGCAGCAAGAACGTCTTGTTGTTGTCGACGCGAGACACCGCCCATCCCATCAGACCGGCAATGGCAGCGCAGATCAGCAAAGCCGAAGGGCCCTCTGCAGGAGCGGCCAGCAAAATACCGCCGCACAATATCAAGGCTGTAAGAGTGAGTAGAGCTCTCATTGAAATTCAGACTATCGATGGAAGCGAGTTGACGATTCCGCCTAAATCCTCATCAGGCCGATCCCCCAAGGGTTATTTCTCATTTCTATTCTCAAATATCATCCGGCAAATCGGGACGGGTCTTTTGGTCGATCAAAAACCTGTCTTCAGCGCTCAGCGGCTTGATCGTTTTGGCTGGTACCCCGGCAATCAGGTGGTTCTCTTCTTTAAGTTGGCTGACGATTACGGCGCCAATCCCAACAATGCAACGGGAAGGAATTGAGCCCCCTGGAGCAACCCGAATCTCTGAGCCGATATATGTCCGCGACCCGATTTCAATCGGACGGGTTCGTTGCCTGTTATGTGTCCACAGAGAAGAGTTGCGTCCGCCGAGAATCGTCCGGCACCCAATCTCCACGCGATCGGTAAAGTCTATCTTATGGCCCGCCGTGATAATGCTTCCATCACCCAGCAAAAAACGCGGGGTGACCGGATTGACCACGTCGGGTTCCATAATAGAGTTGATCTCGTTCATCCTGAGAATTTCCGCGTAACGCCCGAGTCGGATTTCATCCCCGCCGCGCAGGATGTTCAGATGGCCGATTCGCACGTGATCTTTGATATCGAGTCGCTTAACGCCGATCACCAGATTCAAGTGTCCGATGCGGACATCATCGGCAATATCGCATTGCTGGGCATCAATGATGCTTAGGCCGACATGCACTCGCTTGCCGATTCGATAGCCGAAGAACAAGCGTAGGAATGGCCGCTTAAGGAACGATGGAAAGAGAGCGATTACCCCGAGCACAGCGAGTCGCGCGCGCGAAACACGTCGCCCTTCTCGAGGGGCCACATTGGTCGCGCCAGCCATCTGGGCCCTCTTTACTTCTCCTTCCGGACCTTCATCGGCGGAAGAGGCAGGAGAGCTTTGGCCCAGGGTGGCTGTGGCGTCCGTTTCTCTCTGCGTCATGTAGTTTGTCCTACTGCTTCCTGCAAGGCATGAACGAGTTTATCGGTCTGCGCTTCCACCGTATAGTGCGCCAGCGCATGCATGCGGCCGGCCTGGCCCATACGGCCTCGTAGTTCTCTATCAGAGATTAGTTTCCGCAGCGCATCCTGCCACTCAGCTTCGCTGGTCGCCGGATAATGTGTGACGCCGCCTTCGCCTATTTCAGCGCAGACTCCGACCGGGGTCATTACAAAGGGAAGACCGACAGCCATATACTGTATGGCCTTAAAGCCCGACTTTCCGGAAACCCATTCACTACCGTAGCGTTCGGTATCCATCGGATAAAGACCGATGTCGAACGACTGAAAATCCTCTATCTCACGCGCCAGGCTCCACTCGAGACTTTCAACTTCCACTCCGGGAATGTCTATGTCGCTTTTACCGGCTCCCACCACCTTGAGTTTGAACGGGTGAGTGCGTGCCAGCTCCCGCAAGATGGGGAACAGTCTCTCCAGAAAGGGAAAGGTCGAGTGCGTGCCAATCCATCCAAGTACCACCAGGTCCTTTTCGAAAGTATGAGCTGCCGGTCGAAAACTTTCGGTATCGACAACTGTCGGGATCACGACGCTACGCGCACCCTTGCGTGATACATATTCGGCAATGGTACGGTTTCCGCAGATCACAACCTTCGCCCATCGAATCAGATGATCTGTTTTGCCGAAGAATTTCAGCGCACTACCAAGCCGGCCATATGTCGGGCTAGTATATGAAACGTATGTAGCATCGTCCAAATCCAATACCATCGGACACCGGCTTATGCGCGAGGCGAGCCATTCGATAAAGGGCGGGCCGAACATCATGGCCTCACGTTGTACCAGCAACACGTCCGCAGCCTTTGCCTGCCATGCTTCGCGCAGCCGTCTAAAGGTGGCACGCATCAGGCCGACCGTCGTACGGGGCCATTCCGCTCGCTTGTACATCGAGGCGGACAAGTTCGAATCGATAAATGGTCGAATGGTGAGCGTGATGCCACGTGCCTTCAGCGGAGCGACGAATTGATAGAGTCGATAGCGCGTCGCTGCCATCTCGATAGGGTATGAGGCGAGCGCCAGCACTTTCATTTCATTAAGGGGAGAAGACAAATCAATAGGGAAGCGACGAGCGATTTCACTTTACGATTACTGGCTGGCCCTTGAACTAATTCTCTCGACACCGGAATCCGGCGCCTTTCGCGCCATCAATCGTTGGTACAGCCGAACGTATCTGGGGCCGCCAACAGTCGCCAAGTCAAAACGGTTGATAGCACTGTCTCTACAGCGCGTGGCGGTTGTCTGGTCGTTACGCATGTTATCTATGGCTGACAGCGCTTGCGAGTAAGCGGCATCGCTAAACTCCCGCACAATCGTTCCGACTCGATCGCCTTCAATCATAGCATCCAGATCGCCAATCCCGGCGTTGCTGACGATGGGAAGCCCGCTCGCCAGGGCCTCTGCGATTTTTGTAGGAGACGAAGCCCGCTTGGAATAACAGGGCTTAATGAACGAGAGCGCGACATCGGCAGCTTTCAAGTAGCTCGGAACTTGGGCCGGCGCCACTTGTCGTACAAGGAAATCTTCATCCGCCAGACCCGCATTGCGCAGACCGGTGAACATCAGGTCCGGCGGGGTCTGCGTAATGATCAACGAAAATGTTTTCGGGTCCTGCCGATGGGCGCTCGCCAGGAATTGGATCATCTCGTCGGTCAGATACCAACCCCCGAGCGCGCCGACATAAACTATTACCCGGCGTCCATCGAGGTTCAATTGGCGGCGAACGTCCTCCACCGCAGAACCGTCGGCATTTTGAAATCTCTGTGCATCGACGCAGCAAGGAATTACTTCGATCGGTCGGCCCTGCTCATCTGTCTCCGAGCATCCGGCGAAGAGAATCTCGCGCGCAGCTTCCGTCAGCACCACGAAAGCATCTGCTTTCGAAAAGAGCCACCGTTCGACTCGCTTGGCCAGCCGATAGAGATACCCGTTGGCAGGCCATACTCCAGCGTCTACGTACTCTTCCGGCATAAAGCCCCTTATGTCGAAGATCAATCTTGCGCCCGTCCGTCGTTTGACCAGCGCCCCCATTACCGCCGGCACGTGGCTTCGGGCGTGAACGATGTTGATGTTATGCCGGCGGACCAGACGGGTTGCGAAGCGCGCCCCTGCCAACACATCGTAAAGCGTTGCCGGCAGAGAAGGACGCTTATGATATGGCAAGCAAGACCAGCGGATGCCTTCGGCGGCTAGCCTCGCTTCCTCTCTCTTCTGTTTTTCAATATTCCATCGCTCGCGCATCTGCGGCTCGAACGTAAGTAAGCTGATATCGACTCCGGACGCTGCCAGCTGACGCAGATACGGCAGAACCTGTGTCTGTACCAGCGGTTCGAGCAGGCCGAAGTAACAGAGATAGAGAGAGCTTACTGACATAAGGGTGTGGTCATTGAGAGGCGGAATGCCGAGACTGATCTAGCCTTTCCTCCCGACAACATTTAGCCCGGCATTCGGGATGCGCTTGAGGTCAACTATGCCTTCAGAAGAGAGAGCGTGTACCACTTCCAGTTGAGTCTGTGGCTGGTCATATTGTGGAGAGAGCATGTCAAAGGTATCGAGGATTGCCCAGTCGTAACGCTGTTGTCGGGACAGCGACCGTTCATTAGCATAATTTGCGATGGGAATCGTGAACCTGAATACGCCGCCGAGAACCGGGAGCTTGAACAGCACGTTGGTTATCGGAAACAAGACCGGCATGACGCCCTTTATTATCGCAAGCAGCGTCGTTTTCTTGAGCCTCCTGGTTATTGGTCGGACCAGGTATTTGGAGTAGAGCGGGGTCCACGGCTTGCGCTCATAAGCCGTAATGGCAATCTGCCCGTCGCTTCGCAGCGTTCTTGGCAGCGCCCGCATCGCTTTCTGCGGATCAGGAGTGTGCTGGATCACGCCAATGCAATAGCATCCATCGAACGCACCGGTACGAAACGGCGGCTCGAAAATACTGGCCTGAACGAAATGCACGTTCTTGCGGTCACCCAGGTTCGCCTTGGCCGCGTCGATCGCGCTGCTGATGTCCAGCCCGACCACTTCGCCGCCCGAACGAACCGCGACGTCCAAAAAACGTCCGGCGCCGCAACCCGCGTCCAGGATCCATTTGTCTTTCATCCATTCACTTGTCCAGCCCGTCTCGCCGTGAAGCCTATCGGTCGAGAGCCTGGTCCCATTGTTGGAATCGATTTGCTCCAAGCGGAAACGATTCCATTGATATCCAAAGGATGTCGCGTAGTTCTCCTCCGGAACAAAGCGGGGAATCCCTTTTGTAATCGGATATGTCTGTTGACACTGTCCACAGCTTAAGCTGCCGGCTTCAACCTCGCCATCGTCAGCAGTGGTGGTGATCGAACAGGAAAGCTCGCCATGACACTTTGGACACGCCAGCTTTTCAAGCAATCTTGTCTGCATAGTTTCTAAAGGCGCTTACCCGGATGTCCCGGCTCCGCTCGCATCACTTCTGAAAAGCGCGATCTGAAGCGTTTTGAGAAAGCGCCGGGACCCTATGACACCTGGGTCCTTCCTTAAAGCCTGGAATAAATACTTAAATGGCCGCCCATAACCCAAGCCGGAGTTGGGGAGCGTCGCGGTGTAGAGTAGCGAATTGGCTTCAATTCGTTTTAGATAAGGCCCGTAGACCGAGAGCAAATGCGGGTCTCCAGAAATCTTCGCGGCAATTTGCTTCAAACCTTTTAGCAGGCTTTCAAGACTCTGATTGTTAACACTGCGCCCCGAATGTTGCAGCACTCCGCTGTTAACCTTCTCGATGCGACCCACCTTGTGGTCTGCCAGCACGCGCAACCAAAAGTCCCAATCCTCAGAGCCTGTGACGTCGGGCCGTGTGTCGAATTTGTATTGTTGATAGACCTGGCGGTGAATGAAGTCGCCGATGCAGGACATGAAATTCCCCTGGGAAATCGCTTTGATCTGGTTTTTCAAGGAAGGGAATTTATACCGATATACGACATTCCCCTGAGAATCGATTAGCTCAAACAAATTATGAAAGCATCTCACATCAGGATGGGCGGCAATGTATTCGACCGCATCAGCCAGATTGTGCGGGTACATAAAGTCATCGGAATCAAGGAAGGTTAGGAAGTCGCCGTGCGCAACGCTCATTCCTGTATTGCGCGAACAAGCTCGTTCATAGTTCTGGTCGTGCTTGATGTATCTGATCTGCTCGGTGCTGATGAAGGGTTGCAGTACCGCTTCTGTGTCATCGGTCGAACAATTGTCGACTACGATTATCTCATGGTGTGGGTAGGTCTGTTCCAGAACGCTCTTTATTGTCGGTACGACAAAAGTGGCGCGGTTATACGTGGGTATGACAACAGAGAATAGAGGAAAGGGACTCATTTCATATGCGCGGCGCCGCTGCGGATACAATTCGACGTGGCGAGCAATACCAGTCGGCGGCAGCGCGGGGCCTTGGTCGCCGTCCTAACAGGATTAGAATGGCGCTTCGTTCAGCGTCGTTAATTGCTCAATGGTATCAACCGCAAACCACTTCTTTGGATATACCGGAGACACGAGTAGCTGCTCTTGCACGATCAATTGCCGCCATACGTCGTAGAAGCTTTCGCCCTCCTCGGTAATCTTTGTGAGACGAGACGGATTCAGGATCTGAATTCCCGAACAGTAAATATCGGTCACCTTCGAGCGGCTGATTTCGGTAACGACGTGGTCATGATGAAAAACATAGTCACCTTCAAGTCCGGGGACTGGACGAATTGGAACCAGCATGCAGGCCGGCGATTTTAGAGTTTGATAGCTTTCTTCAAGCAGGTCAAAATCAAGATCAGCAACGTTATCGCATGTAAGGACGAACAGGGGCTCATCCAAATGCCTTAGCAGAGTGTTATAGATCCACCAGCAGTTACCCTGTCCTTCAGTGTTGAAAACCGCGCTGGCGCCTTGCTCGATCACATGTTGCGCCAACATCGCCTTTTTGTAGCCTACAGTGACATAGATATGTTCCAGGCGCTGAGCGAGGCGGTCGATGCCGCGGGCGATCAGGGTCGTCCCATTGTAAGGGGCCATCGGTTTGGGGATCGCATCAGTCAATGGAGCCATGCGCATACCGCGCCCCGCGGCCATAATGATTCCGTGTTTGATCATTATCCGTTCAATTCCTCGAAAGGCGGATTGTTGATGATGTCGAGCATCTCAGCCTCTGACAAGCGTTCGGCATCGGCCGAGCAAAATGGCGCCGGCAATGGCTGAGCCACCGGCTTATTAAACTTGATCACAAAGTGGTGCACGCCATTGAACTCTGCCTTATAGGTGTAAGGCAGTTCAGGCTCGCCAATCAGGTATTCGTGCGGTCGTTCGCCCGGCCGGCCCTCGATTGTTTCCCATCGTCCGCCTTTCTCTCTTATCCAAAGATCCAGCATGTCGCTGATGAGAATCGCCTTCATTTGTCGCGAGACTACCGCGCCGCGGACGAGTTCGATATTCTCCACCGCCGTGGTTACAAGGTCAACGGCATCATCTACCTTTGAGACATACCTTGTCATGTCAGGACCTGTGCTGCCAATGACTTTTGACGATTCGTGCATCTGTTTCCAGATAGGAAAGACAGAACCGGTCGACCAGGCGATGTTTCCATGCCGCACACACGCGAACCTGGTGGTATCCGTCTTCCCGTCCATCGCACAAAAAACACGTTCCATGAGGGCTTTCGTCAAGCCATAGGTATTGGCTACCGGGGGAGCCGTCTTGTCCGTAGACATTCCTATGACAGTCGAGACGCCTTTCTCTACGCACACGCGGGCGATGTTCTGAGAACCCAGCACGTTTACGTCAATGCATTCCATCGGCTGTCTCTCAGAAAGATCAACGTACTTGGTTGCCGCTGCATGGATGACCACATCTGGCCGCGTTTCAGCAAAAACATCACGGACAGATTCGATATTCGTCACATCCATAGGGAGAGTGAGGCAGCCTGTGAACTGCTGAGCATCCATGTTGTGCTTGTTGTTCCGTCCGGTAAGAACAACGTCGTAATTGCCCTGAAAGGCCATTCCCAGTCGCCTTCCAAGAAACCCCGTTCCACCAGTAATCAATACAGTTTTGTTCATCCGCATCTGCCTTAACGCCTTGTTAACGTCCGAATCGTTGGCCCTGGATTTTCTCTCGCAAATGATTTGCTGGGGCCCGTCTGTCCATTAAAGAGCCTTAGATTTTGTCACTCCATATTAACGTACCGAAGCTTGTCGGCTCGCGCGTTACGGTCAAACTTTTCGATATGGAGGGGGTTGGAATAGATCCAAACGTGTGGTTGCAATGGGCTAGCTCAATCGAGCACAAGTCATAGTTACAGTCGCTTAAGCTCAAGAGAAACCCGAGATGACCATCCGCAGGAGGTTAGCATGAAGCCGATGATCAAACAAGAATGAGGCCCGGTCCGGTCATCTCTGCATCGCGGGAGTAGCGGCTTCAGATTGCAGGGACAGTTTCCCGTGAATTTGCTGGCCAGGGCCTGGAGGGGCATGAAAAAATATTGACAAGCCAATTGAATTAGCGTAAAAGACACTGCTGCCTCCTAAAGGATCGGAATTCCGAGACGGAATTCTTCTCGCCTTTCGGGCCTTTTCACACGGTTTTTCGTTGTATGACCTAATGACACGTGGCGTCCTCCGGCGTCGCCCCACAATCCACAGTCCAGAACTGTAAGGAGAACATATGAGATCCCTCTCTACCACCATTAAAGTCCTATTGTGCGCTGTCTTCATGCTGGCGCTTACCTCCGTTGCACAAGCACAAGCTACCCGAACATGGGTCTCGGGTGTAGGCGACGACGTTAACCCCTGCAGCCGTACAGCCCCATGCAAGACGTTTGCCGGCGCTATCTCCAAGACCTTTATCGGAGGCGAGATTGATGCGCTCGATCCGGGCGGCTTCGGCACAGTCACCATCACCAAGTCGATGACAATCGACGGCGGCGCTACATTGGCCTCGATCCTTGCCAGCGGCACGAACGGCGTCAACGTCAATATACTTGTTAACGCCAACGACCCGAATCGAAGGGTGACGCTCCGCCGTCTGACAATTAACGGCGCGGGTGCCAGTGGCGCGATCGGTACAAGTACAGGCATCAGAGGCGTGAACGCCAGCACCAACGGCTTTAGCCAGTTGTATGTGGAAAACACCTACATACAAAATTTCACCACTGTGGGCATTGACGTCAACTTCGCCGCAGCGGCTACTGGCGCTCGCATTTCGTTCAAAGATACGAACATCACCAACACCGGTGTCGGCATCCAGCTGAACACGTCGGCAAACTTCATCTCTGGGGTGATTGATAACGTCAGAGTCGAGTCGATGAGCACTGGAATCAACCTCAAGGAGCGCGCCAACGCTGCCATCCGTAACTCGGTGGTGCAGAATTGCTCTACAGCAGGAGTTGCTCTGAACTCCGGTCCGTCCAACCAGTCTTTCGCAAGCCTGGAGAGTACCTACATCTTGTCGGCGACTACCGGCGTGGTAGGAGGTGCGGCTGGCACTCTTGTGGACTTATCGAACACTACGATTGCGGGCAACAGCACGGGGATTACAACCGGCGGCGGAACAATCCAGTCGCACGGCAACAATCAGATATTCAACAACTCCGTGCCAGGGACGACTCCAACCGGCATCGGGCAGCAGTAGCATTAGACTTCCGTCGACTCTCGCTCTTTGGCTACTGCCTCGTTCGCCTTTCTTTCCGGCGGACATCTAACCGTGGACTTTCTTCCTGAGTGATGCGTAGTAACGTGCGGACTACCGCATCACTCAGGTAGCGAGGCCTAACTCAATCCTGACACAAACGGTTAAGGGTCTGTTATGCCCAGCAAGCGGGGTCGCTGGACGCTCTATGTTTGCGGCCACTCGAAATCGCCCTCTCATTTATGGAATTTCTGCACTGAGACTTCTGCCGCAGTGCCCCTACACTAAGGAGGACCTACGATGTCTACCCCCCGCCTAGATCAGAGAAGCCCACGGGCGAACCTGAAGCGGAGCTTGTTCGGCCCGGTGGGTCGCACGCCAACGTTACTTATTCTATCTTTCATAGTCATCGCCGCGGCCCTTTATTCCGCATCATCTGCATCCTCATCAAGTGCGGGCAGGGGTGGCCTTCAGCCAAAGGCAGCTGCTAACGCAAAAACTGTAGCAAAGGGCAGGACCAAATCCTCGCTCAAGGACCAGCGAAGCGCGAGCGAACTGATTGAGCCGGCGCCAAATTCGGCTGGCGGTTTATTTATGCTACCCGACGATCCCGTACTCGAAACAGTCACAACGCTTGACTGCACTACTTTGCAACCGAAAAGCGCCTTTAACTTTGGCGACACGGTATGCGCGAAGATCGAGGGCGGGCCTCCTTTGTCAATTTACCCCCGGCGCTTTAGCTGGGTCGCCCCCAACGGCGTGGTTCAGCGGCAGGTCGTTGTCACGGCACTCGGAGACGTGGACCAATTTACTATTCCACCGCGCGGCGCTGACGATCTTCGGGAAGTGTGGAGGATAAACAGTATCACTCCGCGCTCGTCGGTAAGAGCCAGCGCATTTTTCACGGTCAGTGATCCGCAAAATCCCTCCGCCAACCTTTCAATCTACGACAACATCAACTTCAACACGTCTAATCTTACTGGCGGAACGGATGTTGAGTTCGCGCTCTACGTGATAAATAGAGGACCGGATCCAGCACTCAACGTCCAGGTCGTTGACGTGGGGACTAACTCCACCTTCGTCGATAACAGCGAAACAATAACTGGTGCTGGCTTCACTTGTGCACCTTCTGCCGGGGGTGTGACTTGTACCATCGCTAGTCTGCCGCCTGGTTCGAAGACAAGGATAGGAGTCACTTATCACATAGCTGCAGGCGCTCAACTCGGCACGGTGGTTACTAACTCGGCAACGATTTCCAGCGCCACGGCAGATGCGCGGCCGTTAGACAACTCTTCCGGAGCTAAGGCCGAGATCAACATCGAAAGTGATTCTAATACCTGCGAGATCGTATGCCCCCGTGACATTACCGTCGCTGCTGATAGGACAGTGGGCGGCGTGCGTGGAGCACTTGTCAACTTCGACTCGGAAACCACTGGCGACTGCGGCAGGGTCACGAGCTCGCCTGCGGCCGGCACTTTCTTCCCGGCTGGAGCAACTACAACGGTTACTTTAACGGCGACCGTTATTGATGCCAACAATAATTCGACGGTAGGAGACACCTGTACTTTTACTGTCACCGTAACCGACACAACCGCGCCCACCATCGTCTGTAACGGTACGATCAACAAGGACGCGGGCGGCGCGTGCAGTGTCGATCTAATCATCCCTGAAATGGACATCTCTGAATTGACCCCGCCGACAGCGAGTGGTGGAGTCGGTGAGGTGAAGGTAGACGGCGACAGGAGTGACGGCGACGCCCTCGACGCGCCCTACCCCGTGGGTTCGACCACGATTACGTGGACTGCAACGGATGAGATCGGCCGCACCGCAACCTGTCTCCAGACGGTGGTGGTGACCGGAGCTCCCGACACTACCCCGCCAACAATCACAGCACCGGCTGACGTTGTTGCTTACACTGGAGCAGTGGGAGCATCGTGCGGGAGGATTGTTAACGAGACTGAGTTGGGAACACCCCTTACCGACGATAACTGCGTGGGTGGGATAAGCATCAAACGCCTTGGCATTCCCAATGACGGTACTAACACCAACGCGGGCAACTTCTTCCCGATTGGTGAGACGATTCTCACTTACACAGCGAAGGATAAGGCGGGTAACGAGTCGCAACCGGTCACACAAAAGGTGACCGTGATCGACAACACTCCGCCGATTATCTTCGCTCCTGCTGATGCGAGCTACGTCTGCGCCAGCGCAGTGCCCGCAGGTTTACCGTCGCAGGCGTCCGGACCTGATTTGATCGGCGCGAACGACGTACATACCCCGGGTCCGCCATCTGACAACTGCGGCACTCCGGTCGTGACAGTGAGCGACTCAAGCACAGGCGCGGGCTCTGCCAGCAATCCGCTGGTGATCACTCGCACCTTCAGGGCAACCGATAGCGCGGGGAACTACACCGACGCTATCCAGACCATTACAGTCATTGACAGCACGCCGCCGACCATCACCAGCGTACCGGCGGATGTGAGCGTGAGTACCGGCCCGGGAGCAACATCCTGCGGCACGGATGTCAGTAACGCCACGCTTGGCACGGCAACGGCTACCGACAACTGTGAGGTGACCGTGACGCGCAGCCCAACAGGCAACACATTCGCTGTTGGGACTACCAACGTGGTTTGGACTGCCACGGATGCCGCCGGCAATACCGCGACGGGAACGCAACACGTCACGGTGACGGACAACACGCCGCCGGTAGTAACTCCGCCGGCTAACGTGACTGTCTATCTGCCGCTGAATTCGACGGCCACGAGCATGGCTGTTACTTACAGTCCGGCGACAGCTACTGACAATTGTGCCGTGGCGGGTAGCATCAGCTATAGCAAGGCATCCGGCTCAACCTTCTCGGTCGGCACGACTACGGTGACGGCGTCGGCGACCGACATTCACGGCAACACTGGTTCGGCTACTTTCACCGTGACGGTGCTCTATAACTTCACCGGGTTCTTCTCGCCGGTTGGCAACATACCGACACTGAATGCGGCAAATGCCGGCAAGGCGATACCCGTGAAGTTCAGCCTGAGCGGAAACAAGGGGCTGAACATATTCGCAACCGGTAATCCTTACTCGGTATCATTCAACTGCAACTCGAATGATCCAGGTACTGACATAACCGAGACTGTGAATGCTGGGGGAAGCAGTCTCAGCTTCGGAGGCGACCAGTACAATTACGTTTGGAAGACTGAATCGTCCTGGGCGAATACGTGTCGTCAACTAGTGCTTACGCTAAATGACGGCAGCGTCCATCGGGCGAACTTCAAGTTCAAATAGGTGAGGCATACGGACTGAGAGCGCCGAATAGAATCCGGCTACTCTCAGTTCGCAGACTCAACTCTCATTCCGTCCCGTCGCTCTTTCCAAGGGCGGCGGGACGCTCTTTTGGTTGTGCGTATTCTGAAGCGGAAATCCAGTCCGTTCTCAGGTATTGAACCTGTCTTGACACCTTTCAGCGCGTGGAGCCATACTGCGAAGCGATACGCAAGGACATAAGGGCCATAGATACATGGGTCGGCTCTTTCACTCGTCGCCGTCTAATGGTTCTTACAGCTCTTTCATCAAGCTGGATGTACGTCGCCGCGCCCGGTTGGTTGCTCGCCTGTTTGTGCAAACCACTTAATATAGAAGAGCGAGATAGTTTGGAGAGTAGAACGAGCACGCATCGTTCAATTGAACGACGTGCTCTGGCGTGATTAAATGTCCGGCGCGCATTGGACCGGAGGCTCTCCGGATGAGCTTTTGAACACGACAACGTTAGCTCGAGCATGAGACCTTTCGGGACGCTGGAGTCCGGGGTGGGAATGTGAGTAACGCCAAGAGGTCGCTGGATGTCGGCAAGTAAAATAGACGGAGCACAACTGGACAACCTGGAGGGCGGGGACGGTGCAAAGTCTTCGAGCTCGCCTGATCCAGGTGTGCTTGTGATCCGTCCTCCCAGCGGCTGGGCCTCGCTCGAGCTGAAGGAGCTTTGGGCTTATCGCGAGCTGCTTTATTTTCTCATCTGGCGCGATGTCAAAGTGCGCTACAAGCAGACGGCGCTGGGAGCGGCCTGGGCGATCATCCAGCCTTTGTTTATGATGATCGTATTCAGCATCTTCTTCGGCAAGCTTGCCGGAATGCCTTCTGACGGAATCCCCTATCCGGTTTTCACCTATTGCGCGCTTCTGCCCTGGCAGCTCTTCGCCCATGCGCTCTCCGAATCGAGCAACAGCCTGGTGGCGAACGAGAGATTGATTACCAAAGTTTACTTTCCCCGCCTGATCGTTCCGATCTCGTCAGTACTCGGTGGGTTGATCGACTTTGCCATAGCCTTCGTCATATTGCTTGGCCTTATGGCTTACTACGGGATCGCGCCCACGCTTGCGATCTTCGCCCTGCCTTTATTCATTCTTCTGGCAATCATTACCGCGCTCGGCGTCGGACTTTGGCTGTCGGCGCTGAATGTAAAGTACCGGGATGTGCGTTACACTATTTTGTTTCTGACGCAGTTGTGGTTTTTCCTTACTCCGATAGTTTATTCGAGTTCGATCGTACCGCAGCGTTGGCGTGTTCTCTTTGGAATAAACCCGATGGCTGGCGTGGTGGAAGGGTTCCGCTGGGCCCTTCTTGGAAGGGCGAACCCGCCCGCCGCGCTGCTGGCCGTATCGGCGGGAGCGGTAATTCTGATTTTGGTGGGTGGGCTCTATTACTTCCGCCGAATGGAAGCCAATTTTGCTGACATAGTTTGACCTATGGGCGATGTAGCGATCAGTTGCGAGCGAATCAGCAAGCGTTACCGTATCGGGGAGCGCGAAAGCTATCGCGCGCTACGCGACAGTCTGGCGAGTGCCATGCGGGCCCCGTTTCGCCGATTTAGATCAAGTTCGAAACGTTCTAATGGGCACGAGGCAGGGGCCGATAACACCTTCTGGGCGCTGAACAATGTCTCCTTCGAAGTCAGACGCGGCGAAGTCGTCGGCATTATCGGGCGCAACGGAGCGGGCAAGTCCACGCTACTAAAAATTCTTTCGCGCATCACCAAACCGACGTCAGGCGAGGCTCGCATCGACGGAAGAGTAGGCTCGCTCCTCGAGGTGGGGACAGGATTTCATCCTGAACTAACTGGCCGTGAAAACATTTTTCTCAATGGCGCCATTCTTGGCATGAAGAAAGTCGAGATCAAAAGGCGGTTCGACGACATCGTAGCCTTTGCGGAGATTGAGAAGTTTGTTGATACCCCTGTGAAGCGCTATAGCAGCGGTATGTACGTGCGCCTGGCTTTCGCCGTCGCAGCTCATTTGGAACCGGAGATTCTCCTGGTTGATGAAGTGCTCGCTGTCGGCGACGCAAGTTTTCAGAAGAAGTGTCTGAACAAGATGCAGGCGGTAGGGGAAGAGGGGCGAGCCGTCTTTTTCGTTTCGCATAACATGTCGGCGATTACGAGGCTTTGCCAACGCGCGATCTTATTAGACGAAGGTCGGGTACTGGCCGATGACCTCGCGCATAAAGTGGTGGGAACCTACTTGAGAGCTGGTACGGGCACGATGGCTGCTCGCGAATGGGGCGAGAACTCGCCGGGCAATGACATTGCTCGCCTGAAGGCCGTGCGAGTCCGGACGCAAGACGGGCAGATAACCGACGTGATTGATATCCGACAGTCTGTGGGAATCGAGATTGAATTTGAAGTCTTGCAATCAGGATACGTATTAGTACCCAACTATTACTTCATTAACGAGGAAGGAGTCTGCGCCTTCGTCGCTTCGGATCAGGACCCGGAATGGCGCAGGCGTGCTCGACCCGTCGGCTCGTATGTCAGCACTGCATGGATTCCCGGGAACTTCCTGGCTGAGGGTTCAATCGCTGTCGGGGCCGGCGTAAGTACTATGGATCCTACTACAGTGCATTTTTACGAGTCTGACGCGGTTGCCTTTCAAGTGGTCGATAGTCTAGAAGGTAACTCAGCTCGAGGAGACTATGCCGGACACGTTCCGGGGGTTGTCCGGCCGCTGCTGGAATGGACCACCCGATACAATCCGAAACGAGAGCCAGCCGAACGGCACACTTAGGAGAGGGCGTTATGAACGTTGTTATCCTTGCCGGAGGGCTGGGAACCCGACTGGCTGAAGAAACTGAAGTTAAGCCTAAGCCAATGGTTGAGATCGGCGGGCGGCCAATCTTATGGCATATCATGAAGCATTACGCACACTATGGGTTCAAAGAGTTCTTTATAGCTTTAGGGTATAAAGGCGAAGCAATCAAGCGGTACTTTCTCGATTACTATGGACTGAGCGGGAGCATGACGATAGACCTGACTAGCGGGAAAGTTGATGTACATAAAAGAGAATGTGAAGACTGGATTTTGAACCTGATAGATACCGGGTCAGATACAAATACCGGCGGACGAGTTAAGAGTATGGAGCGATGGCTAAACGGGGGCACGTTCATGGTTACTTACGGCGACGGGGTATGTGACGTAAACCTGGCGGAACTGCTCAAGTTCCATAAACAACATGGTCGACTTGCTACCGTCACCGCAGTGCGTCCGCCGGCGCGCTTCGGTGGGCTCGCATTCGATGGTGATCATCTGGCCGACTTCATCGAAAAACCACAGACTGGCGAAGGTTGGATCAACGGAGGCTACCTGGTATTTGAACCTGATATTTTCAAATATTTGGACGGTGAACAGAGCAGCCTGGAAGCGGACGCCCTGGAACAATTGGCTGCGGATCGTCAACTGGTTGCCTTCCCCCATAATCAGTTCTGGCAATGCATGGACACTCTGCGAGACGTGAGATTACTCGAGAATTTGTGGCAGGAGAATGCCGCCCCGTGGAAGGTGTGGGAGTGAACAGCTTTTGGCTTGATCGCCCCACGTTGGTTACGGGCGGATCCGGGCTGGTCGGCAGCTGGCTTGTGCGTCGACTGACGGAAGCGCAAGCCGATACAGTCTGCCTGGTCCGCGATTGGGTACCGCAAAGCGAGCTTGTGCGGAGCGATCTGATCGAGCGGGTAAAGACTGTGCGGGGGGACCTGTGTAATCAGGAGTTGCTCGAGCGCGTACTGGGTGAATACGAGATCGAGACTGTAATTCATCTTGCCGCGCAGACCATCGTTCCTATTGCCAACCGCAATCCAACCTCGACATTGGAAACGAACATTGCCGGAACGTGGCGTCTGCTCGAAGCCTGTCGACGCAGCCCGCGTGTGAAGCAGATCGTAATCGCGTCATCGGATAAAGCCTACGGTGATCACGCGCAGTTGCCTTACGAGGAGGACGCGCCACTTCAGGGGCGGCATCCCTATGACGTCAGCAAGTCATGCGCCGATCTTATCGCGCAGAGTTATGCTGCGACATACGGCACGCCCGTGGTCATCGCGCGCTGCGGAAACTTCTATGGAGGCGGCGATTTGAATTGGAGCCGTATCGTCCCCGGCACGATTCGTTCGGTCTTGCGTGGACACGACCCCGTCATCCGTTCGGACGGCAACCATGTGCGAGACTATTTCTACGTCGAAGACGGCGCGCAAGTCTACATGTTGCTGGCCGAACAACTTGCGAACCGGCAGGAGCTGGCCGGACAGGCCTTCAATTTTTCTAATGAAATTCAGGTGACCGTGCGCCAGCTGGCGGACCGCATTCTTAAACTAATGAATTCGTCCCTGGAGCTCGATATCCGCAACGAGGCGAGCAATGAGATCCGCCATCAATACCTAAGCGCAGCCAAGGCCCGTCGAATGCTCGCGTGGAAACCGATCTTCACGCTCGACGAGAGCCTCGCTCTCACGATTCAATGGTATAAAGATTTCTTCGCGTCGTAACAGGGGACAAGCAGAATTCCGGATAGATCGCCTGATGCGGCCGATCTCAAACTTAGCGATGAGAAGCTGTGAGGGAGTTGTTGAACCAAATAGCAGGGGACTCATGCCGGCGTCGACCATAACCGCCTGTCGCGCCTGTGGCGCGAAGGGACTGGAAGTTGTCTTGTCGCTTGGGCGCACGCCGCTGGCGAATCGTTTTCTGTCGGCTGAAGAAATCGATTTGCCTGAGCCCCGCTACCCGTTGGACCTGGCCTTCTGTCCCGGTTGCGCCCTGGTGCAAATCACTGTCACCGTCCCGCCTGAAGACTTATTCCGCGAGTATCTTTATCTGTCCTCCTTTTCTGACACCATGCTGGACCATGCGAGGGATATCGCTGCGCGGCTCATATCGGAACAGAAGCTAAGCGAAGAGAGTCTGGTCATAGAAATCGCCAGCAACGATGGGTATCTACTGCAGTTTTATAAAGAGCGCGGTATTCCCGTGCTTGGCATCGAACCTGCCGTGAATGTAGCGCGCATTGCAATGGACGAGCGCGGGATACCCAGCATCTGCGAGTTTTTCACCCAGGAGATTGCGCAGGGCCTGCTAGGGACGAACCAACAGGCTGATCTCATCCATGCGAACAACGTTCTCGCGCACGTCGCAGATCTGAATAGTGTGGTACGCGGCATCGAGGTGCTGCTGAAAGATACGGGGATCGCAGTCATTGAGGTGCCGTACGTCGGCGACTTGATTGATCATTGCGAGTTCGACACGATCTACCACGAACATCTATGTTACTTTTCGCTGACGACTCTCGACCAACTGTTCCGCCGGCACAATGTCCCTATCTTCGACGTGGAACGTTTGCCGATTCATGGCGGTTCCTTGCGCATCTTCGCGTCGAAAACTCGTCCTAAATCGGGGCAGGGGAGCAACGGGGGAAAACCGCAGTCTCGCGCCGTCCGTGAAATGCTGCGGGCGGAGAAAGAGCGCGGTATGGACAGCATCGCGTTCTACAAGGAATTCGCGCTCAAAGTTGGGAGCTTACGTGAGCGCCTGGTGATGATGCTCAACGGGTTGAAGCGAGAAGGGAAACGTCTGGCGGCTTACGGAGCATCGGCTAAAGGCAGCACGTTGCTCAACTACTTTGGCATAGGCAAGGAGACGCTCGATTTTGTCGTTGATCGCAGCACTTTCAAGCAAGGGAGATACACTCCCGGCACGCACTTGCCAATCTATGCTCCGGAGACGCTATTGAAAGAGCCTCCTGACTATGTCCTGCTGCTCACGTGGAATTTCGCCGACGAGATTCTGGTGCAGCAAGCGGAGTATCTGCGCCGCGGGGGGAAGTTTATCACCCCCGTGCCGGAGCCAAAGATCATGGGCGAGGGCGCAGCGTCCTCTAAGTAGCAGTAGATGGAATTCATCCCCACAAAGCTTAAAGGCGCCTTTATTATCGAGCCCATCAGACTGGAAGACGAGCGTGGGTTCTTTGCGCGCACCTGGTCACAAAGAGAATGGGAAGCGCAAGATCTCAACCCACGATTGGTCGAGTGCAATATCTCTTTTAATAGGAAGAAAGGGACATTGCGCGGTCTACATTATCAAGCAGCGCCGGATGCCCAGGCCAAACTAGTGCGCTGTACCTTGGGCTCAGTTTACGATGTCATCGTGGATTTGCGACCTGATTCTGCCACCTTCAAGAAGTGGTTTGCGGCAGAACTGACGGCGGAGAATCGCAGAATGCTCTACGTTCCGGAAGGGTTGGCACACGGGTTTCAAACTTTAGAGGACGACAGTGAAGTTTTTTACCAGATGTCCGCGTACTATGCTCCTGAAAGCGCTGCCGGAATTCGATGGAATGACCCTGCGTTCGGTGTTGAATGGCCGCTCCCGGTTGAGGTGATTGCGCCCCGAGACGCCTCGTACAAAGATATTGACGGCTGAGTTCGAGAATAATTCCCATTAATTTTTATCCGAGGAGATTCAATGCCTGCTGAAAAGATACCTGTATTCAAGCCCCTCATTGAGCAGGATGAGATTGACGCCAGCACTCGTTCACTGGAATTGGGCTGGCTCGGCATGGGTAGTTATGTTGGCGAGTTCGAGGATAGTCTGAAGAGCTTCCTTGGAGCTACTGATCGATACGTAGCTGCAGTCAGCACCGGGCATGCGGCACTCCATTTGGGGTTATTGACTATCGGCGTAGGCCCCGGCGACGAAGTGATTACACCGTCTTTCAACAACGCGGCGGATTTTCAGGCCATCCTAGCGACGGGTGCCGAGCCCGTGTTCTGTGACATCGACAACGACTCGCTGTGCATTGATCTCGATAAGGCCGAAGCTCTCGTCTCGCAGCGCACCAAAGCCATAATTGTGATGGATTACGATTGCGTGCTCTCCGATCACGAACGTGTCGCCGAATTCGCCGATCGACACAACGTGCGCGTGCTGCACGACGCCGCACACGCTTTCGGCTCAAAGTACAAGGGGAAGCCCATTGGCAGCTTTTCAGACATTTGCATGTTCAGCTTCGATCCGGTTAAGACCATCACCTGCATTGATGGCGGTGCGCTCGTGGTGCGCTCGGAAGAGGAGTTGAAGAAGATCCATGAAATGCGATTGATTGGCATGAGCCAGCCAGCCTCTGTTATGTATCAGAATGCGCGGGCATGGACTTACGACATGACGATGATCGGCTTCAGATATCATATGGCGAACATGCACGCCGCTATTGGCTTGGCGCAGTTAGCGAAGATGGAGAAGATAGCGGAGAGTCGTCGAGCCGCTTGTGTGTACTACAATGAAAACCTGGGGCGCGCAAGCGACGTCATCGTGCCGAAAACAGACTTTCAGGATATAACTCCCTTTCTTTATTACATCCGCGTGCCCGGCGGTAAGCGCGACGCACTGCGCGCTCATCTCAGCGCGCAGGGCATTGACACGGGGATTCATTGGCAACCTGGTCACTGGTTTACCCTCCTCAAAGATTGCCGTCGCGGCGACCTTTCGGTTACTGAGAAAGTTGGCCACGAGATCGTATCTCTTCCGCTTCATTCAATGATGTCGACCAATACGCTGGATCGCGTCATCGAGGGCATTACTTCATTCTTCGCGACGTGAAAAAAAAGCCAGGTGTGTGGCATAATCACCCATAACAGACAAGAGGCCAGCCCGCCAGTCAACTGCATGAGTCCAATCCGCAAGACAGCTTCTCTGTGATTAATGCTCATGTTGGAGTTCGTGAGTGTTGTTCAGCTGGCGCCGCGCTTAATCGCGGCCAACAGGGACCGCTCGTCCCCTCGAGGCGAAAGAGAATGGCATTAGGACATGAATTACTTGTCGCCCTCAAAAAATCGGCAACTGCTGATGGTCCGGCCCTGTGTCTACCCATTGGCTCGCCCGTGAGGGCAATACTTCGTCCGGTCGCAACGGCCAGCGACAGGCTTAACGAAGCGGATGTCAGCGTCTTAACATCCTGGCGAAATCGATTTGTCAGGTCATTTCTCAACGAATTCGAAGCCACCGAGGAGCAAACACGGCGATGGCTGACGGAGATGGTAGGGCCAGACGAAACGCGAATCCTTTTTATGATTGATGACCTTGAAGGCAAGACCTTCGGTTACATGGGTCTGGCGTTCATTAACTGGCAGACAGAATCGGGTGAGGCGGACGCGATTGTGCGGGGGGGCGAAGCAGTACCCGGCTTGATGACAACCGCCATGCGCACTATGCTGAACTGGGCGCGCGCGCAACTTGGACTTCGCACGCTAGGGGTTCGTGTACGCTCTGACAACGAGGCCCTCGGCTTCTACCAGGCGTTTGGCTTTCGAGAGACACGACGCATCCCATTGCGACGGACCGAATCTGATAACACAGTCTGTTGGGTCGAAGACGATTCACTCCCTTCGGGCGAGCCGAGTTTAGTGCACATGCTGCTGCCGGATGACGCGAAGGACAGCCAGAACAGTAACAGGCTTTCTCAGATGAGGGATAAAGGTTGAACCTGATGGCGACGGGCAAGGACAAATTGATTAGCATCGACTTTGAGAACAGCCGGGTTGTTGTTGAAGGAGAGCATGGGCGCTCCGAATACGGAATGGATACGGCGGAAGCATTTGACGCTGTTTCAAGGGCATGGCTCCGTTGTGGCTGGGACAATAAGTACGTTTACAGCTTTTCATGGTTAGGGCGTCCGATCATTCAACTGCCGGACGACATGATTCGGCTACAGGAGCTCATTTATGCAGTTCAGCCTGACGTGATCATTGAGACTGGAGTAGCGCACGGCGGCTCGCTGGTCTTTTATGCGAGCCTCTGCAAGGCTATGGAAAAGGGGCGCGTCCTCGGCATTGACATAGAGATTCGTCCGCATAACCGAAAGGCCCTTGAAGCGCACGCGCTCTTTCCTTTTATCACTTTGATCGAAGGTAGTTCAGTCGACCCTATCGTGGTTGAGGAAGTTCAAGCGCAGATTCGTCCCGGGGAGAAGGTCATGGTCTTTCTCGATTCATGTCACACGAAAGAACATGTGCTGGCCGAGTTACATGCTTACGCTCCTCTTGTCACCCTGGGGTCATATATCGTGGCGATGGATGGAATCATGGAGCAGGTGGCCGGGGGCCCGCGCACGGAGCCTGATTGGTCGTGGAATAATCCCCGTAGGGCCGCGATAGAGTTCACGGAAGCGAACCCTCAATTTGTGATTGAAGATCCTGCAATTCTTTTTAATGAAAGCGCGCTTACACGACGTGTCACTTATTGGCCGGACGGCTTCATCAAAAGAGTTAAGTAACGTTAATTTAGATTAAGTGTTTTACCCGAGAAGGATTTGGATTTTATGCCGAAGTATTCGTTAGTAGTTCCCACTTTAGATCGGGGGCATTTGCTGGAAGGAACCCTGGATTCGCTTTCCAAGCTCGATCATGACTCGTTTGAAGTAATCATCTCGAATAACTCTTCCAGTGACGACACTGAGGCGATAGCGAGGCGGTGGACCGAAACTGACCCTCGATTCAAGTACGTCAAGACAAGCAAGACGCTATGCATGTCAGACCACTGGGATTTTGCTTTGCGCTACGTTACCGGGGACTATTTTCTGTACACCGGCGATGATGATTCCTTCGCCCGCCATCTCTTGAGAGTTTTAGATCAATGCCTGGATGAGGATGGCGCGGAAGGGGTCTATTGGAGGCAAGCTCTTTACTATCACCCATCCTGGTTTGAGGAAAATCGCGCAGGAAATCTCTATATACCTCCACTCAGCGGCCGCAAGTGGTTGATACAGGCCAAGGATGCTATCCAACAGATGTTTGACCTGAACCCTCCCAATACGTTTCCGATTGGGATGTCCTTCTGCTTTAAGACCTCTATTGTGAACTCGCTGTTGGAAAAATACGGGATATTCTTTGTGCGCCCATTTCCGGATTACACGTCCACGATGATGTATCTTCCCAGCATACGCGGCTATCTGTATCTTGATACCCCGCTAACCATCGTCGGTAAATCAGCGGATTCCAATACGGCTGCTTATATGAATGGATCCCAGGCGCGAGTACAAAAGTTCTTTGAAGAGCATGACGGTCCTGTTTATCCACACATGCCTTTGAATTATACGGTTATTTTTAATGGCATAGCTGAATGCGTCAAAGCTGTGCAAGCGGTGCGCAGCGATGACTTGGGTGGCTATCATTTGGATTGGGCGCGGTACTTTATCAGCATATATGACGCCGCCTGGATTCATAAGGAAACTCTAGAGGATACGATCGATCCGCAGGAATTTTGGCAGGCGCTACATAAGATGCCCACCAAAGTACAAATGCGCGTGATGAGCTATGTCAGCAGAGTGAAGGTCTACAATCTACGTCAAAGGATTAAACATGGCTTGGCTGGTCGTCCGCAGAAGAATGGAGCAGGGGCGGCTAATCTCCATAAAGGAGATTTTTGTAAGAAAGTATCGAGCTTGACAGAGTGTTCGCAGGTACTCTCTGAACGTAATCTGGAGCTAGGTTATTCTTGATGGGCTCAATGGTCGGCCTGATTACTGCGCGCGGTGGATCGAAGGGTATTCCGCGAAAGAATATCGCGTCGCTTGCCGGAAAGCCTCTGATCGCCTGGACGATCAAGGCAGCACAAGAGAGCCGGGCATTAGATCGCATCATCGTCTCTACCGACGATCCTGAAATTGCGGATGTAGCCCGGGAGTGGGGCGCCGATGTGCCCTTTATGCGTCCGCCGGAACTGGCCGCGGACGATTCACCCCATCACGGCGTAGTTATCCATGCTATTCGCTGGCTGGAGTCGCAACCCGCCCCGCCGCCTGACTACATAATGCTGCTCCAGCCGACCTCGCCGCTGCGTAAGGCTGAAGATATCGATGCCGCCGCGGCCATTGCCGCGGAGAAAGATGCGGACGCTGTGATTAGCGTTTGCCCTACGCACGACCATCCATACATCAGCAAACGGATAGCGGACGACGGTAGACTCCTCAATTTTGTCGAGCCGCCAAAGGGATACTTGCCACGCCAGGCGTTGCCGCCTGTTTACGCTCTCAACGGGGCGATCTATCTGGTGCGAAGAGAGGTGATGCTCGCAAGCGAAGACTGGAATACTCCGCGTACCTTCGCATACGTGATGCCGCCGGAGCGCTCGGTAGATATTGATTCACCATGGGACCTCCACCTGGTTGATGTGATTTTGAGAGATTTGAATGGCTTTACGTCCAATTAGCATTGCTGGCCGCGAAGTGGGACCAGGTCATTCGTGCTTCGTCATCGCGGAGGCCGGCGTGAATCATAACGGGAGTCTGGAATCCGCCCTCCAACTGGTTGACGTCGCGGTCCAGGCCGGCGCTGACGCAATTAAGTTTCAAACTTTTAAGGCGGAGCACCTGGTCACATCAGATGCGCCAAAGGCTGCATATCAGCTCCGTAATACCGGCACCACAGAATCTCAATATGAGATGCTGCTCGGACTGGAGCTATCGCACGAGGCGCATCGTGTGCTGATGAGTTATTGCTCTCAACGGGACATACTCTTTATGTCCACTCCGTTTGATGAAGAGAGCGCGGATTTTCTGGATGAGCTCGGTGTCCCCGTTTTCAAGTTGCCGTCGGGCGAAATCACCAACCTGCCTTTCATCACGCATGTCGCGCGCAAAGGCAAGCCTTTGATAGTCTCGACCGGCATGGCGTGGATGAGCGAAGTCGAGGCTGCTGTCCAGAGCATCACTGCCTGCGGAAACCAGGACTTCATCTTGTTGCACTGCGTGAGCAATTATCCGGCTGAAGCGGCGGACGTAAACTTACGCGCAATGCGGGCCATGGAGGAGAAGTTCAACGTACCGGTTGGCTATTCGGATCACACCAGCGGTATTGAAGTTGCCCTTGCTGCTGTTGCCCTTGGCGCTTGCATCATCGAAAAACACTTCACCTTGTCCCGCGACTTGCCGGGCCCCGACCACCGTGCGTCGCTCGAGCCGGAGGAGCTGACGGCAATGGTGCGCGGCATTCGCCTGATTGAAGCAGCGTTGGGGCATGGCCGCAAAGAGCCGGCGGCGAGCGAAGCCGAGACCGCTTCGATAGCGCGTCGGAGTCTGGTGGCAGCACGCGACATCGAGGCCGGAACGAAGCTGACCGAGGCTCTGATTTCGATTAAGCGCCCGGGCAGCGGCCTCTCGCCGGCTATGCTGCCTCAGGTGCTTGGGCGCAGGATGCGCGTGCCCGCCCGGGCGGGCACGCTGCTCACGTTGGAGATGCTTTCATGAGAACAATCGGCGTGGTGACGGTCGCGCGCTCCGATTACGGCATTTACCTTCCAGTGTTGCGAAGAATTCAATCAGACAAGGAGTTGAAACTGCTCCTCTTCGTGTCTGGCATGCATCTGGCACCTGAATTCGGATTGACGGTAGAGGCCATCGAGGCTGACGGTTTCGAGATCGCTGAACGGGTCGAGATGTTGCTCGACACCGAGACGCCGGAAGGAGTGGCAAAATCCATGGGCCTGGGCCTGATGGGATTTGCCGAAGCCTACACGCGCACCAGACCCGATATTCTATTAGTCCTCGGAGATCGCTTCGAGATGCACGCGGCGGCCCTCGCCGCTTTGCCTTTTAAGATTCCAGTCGCCCATATTCACGGCGGTGAACTGACGCAAGGCGCGATCGACGAGGCCCTGCGCCATTCAATCACCAAACTCAGTCACCTACATTTCGTTACTACATCTGAATATGGGCGTCGCGTTCGACAGATGGGAGAAGAGGGATGGCGCGTAACGGTCACCGGAGCGCCCTCGCTGGATAATCTGCATACTACGAAATTACTGAGCACTGTGGAATTGGAGGCTCGCTTCGGTTTGCAGTTGAACGACGCGCCTTTGTTGGTGACCCTCCACCCGGTGACGTTGGAATTCGAGCGGACCGCGGAGCATGTCGAGGAACTGCTGGTTGCTTTGCACGCCTCGGGAATGCCGGTCGTCTTTACGCTTCCCAATGCAGACACCGGCGGGCGAATCATTGCGCGCGCCATCAGGGAATATGTCGGGACGCATACTTCGGCGTGGTTGGTGGACAATTTCGGAACGGAAGCTTACTTTAGCTTGATGGCAATCGCCGCCGCTATGGTCGGTAATTCCTCAAGCGGAATCGTCGAAGCTGCCTCATTTAAGCTTCCTGTGGTCAATATCGGCATCAGGCAGCAGGGGCGCACTCGGGGAGCGAACGTCATCGATGTCGACTACAGCCACGTAGATATACTGGAAGGCATCAAGAGCGCATGTAGTGAGGAGTTCCGCGCAGGTCTGTTCCAATTATCAAATCCATACGGCGACGGCGCCGCCGCTGACAAGATCATCACGCGGCTTAAGGAAGTCGCGCTGACCCAGCCCCTCTTAATCAAGCGGTTTTGCGATGCGGATTTTTGACTCTTTGACTGAGGCCGCCGCGACAGACTAGTACGTTCACAGATGAAAGCCATTTGCATAGTGTTCGGCGGCGGCGGACATGCTCGCGTCATAATCGATAGCTTACAGGCGAGCGAGGCCGCGGAGATATACGCCGTTCTCGACTCTGACAGTTCGCTACATGGGCGGAACATCTTTGGGGTTCCCATCTGGGGGTATGATATTTTGCCAGAGTTGACGGAGCGCGGCGTTAATCATTTCGTGGTAGGAGTAGGATCTGTTGGGAGCGGCAATCAGCGTGTGCGCCTGTTTGAACTGGGCCTCTCGTACAACCTAACACCTCTGGGTGTCAGGCATCCTTCTGCCATTTGTTCGCGTTGGGCCGAAGTGGGTCCGGGCGCACAACTTCTTCCCGGAAGCATCGTGAATGCGGGCGCTCAACTTGGCGCGAATGTCATTGTCAACAGCGGCGCAGTGGTGGAGCACGACTGCCTCATTGGCGCGCACGCGCATGTGGCCACGGGAGCAAAATTGTCCGGCGGCGTATACGTCGGATCCGGCGCGCATATCGGCGCCGGCGCGACCGTCAGGCAATCCATAAAGATAGGAGACGGTGCAATTGTGGGTGCCGGTGCGGTCGTGGTGAAAGATGTTCCGCCGGGCATGGTTGTCATTGGCGTGCCTGCAGAGCCACTGAAGACCGTTGATGAGGGGCGCGATCAGGATGATAGTGAAGGAACGGAGGTTGAACCGTCGGATGATTCCCGGACTGGAGATTAAGAACCAATCCGGTCAAACGCACTGATCTGAAAGCCCTGGGTTCAGCAACTCTTTGCTGGGGTCACGGCCTGATGCGGTCCGGCGAGGGAAGCCCTTCTTATGATGTGATTAATGAGCCAAAGCTGCTACGGTCGTTATCGCTTCGATCCTGCATTAGAATTCAATTAAGCATTTTCGCTTATACTGTTCCAATATGAAAAGGGTTTGGAGGAGTAATGTCGGTCCTGTTCCTTGGCAAGCAAGATGACTCTTACTGTGAAAAAGCGCAAGAGTTTATCGAGCTGAAATTTCCCGGCGCAACTGTAATTACAGGCACACGCCAGACACCTCTTCCCGCTGAAGCGGAATCATGGCAAGGCGATTATCTGCTCTCGTATCTGTCGCCCTGGATTGTACCCGACGCCCTGCTGAAGCGCGCGCGCATTGCGAGCATCAACTTTCATCCAGGCCCTCCGGAGTATCCCGGAATAGGCTGCACGAATTTCGCAATTTATAATAATGAATCCGACTTTGGCGTGACGTGCCACCATATGGCCCCTCGCGTGGACACGGGCAAAATCATCGCCGTCAGACGATTTCCCCTCCTGGCTGCAGACTCGGTCTACTCCCTGACACAGAGATGCTATACCCAAATCCTGGCGCTCTTTTTTGAAATGATGTCGGGCGTTCTGGCTGGAGAAGAGCTGCCTGAATCGACAGAGAGGTGGACGCGATTACCGTACAAGCGGTCGGAGTTGAACGCGCTTTGTAGAATTGAGCCTGACATGACGACGGAGGAAATCCGCCGGCGTCTGCGAGCTGTGACTTTCCCCGGCGCTCCCGGGGGCTATGTGGAAATCGGCGGCTTTCGATTTGAGTACAAAGCCACATGAGAAAAGATAAGGAAGGGTCGGCGCGCGGGCCGGCCAATAAAGGAACCTCAAGGATTTGAACATTCGGATTATTCCCAGACTTGATATTAAGGGGCCTAATCTGGTGAAGGGCATTCACTTTGAAGGCTTGCGTGTGCTTGGTAAGCCGGAGCAGTTTGCGCGTTACTACTATGAAAACGGCGCCGACGAGTTGATTTATATGGATGTGGTGGCTAGTCTCTATGGTCGCAATAGTCTGCTGGATATTGTCGAACGAACAGCGAAAGATATTTTTATTCCGCTGACCGTGGGGGGCGGCCTTAGAAGTGTTGAGGACATTCGCACCGTCCTGCGAGCCGGCGCGGATAAGGTTTCTATCAACACCGCCGCCGTTCAACACCCCGAATTGATCCGTGAAGGATCGCGCGCTTTTGGCTCCTCGACCATTGTGGTTTCCATCGAGGCGATCAAGAAAGCGGACGGCTCCTACGAAGCCTACGTTGATTATGGTCGCCAAAGCACGGGGATAGACGCATTCGAGTGGGCGGTGCGCGCCGCCGAACTGGGCGCGGGAGAGCTTGCCGTGACCTCCATAAATAACGAAGGCACGGGCAAAGGATTTGACATTGAATTGACGCGAAAGATAGCCGAGGCCGTTCCCATCCCTGTGATTGCCTGCGGCGGAGCTGGCCGTGTCAGCCACATCCATGACGTGATTACAGTAGGCAAGGCCGATGCGGTCAGCGTTGCCTCTATGCTGCATTACAACGTTGTCAGGCGTTCCCAGCTCAGCCAGCAGAACAACTACACAGAAGGCAACACAGAGTTTCTTCGCAAAGGTGGGATGGCTTCGAAAGGCCAGGACGCTTCAATAACGGAGATTAAAGAGTACTTAATAGAGCGGGGCGTCGAGTGCCGTCGTCCCGGCCAGATTGAGGAAGAGGGTTGATAGCGTCGACGCTTTCGGCTTTCCCGCAGGTAATGGGGTTGGAACAAAAACCAAAAGTCGCCATTGTCGATTACGGCATGGGCAACCTGTTCAGCGTCAGACAGGCTTGCGAGCACGCCGGATTAGATGTCGGCATCACTTCGGAGCGAGCAGAGATCCTGAAGGCCGATGCCGTTATCCTGCCGGGTATCGGCGCATTCGGCGATGCGATGGCGACTCTCTCCAGACTGGACCTTGTCGGCGTCTTACAAGATGTGGCTGCTTCCGGCAAAGAGCTCGTCGGAGTCTGCCTGGGGTTGCAACTGCTCATGAGCGAGAGTTTCGAATTTGGCCGACACAAAGGATTGGGGATCATAGAGGGGCAAGTAGTGCCGTTCGATCATCCCGCGGAGGGCGCGCGCAAGCTCAAAGTGCCGCAGGTCGGATGGAATAGCATTCATCATGTCGGCGGGGACGGAAAAAACGGACGAGAGGACGCTTGGGAAAATTCGCCGTTCGCGGAAATTCGAGACGGCGAATTCATGTACTTCGTCCATTCCTACATCGTACAGCCTGAAAACAAGGGCGTCATCCTGTCGGTCTCGCGCTATGGACACATCGAGTTTTGTTCAAGCATTCATTATCAAAATATATTTGCCTGCCAGTTCCATCCGGAACGCAGCGGCAGAGAAGGCTTAAAGATTTATTGTAATCTTGCGTCGCATATCCAGCGGCTGACCTCAAGAGGAGTTAAATGAGCGAGAATAGGAAAGCGAAGTTCGGGCTGCCTGAAAAGGTGGTCTTCTGTAAGAAGTGTGTGATGTCGAATCAACGGCCATCATCTTATCCCGAGTTCAGGCACACACGCGATCGCATTACCCCGACCCTGCACATCGGCGAAGACGGCGTCTGCGATGCTTGCCGCTACGCTGTCAAAAAAGAAGAGATTGACTGGGCCCGTCGCGAAGAGGAGTTGCATAAGCTGCTTGACCAGTACCGTCGCAATGATGGGGAGTATGATTGTCTTGTACCCGGAAGCGGCGGAAAGGACAGCGCCTATGCGGCGCATCTTTTGAAGTACAAGTACGGGATGCACCCTTTGACGGTGACGTGGCCGCCGATTCTTTATACCGATTACGGCCTGAAGAACTTTCGCAACTGGCTCGAAGTCGGCGGCTTCGACAACATCACTTTCAAGCCCAATGGCCGCGTTCATCGTCTCCTGACGAAGCTCTCGATTGAGAATTTGCTGCATCCGTTTCAGACTTTCATTCTCGGACAAAAGACTCTGGCGCCGAAGATTGCGGCCCGTTACAAGTTGCCTTTAATCTTCTACGGAGAGTCGGAAGCGGAATACGGCAACCCGATCGCGGAAACAAATTCCTCTCTGCGCGATAAGTCTTATTACGCGATGCGTGATTTGTCCGAGATCAATCTGGGCGGCGTTCCCATCCCTCGCTTGATGGAAGAGTACAAGCTCTCGCTCAATGATTTGTCGGCCTACCTGCCGGCCGATTACCGACAGCTCGAAGAAGCAAAGATCGAAGTCCACTACATGGGTTACTATATTAAGTGGACGCCGCAGGAAGCGTATTACCACGCCGTCGAGCACACCGGCTTTGAAGCCCGACCTTATCGAACGGAAGGGACTTACAGCAAGTATAATAGCCTTGACGATAAGATCGACGATCTTCACTACTATACGACGTACATCAAGTTCGGATTGGGGCGAGCGTCTTACGACGCCTCTCAGGAGATTCGAAATAAGCACCTGACACGCGAAGAAGGCGTAGCCCTGGTGCGAAAGTTTGATGGCGAATTTCCAGAAAAGTATTTTCGTGATGTGATGGAATTCATCGAGATGGAAGACGAATACTTCACTCAACTGTGCGATACCTTCAGGTCGCCGCATCTCTGGGAGAAGGAAGACGGAGAGTGGAAGTTGATCCATCGCGTATCCTGAGAGGGCTATGACGCTAATATTCCAACTTTCGCAGTAAAGACTGAATGAGCGCTGATCTGTCCAACCTTTGCATAAGCCCCAAGCAATCCATCCGGCACGCTATTGCCTGCATCGACCGGAATGAGAAGGGCATCGTCCTGGTAACCGACGAAGGCGGCGGTTTGACAGGCACGATCAGCGACGGCGATGTTCGTCGGGCGCTGCTTGCCGGGCAGGACCTCGAGGCTCCGGTCAGTGAGTTGCTGATCCGAAAGGCCAACTCGCCTTATCCGCAACCTGTGACCGCCATGCGTGGAACGCCAAACGCCACCCTGTTGCAGCAGATGCAGGCGCGTGAAATACATCAGATCCCATTGCTGGATGAAGAAGGCCGCGTGGTCGGGCTGGTGACGCTGGATGAATTGCTGCCGAATCAGGTGTTGCCATTGCAGGCGGTGATCATGGCGGGTGGTTTCGGAACGCGACTGCGTCCATTGACGGATGAGATGCCGAAGCCGATGCTTCCCATCGGTGATCGCCCGCTGATGGAAGTGATTGTCGGCCAGTTGCAGCAGATTGGAATCAGGCGAGTAAACGTCGCCATGCATTACATGCCGGAGAAGATCAAAGAGCACTTCGGCGACGGGCACGAATTCGGCATCGAGCTCAGTTATGTGACGGAAGATCGTCCACTAGGAACTGCCGGAGCGCTGGGGTTGATGGATGCTCCGGACACGCCTTTGTTGATTATCAACGGCGATATTCTCACCGGTGTTAATTTCAAATCCATGCTGGCGTTCCACAATGAGAACAAGGCTGCGTTGACGGTTGCGGTACGAAAGTACGATATGAACGTGCCCTATGGGGTTATCGAAAGTGATGGGCCCTATGTGCGTGGCCTGGTGGAAAAGCCTTTGGTGAGCTTTCTTGTCAACGCGGGCATTTATTTGTTGGAGCCATCGGCGCATCGATACATACCGAACGGCGAACACTCGAATATGACAGACTTGATTCAACGCTTGATCGATGAGGGACACCGAGTCGTAAGTTTTCCCATCATGGAGTACTGGTTAGACATCGGCAACGACGTTGATTACGCTCGGGCTCAGGAAGATGTCAGGAACGGAGGCTTGAAAGTTGAACTGGGCTGGTAAGCGAGTCCTGGTCACCGGCGCCGGCGGGTTCATCGGTAGTCATCTGGCGGAGGGATTAGTGCAGGCGGGAGCGACCACCCGCGCGCTCGTTCACTATAATGCGTTGGGCGCAGCCGGATGGCTGGACAGGTCCGCCGTGCGCCGCGATATCGAAGTTCTGGCCGGCGATATCGTTGACCGCGATAGTGTGCGCCGGGCGATGAAAGAGGTGGAGATTGTCTTCCACCTGGCAGCGTTGATCGCTATCCCATACTCATACGACGCGCCTTTGTCCTACGTCCGTACTAACGTTGAAGGGACACTCAACGTATTACAGGTCGCCCGCGACGTCGAAGTTGAGAGAGTGGTGCATACTTCAACCAGCGAAGTCTACGGGACTGCACGCGTTGTCCCCATCAACGAGTCTCACCCGTTGCAAGGGCAGTCGCCATATTCTGCGAGTAAGATCGGGGCAGACAAGGTTGCCGAAGCCTTCCATTTATCGTTTGGGGTGCCGGTGGTAACAGTTCGTCCTTTTAACACCTATGGACCGCGTCAATCAGCCCGCGCAGTAGTGCCCACGATCATCACCCAGTGTCTTACAGGAAAGAGGGTTCGCCTGGGGAGTTTGCATCCAACCCGTGACCTGAATTACGTGACCGACACCGTCCAGGGTTTTCTGCGGGCGGCCTCTGTTCCCGAGGCCATCGGACGAACCATCAATCTGGGCTCGGGCAGAGAGATCAGCATCGGCGACCTGGCTGAAACAATCGCCCGCCTCGTCAATCAAGACGTAAAGGTGGAGCGAGATGAGCAGCGCATCAGGCCAGATGGAAGCGAAGTCGAGCGTTTGCTTGCCGACAACACGCTGGCGCAGACCGTCCTGGGCTGGAAACCTGTTGTGAATCTGGAAGAGGGACTAGCACAGACAATAGATTGGATGCGAGAGCATCTGGAGTTGTACCGACCCAATGACTACGTCGTTTGAACCGGGTGCCCCCGCACAGGAAGGCTCAATCCCGCTCAGCGTCCCCGAAATCGGGGGCAATGCCTGGAAGTACGTCAACCAATGTTTGGATACAGGTTGGGTCTCGTCGGTAGGCGCCTTTGTCGACCGATTCGAGTCCGACCTGGCAGCTTACGTCGGGGCTAAATACGGTGTCGCTGCTTGCAGTGGCACGGCCGCGCTTCACATCGCGCTTCTTGTGGCGAACGTTCAACCGGACGACGAAGTGCTGATTTCAACTCTTACCTTCATCGCGCCGGCGAATGCGGTTCGATATGTCGGCGCCTGGCCTGTCTTCATCGATGCCGAGCCCGAGTACTGGCAGCTTGATGTAACAAAAGTAGCGGCTTTCCTCGAGGACGAATGCGCGTGGTCCAATGGTGAGTTGAGGAACAAGACGACCGGTCGACGCGTCAAAGGGATTCTTCCGGTCCACATCCTCGGTCACCCGGTGGACATGGATCCCCTGTTGGAGCTGGCACGCAAGTACGATCTGGTTGTGATCGAGGATGCGACCGAAGGCCTGGGCGCAAAGTATAAAGGGCGAATGATCGGGCACATCGGGGACATTGGATGCTTCAGTTTTAACGGCAACAAGATCATCACCACGGGCGGCGGCGGCATGTTGGTGACCGATAACCAGGCTTGGGCGACCAAAGCAAAGTATCTCAGCACACAGGCCAAGGATGATCCGGTTGAATATATCCATCACCAGATTGGCTACAATTATCGTCTGACCAACATTCAGGCAGCCCTCGGCTGCGCGCAAATGGAGCAGCTCCCTGACCACATAGCAATCAAGCGCCGGATCGCCTCTTTATATACCGAGAGTTTCAAGGAGATAACCAGCCTCACTCCAATGCGCGAGGCGCCATGGGCGTCCAGTGTTTTTTGGCTGTACACCCTGTTGGTTGATGAAAGCGTTCACAAAAAGAGCTCCCGAGAGCTGATGCGTGCTCTCGACGAGCAAGCGATACAGGCACGGCCTCTATGGCAGCCATTACACCTTAGTCACGCACATGCCGGCAGCCAGTCGTACCAGTGCGTCGAATCTGAGAGGCTGAATAGAACGGCTTTAAGCCTTCCCTCTTCCATCGGTCTAAGTAGCGAGCATCAGACCCTGGTGATAAACGCCGTAAGAGATTTCTTTTTGTTGAGATAAACAGCAGGACGCCTCAAAGGATTTTTGATCTGCGATTTATCTGAAGACTTCACCGTCATGGAAGCAGTAATAGAAAACATTGAGCCATTGGTTACCGCCCGCGCGCAGCCGATTTCTTCAGAAGAAGTCGGTGAAATAATAAGACAGATCGAAGAGAAGCATGACCTTTTGCAGTATGAAGTTGACGGCTGGTGCATCTGGCCGGTGCTGCGTTTTCCGGTCGCCCTCGACCTGATGAAACTGCCTTTCGCAGTCACGAAGGAGTCTTTTAAGTTTCGCGAATTATGCGCCATCGCCGTCAAAGACTCGTACCGCCTGCTATTTCCGCGGAGGGCCCGCTACGTCGCTCTGACCTTGTCCTCAGAACTGATGGAACAAGTGGGTGAACGTTTCAAAAACGTCTTTTTCGACGAGCTACTCCCCGAGCTTGGGAGCTACTTCAAGATTGAGACACTGAATAACAAAAGCTTCTTGCCGCGAGCGAAGGCCGCCCAGATCAAGAGCGATGTTACCTCGACGGCTTTCGGCCTCCTCTCTACCCTCGTACTTCCCCGGTTCGGCCGTCATCGTGACATACGGCGCGTCGCGGAAAAGCTAAGCGAGAGCCTTGGAAAGGAACCTGGGCTTGAAGGGTTTTCCAGTTCGAGAATAGCTGCGAGACTCGACGAGTTTTACTGGCGGAAGAAACTGTTTTCCAGTCTCTTCGGGCGAATAAGACCTGAGTTCCTGCTTTCGGCCGATGGCTTCAGTGACCATTCTGCGATTGCGGCGGCCAAAGAGAGAGGAGTCGAGGTCTGCGAGTTCCAGCATGGAGGTTTTTTGGCAGGTGGGCCTGAATACGGCTGGTCGTCGTACGCCTCCAGCTATAAGTCGAAGATGCCCATTCCCGATCGGCTGTTGCTGTATGGCGACTATTGGAAGGAACAATTGGAGCGAGAGGGCTTTTGGGGAACAAGTCTGCACGCGGTGGGCAGTCTGAGGATGGATCAATATAGGAGACCAGGGTTAGCCAAAGGCTCAAGGCACGAGAGGGCAGCGTGCCGGATAGTTCTGACTACTCAGGGCGTAGACACAGAGAAACTAATTAGTTTTGTAGATGAGTTCCTAAGAATCGCAGAGCAAAAGCTGGAGTTGGATCTCTACATAAAGTTACATCCGGCCTATGAATCCAGTAAAGAAATATATGTGCGCTCCTTTGGCGCCGACAGTAGAGTCCGGGTGATTGCGGGTAGTGAAGGACCATCAACGTTCGAATTAATTTCCGGCGCTGACTTGCACCTGAGTATATCATCCACCTGCCACTATGATGCGTTAGGATTAGGTGTACCCACAGTAATACTTCCGTTGGCAAATTGTGGTTGGGTCCTTCCTCTTTTTCGTCGCGGGCACGCTCTGTTAGCAGAAACGCCCGAGGCTTTGCTCGCAATCGCGCGAGATTTAGAGCATCATACCGTCCCGGATTCTTTGAGTGCCTATTACTACAAGCCTGGCGCCATGCAGAATATGAAGCAAGCGCTCAAAGTTTGAGCGCCAGCTGCAGACACTCTGCGAGATATGAGAATATCCCGGTTCTCCGAGAGGCGATGAGGTGAAATGCGCGGGAGCGTGATGTCGGACGTAAAGTAATAAGCTTATGATTGCAATCGTTGATTACAAGATGGGAAACGTGGGGTCGATCGCAAACATGCTCAGGAAGATTGGCGAGCAGGCGGTTGTGACCTCCGATGCCTCAGTCATCGAGAAGGCCGAAAAACTTATCTTACCCGGAGTCGGCTCGTTCAATACCGGAATGGTAAACCTCGACGAGCTTGGTTTGTTGCCGGTCTTAAATCGGAGGGCCATTGAAGACAAAGTGCCCGTGTTGGGAATTTGTCTGGGAATGCAATTGCTGACCAGGGGAAGCGAGGAAGGAAATTTACCCGGGCTGGGATGGATCGATGCGGAAACGGTGAAGTTCAAATTCAATGGCGAGCAACCGAACCTCAAGGTTCCGCACATGGGCTGGAATTCAGTGGTAATAAGACAACGGGACGGTATCTTTGAAGATATGGATGGAGAGTCCCGCTTCTATTTTGTGCATTCATATTATGTCAGATCCGATCAAGAGTCCGATGTTCTTTCCACCACGCATTACGGACATGACTTCGTCTCTGCGGTCCGGCGCGGCAATATCATGGGGACACAGTTTCATCCGGAAAAAAGTCATAAATTCGGCACCAACGTTTTTAAGAACTTTGTGAAGATCCGATGCTGAGAACGCGAGTAATCCCGTGCTTGTTACTGAAGAACGAAGGCCTGATTAAGACGGTCAAATTCAAGCAGCCCAGGTACGTCGGCGATCCGATCAATGCGGTCAAGATCTTTAACGAGAAAGAAGTTGACGAGCTAATCTTTCTCGATATAACTGCCACGATCGAAAACAGAAGGCCACCGATCGACCTGATAACGCAGATCGCCAGCGAATGCTTCATGCCATTCTGTTATGGCGGGGGCATCAGAACAGTAGAAGATATCGCCGAACTCTTTAAGCTTGGCGTCGAAAAAGTCGCCATCAATACCCAAGCCGTCGAAAACCCCTCATTAATAAAACGAGCCGCGGAGTTATTCGGTAGCCAGAGTATTGTGGTCTCAATTGACGTTAAGAAGAATCTGTTCGGAAAGAACCGCGTATTCACCCAGGGCGGAAGAAAATCTACTAATCTTGATCCTATAGAATTCGCTGTTCAGATGGAGCAGGCGGGCGCGGGCGAAATCTTCTTGAACTCGATCGACCGAGACGGAACGATGCAGGGGTACGATCTTGAATTGATCGGCCAGGTTTCGAAATCCGTGCGCATACCGGTGATAGCATGTGGTGGCGCCGGCAAGCTTGACGATTTCGCCGATGCCATAAAGAAGGCTGGAGCCTCGGCAGTCTCCGCCGGCAGTTTCTTCGTATTTCAGGGCAGCCATCGAGCTGTCTTGATAACATATCCGCCCGTGAACGAGTTGGAGCGCAGGTTGAATTGATGAATCCCAAGCGAACAAATGAAGGTCAGGTTATCTGCGTGAAGTGCGTTATGGATACCACTGACCCCGATATCCAATTCGACCACGACGGCATATGTGATCATTGCCGTAGGTACGATCAGGTCAACAAAGAAGCGGTCTTCACCGGCCAGGATGGGCGACAAAAGCTGGATGCGATTATCGCCGACGTTAAAGAGAAGGGCGCGAATAAGCAGTACGACTGTGTGATTGGAGTCAGCGGCGGGGTCGATAGCACGTACGTGGCGTACAAAGTCAAAGAGCTTGGATTGAGACCTCTGGCCGTACATCTTGATAATGGCTGGGATTCCGAACTGGCCGTGAAGAATATCGAAAATACGCTGACCAGGCTGGATATCGACCTTCACACTCTCGTTATCGACTGGACCGAGTTCAAGGACATACAACTCTCGTTTCTCAAGGCCTCGACTCCTGATGCCGAAATCCCGAGCGATCATGCGATCGTCGCATCGGTTCATCAAACGGCCGAGAGGCTGGGAGTGAAATATACGATCTGGGGAGAAAACTATCGTACTGAAACTCATCTGCCGGCGGCGTGGTCAACGGGACATCGTGATTGGAAATACATAAAGAGCGTCCATAACCAATTCGGCCGCGTGCCATTCAAGACCTTCCCGCATTTGAGTCTGAAGAACCTTGTGCGCGGATATGGCCGGGTCCGTAAATTGGATATTCTAAATTACCTCGACTACGTGAAAAAAGATGCGATGCAGGTCCTGCAAAAAGAGTTAGATTGGAAGTATTACGGCGGCAAGCATTATGAGAGCATCTACACCAGGTTTTATCAGGGCTATATCCTGCCCCGAAAATTCGGGTTCGACAAACGGAAGTCTCATCTTTCAAGCCTGATTTGTTCAGGCGAGATTACCCGAGAGGAAGCTTTACAGGAACTGGAGAACGAGACCTATCCGGCGGACCTGCAGGAGCAGGACAGAATTTATGTGATCAAGAAGCTGGGGTTGACCGAGAGCGAGTTCGAAGCGATTATGGGTCTTCCCAGGAAAACATTTTGGGACTACCCATCTTACGTGAAGCTGATGCAGGGTCGGGTCTTCAAAGGGTCACGCAAGGTTTACCGAGCGCTTAAATACGGAATCTTGCGCGCACCGATCACATCACGTTCGGTTGTCTGAGAAAATGACTTTGTACGGTGATTGGATCTTAATCGGTTAGAAAAGACAAGGCAGTCCTAATAGGGTTAGTATCCCCGTTAAACTCCTCGGCCAGACCGATTCAATTGCTACTCGAATCGGCGCGATAATCCAAAGAAAGCAAGTTTTCCAACTCAACTAAGCGCGCACAACACATGTGTGGTATCTCCGGCCTGTGGCACTATCATGACGGCGGTGGTCGCCTGCTCGAAACGGAAGCGATTCGGCGGTCCACTAATTCTCTGCGCCATCGTGGGCCGGATGACGAAGGCTATGTACTCCTCAACACTCGGACGCAGCAGATAGCGCAAGCCGGCGGACGCGATACCTATCCCAATCTCGATCTGCCCCCACTCGAAAGCTTTGATACCCAGGAATTCGATCTCGCCCTCGGATTTCGACGGCTCTCCATCCTCGATCTCTCGCCGGCCGGGCATCAGCCCATGAAGAGTGCGGACGGCAAGTGTTGGATTGTTTTCAATGGAGAAATTTACAACTACGTCGAGCTTAGGGATGAATTGGCTCGCGAGCGTTTTGAGTTTCGCACCGGCACCGACACGGAAGTAATTCTCACAGCGTATCAGCGCTGGGGCATTGATTGTTTGTCTCACTTCGAAGGCATGTGGAGTTTCGCAATCTGGGATGGAACAAAGCGACAACTGTTCCTGGCGCGCGATCGGTTCGGAATTAAGCCACTTTACTACGTTAACGACGGCGAACGTTTCATCTTCGCTTCCGAAATCAAAGCACTCTTACAGCACACTCACGTCGGTCGTCGAGTTAATCCTCAAAGGCTATACGAGTACTTGCTGTCAGGGCTAACGGACCATGGTGAGGAAACGCTGTTCGCAGGCATCAAGCAAGTCCCCGCCGCGCATTCCCTGACGCTTCACATTGACCGTCCGCAAGACGCGCGCCCTGAGCGTTACTGGAAAGTCGATCTCACGCGGCAGCTTAATATTTCCATAGAAGACGCCGCCGAAGAACTGCGCGAACTCTTTCTGCGCAGCGTCAAGATGCATCTGCGTTGCGACGTCAAAGCTGCAAGCATTCTCTCCGGAGGCATTGACTCGTCGGCCATCGTTACCTGTATGCGCTCGATAAATCCTCATTCGGAGTTGAGCGTTTTCGGTTACACGGCGGACGATCCGCTGCTGAACGAGGAGCGCTGGATCGACCTGGTCGGCTCTACCGTGAAGGCTGACGTTAATAAAATCCGAGTGGCGCCTGAGCAGTTAATTGCCGAGATGGATGGTTTTGTCGAATCTCAGGATGAGCCATTTGACAGCACGAGTATTTACGCACAGTACTGTGTTCTGCGGAGGGCCCATGAAAGCGGATTCAAGGTGCTGCTCAGTGGACAAGGGGCGGATGAAATTTTGGCGGGGTACCCTTCCTATGTCACTACCCAAATGGCTTCCTTTCTTCGGAGCGGGCGATTGGGCTCCGCTTTCCAGTTGCTGACAGGAATTTCCGGCCGTCCTGAAATCGCAAAATCTGCTCTGCTTCGAAGCGCGGGAAGGCAGTTACTGCCGTCCAGCGTGGGAACGATTGCTAAGCGAATGATAGGGGCTGAGACAGCATACGAACCTGGATGGCTTGATATGGGTTGGTTCTCCAGGCGGGAGGTCAACTTCACGTTTGCAAAGCAGCCAGGGTACAGTTTGAAGGAGCAACTCCACCACATGCTGGTCGAGAGCAATTTGCCAATGCTCCTACGCCATGAAGATCGCCTGGCGATGGCGCACTCGATTGAAAGCCGAGTGCCTTTCCTGACGGCTAGCCTGGTACAGTTTCTACTATCGCTCCCGGAAAAGTACCTTATCAGTTCCGCCGGCACGTCCAAATACGTTTTTAGGCGGGCGATGCGTGGGATCGTGCCCGATGATGTGTTGAATCGCCAGGACAAGATCGGCTTTGACACTCCTGAACAGCAGTGGCTTACTAAATCGCAATCGTGGGTGAGCGAAGTTTTGCGTAGCGAGGCAGGAAGAAGCATACCGGCGCTTAATTCGAAGGCGATGGCACAGTACTGGGGAGAGGTGGTAAGCGGCCGCCGGGTTTACCAGAATAAAGTTTGGCGTTGGCTGAATATGATCCGCTGGGCTGATAAACTACAGATCGAATTCTAGAAGCTGTACGACAAATTGGCTTGGCATATGAAAACGGAAAAGCGCAGGGTGTTGATTCTGGGTTTGTACTACCCGCCGGCAAACTTCATGGCTGGCCGGCGGTTGGAAGGATGGGCGCGTCATTTACCCGCCTTCGGTTACGAGCCGCTGGTGCTGACCCGCTTTTATGACCCTGAAGAACGCAAAGGAAATGATTTCTATGCTTCGAGTCGTCCGACTCAAACTTTAAACCAGCCCTGGATCGAATCGAACGGTGCGGTTTATACCCGCTTTGAAAAGAGTGCCTGGAGCAGGTTGCCCCTCCCCGGGAAGGTCCGAGGAATGGCTCATTTCGCCTGGCCCGATCCGGACCATTCAGGTTGGTATCGACAATGCTCTCGGTACCTCGAAACATCCGGCTTCAAGCCGGATCTCATTATCGGTTCGTACAGCCCGCCGGCCATGTTCCTGATCGCGCGAAAACTGGCCCGGCGGTTTGGTGTTCCATGGATAGCCGATTACCGCGATATCTGGCTCGAACTGTTTGACCGGGGGGCCGGAACACGGTTGAAATATGCGATCCAACGAAGACATTTGCGGTCTGCGGCGGGCGTCACCGCCGCCTCTGAAGGTGTGGTTGACGCACTGAGGGACCAACTTTCGCCGTTAGACATTCCTATCCGGCTTATCTATAACGGCGCTGAACCGGTGGAAAACGCGCGGCCCGATGCTAACGACAGCCAGGCTGTGGCGAAGTTTCAGGATGTGCTGGACCGCCATAAGATCGTGCTGACTTATACGGGCACGTTGTACCCTCCGCAGCAGATCGAATTGCTATTCAAGGCGGTGGCGGAATTCAACGGGCGAAACGGGCAGACTTGCGCGGTGGTGCTTTGCGGCCCTCACGATCGCGCCCAATATGTGAAGTGGCCGTTTGTGCACGTTCTTGGCCCGGTCAGTCACCAAACAGCGCTCTTTTTTCAGAGGGAAAGTACCGCGGGCTTTTATCCGACATGGTGGCCGCAGAAGTACACGGGCTTTACAGGAAAGATCTTTGAGATGATCCTTTCAGGAAAGCCTGCCCTGGTTTTTTGTACGCCGCCTCCGGATTTAGAATCGCTTGGTCGTCGTTTCAAGTCTCTCACTGTGATCAAGGAACCTGAAGCCCTTGTCAAAGTAATCGAAGCGTTACCGAGAATGAGCACGGAGTCCGAGACCGACAGCACTCGTCAGCTTGCGACGAAGAAGCATGCGGCTGGAGAGTTGTCGCGCTTCATGGACGAAATTCTCGATGCGAGACCGCACTAGCCAAAGAACTTTACGCTTTGGGGAAGATATTGGAATCAGGGGGGAGATAGGATAGTGGACTCATTCAAAATTTATCCGGGAGTAAGTCTTGGCAAAGAGACAACTGTTGGAGAGTTTGCGTTGATCGGGGTGCCTCTACGCGATTCCCAGCCGGGTGAGGTCGAGACAGTGATCGGTGCGGGTTCGGTCATCCGTTCGCATACGGTAATCTACGCCGGTAATGTAATCGGCGCGAAGTTCCAGACGGGACACGGCGTCATGATTCGGGAGCTGAACCAGATTGGTGAAGGCGTCAGTATCGGAACACATTCTGTTATTGAGCATCATGTGAAGATAGGCAACAGGGTTCGTATTCATTCCAACGCATTTATCCCTGAGTACTCCGTCATTGAAGACGAGGCCTGGATTGGTCCAAATGTTGTCTTCACGAACGCGCTCTATCCGCTCAGCCCGAACGCCAAAGCCACGCTAAAGGGCCCCCACATCATGACCGGGGCGAAGATCGGAGCCAATGCCACTCTACTGCCCGGCGTCACGATCGGCCGCAACGCCCTGATAGGCGCCGGCTCCGTGGTGGTTCACGATGTACCCGACGGCAAAGTTGTCGTCGGCAACCCGGCGCGGGTAGTTAAAGACGTAAGCGAGATAGCAGCCTACGAGATATCTGATTTGATCAAAGAGGAGAGCAATTAGATGACGATTCCGTTAGTCGATTTGAAGGCGCAGTATGCAGGCATTAAGCCAGAAATTGACGCCGCGATTCAGCGAGTTTTGGACAACACAAGTTTCATTCTCGGACGAGAGGTGCTCGAGTTCGAGCAAAAATTTGCCGATCACGTCGGAGCTAAAGGTGCTGTTGGTGTCGCGTCCGGCACCGCTGCGCTCCACCTCTCGCTTTTAGCGTGCGGTGTGGGTCCTGGCGATGAGGTGATTACTGCCGCCCATACCTTTATGGCGACCGCCGAGCCCATCGCGCAGATTGGGGCCAAACCTGTCTTTGTTGAAATTGAATCCGACACTTATAACATTGACCCCAAGCGGGCGGAACAAGCTATCACGCCGCGTACAAAGGCAATCATACCGGTGCACCTCTATGGTCAGCCCGCTCGATTGGACGATCTACTGGAAATCGCGCGGCGGCATAAACTTTGGTTGATCGAAGACGCGGCCCAGGCGCACGGAGCAGAATACAAGGGCCGTCGTTGCGGGAGCATCGGTGATCTCGGCTGCTTCAGCTTTTACCCGGGCAAGAACCTGGGAGCTTATGGCGACGCGGGTGCGGTCACAGGCAACAATGAAGAGTTGCTCGCTAAGGTCCGCAAACTGCGGGACCATGGACGCACCTCGAAGTACGAGCACGACGAAATCGGGTTTGGCGAGCGGATGGACGGCCTGCAGGCTGCAATCCTCGGCGCGAAGCTTCCGCATCTTGAGGAATGGACCGAGGCCCGTCGCTCCAATGCGAAGCTCTACAACGAACTGTTGGCCGGTTGTGACGTGGTCCGGCCATACGAGTTGGAGGACGTGCGCCACGTTTATCACTTATACGTTATTCGCACGCCGCATCGCGACAAAGTGCTGGCCCACCTTAAGTCAAAAGGTATCGACGCCGGCATCCACTATCCCGTTCCATTACATCGCCAACCCGCTTTTCTGAAACAGGGCTACGGAGATATCTCGCTGCCCGTCACCGAAAAGGCGGCAATGGAGGTGTTGTCGCTACCTCTTTTTCCTGAATTGACCTACGAGCAGATCGCTTATGTTGCCGAAGCGGTAAAGGAGGCGACTCGCTGATGGTCAACCTCGCATTAATTGGATTGGGTTATTGGGGACCAAACCTGGCGCGGAACCTGTCTGTCCTGAACAATGCGCGATTATACGCGGTGTGTGATGAGCGCGCCGAGCGACTGGAAAACTTTGGACGACAGTATCCCAACCCGAAAAGGCTGGCCAACGCTTCCGAGGTTTTTGGCGATCCGAAAATTGACGCGGTGGTGATTGCCACTCCCGTGCAGACCCATTTTGACCTCGCGGCCGCGGCATTGCGCGCGGGCAAGCACGTGATGGTCGAGAAGCCCCTGGCGCAAAGCAGCCAGCAATGCGAAGAGCTAATAGCCCTCGCGGATGCGGCGAAGTTGATCCTTATGACCGGGCACGTCTTCATCTACAACGCGGCCGTTCGCAAGGTGAAGGAATACATTCAATCCGGCGAACTGGGTGAGATTTACTACGTCTATTCGCAGCGCTTAAATCTGGGAGTCATTCGGCAGGACGTGAATGCGCTTTGGAACTTTTGCCCACATGACTTTTCGATTCTGAACTATTGGCTGGACGCCACTCCGGAACGAATCTTCGCGCACGGGTACTCTTACGTGCAGCCTGGAATTGAAGACGTGGTTTTCGTGACGATGGATTATCCGGACGGAGTGGGAGCCAACGTCCATATCAGCTGGCTGGATCCCAACAAGCTTAGGCGGATGACGGTAGTCGGTAGTGAGAAGATGGTAATCTACGACGACGTAAGCGCCGACGCCAAGGTAGCGGTCTATGATAAGGGCGTCTCAAAGAAACCGAAGGCTGAGATGTCGCTGGGTCGTTACGAGAGCTTCGGTGAATTCCAGCTTCTGCTGCGTGCGGGTGATGTATTAATCCCGAAAATAAATTTCGTCGAGCCTCTAAAGGTCGAGTGCCAGCATTTTGTGGATTGTATCCTAAGCGGCAACCAGCCACTGACAGACGGCCGCGACGGCTTGAAAGTCGTTAAGATGTTGGAAGCCGCGCAGGCAAGCCTAAAAGAAACTATGGGCGATGCCAGAAGACACGCGCCGAGGTCAGCGGGGTAGGATTCGAGTAACTTAACGCTTTCACGACTCGATTAGACGCGTATCGGACTCATGGTTCAAGTGTAGATCATTCCTTAAACGCAATGGTTAGACTTTTCGTTACTGGCGGCGCCGGCTTTATCGGCTCGGCTTTCATCCGCATGATGCTGCGCGACGCGCCTGCCTGTCATATCACCAATTTCGACGCTCTCACCTACGCCGGAAACGTGGACAATCTGGATGGGCTCGATCCACAGCGTCATAGACTCATCCACGGTGATATCAGTGACAGAGAGGCAGTGCGCGCCGGCTTGAATGATGACGTGGACGCAATCGTTAATTTCGCGGCCGAGTCGCACGTCGATAGAAGCATCGCTTCTGCGGGCGAGTTCCTGAAGACAAATGTCGTCGGCACTCAGGTGCTGCTCGACGAGGCTCGCCTCAAGGGGGTCGGCCGGTTTCTACATGTCTCGACGGACGAAGTGATGGGAAGTCTCCCGGAAGACGAAAGCACGTTCTTCACCGAGGGCTCCCCAATCTTACCCAAGAACCCTTACGCTGCGTCGAAGGCGGCCGCTGAACATCTGGTCCAGGCTGCTCATCACACCTTTGGACTGAACACGGTCATCACGCGTTGCGGTAACAACTATGGGCCTCGTCAATTCCCCGAGAAATTCATTCCTTTGATTCTGTCCAACGCCCTTCATGACGAGCCAATCCCGCTCTACGGCGACGGTCAAAATGTGCGCGACTGGATTTACGTCGAAGATCACTGCCGCGCAATTTTCAGCGCTTTAGAGAAGGGCCGTGCCGGCGATGTCTACAACATCGGCGCGCGAAACGAACGACGGAACATAGACGTCGCGACAGCCATTTTAGAGCGACTTGGCAAGCCACTCTCGTTAATTCGCCCCGTCAAAGACCGTCTGGGGCACGACCGGCGTTACGCCATCGATCCGACGAAGGTAGAAACCGAACTCGGGTGGCGACCTCAGGAGTCATGGGAGAGCGGTCTCGAGAGGACCATTCAATGGTATGCGGACAACGGTAAGTGGATTGACCGTGCTCGTAGTGGCCAGTATCGCGAGTATTATTCGCGACACTATGGAACGGAGGTCCACCTGCCTTGAGAGTTCTCGTCGTGGGAGCGGGTGGTATGGTCGGCCGAGCCGTGGCCGAGTATTGCTTGACTCAAAAAGATGACGTCATAGCGTGTGACCATCAAACCCTGGATATCACGGACTCCGAATCAGTGGGGGTCACTCTTGGACGCGAACGACCTGAAGCTGTCATCAATTGCGCCGCGTGGACCGATGTCGACGCCTGCGAGAGTGATCATCAGCGCGCTTACGCAGTCAACGCGCATGCTGTAGAGAACCTGGCAGTGAATAGCCGGCGCGCCGGCGCGGTATTCGTCACGATCTCCACAGACTACGTTTTTGATGGAAACAAGGACGGATTCTATACCCAACGCGACGATCCGAATCCGGAAAGTGTCTACGGGGCTTCGAAACTCGAGGGAGAGCGACGCGCTCAAGCAGCCTCAGCTCGCACTGTAATTGTCCGAACAGGGTGGATTTTCGGTCCGGGCGGAAGAAACTACTTAAGCACGATCATCGAACGCGGGCGCCGCGGGGAAAGCTTGAAAGCAATTAGCGATGCGTATGGCACCCCGACGTATGCCGCTGATCTGGCCGCACGTCTGCGCGATTTGGCGCTACTAGACGTTCCGGGACTTTTCCATGTCGTGAACGGAGGGGGTGGGGCGAGCTACGAAGAATTTACAAGGGCCGCGCTCAAAGCCGCTCAATGCGAGCATACAGACGTTCAAAGCGTTAGCATGGACACCCTGGATAGACCAGCGCCACGCCCGCGAAATTCGCGCCTGCGCTGCCTGCTATCCGAGGCTATCGGGTTGCGGCCTCTGCCGAACTGGGAGGTTGCGCTGAAGGAATTTGCCGCCAGTAGTTCCCGGATATAGGCCCGGAAACGAGCTAATCATGGGCCGATGTGACTTGTCTTCCCGCCTTTCTCTGGTATCATACCTTGCTGTTTGCGTCCGAAGGAGTTGAGTTTCCCGTTAACCCATCTTTTTAATCATGATGTCTCAAGATAATCGCCTACTACCTTTGACTTCCACCAGCCTTGACCGCCCCCTGAGCGATCTGGCTCCGCCGAAAAAATACTACGGTGCCTCTACCGCCGAGCCGACCCACTTACGGGACTATTTTGCGGTGGTCCTCAAGCGCAAGTGGCTGATCTTAAGTCTGGTTATAGTAATAACGTCCCTGGTGACGATTCAGATGTATCGTCAGCCTCCGATCTACGAGGCCGAGACGACCATTCAGATCGAGCAAAAGACCGGCACGATCAAGACCAAGGAATTGATCCTCAATACCGGCAATGATCCCACCTACTGGAATACGCAATTAAAGCTTCTCGAAAACCCGAAATTGGCCCGTCAGGTCATCATGCAGCTCGATCTTCAGAACAACCCGGCGTTCTTTGAGGGGCAGGCCAGCAGCGGATTCTTCGCGAGCATCCGGAGGCTGTTCCTGGGTGATAAGCCAGTTTCGTCCAGTGGCAAGAGTACGACATTGCCCGTCGTGGATCCCGAAAGCGTCGACGCGGACCATTTGACGCCGGAACAACTGGAGCGACTCGAACCTTACGAAGACACGTTGCGCGCCAATCTGACCGTCGAGCCGGTAGACAAAACCAGTCTAGTCGTTCTTCGTTACCGTCACAACAATCCTGAGATTGCGATGAAGGTGGCAGACACGCTGGCGAAGGTCTTCATCTTTAACGATCTTCAGCGGACTAACGTCGGTGAGCGAACAGCTTCCGAGAAACTCGCCAATTCGATAGCCGAGCTGCAGTTGAAAATTCAACAGGACACTGAGCGGCTGAAGAACTACAAGCTCCAAAATCAAATACCGCTCAGTGCGGCGCCTGGCGTCGATATCATTAACGTACGTGTAAACACGTACAGTGGCCAACTACTCGCAGCGGAGGACGAGCGTAAGAAAGCGAAGGCAGCCTATGATGCGGCTTTAAGCAGCCCGGATAAATGGTCAATACCTGAGGTCCAGGATGATAAATCCGTTCAGCGGCTGCGCGACAAGATCGGTGACCTGGAGGAAAAGCGGGCCGCCCTACTGCGGACTTACACGAAGGAATGGCCCGGAGTGCAGACGCTGGATGATCAGATCACGCAGGTAAAGTCCGATCTCGAGAGACGTCCGGTTGAGGTGATCACGTCGCTCAAATTAAAGTATGACGCGGCGCTCGCAAGAGAATTGAAACTGAAGGCGGATTATAACAAGGAGCGAGGTGCGGCGCAGGCGCAGGGAGAAGCTCAGATTGACATAAGCAGTCTGGAGAAGGAAATTGAAACCAATAAGCAACTGTACGCCACGCTGTTTCAACGCCAGAACGAATTGGACATAACCTCAACCGAGGGCGCCAAGAACGTTACCATAGCGACGCCGGCCCGCTTACCGAGGTCGCCCGTCGGCCCGGCCCGCTCGCGGAATATCGTGGTAGCTTTTATCTTAAGCCTGGGAGTTGGCATTGGCTTGGCGTTCCTGCTCGATTATCTGGACGATACACTCAAGTCGGTGGAAGATGTTGATCGCTACATTCATCTTCCGGCATTGGCGTTAATCCCGGGTCTTCGCAATGAGCGCACTCTCCTCAAGGGCAAACATCCGCCGCCGACCGAAGGCAAGGACACCACGGCCCTGGCACTGATCGAAGACGTTCGTTCGCCGATCGCCGAGGCTTATCGGCATCTGCGTACTTCTCTCCTGCTCTCGTCAGCCGGGCAGCCTCCCAAGACCATTCTGGTGACTTCGAGCCAGCCATCGGAAGGCAAGACCACGACTGCTGTAAACATCGCCGTCATGCTGGCGCAGACAGGCGTCGAAGTTTTGATTATCGACTGTGACTTGCGCAGGCCGAGAATACATAGTCATTTCAACATGCCCAACGCGCAGGGAGTCACAAACTTCCTGTCTGGCGACTCAGATGTAGACGGGTTGATGCAGCCTTACGAAAAGATGCCCAACCTGAAAATCATGACGTCGGGACCAATACCCCCGAATCCGGCTGAGCTGCTCGGCTCGGATGAAATGCGCAAGCTTCTGCAAACGATGAGCACGCGCTTTACTCACATCATCGTCGACTCGCCGCCCGCAATCTCATTCACGGATGCGTCAATACTCTCAACCATGGTCGACGGCGTTATGCTGGTCGTTCATGGAGGCAAGAGCTCACGCGCGGTAGTCCGGCGCGCCAAACAACAGCTGTTGGATATCGGAGCTAACATCTATGGCATCGTACTCAACAACGTGAAGCTGGAGGGCAGCAACAGCTATTACTACTACGGCTACTATTCCAGCTACTACGAAGCTGACGAAGATGGTGACACGCCGACGGTTGAATCTGCCGATGTGGGCGGGGCCAGGGGATGAGAGGGCAGTTTTGCTGCATCGCCGACGATGTCAAACTCGGACGGGATGTGGCGATTTATAACTTCGTCAATTTGTACGGGTGCGAAATCGGCGATGGCACGAAGATAGGCTCGTTCGTAGAGATCCAAAAAGGCGTCCGCATCGGTCGCAACTGCAAAATCTCAAGCCATACATTCATCTGCGAAGGCGTCAGTGTCGAAGACGAGGTGTTCATCGGCCACGGCGTCAACTTCATCAACGACAAACATCCACGCGCGACTGGCGAGAATGGTGAGCTTCAGACCGAAGCCGACTGGACTGTGCAAACTACCGTCGTGCGGAGGGGGGCCAGCATCGGGACCGGCGCGGTCATTCTGGGCGGCGTCGTGATCGCCGAACGAGCGCTGATCGGGGCAGGCGCTGTAGTAACAAAAGACGTTCCTGCCAGTGGCGTAGTTGCTGGTAATCCGGCGCGACTTCGCGAAGGCGGCTAGCACGAATCGTCGTAGGGGCCGCTCGGCTCGGCTTGCCGGCTCTTCCTTTCCGAATGGTTCCCGGCTGTGGCTCTCATGACCATTCCCTTCATTGACCTTCGCCACCCGTATCTATCAATCAAATCTGAGAGACGAAGTGATAGCGCGAGTTTTCGTTCGTGAGCTGGGAGTTTGGGGTTTAGATGAGCGTTACAACAATCGGCGTCATTGGCTGTGGGTATTGGGGTCCAAATCTTCTGCGCAATTTCTCGGAGAACGAGGAGGCCAGACTGCTGTGGATGTGCGACCTTGATACGCGACGGCTCGAGACTTTTGGAAGGCGTTATCCCGCGGCCCAAACGACGTCGGACTATAGGCAGCTTATTTCAGATCCAAAGCTCGATGCAGTCGTCATCGCCACTCCCGTCAGCACTCACTTCAGTTTCGCCAGAGAAGCGCTCCAGGCAGGAAAGCACGTCCTGATAGAAAAGCCTTTTACTGCAAATGTCGCCCAGGCGGAGGAGCTGATTCAACTCGCCGAACAAAACCATCTGACCCTGATGGTGGACCACACGTTTATCTACACAGGAGCGATCCGAAAGATCAAAGAGATCGTCCAGAACGGCGAGCTGGGAGACCTTCTCTACTTCGATTCGGTCAGGGTCAACCTCGGACTATTCCAGCGCGACATAAACGTCGTTTGGGACCTGGCGCCGCACGACCTCGCTATCATGGATTTCATTATCGATCGCCAACCTTCGATTGTTTCGGCCATCGGCAGTTGTCACGTCGAGCGCGGGATAGAAAACATCGCCTACTTGATGTTAGGGTTCTCTGACGAATTCATAGCTCACTTTCACTTCAACTGGCTGTCGCCCGTCAAGATTCGTCGTACGCTGATAGCCGGCAGCCGCCGTATGATCGTCTACGACGACATCGAGCCGACTGAGAAAATCCGCGTCTATGACAAGGGCGTAATGGTAACGCGCAGCGAGGAAGCTGCCGACAAGGAAGCAGCCTATCAAACGCTTGTCAGCTATCGAACCGGCGATGTGTGGGTGCCAAAGCTGGATTCGACCGAAGCGTTGCATTACGTTTGTGAGGAATTCCTCAGCGCGATAAGGGAGAAGCGTCGCCCGCTGACGGACGGCGAATCGGGTCTGCGGGTGGTGCGATTGCTAGAAGCGGCGCAACAGTCTATCACTCGCGGCGGGCAGGCAATTCAGCTTTCGGCATAGGATCATGTCTAATCCGCAAGTCGAAACCAAGCGTCGAACGAGAATGAAAGTCCCTTTGTTGGATTTACAGGCGCAGTACGCGACACTGCGCGATGAGCTGCATGCTGCCGGGCTGCGGGTATTGGACTCTCAGCAGTTCATCCTCGGTCCAGACGTCAGCGCACTCGAAGACGAAGTCGCTCGGTACACGGGCGCGAAACATGCGATCGGGTGCGCATCCGGATCAGACGCCCTGCTGCTCGCATTGATGGCGCTGGATGTGAAGGCCGGCGACGAAGTCGTGACCACGCCGTACAGTTTTTTTGCCACGGCTGCGGCGATTGCTCGCGTCGGTGCTCGTCCCGTCTTCGTCGACATTGATCCCTCGACATACAACATCGCAGCCCAGCGGATTGGATCTGCGATTACATCGCGTACCCGCGCGATCATGCCCGTTCATCTTTACGGGCAGTGCGCCGAGATGGACGCCATCATGCGGCTTGGTGAACGACACGGAATTCCAATCATCGAAGATGCGGCACAGGCCATCGGCGCCGAAAACCACGGGCGACAAGCCGGTACGTTCGGCGCGGTCGGGTGTTTCAGTTTCTATCCATCGAAGAACCTTGGTGGCGCCGGCGATGGCGGGATGATGACGACGAACGATGATGCGCTGGCGGAGCGGCTACGCATTCTTCGGGTTCACGGAAGTGCGACTAAGTATTATCACTCGGTGATAGGCATCAACAGCCGATTGGATTCATTGCAGGCGGCGATTCTGCGGGTAAAGCTCCCTCATCTCGACGCATGGTCGAACGCCAGAGCGACGAACGCCAAACGCTATGACCGCTTGTTTCAGGATGCCGGCCTGGCAGAGGAGATCACGTTGCCCTCGGTTCGCGAAGGCGCGCGTCATATCTTTAACCAGTACGTGGTCCGAGTAGGTAAGCGGCGGGACGCTCTGATCGAACACTTGAAAGAGAATGACATCGGCACTGACATCTACTATCCGGTCCCGCTCCACCGTCAGGAATGTTTTAGTTATCTGGAGAATAAGGAAGGCGAATTTCCAGTGGCCGAACAATCTGCGCACGAGACGTTGGCGCTACCAATTTACCAAGAACTCACAGAAGAGCAGCAGGCTTATGTCGTCGAGTCAATTCTAGAGTTTATGGGTTAGATCGGCTCGATTCGGCGTCCGTTAGGATCTCGAGATCACACGGTCCCCCAGCGAGCTTTGTTTGCAGGCACTCCGACATGCTTGTTAGTGGCAAGCTCTTGTCGCGCCAACTCAAGATCGTGGTCCACCATCCGCCGGACCAACTCCTTGAAATCTACCTTCGGTTCCCATCCTAAGGCGCGTCGTGCTTTGCTGGAATCGCCGAGCAGCAGATCGACTTCGGCGGGGCGATGATAGCGCGGATCAATTTCCACATACCCCTTCCAATCCAGGTCAAGCCTGCCGAATGCCTCGTCCAGGAAGTCGCGCACCGAATGCGTTTCGCCGGTTGCGATCACATAGTCATCCGCCTCGTTCGCCTGCAGCATCAGCCACATCGCTTCGACGAAGTCGGGCGCGTAGCCCCAGTCGCGCCGCGCGTCGAGATTTCCCAGATAGAGTTTCTCCTGGAGCCCGAGCTTGATCCTGGTCGCCGCGCGCGTAATCTTCCGCGAGACGAATGTCTCTCCTCTTCGCTCGGATTCGTGATTGAAGAGTATGCCGTTGCAGGCGAACAAGCCATACGACTCGCGATAGTTGACTGTGATGTAATATGCGTAAGCTTTGGCGCATCCGTAGGGTGAGCGCGGATAGAACGGCGTCAGCTCGGTTTGAGGCGTTTCCAGCACTTTGCCAAAGAGCTCGGAAGACGATGCCTGATAAAACTTCGGCCGGATTCCGGCTTCGCGTATCGCCTCGAGTATGCGAACGGTTCCCAGCCCCGTCACCTCAGCCGTATATTCGGGCACGTCGAAACTGACACGGACATGTGACTGTGCGCCGAGATTATAAATCTCGTCAGGCTCGATCCGACGAAGGATGGTGTTGAGCGAGCTTGAATCATTCAGATCGCCGTACACCAGCCTAAGCCGTGTTCCCAGCTCGTGCGGGTCCTGATACAGATGGTCGATCCGATCGGTATTGAATGTGGACGACCGACGAATGATGCCGTAGACCTCGTAGCCTTTGTCGAGCAATAACTCGGTTAGATACGATCCGTCTTGTCCGGTAATACCTGTAATGAGCGCTCGCTTTGTCATCGTTGTAGAGTGATACGAAGTCTCAGATCGAACAGCCGTTCAGCTGTGAATGAATTTCTGATACGATACCCGATCCCGTTATCATCGAGCAAGTAAGGGTGCCTTAAGCGTGGGTTTAGCGAAAGACCGTTCCTGAAAACGAAGCTGAAAAAGACAATCGATGAGCAGCGTCACAAATAATTTGCCTTATAAACGAATTGTTGTCACCGGCGGCTCAGGCTTCCTCGGTAGCCATTTGGTTCCCAGGCTAAAGGCTGCAGCCGGAGTCGAACCTCTGGTGCCGAGGAAGCGGGACTATGACCTTGTTCGAGGTGCCGACGTCGAAAGAATGATGGATGACCTCGCGCCCGACTTGATCATTCACCTGGCCGCAGTCGTGGGGGGAATCGGAGCGAACCAGAAGAATCCGGGAAAATTTTTTTATGAAAATCTAATGATGGGGACGCAGCTGATCGAGCAGGCGCGGCTTCACGGGGTGAAGAAATTCGTAGCGCTGGGCACTGTCTGTGCCTATCCGAAGTTCACGCAGGTGCCGTTCAAAGAGGACGATCTGTGGAATGGATATCCGGAGGAGACCAACGCGCCTTACGGTTTGGCAAAGAAGATGATGCTTGTGCAGGCCCACGGTTATCGCCAACAGTACGGCTTCAACACGGTATTCCTGCTTCCGGCAAACCTCTACGGTCCCGGCGACAATTTCGATCTTGAATCGTCGCACGTCATTCCTGCTTTGATTCGAAAATGCGTCGAAGCGCGTAGGGCAGGGGCTTCGTTCGTCGAGGTTTGGGGCTCGGGCAAAGTGTCGCGTGAGTTTCTCTACGTCGAAGATTGCGCCGAAGGGGTGCTGCGCGCGACCAGTAGTTACGACCAGAGCGAGCCGGTCAATCTGGGCAGTGGACGTGAAGTGATGATCCGCGACCTCGTCGAGCTTATCGCGCGGTTAACCAGATTCGAAGGCGAGGTCCGTTGGCAAACAGACAAGCCCGATGGACAGCCGCGCCGACAGCTGGATGTCACACGCGCCGCCGAGAAATTCGGGTTCCGCGCGCACACCACTTTAGAAGACGGGCTGCGTAAGACGATAGACTGGTATGAAAGCCAGTTCACGGCATAGCGCAAGCGTCTTACGAACGCGCATTGCCAGAAGCTGTGGCCGAGATCACGTTGTGACCTCCACCTTCTCCTCTGCGTTAGAGAAAACTGAGTCAATGGGGAAACCTGTTTACATGGTTCGGACTCAAAAATTGTCTGATCAGGGTAAAGAGTCCGATCTGAAACGCACAACAGCGGCTGAGCGTTTGGATATGATGTGGCAACTTGCGCTGGACGCTTGGGCTTTTAAAGGAGAGAAGTTTGCTGAAGCCGGACTGCCGAGACATCTTGTCCGCATTCTACGTCTACATGGGAACTGAAATTACTTTGCTCGATCGCCGAGAACGCTGAGAACATAGGCACCAGTGTTCAATAACCTCAAGCCTCTTCAACGAAAGCGAAAGGTCATTAACAATGAAACGATCACTTCGAACTCTGTTGTTGTGCGGCGTAGTTATCGCAGTGCTGTTGTACGTAAACAAAAACCCAATCGTCTCGTCGTCCGCTTTGCCTACTGCCTCATTTCCTGAAACGTCAGCGTTTGCCACTCAGGAAAACGGCAGCGAGATCACAAAATCAAATTGGCAGCAGCATCCAAAGATCAAAGCCATCCGGGCAATCGTTCAGTCCGTCGACACGGCACTGACTCGGAAGTCACTGACGATTAAGAAACGAAGCTTCGAGGATTGCGAGCCCTACGAGGATGCACTGCGAACAATAGCAACTGATTCGAGAGGGCATGTGCGCTATTACGCGAAGGAAGCCGGTTCGGAAGATTCCGCGCTAAAGTGGCAACATTATTATGACGAGAAGGGAAACCTAAGATTCGTCTTCATTACCGGAGGCGCGGTCAATGGTGCTGAACTCGAACATCGAATCTATTTTGATGAGTACGGCAAGAGAATCTGGGAACTACAGGTTTACACAAAAGGGCCGGGCTATACCTTTCCGGAAATTTGGCCGGACGATCAGCTCCAAATAAAAAACCCTGCCATGAAGTTCGCGTCAAAGGCGCCTTGCAAAGAGACGCACAAGCGCCCGGGTCGCAGGGGCGCTCACTGAGCGCTTGAGGAAGTTTTGCGCGGGGGCGCAAACACGACAACTGCTCTGCCCAACCGAATCTAAGACTACGACCCCTGTAGCCGGGAGACCATCTAATTGGAACGCAGAAAACGTTCGCTCGACAATATAGTCCTTATTGTTGGGATGGGCGTTTTCCTATGGGTGCTGCTGCTTCCAAAGCCCAGCGCCAATTGGGTGTACCTCGACACTCTAAAGTACGCGTCTACGACTCTGAAGGGTCAAATGCCCTTCTCAGACTTTGCTGCCATGGTCGTCGGCTTTCGCGCTCTCTACAACAGGACCGATCCCTATCCTGTGCTGGGAACGGCTTTCAGAGATCTTGGAATTGACTGGGATGTTAGACATGGAAGCAATCATCCGCCGACCTCCTACCTGCTTGCCGCACCCGTCGCGTTCATGCCGTGGCCTTGGGCTTCCGCCGTATGGGCCTGGCTCATGCTCTGTCTGATCGTCTTGAGCTATCGCTTCTACGGACTATCCTGGAAGTTGTCTTTGGGATTGATGCCTCTGACTCTCCTCTGGCCTCCGGCGTCAGCATCGCTTGGGCAAGTGACCATCGTTTGGATGTTCGGCGTTGCGATGGCTTATCACTTTCGGCGGAGCAAACTATTTTGGAGTGGAGTCAGCGTGGGTGTGGCGTCGGCTTCGAAATACCTTCCAGCCCTTTTGATGATCGCGTTTATTATCAAGCGAAAGTGGATGGCGATTCTTGGCTTCGTCGCTTTCTGGATTGCGGCCTTAGCATTGGTTCTGATCCTGAATGCTTCGGCCATCCAGAGGTATGTGGAAGAGAACAGGCACACCTCAGTTGCCATAATGCAACGACCCGATAATGCCGCGCCGCTGCTGGTCGGTTACCGCTATGGCGGATGGCTCGGCCTGGCCGCCATAATCTGTTTCTTCGGAGCGATAGTCGTTGTAAATCGACAGTGCTTTTCAGGTGAGAAAGATTACCCCACGACGAGAGCGTGGATGCTGCTCACGTACTTCGCGGTAGCGTGCATTCCCATCTTTTGGATCTACTCGCTAATGCCGCTCGTGCCGGTCATCGCGTTCCTGGTGAAGGGAGGAAGGGTAGCTACGACGATCCTGGCGATTGCCGCTGTCCTGATTCCGTCAATCTTCATACAGGCGGGCGAGGCATCCATTCTTGCAATCGCAGGCGCCGTTGCCCTCCTCGGTCTGGCGCTGATCTGCGATGTCCTGCCTACGAAACTCTTCCAGAAGCGATGGCGATTCGATCACTTGGTTGCAGCAGGCGCGCGATAACCCGGACGCGCGCGAACTGACGTGCTCTTGCGAGTGGTCGTGACTTTGATCTTGTGATACTTGCCATCTCGCATGTTTTCCCTCGGCGGGTAATAGCCAAGCGCGTATTGCGTTCTTAGTTCGGCCGCGATCTGCGCAAAGGCTGCGGGCAGCGATACGAGCGTGTCAGCCCGATAGAGCTGTCCGCCGGACTTGTTGGCGATCTCGTTCAAATAAGCGTCGGCAGTTCTGAAGAGCATATCCAGCTCGGCACTGACGTTGTCGTTTGGATAACGACTGGTCGTTGGCCGCGTCGGATCGTTGGGATTATTCCTCGGATCGTTGGGATCATACCTCGGATCATTGGGATCATTCCGAGGATACCGATTGTCGCGATCACGATCGCGATCATTCCTCGTATCGGTTGTAATCACTACGCCGCCCGGCAAGCGGGGATAGCCGATGCCGCCACCCGGTCGGCCCGTTGGGACAGGAGTCGATCCGCCGTTTGGAAAAGTCGGCGGCGTCGTTCCTGGCGGGCGCCCGCCCAGAATTGATGCGAGATCAATGACGCGTCCCGACCCCTGCTGTTGGCGGAGAAGCCGTTCCAGCTCTTCGCGAGTGTCGTAACGTATCGGGTAGACAATGATACCGGCCTCTTCGATCATCCTCACATTCTTCTCATAGCTTTCCCGGTCGCTATAGGAATCAACGCCGTCGGTGAAGATAACGACAGCCTTACGCCCTTTTATGCGCTGCAGCGCGTTCAAGCCGATTCGCATTGCATCGTACAGTTTCGTGCCGTGTCCGGGTCGAGTGTCCCTGATCGCCCATTGAAGCACCGCCCGGTCTGATGAGAAGTCGCACAGGTCTCGGATGCTGTCGTCAAACGAGATGACCTTGACTCGATCAGCCTTTTGCAATTGCTCGGTAAAGGCGATCGCGGCTTGCTGAATCTGTCCCAACTTCTCCTGGGTGCTTGCGCTGGTATCAAGCATGAGCACGACGTGGAAAGGAGCAGTCACCGTTTCGAAGAATGAAACCTGCTGCGGCACTCCGTCCTCAGAGACGGTGAACTCTTCCTGTGTGAGGTCCGGGATATACCGGTTGTTTCGATCACTGACGATAACGGGGACCGTGACGAGGCTCGTTTCGATCTTGACGGTCTCCAGATCCTGCGGCCCTTTGTCGGTTTCGGCGGGAAGCGTTTCGTCGGGCGCACTCCTGGGCTCGGCAGGAGGCGTCTTCTCCGTGCTCTGAACTTTTTTCTGAGGCTCAGCGGTCTGCTGGCGCTTGCGCCCTGCCTGCGCAGCAGCACCTCCCACAAAAAGGAATACTAGAACCAATGCCGCCAAGGCGGCTTTAATGGACAGGCGCATCTTGAGTGGCTCCTTGCTCGGGTACGAAACTGCTGGATGGCTGATGTGGCGTCTCTTCGATGTTCGCAATGAAGGCAAAGGTTTGCCCGCCTTCTAAATGTTGCGATCGAAGAAGTGCCACAGAAGTAATGAGAGGGACAAGTCCAGGGGATTATCCTCGCGACAGGTCGCAATTCTGCGTCCTGTAATTCGAAAGGAACAGTTGGATAATGCTTTCCTCAATCAAGAGACTTTTCTTCTGCTGCGGTTCGCGAGGGCCTCGCTACGTCACACGACGCTGGCTGGGGACCTTATCATTTGCCGGGATCCTATTGATCTCAACATCGTTTGTGACCGCGGCACAGAACTCCAGCACGATTACCACCCAGGGCGACTCGGCACGTCCGGTCATCAAAGATTCCGCTCCGGTGTCAGACTCTACAGCCGCTCCGTTGACGGATCCGGCTGCGATTCTGCGCGCGGCGAAACTTATCTATGTCCGCAAGAAATCCGTCTATTTCAAAGCGCCGGAGCTCGAGAACGAGCTCCGCAAGCGTCCGGAGTTCCAACGCTGGGGCCTCGTAATCACGCGCAACGAATCCGATGCGGATTTGATCATAGAAGTCGGCAGGAAGGTCTTCACGACCAGATTTATCTACACCGTGATAGATCCGCGCACTGACATTGTAGTCACTACCGGAAAGCTAAGTTCATTGGGCGGAACCCTCGCCACTAAAATCGCCAAACGCTTCATCGAACAAATGCAGCAAGTGCGATGAGGCGCCCCGGCGGTATACAATGCCCACGTGTGGAAAGGACTTCTTGAGAAGCAGTGGCTCGGATACTCTCTGGCTGTATTGGGCGTTACCGCCCTCACAGGCGCGCTCAAGTTGTTCGGTGGTAATATTAACCCGACGACCGTCGCGCTCGTCCTGCTACTCGTCATCCTCTTCATTGCCACCGGTTGGGGCTCGCGTCCGGCCATTGTCGCATCTGTTCTCAGCGTCGTCTGCTTCAACTTCTTCTACCTGCCGCCGGTCGGGACCTTTTCCATCAGCGACCCCCATAACTGGATCGCACTTCTCGCTTTTCTTGTGACTGCAATCACGGCCGGAGAACTCTCGGCCCGCGCCAAGCGAAGAGCAAAAGAGGCGGATGCGGGACGACGCGAAATCGAGAGACTATACAAGGAGCTGCAGGACTCTTTCGAGCGCTCCAGTCAGGCGAAAGCCCTCGAACAGAGCGAGCGATTGAAATCAGCTCTGCTGGACGCAGTCACTCACGACTTGCGCACACCCCTGACCTCGATCAAGGCATCGGTCACGACGCTTCTGGATGAAACCAATGGAGCCGGCGGCGACGGTCAGTCTATCACGCTCGATGCCGCATCGCGCCGCGAGATGTTGGAAGTGATCGATGAAGAGAGCGACCGCCTCAACCGCTTTATTGGCGGATTGATCGAATTGGCGCGTATCGAGGCAGGCGAAATGCAACTAAGGCGGCGATGGGGCGCAATCGATGAGATCGTAGCCGCCGCACTCTCGCGCGCGGAAACCCTGACGCGCCGACATCGGATACAGATCGACATCGAACGCGATTTGCCGGTAGTCCGAGTAGACGCGCGAGCGGTCAGCGAGGTGGTTTACACGATTCTGGACAATGCGGCTAAGTACTCGCCGCCTGAGACAACAATTCTGGTCGAGGCACGACGTGAGGGCGACGACAGCGTCCTCATAGCGATAGTTGATAATGGAGAGACTATTGCTCCTGAGCTTCGCGAGCGCGTCTTCGATAAATTCTTTCGCGCCACCCGAGATGGCGACATCACCAGGCATCAGCCTTCGGGAACTGGCATGGGCCTCGCGATCGCAAAAGGGATTGTCGAAGCGCACGACGGTCGCATTTGGATCGAGGGCGGCAACAACGGCAAAGGAACTCGTGTAGTGTTCACGCTCCCAATCGGAGACGAAGAAGAGCGACTGGCGGTCACATCGAGTCATGAGAACGTAGCGCGCAACGTGTGATCGACTCGTTTCAGGGAGTCTGGCAAACAAGGATGGAAAAGCGGGACCGAATTCTGATCGTCGACGACGAGCCTCAACTGACGCGAGTCTTGAGGACCGGGCTCAAGTCGCATGGGTATGATGTGCGGGTTGCTGCCGACGGCCAATCGGGACTCGAGGCCTTCGGGGATTGGCAGCCCGACTTGCTCTTGACCGATCTGGCGATGCCGAATGTGGACGGGCTCGAGCTGTGCCGGCGAGTACGGGCTGTTTCACAAATACCGATCATCGTCCTCTCGGCCAAGGGAGAGGAAAAGACAAAGGTCGAAGCGCTCGACATCGGCGCCGACGACTACGTCACCAAGCCGTTCGGGATCGACGAACTGCTCGCGCGAGTGCGCGCTGCTCTTCGCCGCGCCTCCACCTCAATCGCAAAAGAGCCTGCATCGACCGTACTCGAGGTTAACGATTTTCGCGTGGACCTGGAATCGCGTAGCGTCACTGTCGAAGGACGCGACATCCATCTCACGCCTAAAGAGTTTGACCTTCTCGTTTACTTCATCAATAACGCGGGAAAGGTGCTGACACATCGAACCCTCTTGTCCGCGATTTGGGGCGGCAATTACGTTGAGCAAAGTGAATATCTTCGCGTGTTCGTCGGCCAGTTGAGGAAAAAGATCGAGCCCGACGCATCAAAGCCCCACTACATTCTGACCGAACCCTGGGTCGGCTATCGTTTCGAACCTGACGGGTCGTTCGAAAGAGCTTCGCTAACCTGATAAGTCCTGGAAACTTTATGGAATCACTACCGCAATTGTTCGAGAACAACCGTGCCTGGGCCGCCGCAATGACCCGGCAGGATCCGGATTTCTTCAAACGTTTATCTGCGCAACAATCGCCTCACTACCTTTGGATCGGTTGCTCAGACAGCCGCGTGCCTGAGAGTCAGATTGTCAATCTCCTGCCTGGCGACATGTTCGTTCATCGCAACGTCGCAAACCTGGTGGTGGATGGCGACCTCAATTGTCTTTCGACAATTCAGTTTGCGGTTGATGTGCTGCGCGTGACCCACATCATAGTTTGCGGACACTACAGCTGCGGTGGAGTTCTGGCTGCGTTGCAGAACAACAAGCTTGGCCTGATCGACAACTGGCTGCGCCACCTTCAGGACGTCCGCGCCAAACATCGGTCCGAGATCGATTCGTTGAAAACGGAGCCGGAACAGCATGCTCGACTATGCGAATTAAACGTCGTAGAGCAGGTTGTGAATGTTAGTCAGACCCCGATCGTCCGCGACGCGTGGATGCGTGGCCGGCCGCTGGCAGTCCACGGGTGGATCTACGGTCTCAGTGATGGAATCCTGCGCGACCTGGATGTGACAGTGAGCTCGGAGAACGACGTACCGAAGCGGTGACGCGGCTCTTCCGAATATCGCACTTCACTAGAAGGATTCAGCAGCCACCGCTCAAACCTCGGCGTCGCCGCCCTCCACTGCGGTAAGGCCTGCCTTCCCGGCCGCGACCCGGCAGGCAGTTCTCGTCGAGGCTCAGCCTCGACGAGAAGTAGAGACCAAACCATAACGGTGAGGCAAGCCTCACCGCACTGGAAACGGCAAAGCCGCGAGAAGTCCCAATCGAAAGTCCTCCCTCCTTTATAAACTCCTTACGCCTTCTTTATGCCTTCCTTACGAATTACCTCGTAATCTATAGGTGTTGACAACTTGAACGCCGAAGCTGCGCACGGGCGACTGATATAACGCCGAGAGGAGCAGCGCGGGGGAACCAGAGTCTCCGGCTTTGCCGAGACACGGGGCGCATCATGCGGAAGGTCAGACGGCCCGACGCAAGTAGGACACTTCCGGTCCGAGCCCGACAGCTAACCTCGTAGGCTTGATGGAAGAGGCCGGCACAAGCGCGATCGGTATTCGAAGGCGCGGGAGCTCGAAGCTTCCGCGCCTTTTCGTCGTGCTCAGCATGAGGGAGGACTAATCGGTTCCTCCAAACCGCGGGTTGACGATCCGGCGGGGGAACCCGAGAAAATGGCGGCAGAACTCAAGCGAATACTCATAGGGCGCGCACTTAAGACCGAAGAAGCTGCACACGAACGACTCTCAAAGAAGACAGCGTTGGCTGTCTTCTCGTCTGACGCGCTCTCCTCGACGGCGTACGCAACGGAAGAAATCCTTTTGGTGCTGGCCGCCGCCGCGGCCTTCTATCATTCGACCACGCCCTTCCGTTTTGTGGTGCCTATCTCGATCGGAATCGGGGCTCTGCTCGTCATCGTTGCGGCCAGTTACAGACAAACGATTCATGCCTATCCGTCCGGCGGCGGCGCTTACATCGTAGCCAAAGAGAATCTAGGCACGATACCAGGGTTGATCGCCGGCGCCTCGCTGCTGGTCGACTATGTGCTGACAGTCTCGGTCTCGATCGCTGCCGGAGTAGCGGCGATTACATCGATGGCACAGGGGACACGGCTCGCGTGGCTCGACAATCATAAAATCGCGCTTTGCCTGATCTTTATTGTCTTCATCATGCTCGCCAATCTTCGAGGCGTGCGCGAATCAGGCTCGCTCTTCGCCGCTCCTACCTATCTTTTTCTGATCAGCTTTCTCTTCATGATCGGTTATGGCCTCGTCTACTACTTCATATATGGAGGAGTTGCAACGACGCCGGGCCCGGAGGAGCTGAAGATTGCGGAAGGTTACAAGATCCAGCCGCTGACCATATTTCTCATCCTCGGCGCGTTCTCGAACGGGTGCGCCGCGCTCACTGGAATCGAAGCGATATCCAACGGCGTCCCTGCTTTCAAGAAGCCCGAGGCGAAGAATGCGGCCATGACACTCGTCTGGATGGCAGCGCTCCTGACCGTGATGTTTTTGGGCACAAGCGTGCTTGCCTACCTATACGGCGTTCATCCTCACGAAAGCGAAACCGTGATCTCGCAATTTGCGAGAATCATGTTTACCGGTCCGATGGCCTGGTTCTATTATGTCGTGCAGATCGCGACGGCTCTGATCCTGGTTCTGGCGGCCAATACATCGTTCGCCGACTTTCCAAGACTGGGAAGCCTGTTAGCGCGAGACCGCTTCCTGCCGCGCCAGTTTGCCAATCGCGGCGACAAGCTGGTCTTCTCAAACGGCATCGTCATCCTCGCAGTCTTCTCCAGCATCCTCGTCATCGGCTTCGGCGGTGATACCAGCCGGCTGATTCCGCTCTACGCGGTCGGAGTGTTTCTATCTTTTACCCTCTCGCAATCAGGCATGGTTAGGCACTGGCTGAAAGAGCGGGCCGAGTTCAAGACCCGAACTGGGAAGCGAGCAGCACGTGAGGCAAAGGAAGAGACGGTTAACGATGCCGAGCGGTCACAGGCCCTTCCCGACCCCGAGTTATTAATGGCGGAGCAGCGAGAATCCACGTTCGTAGTCGACGAAGTGACCGAAAGCTCGCACTGGAAGAAATCAATTGTCATCAATGCCGTGGGGGCGTTCGCAACTTTCGTTGTGCTCTGCGTGTTCGTCGCGACCAAGTTTATTCACGGGGCGTGGATCGTCGTCCTGGTAATCCCGCTTCTGGTCTTCATGTTCCGCGGCATACACAAACATTATCTACGGGTCGCGAATCAGCTCTCAACTGATGGACTGGTGGATGTGCATTCGATCAGGCACACCGTGATCGTGCCCATCTCGGGTATTCACCGTGGAGTAATCAATGCGTTGCAGTACGCGAAATCGATCGCGCCCGATCATGTCCAGGCGATATATGTAGATTTCGACGAGGAAGCGACCGCGAAGCTGCGTGAGAAATGGGAGCGATGGGGAGCCGGAATGAAGTTGGTGGTTCTGCCCTCGCCATATCGCGAGCTGACACGACCATTGCTGCGATACATTGCGCGCCTCGAGCGTACGCATGATAACGACATGATCACGGTGGTGCTGCCGGAATTCGTGCCGGCGAAGTGGTGGCAGCACCTGCTTCACAATCAGAGCTCGCTGCTCTTGAAAGGCTCGTTGCTTTTCAAGGAAGGCGTCATTGTGACGAGCGTCCCTTACCACCTCAAGCATTGATCAAAGGTCGACAGACTCTGCGAGAGGGACGGGCGGATGGGACAGATCTGGACAATTATCTTTGTGGTCCTGGTACTGATCGGATGGGCGATAGCAAGCCGAATGGATCGCGCAGACGCGAAGCGGCGGAGGACCAGGGATGCGCAGAAAGGCCAGAGGGAAGATGTCGAATAAGGCGGGCGTCGTAGGTGGCGCCACATCCGCGAGTGTCGCGCTCTAACGCCAAAGGCGTTCGCAAATTCCAGCCCTGGGCAACGCCCAGGGTATGAGATCAGTTGTCTATCCGCTTATACCCTGAAAGGGTTCGCAAGTTATGGTAGTCGACACCGATCGGAGCGCCGACTTAACCGGCCAACACTTTCAGTGTTGGTGTAATTATTCAGCCTTTGTTTCCCAGGATTTCATCCTGGGCTAAAATTCGCGAACGCCTTTGGCGTTGAAGGCTGAATCTCGCACGCGATTGAGCCTCACTTGAATCCGCTTGAGAGGCTTGCCCCGACGGCCTCTATATTCGTCGAGTGCGGCGGTCCTTCGTAGCCTCTGTAAACCTCGATCAATATCATCGCAATCCGATCTTCGAACGGACTCTTCACATAGCCCACTACGCCCACGTTTAAGGGAAACGTTCCTTCGGCGCCAGAAGAGTACGTGTGGTCCCGCACAGTCTTGCTGCCATTTCGTCGCGAGATCAGATGCACGGTCGCCTGCGTGACCGATCCGTACAACCGCGACTCATCATCGGTCTTTTCTTTTAGCTTAACGTCCGCCATCAAGCGGCTGCCTTTCCACGTGAATGGAAATGTACCGAGAGCGAAGCGCCGTCCGGGCTCGATCCCGAAGGCCCGCAACTTATCCGAAAAGAGCTTTCGGTTCTTCCGCCAGAGCGCGCGAATCGACCTGGGTGCTCCCGTTTTCTCTGCATCTTCTGTCCCGTCATATTGGAATGACCAGAGGACCTTGTCGTTCACTAAATCCAGTATCGCAAGTTTGGCGAAATAACAGTCGCAGGCTTCGTCACCCGGCTCCGAATAGTAGGCAAACTTGCCGTCTTTGGACCATCCAATCGGATAAAGCTCCTCAGTCACGAGCACCTCACCATGAAAAGCCGTGTTGTAATACTGAGGGAATGTTTTTCTGGTAGCCCTCGTGAGACTGAGTTTTGCGGGAGGACTAAAGTAAGGGCTCGTACGTTGCGCGAGCCCAGGCGGCGCGCAAAAGCAGAGCATCCCGAAAAGAAAGCCTGCGACAACCAAACTCTTCTTTAGATAAGCCATCGTTCTCCCTATGCCTGCAACTCGTCTCGTACCGCAACTAGCACCTGTTCGTCGTCGGGAAAGCCGAGCCAGCCCTTCTTCGCTACTACTTTATCGCCAACCCAGACCGTGAATTCTCCTCTATCGCCCGCAATCAAATTGGTGTCGACTGCGAGCTCTTTCTTGAGCAACTCCGCCACACGGGCGGCCCTTGGCAAGTAGTTTCAAACTACGCAGTAGCGTATGGCAATCGGCTGCATTGTGGTAATCTCCTTGGATTACCAGATTATATCGGAGACGCGGGAAATTCACTCAAAAATCTTGTGCCCGCACCTCATACTAGAAGGAGAATTATCGAACAATGTCTCAGGAGCAGGTGCCGGCGGGATTAACGTTTATTTCACGCGACAGCGGCATTCTTGAATACAAGCTTGCCAACGGAATGAAGTTGTTACTAGTAGAGAACCGGGTTGCGCCGGTCGCAACTGTGATGGTGGTCTATAAAGTGGGGTCGCGTAACGAGGCCGTTGGATACACGGGCTCTACTCACCTGCTCGAACACATGATGTTCAAGGGCACGCCTACCTTTAACAAAGAGAAGAACACACAAATCGCCGCCACGCTGCAAAAGATCGGGGCGGCGTTTAATGCGACCACCTGGTACGACCGTACGAACTACTTCGAAACCGTGCCGTCAGACCAGCTCGAGCTGGCGATACATCTTGAAGCCGACCGAATGCAGAACTCGCTGATTGCCGATGCAGACCGACAGTCGGAAATGACCGTTGTGCGCAATGAGCTCGAGCGCGGGCAGAACGAGCCATCAGAAGTACTGGACGAGGCCGTCTATGCCGCTGCCTTTCGAGAGCACCCATATCATCATCCGACCATTGGCTGGAGAGCAGACGTTGAAAGCGTTCCCACTTCACGTCTGAGAGAGTTCTACAAAACTTTTTATCGGCCGGACAATGCGACGGTGATATTGGTTGGAGACTTTGAACGCTCAGCTGCGCTCGACCTGATCAACAAATACTTCGGAGCATTTCAAGTGGACGCCGGACCAATTCCGGAGGTCTACACTGATGAACCTCCCCAACAGGGCGAGCGGCGAGTGGTCATTCGACGCGCAGGCGAACTCGCGCTGGTGCAGATGGCTTTTCATACTCCGGGAGTTCTGGGTCAAACCACAGTCCTTTCAATCGAAGAACTCGCGCAGCGCGCCGCCAATCCGCCGGCGGTAAATGACATCTACCCTCTGGTAGTGCTCTCTGTAGCGCTCTCTCACGGCATCACCAGCCGACTTTACCAGGCTCTGGTCGAGTCGGACCTTGCGGTGGAAGCGAATTCAAACGCGGACCAGCATCGCGATCCGGGACTCTTCACGCTCTATGCGACGGTTCGACCAGGGGTTGAGCCCAAGAAAGTAGAGGACACGATCCTGGAGGAGTTGCGAAAGGTCGCTGAAGAAGGATTGACTGAAGCCGAAGTAGAAAAGGCGAAGCAACAGATCGTCGCTCAAATGGCATATAGCCGCGACGGTACCTTCAACGTCGCTATGCAGATGTCGGAAGCCGAAGCGGTCGCTGACTGGCGCTTCTTTAAAAACTATGAGGGCAATATCTCTAATGTGACCTCCGCTGATGTTCGCCGCGTCGCTGGCCAATACTTCATAGAAGACAATCGGACTGTTGGATACTTCATACCCAGGCACGCCGGCGGTGGGAGCGGCGAGGGCAACGGAGCATCGCCATCTTCGTTGCGCGAAATTTCTCGCCGCGGCGTCCAGTTCCTTAAGGAACCCGACGCGGAAGACGAAAGCATGGTGTCGGAAACATTCGGCGTTGCGGGTGCGCCTGGAGTGCCGGATATAGATGCGCCTGCAGAGGGCGGCTCGACCACCCCGCAGGAGAAAGAGCAGCAACCGTTAAGTCCCAGGGGCGATAAATCATCCGATGCGGTCGACGCTATTACGCAGGAAAGCGGTCGCTCGTCGAGGTTCGCATCACGTACCATTCGAACGAACCTTTCAAACGGCTCGGTTCTCCTGCTACTCGAAAACCGCGCTACACCCACCATGTCGCTACGTGGCTCATTTCGCGCGGGCTCATATTTTGAACCGCGGGACAAACCGGGTCTCGCCCAGATCACCGCAAACATGCTCGAGCGGGGGACGAAGCGTCGCACCAAGCTTCAGCTGGCGAACGATCTGGAATCCGTCGGGGCGCAGCACGCGTTCTCGGCCGATCCTTTCGCGGTCAACATTGCGGGTCGCGCGCTTTCCAAGGACCTGCCACTTCTTATCAAGACGATCGCGGAGGAGCTTCGCGAGCCGGCCTTTCCTGGTGACGAGCTTGAAAAACTGAAGCAACAAGTCATAGCCATCATTAAGGAGCAGCAATCCAATACCGGCTACAGGGCGCGCGAACGGTTCACGCAAATTATCTTCGATGATGCCAGTCCATTCTATATACATCCCGGCGAGAAGGTGATCGAGAGCATTGCATCGATCAGCGTCGACGACGTCAGAACTTTCTACTCGAAGTTTTATGGGGGTCGATCGCTAATTCTTTCTATAGCAGGAGACGTGCAGACGCAGGACGTGCAGCGGCAGTTTGAAGAGACCTTTGGCTCGTTTATCGGGCCGGCGAGTGTGGACGTCAACGTCAAAGACCCGGAGCCGCAGGCTTCGACCCGGCGCGAGATCGTTCTGGTAAAAGAGAAAGCCAGTGTCGACGTGCTGTTGGGTTCGGCCGCGTCTTTACGGAGAGACTCGAGCGATTACTACGCAGCTGTCATCGCCAACAGCGCGCTTGGTGAATCAACCCTCTCCTCCCGCCTCGGGTTGAGGGTGCGCGATCAAGAGGGGCTGACTTACGGAATCAACTCGCGTTTCCGCGCACCCTCTCTGGCCGCGGGCCCATGGTACGTGGGTGTTTCGGTTAATCCCAACAACGTAGAGAAAGCGATTGACTCGGCGCTGAAGGTGCTGCGCGACTATGTGCAGCATGGAATACGCTCTGACGAACTTGAGGACGAGAAATCTTCAGCCATTGGCTCGTTCAAGGTGGGATTAGCTACCAACAGCGGTTTGGCGCAGGCTATGTGGAACGCTGAGTTCTACAAGCTGGGCGCGGATTATATCGATCGATACCCACAGATCATTCAGGCGGTTACAGTCGATGAAGTAAACGCGGCGACTCGTAAGTATTTTCGCCCGGACCAACTAACGGTGGTCATTGCCGGAGACATCGAGCCGGCTATGTCGGGCGTCGCGCCGACCGTGTAGGGAGTTTTCACCACAGAGGACGCAGAGGTCGCAGACGCTGAATTATG
>JAVHWA010000008.1:0-59740 GCA_032160165.1 Acidobacteriota bacterium
TTACCGCAAGCGAAGAGCTCGATACAGCCGGCCCGCCGTACACCGATGCGCACATTACTGCCTATCCGGTTGAGTACATCGCCGGTATAGAGCTTTTCAATGAAGGCGAGTTTCACGCGGCCCACGATGCTTGGGAAGATCGATGGATGGGTGAGGTCGGTGCCGCCGAAAAGCTTTTCCTGCAGGCCATGATTCAGTCGGCGGTCGCTTTTCATCATCTGGAGATTGGCAGACCGGGCGCGGCACGACGGATGTACCAGATGGCTAAGGAGAAATTTGCGCGCCTCGGCGTGAAGAGTTTTATGTCGCTCGACCTTGAGGACTATCAAGCGCAGCTCGATCGCGCCCTGTCGTGGCTTCTGACGGCGCCGGATCCGCGCGAGCTAACGCAGCCGGAGATGCAACTGCCGTCGATCCGACTGTTGCCGGAGATAATGGAATACGATTGATGGGCGTCGAGGTTGAAGAGACCAGGACCCGCATTGCGGACCAGCGCAGGTCAGAATCGATCGGCGTTGGGAGCGTGTGGGCGGCGGTCTTGCGTGATCTAAGGCTGATGCTCGTGGCATTATGGCTGGGCTCGGCAGTCTTCTTCAGTGCTACGGTGGCGCCCAGCGCCTTTGGAGTGCTGCGCGCACGCAATGTTCCGTACGCGAATGAAGCCGCAGGCACAATCGTGACGCGTACGCTCGGTGTGGTGAACACGGCAGGCTTCGTGATAGCTCTGTTCCTGCTGGCAAGCGCATTTGCGTTTCGTCGTCGCGCGAAGCCGCGATTGTTCGCACTGGAGATCATCTCCACGATAGTGCTGGCCATCGCGACCGCGGTCGGCCAGTGGATCATCGCCGCACGCATGCTGGGGTTGCGTGCCGCGATGGGAAGGCCGATAGACGACGTGCCGGCTGATGACGCTCTGCACGCAAGCTTTAACACGCTGCACGGTTATTCAGTTGCGGCACTGGGTATTGCTATTATCGCGGCAGCCGTGCTGCTGTTAGTGATTTCGAGAAGAGGGACGAATCGAGGTTAGAGGCGAGAGGTCAGAGGTCAGAGGTCGGATGCTGGATGTTAGATGTTAGCGGAAGAGGGAGACCGTCGTTAACCAGCTGCTTTCTGTCCTCAAACCTCAAACCTCTAACATCTGACATCCGGCATCTGACAGTCAGCACCTGACCTATAACATCTGACATCCAATGGAGAGCCTTGATGGCGACGATCGAACATATTGACGAGTGGCAAAAGCGCTATGAACACTGGGAGCAGGGCCGGACGCGAGGATCTCCGCGCAGCGAGGTCGGCAGCGATTACCCATATGTAAAAAACACTCGCGCGCCATTCGCACCCGCGCGACGAGCGCTGCCGATGATGAACCTTGCGCTGATCTCTTCCGCAGGGGCTTACCTAAACGGTACGGATTCCTACGACATCAATATTGTGGGAGGCGACGTCAGCTTCAGAGAGATTCCCAGGGAGGTCGAAGCAGAGGACCTTCTCTATTGCGCTCGCGGTTGGGATACAGCGGCCGTCATGCAGGACCGCAATGCGCAGGTGCCCATCGATCGGCTGGCGGAATTCGAAGGCAACGGCATTATCGGGCGGCTGAATTCAGTGTGGTGGAGCTTTTGCGGATTCATACCGGACGCGGCGCGCCTTGCCGAGGAGATGGTGCCTAAATTGGTTGAGCGCGTGAAGCGTTACGAGGCGCAAGCCGCTCTGCTCATCCCAGCCTCAAAGCTATGCCATCAATCGATCGGATTGGTCGCTCGTGGTCTCGAGCTGGAAGGAATTCCCACAATGATGTTGGCGTGCGAGAGGTACGTGCCGGAACTTGTCAGGCCACCGCGCTGCGGATACTACAAAGGAGAATTCGGAAGCGTCGCAGGTCGGCCCCTTTGGGCTGAGCACCAACGCAGAGTTCTGGACGAGGCCCTCCGCCTGCTCGAGCCGTTGGATCAGCCAAGCATCGTAAAGCTTGCGGTTGAACTCGAGAGTCAGGTTGAGAAGGAACGTGGTGAGCGGTGACGGTCAACGTCCAACGTCCAAAGTCCAAAGCCCAAAGCCAAAGAAGTTCAAGGTTAAAGACGGGAGCGCGAGATCTGATTTCGAAAGGGAAGGTTCCGAGAGGGACCTTGGACCTCACGTGCCGCTCGGCACTGGTTGTTGCGTTACCTGCGCCAGCATTTCCGAGACCTGATCAAAATCGAACGGCTTACCGATGATTCCGTTGACCAGGTTTTCGTTCTCCGGCGCTATCAATGTCCCCGCGCCATGACCGGTTACCAGAATGATCTTCATCTCCTTGTCATAGCGGCGGCGAATCTCGCGCGCAACTTCCCACCCATCCATCCCAGGCATTGAAAGGTCTGTGAACACCACATCAAAGTGCCCCTCACTGAGTTCTTTGAGGGCGTCGCGACCTCCGGCTACGGCGATCACTTTGTGACCCAGCATGGCCAGCATTTCCGCAAGTGTGTCGCGCACGAAATCTTCATCGTCAACGACCAGCGCAGTCATCGGCGGGCCGTCAATTCGCGCGGCGACCTCTAACTTACTGCCCGACGACTCTTCGGCGGCCGGCAGATCGACCTCGAATGTCGTGCCTCGTCCCGGTTCTGATTCTACGTTGAACTGGCCTTCGTGCCGCTCGACGATTCCGTAGCTGACAGCCAATCCGAGCCCCGTGCCGTGAGCGCCCTTGGTAGTGTAGAACGGTTCAAAGATACGCTCGCGGACTTCCTCCGTCATGCCCAGACCGGTGTCCGAGAATCGTAGAAGAAGCCGATCCTCAAGACGCGCGCAACTGATAGTCAGCCCTCCTCCGAGCGGCATAGCATCTACTGCGTTGACTATGAGGTTGACGAAAACCTCGCGCAACTCAGAAGCACTGCCCAATGCGAACAATGGAGTATCCGTCAGCAACTCGACATCGTATCTAAGGCCGCGCACTCGGGCCTCGTTCTCCCACCGGGTACGCGTAATTTCGATTGCGTCGTGCAAGAGAACGCCTACGTCGACCAACTCGAATTCCTTCGCGGGCGATTGGCGCGCGAAGGTCTGGATACGCCGCACCGTTGCTGCTGCATCTTCGGCCGCGGTTTGAATAACGTCAAGATTACGAACAAGACGCACGTCGTCAACCTGTCGCCGCATCAGCTGCGCGCGTCCAAGAATGGCAGTCAACGCGTTATTAAAGTCGTGGGCCACGCCGGATGCGAGCTGCCCCAGGGCGCGCAACTTGTCGGCTTGCGCCGCGCGCTCGCGCTCCTGCTTTTGCTCTGTGATATCGCGAGCGATCCCGAGCACGCCGGTTGTGTTGCCGTCTACTACCAAAGGCGCAGTGTCGAAGAGCGCGTGGCGAAGAGTGCCGTCGTAAGCGAAGAAGCGTGCCTCGTAGCTTTGGGGTTTGCCCTCCAAAGTCTGTTGAAAATGTCCCAGCGCCAGCTCCCTGTCCGCCTCGAACGTGATGTCGAGGAAAGATTGTCCGATCAACTCCTCGGACTTGTATCCAGTGGCAGAGATCGTGGCGTTATTGCACCACTGAAAACGTCCTTCGGTATCGACCGCGTAAATGGATTCTCGCGCGCTCTCGAGAATATTCATCAACAGCGACTGATGTTCACGGGCCTTCGCTTCGGCCTTGCGCAACTCGGATAGATCGCGCGCGGTGCAGACCGCACCGATGGTCTTGCTGCCTTTCTCGATAATCGGCTCAGCAGTCACCAGCAGCGGGCGATTGAAACGTTCGGGGACGACCTCAATGGTGACGCTTCTGCCTTCATTGATCGTACTTTCGACGATGCAGGTATTTCCTTCGCTGGTGCGCAATATGTCGCAGCATCGACGACCGAGCATCAAGTGTGGCCAAGTGTCCTCCATCGCCGCACCGGCTCGGTTGACGCGAATTAACTGGCCAAAGTTATCGAAAATGAAGATGCCGTCCGACATCGCATTGAAAGTTGTTTCCCATTCCTTCTTCGCCCGTCCGGTCATCTCGAACAACTCTGCCTGGGCAATGCCGGTCGCGAGTTGCGCGGCTACTGCTTCGACCAACGCCACATCGTCTTCAGTCCAGCGCCGAACGCGGTCGGTTTGATGAATGCAAAGCGCGCCACGGAATCTTCCGTTTACGATCAGCGGAGAGATGATCTGCGAGCGCACGCGCACCTGGACTGCGTGAGTCCGGACCTGGGCGTTGAAATCCGACGGACCCTCGTCGTAGTTCAGCGAATCGTCGATGATGATCGGACCAGGCGATCGGAGAATTCTCTGGGCGATGGGCTCGTCAAAGCTCATTTCGATGTGCTTTATGCTCGACGAATCTGACGATACGTATTCGTGTTCCGCACGCACGCGCGGGTGTTCCGGATCGTACATGTAAAGATGGACGCGCGAGGCTGCAAGCGCGCGTCCGAGTTCGCGCGTCGCGGTGCTGAGCACTTCGGGCAGACTAAGAGATGCTCGGATAGCCAGGCTCAATCGATTGATGAGCGACTCCCGCGCCGATGTAGCTTCGGCCTTCTGATAGAGTTCGGCCTGGCGAATGGCGAGTCCGGTTTGATCGGCGACGGCACGCGCCAGAGCGATGTCTTCGTCCCCCCAGTGTCGCAAGCTGCGCGTGGTCGAAAAGGCAAACGCGGCCGGCATGTCATCCCCCGCTCGAACTCCAACGTACATGATCGAACGGACACCCGCCGCGCGAAGGAAGCCATCATAGAAGTCACGGATCCGCTCATCATTCGCCGCATCCTCGAAGACGAGCGCGCCCTGCTGGTCAACTCCCGAGATCAGATCTGTCATCTTTGAAAGCGGAAAATCGCGTTCAACCGGGCGGACGCCCGGGGCGTGATATTCTGCCGCCATCCTCACACACCCGGCATTCTCGTCTTTCATGAAAATCGCGCAACGATCAACCGCAAGATAGGAACCGAGTTCTCTGACAGCCGCCTTGAAAACCTCTGTCACATCGAGCGATCGTCGCACCGCGGTTGATATGCGGTTGATTACATCGGCGCGTTCCACTTGCCGCTCAAGGGCCTCTTCCGCGAGTTTGCGTTCCGTAATATCGCGGGCCACCCAGAGCACGGACTTACCCGGCATGGGAGATACAGTTCCTTCGAACCAGACCTGCTTGCCTTCGATGGTAAGGTTATATTCAACGTTGACTGGCTTGCCGGTCCGCAGCGCAAGCCCTATCTGATCGAGGAAGAGATCAGCCTGGGCGAGCGGAAAGACCTCATGCAAGGTCTTGCCGATCATCTCCCACGAAGGTTTGTAGAGCAGTCGTGGATTAGTGGGCGCTACTTTCAGGTATCGTCCTTCGGCATCCAAAACAAGAATGACATCAGGCATGGCTGTGAAGAGCGCCCGCAACTCTGACTCCGAAGCCTGCAACTCCGCTTCCACGCGTCTTCGTTCGGTGACGTCGCGGCCGATTCCCTGCACTCCGACAGGCTGGCCGTTCTGATAGATCAATCTGGAGCTGAGTTCGAGTGATACCAGGCGTCCGTCCTTGGAATTGATATCGAGCTCATAAATAGTTGCGACCTCCTGGTCAGTCTTTCGGGTGATCATATTGCGGGCAATGTCCAACTGGGCGGGGACGACCACCTGCGCGATATTCATTTGCAAGGCCTCTTCGCGGGTGTAGCCGGTTATCTTTTCGCCGGCCTTGTTCAGCGAAGTGAAATTACCCCGAAGGTCGTGTGTATAGATGATGTCGTTGGCGTTCTCGAAAAGTTCACGATACCGCTCTTCGCTCTGACGCTGGGCCTGCTCAGCCTGCTTACGTTCGGTTATGTCCTCGAGTGCTCCCTCGTAAAAGAGGACAGCGCCTTGATCGTCGCGGATTGCGTTCGCGTTCTCGCGCAGGTAGACCCGGGATCCGTCACGCTTTTTCCAACCCGTCTCGAGACCTTTGATAAAGCCGTCGCGCTCGAGTCGCTCCCTGATGACGCTTCGCGGGTAGTCAACATATTCCTGCTCGTCTTCGAGATTGCATTCGGCCAGTTCTTCGAAGGATGAGTATCCGAGAAGCCGGATAAGCACGCTGTTCGCCATCAAGATCCGGCCATCCGGTGTCGTGCGATAGATCCCTATGGGAATATTCTCGAACAGCTCGCTAAATCGCTCTTCGCTCTGTCTTTGGGCGTGCTCCGCGCGTTTGCGTTCCGAGATGTCGCGGACGATAAGCTGGATGGCAGACTTTCCAGCGTACGAGATGCCAATGCCGGTCACTTCCACGTCGATAGTCCGACCATCCAACCGGACCCATTTCTGTTCGATCAGCTCTGTCTTCTCGCCCTCTTCCCTGACTCGTTGAATTCGCGCCTCTACTATCTCTACATAATCGGGATGAATGAAGTCGAGCACCGGCTTGCCAATGATCTCGTCTGGTCGGCTTGCGCCAAGCAGAGCTGTCCCGGCTGCATTGACGAAAACGAACCGTCCTTCGCAATGAACGAGAATCGTCTCCGGGGAAAGCTCCACCAGGCGACGATAGCGCTCTTCGCTCTCACGCAGCGCCTCTTCGACCGCCTTGCGCGCCGTGATATCACGCACCATACCGCGCACAGTTGTTGGATTGTTTTCGGCGTCGCGATCGAGCGTGGCCACCGCTTCAAGATACTGCGTCACGCCCTCGGCGTCTTTTACCTGATGGACTGAACGAAAGATCTCGCCAGTCTCACTAATGGAATTCCGTTTTAGGTCCTCGGTCGCGACCTCTTCGCCCAGCAATTCGCCAAGCGGCGTGCCGACGAGTTCCGCGGCCGATCGGCCGAAAAAGCGCGCGCCGGCTTCGTTGATGCTGGTGAGACGTCCCCCGATATCGCGGGTGTAGATGATGTCCGCTGCCTCTTCGACCAATTCGCGATAGCGGCGCTCGATTCGATGTCTCTCGGTAAGCCGGGCGACCTTGACCAGCAACTCCTGGCGGCGGAAGGGCATTTCCAAATAATCGTCCGCTCCGGCGGTCAGAGCATCCATGCTGCTGCGCTTGCCGGTCCGTAGCGCACTGGCGAGAAGAACGGGAACGAACGCAGTCCGATGCTCTTGCTTGAGACGACGGCACAGCTCCAGGCCATCCATCTCCGGCATTACGACGTCGCTAATGACGATATCAGGTTCCAGCGCGAGCGCTACATCCAGTGCCCGGCGACCGTTCTCCGCGGACACGACTTTGTATCCCTCCTGTTCGAGGAGCACGGTTAAGAGCTCCAGCACTTTCGCGTCGTCGTTGACGGCAAGCACAATCGGGCGCATCTGTTCGTTATTGACTTCGGTCATTATGGTCAGGGGGCCAGCGAGACGCACACGTTTAGGGCCTCGGGACGCCAGAAGTCTGTGGGAGGAGCCTTCGTCAGGAAGTAAAAATCGACGTGGGATGCGGCGATTCTAATCGGGACTCAAATCGCATTGCCGGATGCGACCCTATAAGCGCTGGGCACGATCGACCTTGAGAGTATACCAAATCGAAAATGCGCTTGTCACTAGGGACAATTGGAGGGACGGGTGAGGTTATTTTCCGCTGGTAGTGCCCTTCGCAAAATATCCCTGGCGGTAGGTCATCTTGAGATTTTGTTTTCGAAGCTCAGGATCGCTGATCTCGATCTGAACTCTTCGGAACGAGCCGTCCCGGTTCTTGTTGGTTGGCGAGTAAGCGACCAGATATTGTGATCGCAGCTCGAGTTGGATCTGGGCGAAAACTGCGCGAAGTTCGGACTCGTCTTCGGGAAAGAAGGCGCGTCCCCCGGTTCGTTCAGAAACCCTGCGAAGCGTCCCCTTATTGATTCCGCTTACGTATTCGTCGCCGATGCCTATCGAATAGATGATAGCGTCGGACTTTATCGCTCGATCGAGAGCGTCGTCCATTTTCTTGCGGCTGGTAGTATCGTATCCATCGGTAAGAAGAATGATCGCGCGCCGCGTCTTGTCAGAGGTCTGAGAGAGAATCTCATCGGCCGTGACCCAGATCGCATCCCAAATGGACGTCCCGCCCTGGTTAGTTGGATTCTGGCCCGAGATCGGCGGCGTGCCGGTAGCGATATAGCCTGAGGGCGGGACGTACTCGACGCGATCCAGCGCCCTGCGGATGCGCGACGCGTTGCCGGTCAAGTTCAGTTCGAGCGTAGCCTCTCCGGTGAACGAGATCACGGCGGCTTCATCCTTCTCGGAGCGAATGACGGCGTCGACGAAGGAGGCTGCGGCAGATTTTTCGATCGGCAAAGTCCTCTCTTCAGAGAGGCTGGTGTCGATCAGAATCGCGAGCGAAAGCGGCAGATCGGTCTGGCGCGCAAAGGTGAAAATCTCCTGCGGCTGTCCGTCTTCGATAACGCGAATATCTTCCTGTTTGAGCGTGGTGATGAATCGCTTCTGTTTGTCGACGGCGCTGAAGAGGATGTTGGTTAAGTCTGTCTCGACGCGGACCACTTCGTCGTCCTGAAGTGTCACGCCTTCATCTTTCGAAGGCGACGGCTTGGGCGTTGGAGTAGTCTGTGGCGGCTGTTCTCCCGATCGGCGAGGACGGCTCTTGTCCTGGCCGGCCGGGCCCTGCTGTGCCCGCGCTGGGTTGATAAGGGCACCACTCAATAACGAAGACGCTATCAGCGCTATGAACAGGACCGTCGCTAACTGCTTCCGAAAAGACATCTGCTCTCCCGGCCAATCGGTGACGAATGCGGGCGGTCGCCATCGTCACCATCGGCCAATTACTTCCTGAGGCTATCTGAAATCGCCCGGTATCCTTCTCGCGTCTTGACTTTCAATCCGCTTCGATTCGCGAGTTTGACTTCGATGTTTCGCTTACTGCCGTCGTACTTATTGTTGCTGGGCGTGTATGTGATGATGTAGGTCGAGCGCAACTCTTTCGATATTCGCGTAAAGGCGCGTTCAAGCTCGAGCACGTCGCCCGTGAAAAACGCCGAGCCGCCTGTCTCTTCGCAGAGCTTCTGAAGATCTCTGTCAACCGCACTGGAAACCGTTCCCGCATCGACTCCCGGCACCGCTCCGGATAAACCTGCTTTGGTCGACACTGCGAAGATGGTCGTTTCGGTGCGTTGTGCGATGTCTATCGCATCGCGCAGAGTTGCGCGACTGTAGTTGTTGTCGTCGCCGTCGGTGATAACCACCAGAACTCGACGGCCAGGTATGCTGCGCATCTTTTCATCGCAAAATTCCCACACGGCGTCATAGAAGAGAGTGCGGTTCCCCGGCTTGCCCACGCTGTCGATCGCCTTATCAAGCAAGTCGAGGTTATCGGTGAAATCCTGGCGCAGCGAGATTTGATGATCGAAGGTGGCAAACGCCACCCGGTCTTTACGCAGCCTCGTCACCGTGTAGACAAAATTCTTGGCGGACTCCTGTTCAAATTTGAGCTTGCCGGAAACAGATCCCGAAGTATCCATCAGGACTGCGACATAGATTGGCTGGCTGTCCTTTTCATCGGTGAAGCCTTTGATTTGCTGAAGCTGCCTGTCCTCATAGATAAGGAAATCGTTTCTCGTCAGACCGGGAACCGGAACTTTCTTTTTATCCAACACAGTCACCGGCAGCCGGACTTCACGAATGTAGACGACGTCCCTATCGTCGTCCTGTTGACCAGGAATCGGAGTCGGCGTTGGCTGCGGCTTCTGCTGACGTTCCTGCTGAGGAAGCACAGCGTGTCCAAAGCGAGATGGCTCAAAGCCCCGAAGGCCCACTGGCGACTGCTCACTGATGTCTCGATTTGTCGCGAGGTCCGGTTGAAGCTCTCGTGCCTCAGCTCGAGCGTAAGCCAGGTTCATAGGAGCGTGCGTCGCGCCGACACCGATGATAGCCAACGCGGCCGCGAAGAGGAGGAGATAGATGCGAGATCTCATAACATTCGATAAAGAATTGAATAGAAACTACAGAGCGCCCACCTGCCGAGCGCTCGCGGTTTGGATGCCGGCCTGTCGAAAAGCCGTTGCCCTGACGAACGCACAATACTACAGCAATCGAGTTCAAAAGCGCATGTCGCCGGCCGGATCATCTGCACGATCCGAAACACTGTCCGACAAGCTTAGCTTGTTGTCGCGCTTCGCCAAACTGGAAGTCTGTCCGACGCCTTCAGCTCTGGTTGTTCAGCTCGTCGAGCAGGTTTGATAGCTCAACTGGAAGGGGAGCGGAAAAGTTCAAGCGCTCGCCTGTCTCGGGATGACGAAAGCCGAGCTTCTCTGCGTGCAGGAATTGCCGGCCGATCTCAGTAATGCGGGCGCGCACGCGAGGGTCCGCCACCGTCTTGTCGCGTCCGTCACCATAAACTGCATCGCCAACAACAGGGTGCTTCAGCCACTGCAAGTGCACACGGATCTGATGCGTCCGCCCCGTCTTGATCTCCACATCGAGAAGCGTGAATCGATCGTATCGCCTCCGCGCCTTATAGATTGATAGAGAAGGACGTCCGCCCCTGACTACGGCCATCCGAGTGCGGTTCAGGCGATCTCGCGCGATCGGTTGATCGATGCGCCCTTCGTCGTCCTTGACCCGCCCATGGACCAGTGCAACGTAAGATTTGAATACTTTGCGATCGCGAAACTGATCAGCCAGGTGCTCGTGCGAGCGCTCCGTCTTGGCTACCACGATAAGACCGGAAGTGTTTTTGTCCAATCGGTGCACTATGCCGGGCCGAGGGAAGTCCTTCGATTGCGGATTGCGGATTGCGGATTGCGGATTGGAAAGCGACCGATCGTCAGGCGTGGTCGACCCTTTAGACGTTTCGGATGTCAGAGCGTTCTTCGGCTCTTCATTCCCGAATCCGCAATCCGAAATCCGCAATTGAGAGAATCGATATGCCAATCCATTCACAAGTGTTCCCGAAGAGATCCCCGCTGCGGGGTGAACTATCAGACCGGCCGACTTGTTAATGACTATCAGGTGCTCGTCTTCGTAAATGACGTCGAGCGGAATGTCTTCGGGCGTAAACTCCGCGGGCTTCGCGGGAGTCAGCTCGACTTCCACCTCATCGTCGTGGCGGAGCTTGTGTGAAGGCTTTGTGGCGCGACCTCCTACCAGCACATCACCGTCTTCGATCAGCCTCTGTATTCGCGAACGACTCCAGTCGGCGATGCGGTCTGCTAAGTAAGTGTCGAGACGGGAACCGACATCTTCGAGCGCGGGGCGAAAGGTGAGTATGGAAGCTTCCGGATCCGCCGTTTCCTCATGCATGGCTGGCGTTTCCCTGCTCGCTCATGCCCGGGCGGCGTCGGGTGTGGAAGTAACGTCTTCGGATTTTCCAGGAATGCGCCGCCACCGTAGGACGAGGAAGACGAGACCCGTTATGCCCACGATAATACTGAGCATCTGCGAGGTTGAAAGTCCGGTAAGGGTCGTCAATCCCGCGATGTCGCCGCGAGGATCGTCGCGGAAAATTTCAATGGTGAAGCGCATCACGGCGTAGAGCACTGCGAAGAAGAGGAAGACCTGACCGCTGAAACGCTTGCGTCGGTGCAGCCACAGTAGAAAGAAGAAAATCAACAGCGCGCCAAACGATTCGTAGAGCTGGGTTGGATGCAAATGTGCAATCGCGCCGTTAACATCGACTAACGGCACGCCAGTCACTTCATGACCGGCTTCAGTAAAGTGGACCCCCCACGGCAACGTCGTGGGCTTGCCCCAGCAGCATCCGGCGGCGAAGCATCCCTGACGCCCGATAGCGAGCCCCAGCGCGATACCGGGGGCGAAAGCATCGGCCGTCTTCCACCAGGGCAATTTATACCGGCGTATCAGGAAGTAGCCTGCGACAACCGCCGCGATAAACCCTCCGTAGAAGACGCCGCCAGATCGCAGGAAATCAAGTGAGAACAGCCGACCCAGGTTCTCTCGATATTCCGGGTCCGCAAACAGCATCAGGATCTTTGATCCGACAATCGCCGCCAGCAGCATCCACAGCCCAAGATCGTAAACGCGTTCGCGGGGCAGGCCGTCGCGCGCGGCAAGCTTCGCCGTGATTAGCAGAGCGGAAAGGAACCCCAAAGCGAGCAGCACACCGTAGGTGTTGATTGGAAAGCTGCCTATGCGGAAGATCTCGGGATACATAATGACGTAGGACTCAGGACCCGGAACTCAGGACTGGACTCAGAACTCAGAACTCAGAACACAGAACACAGAACGAACAGGGTCAAACTGGTTTCTCCGACTCTCGCGCTATCGAAACTTGTTCTCGTGACGGCTTCTGAGTCCTCAGTTCTGAGTCCCGAGTCCTTTTCGTAAACATGTCGTATATCAAAAGCAACGCACCGGTACAGATACTAAGATCGGCGAGATTGAAGACCGGCCATTGATAGGTCTTGTAGTGGAGCAGGATAAAATCTATCACGTAGCCGAGACGCGCGCGGTCCGTCAAATTGCCTACGATGCCTGCCAACAGGAGTGCGCACGCGCCGAGCATCCGGTCGTCCGTGCGCGTGGTGCGAAACAAATAGAAGAGCACAGCAACTGCCGCCGCGATAGCAAGCGCAACGAAGAACCACCGTCCAAAAGAACCCCCTTGCTGTAACTGGCTAAACGCGATTCCGGGATTCTCTGCGTAAGTCAGATCCAGAAACCCGGTGATCAGCGTTTTTGATTCCCCGGTGCGGAGCGCTCGCACAGCCCAGGCCTTAGTGACCTGATCGACGAGGTAGATGCCGAACGCGGCGACCAGGTAAGCAATGCGCCAGGCCAGGCGTCGATTGTTCACGCGGCTTCCTCCCGCTCAATCTCTGCCAGGACTTCGACGCAGCGCTCGCACGCAGTCGGATACCGCTGCGATTCGCCGACACGAGTTGAATAGTTCCAGCAGCGTTCGCACTTCTTACCTTCGGCCCGCTCGACGCTGACAACAACGCCAACCGGATCCCCCGTGCCATCGGGTTTGTCTGGGACAAGATTCACCTGCGATACGATAAAGATATACCGCAGGTTGTCGACGAAGCGTTGGAGCAGCTCGTAGGTCTGTCCCGATGCCGAGATGGTGACGCGAGCTTCGAGCGAGCTGCCGATCACCTTCTGCACCCGGGCTTCTTCGAGCGCTCCCAGCACTACGTCGCGCACCTCAAAGAGTCGTTCCCACTCTTTTGATATCTCAACGTCGCGTTCGTCCCGCGCTTGCGGCAGCTCGGTCAGATGAATCGAGGCCGCGCGAGGCGAATCCCCGCCTTCACTCGGCAAATTCTCCCAGATCTCGTCCGCCGTGAACACCAGGATCGGTGCCAGCAACCGGGCGAGGGCATCGACAATCCTATAAAGCGCGGTCTGACCGGAGCGCCGAGCGTGTCCTCGAGGAGCAGACGTGTACAGCCTGTCTTTGATTATGTCGAAGTAACGGTTAGACAATGTGACCGTTGAAAAGCTGTAAAGCGTTTGGTAGACGATATGAAATTCGTATCGCTGGTATGCTTCGCGGGCCTTCGTGATAATGGTATCCAACTCAGCCAGCGCCCATCGGTCTACCTCGAGCATCTCTGCTTCACTCACGCTATCGCGCGCCGGATCGAAGCCGTCGAGATTGCTAAGCGCAAAGCGTGCGGTGTTTCGAAGTTTGCGATAGCCGTCTGAGACCCTCTGAAGGATTTCGGGAGAGCAACGCATGTCCTCGTGATAGTCAGATGAATTGCACCAGAGGCGCAGGATGTCCGCCCCGGACTCTTTCACAAACTCTTCGGGGGCGATCGCGTTACCCGCTGACTTGTGCATCGCCTTGCCCTGCGCGTCGAGCGTCCAGCCATGCGTGACTACGGTCTTGTATGGAGCGCGGTCGTGGACGGCCAGTCCGACCATCAGCGATGAATTGAACCACCCGCGATATTGATCGCCACCTTCCAGATAGACATCTGCCGGCCACCGCAGGTTCTCTCTTCGCTCAAGCACGGCGATCGAAGACGAGCCGCTGTCGAACCAAACATCAAGGATGTCACTCTCTTTGGTCCACTCTGAGCCCGAACAGCTCGGACAGGCGAAGCCTTCGGGCACGAGGTCCTTTGCTTCGCGCGTGTACCACGCATCGGCGGAATCGCTTTCGAAAATGTTGGCTACGTGTCGGACGACCGCGGGATCAGGCACGGCCTCGCTGCAGCTCGCGCAGTAGAACACCGGAATCGGCACGCCCCAAACACGTTGACGCGAAACGCACCAGTCAGGACGTCCTTTCAACATGTTCCGCATGCGTTCTTCGCCCCATGCCGGGATCCATTCAACGTTTGCGATCTCGCGCAAAGCGCCCGCGCGCAGTCCGCTCGATCCCTCCGTGTCATTCTCAGAAAAATTGTCGATGAAGTTGCTTACATAGCGGCCATCGTCGTCTTTCTCGAAGCTCGAAGGGCCGGTTGCGGTTGCGGCATCCATGGAGATGAACCATTGCGGCGTGGCGCGAAAGATCACCGGGTTCTTGCACCGCCAGCAGTGCGGATAGCGATGCTCGTAGTTTTCGCTGAAAAGCAGAACCCCCCGCTCGCTCATCAACTCTACGATCTTCGGATTGGCGTCAAACACACGCTCGCCGGCGAAGTGTTCCACGTCGGCCGTGAATCGCCCGGCATTGTCGACTGGACAATAGATTTCAAGGCCGTAGCGCTTTCCGATTACAAAGTCGTCGTGCCCATGGCCTGGCGCTGTATGCACAAGACCGGTGCCTGCCTTACCGGTGATCTTTACATCACGCGCGTCTTTGACGTCCAACTCCGTTTCCGCGTCAGCCTCTCCGCCAAGCGTAACGTGTTCGCCTACCATGACCAGACTGGGACGATCAAGCCAGGGATGGCGGCACTCGAGGCGATCGAGGCTGGCGCCTGGAAAGCGGGCGAGCACGGTGGGAGCGATTCGGTCACCGTTTGCATCGCGCTCGCCAATATCACACTTCGCTGCGACAGCGCCGAGAAGTTCGCTCGCAGCCACGTAGACCTCGTCGCCGGCTTCAAACGCCGCGTACTCAAAGTCAGGATGGACGGCAATGCCGAGGTTTGCCGGCAGCGTCCATGGCGTAGTCGTCCAGATGAGAAAAAACACTTTACGACCGGCGAGTTTGGGATCGATCCGCGCGGGATCGCTGACCAGCGGAAGCTTTACATAAACCGAGGTGCTCGTATGCTGATGGTATTCAACTTCGGCTTCGGCGAGCGCTGTCTGATCGTGTATGCACCAATAGACGGGCCGCGCCCCGCGATAGACCCATCCTCGCTCGATGAACGAGGCGAACAGACGCGCGGTCTCGGCCTCGTAGTGGTTCGACATGGTGAGATACGGATTCTCCCACTCACCCAGAATTCCCAGCCTTTGAAAGTCCCTCGTCTGACTCTTGAGAGATTTTGCCGCGTGCTCTCGGCAGGCGCGACGAAAGCTGACCGTCGAGAGGTCTGTCTTCTTCTTGCCCTTCTTTTCCAGATCCCGTTCGACATGCTGCTCGATAGGCAGACCGTGGCAGTCGTAACCGGGGACGTAAGGGGCATCGAATCCAAACATCGAACGTGATTTGACGACGATGTCCTTCAGAATTTTATTGAGGGCAGTTCCCAGATGTATGTCCGCGTTTGCATAAGGCGGGCCGTCGTGGAGGACAAACTTTTCACGCCCCTCGCGTGCGTGCTGGATCATCTCGTAAAGACCCATCTCAGCCCACTTCTTCAGTCGCGCGGGTTCTGTCTGCGACAGGTTCGCCTTTTGACTGAAGGCGGTCTTGGGCAGATTGACGGTCTTCTTCAAATCGAGCTGTGTTTCTGTAGACATAGTCGCGTCCAAAGTCCAAAGTCTAAAGCCAAAAGCCCCAAATCCAAAATCGACCCTTGGACTTGGGACTTTTAACTTTGGACTCTTGTTCGGCCTCAGCCGATGAACATTTCATCTTCTCCGTAGGTTTGATTGACGGGCTTTGGCGCGGGCGAAACGAGAACTTCAAGACCCCGGCGAAAGCCCGCCATAATCGCCGCCAATTCGCGGGCCGGCTGAATCACCTTGTCACGGATAAACGCGGTGGTGGTCGTCACCTGTTGATGTGTCCTGTCGATAGTATCGCTGACCAGCGCGACCTTCTCACGCGCCGTGTCAGTTGTCTCGTGGACCAACTCTTTCAAATCGCGCATTTCTTCCTTGATCAAGCCTACCGACTCCGAGAAGTGCAGCGTTGCGGTCGCCAAATGGCCTGAGAGCGTGTTTACCTGCTCGGCAATCTCTCGTCCCTGGATGGCGATCTGCTTGCCCTGCTCGCTAAGCGCCGTCACTTTCGCTATCAAGGGTTCGACGCGCTGCTCGAGCCGGCCAACCGCTTTGACAGCGCGGCTGACCATGATCGCGATTACGATCATCGCGATCGCGATCACCACGAACGCGACCGCGACGATCACCATCACCCAGAACATCGGATCGTTAAGATTCATCTGTAGTGCGAGGGCAGCTGGCATGTTGTTCCGGAATGTACCTAGCTCAAGTCGCCTTGTGGCGGATAGGTCGGTTTAGCTTCGGCGATTCCCGGTTCCGTCCGCCGCTTTTCCTCGGAGTAGGCCTGCTTGCCCGCCTCGATGGCCGCAGACACTTGCCCGGTCTTGCGCGTTGCGGCTTCACGAGCTCCGCCTACCCATTCACCAGCCTTGTCACGCACGGTACCGTAGTAATCGCCCGCGCGGTTCCCGATGTAGGACGCTGCTTCGCGCGACTTATCGATGCCTTTGCGAGTAACGTCGGCGATGTCGCCGCGGAGTTCCGAGCCGGCCTTTGGTGCGAAGAGAAGGGCCAAAATTGCCCCGATACCGCCGCCGATTAATAGGTAAGTGAGTCGGGTGGAAACATCGTTCCCACGTCTGTCATTGTTTTCCATATGAGATTCCTTTCTCCAATTCGAGACCACAAGCCTCGATATATGCTCTGATGACCATGAAGATTACAGTAGACAGAATATAGCATAGGAACAGTGAGAGGTGACAAGGGAAGAGCAGTGGGCAGTGGGCAGTGGGCAGTGAGCAGTGCGGGGTCAGCAGTTTCCAGAAATGACGGTCACGGGAGATTATGCAGCTTTTTGCGGACAGGAGAGCGAACGAAGGCAGGTAACCCGTTTACTCGGGGCTTAACTGCCAACTGCCAACTGCCAACTGCCAACTGCTAACTGTCTTTCTGGTACTGTTGAAGTTTCCGATAGAGGGTTTTGCGCCCGATGCCGAGGGTGCGCGCGGCGCGTGTCTTATCACCTCCGGTGTAATCGAGCGTGGCCGAAATCGCCTGTCGCTCAATTTCGTCGATGGTGGACGGGACGTCAATCTCCAAGGTGATCGCGCGGCCTTCGCTGGCGGCTTCAGCGCGCTCGCGTCGCAGTTGCGCGCGCTCATCGAAAACTCGCTCGCTGATCGCCTCGGGAAGATCATCCAGCTCGATGCTGCGACCGGAGGCAATGATTACAGCGCGCTCGACCGCGTTCTCTAGTTCGCGGACATTCCCCAGCCATTCGTACTCAACCAGCGCCTGCAATGCGTCCTTCGAGATGCCGGAAATGAATCGTCCGGTCTTCTGTTTGTAGTGTTCGAGAAAATGTATGACCAGGGGGTGGATGTCTTCGGGACGTTCACGTAACGGGGGAAGTCTGATCGGGAACACCGAAAGGCGGTAAAAGAGATCTCGGCGAAACGTTCCCGATTCAACAGCCTGCTCAAGATCGACATTAGACGCGGCGATAACACGCACGTCCGTCTTCAATAGTTCATTACCGCCCACGCGTGTAAACTCTCCGTCCTGTAGAACGCGCAGCAATCGCACTTGCGCGGACAAACTCATCTCACCGATTTCGTCGAGGAACAAGGTCCCATTATCGGCTTCTTCAAAGCGTCCACGCCTGCGTGCACGAGCGTCGGTAAAGGCGCCCTTCTCGTGCCCGAAGAGCTCTGACTCGAGCAGTGTCTCTGGAATCGCGCCACAGTTGAGTTTGATGTAAGGCTGATCTTCACGACCCGAGTTGAAGTGAATCAAGTTGGCCAGAAGTTCTTTACCGGTCCCTGACTCGCCCTGAATAAGCACGGACGTCTGAGTGTCCGCCACATTTAGTGCGAGCTCGATGGCCCTTCGAATTCCAGGCGCTTGTCCGATGATACGATCTTCCGCGTGTCGCTCGTGCAGCGCACTCTTTAGCCGCATCACCTCCGCGGAAAGCTGGTCGCGCTCCAGCGCCGTGCCAATCTGGTCCGCGATCCCTTCCACCAGCGAAACCTGATGGTCTTCGAATCCCTCTCGGGCGGCGCTCCAGACCAGACCAAGCAGCCCAAATGTTTGACCGCCGACACGAACCAACGCCACCAGGGCAGCGCGACCGCCCAACATAGCATTGAATGCCAGCCGCACCGGAAACGGAAGGTCCGAATCAAGCAAACGCAACGTCCGACCCTGTGCCAGGATCTCTATCATGGCCGGGTACTGAGTGATGTCTATCGATTGCCCATGCGTGTCAATCAACCCCTGAACAGCTTCGATCGAGGCATGTGGTGCGGCCTTGAACGCAGCGAGACTGATCCGTCCCCCTGCCGGGTCGAGTACACCCAACGCGCCATAGTCGGCGCCGACCAGGGCAATCGCGCGTTCAAGCACAAGCGATGTCACTTCGCCGAAATCAGACCGGGCATTTAACGCATTGGCAATTTCGAGCAGCGCTTCAGTGGTCTCCGCTTCTCGTTGCTTGTCCGTAAAGAGTCTCGTGTATTGGTAGCCGACGGCGATGTGCTGTGCGGTCGACTGGAGAAAGGTCACTTCTTCGTCGAGCCACGTTCGCGGTGCGCGAGTATTGTGCAGGCCGAGAAGCCCGAGGATATCGTCGCCAAGTATGATCGGCACAACCAGCAGCGAACGCGTCCCCAGGCTCGCGGCCAGAAAGCGTACTTTCTGGTCCAGGCCGGGAGCCGATGTATCGTCGAGACGAATAGGCTTCGTCAGATCCACATGCTCCGCCAACTGGCGCAGATCGATTGGAATCGCCGTGCCTTCGCTGGAGGGAACGTCCTCCGAAGCTCTCCATTCATGGCTGATTCGAAGCTCCGTCTCGGAGGCGAGCTGGATCACGTCACAGCGATCTGCCTGCATCATCCGCCCGAGTTCTTTGACAACCGCGCGCAAAAATCTATCCAGGTCAATGCTGGCAGGGAGCTCAAGGGCGAGACGATCAATGATCGCTTCGCGCGCCTCGTGCATCCTGATTTTACGTTCGAGCGAGAGCGATTCTGCGGTAGTGGACATAAAGGTCAGTCGGCAGTTGGCAGTTAGCAGTTTGCAGTAAGAAGTGAGAGCCCATGAGCCGCGTTATTTCTGCCAACTGCTCACTGCCAACCGCCAACTGTTTTTCGTGCGGATGATAGCGAACCGCGCGCCAAGTTGCAAAGCAACCTCAGACGCGCGGTTAAGGAGTATGGAGTACCGTGTAGGACGGCTTAAAGACTAGAATCGCGCTTGCGCAACCACCGGCAAGAGACGAAATTCGATGCGAGCCTGTTCGGGTGTCAACACCGGGTGATAGGTCTTGCCATAGCGGCCGGTGATTATCCGTACGTAGTTCTGCGTTTCGTTATACGGTGGAATCCCACTGTATTTCTGGACCGCGCCTTCACCTGCATTATAGCCGGCAAGCGCCAACGAAACATTCCCGTTGAATTTCTCAAGCAGCCAGCGCAGATACTTCGCGCCCGCTTCAATATTAGAAGCCGGGTCATTCGCGTCCGCGCAGCCGAAACGTCTGGCTGTCGCCGGCATCAGTTGCATCAAGCCCTGAGCACCAACATATGAACGCGCGCGGACCTTGTACTTTGATTCCTGCCAGATGACGGCATGAAGGAATCGAGGGTCGAGCCCGTTGCGCTCGCCGGCGCGGAAGATGATCAGGTCAAGTTCGTGGTCGCCCGATGTCGGTACGTCAGTGGGTATGTAATCGTCGTCTACCACCGCTTCTGTGGAGACGGAGCGGGCCTGTACTACAGGAGCGTAAGCGCGATTGAATAGAATTCCGGTTAGATTGGTAAAGCCGAAAAGGGCGATTAAGGCAATTGGTGCGAATTTAAAAGAGCGAAAGTGGGGAACAAATCGGGTCAGGTTCATTAGGTTCCATCTCCATGTGAGCGATGGCTATCGGCCATCAGGGCCGCGCATTGTTTACGCAGTTTTGGGGGCTACGCATGGTGGAATCGATTTACAAAGATCAGTTCATCGAAGCCGGGACTAAGATGGGAAAAGGCTCTTGCCGGTTGCTTGCGGCGCACGGAAAAAGTTCGCTAAAGCATTGATTTCGTATGTACTTGATTCGACCAACGCTAAGTTGTTTGATGGGGGAGTTTCAGCCGCGATTCGTTCATCATGAGCGATCGCTGAGCGCAGTTCTGCTTTCGCCACGTACCGAATGGGTACGAAAACCTTATGACCCAAATAGAATTTTTATCTGGCCGGGGCTCTGGCAAGGAACGCACGAGTTGCGTGCAGACAAGTACGTCGTAGTTCCTTCCTCTGAAGACAGAGGACGATCCACGAACCAACACTAACTATTTAATGAGATGTGTTAAGTTTGTGGGGCCCTCTATACATGTAATGAGAATACGCTCCACGCTGCCATCATTGGCGAACTGCAAAACTTCGTTTAGGTTGCGGGCAGTTTGAGCGGCTCGTATACTTTCTAACGGTGATATCTTGAGGAGAAAGTCTGGAGTCGAAGCGATCTATGCCTATTTACGAGTACGAGTGTCGCAAGTGCAAGGCCCATGTCGAGGTGATGCAGAAAATCTCCGACAAGCCTCTTTCGAAGTGCCCAAAATGCGGAGGGCGCCTGGAGAAGCAGTGGTCATCGACCAGCTTCCAATTGAAAGGGAGCGGCTGGTATGCGACGGACTACGCCGCAAAGAAATCTGAGACCAAAGAAACAAAAACTGAGTCGAAAGAGGAAACCCCAAAAGTCGAGGCCAAAGAGGACAAGGGGCCCAAAAAGGATTCGGCAACCACAGGTGACAAAGCAACGCCGAAGGAGTCGTCAACCTCTAAAAAGTCAGGCTCGTCCAAGACTGCTCCTTCCAGCGGGGATTAAACCCACGGACCGGTGATTCGAAATGCGCGTCTCGCAAAAGCTGTTGATCGCGTTCCTCTTAGTCTCCACTGCGCTTCCGTTTGCCGCCGGACAGGCTGGGCGACGACCTCGCCCGCCAAACGAAAGCGCAATTTCGCTAAACGTCGTGGCAATGCGTGAAAGCGATTCGACAGGCCCCATCACTACTAAACAAATCTCACTCTACGACGGCGGAATCGAACAGGCCATTAAGAGTTTCTCGCGCGACCCCTCGCCGGCTCGCATCGTCCTTCTTGTCGATAACTCGCTGACCATTCGAGCGGACGTTGAAAAGTTGGAAGCGGCCACCCGCGAGTTCGCCTACGAGATTTTCGAAGGCGACAAACTCCTGATCGTCGGTTACGACGAACAAGCCGAGATCGTTGCTGATTGGACTGATGATGCGAAGCAGATCGAGAAATCACTGGCGAGTTTCAGGAAGAAAGGTGAGCCGCATCTTTTCGATGCGCTGAGCGCAGTAGCCGAGGAAGCCTTGCTTCCTTTGAGCGCTTCGAATCAGAAGCGAATAGTGGTGGTAATCAGTGACGGACTCGATCGAGGGAGCAAAACTAAATTCAATCGTATATTATCGGATCTCCAGAAGCAGGACATTACGGTTTATGCAGTGCAGGCGCCAGACCGCACCGGCGGCGCCCTGCGTCGCGATCAGCCAAAGCCTGTGCAGGTTATCGAGAAACTCGTAGAAGGAACGGGCGGCCGCATCTTCCCCATAAATGAACCACGCGAAGCCGCCAAGGCAATTTGCGACGAGCTTCGTCAGTACCGCTATGTACTTTCCTACTCTCCAACCAACGTGGCCTTTGGCGATTCGCGACGGCTGCTGGTGGTAGCAGACTCTGGTATCAACGTCCGCGCAAAGACGCTTCAGCCGCCGCGGTAGGATTCGAGTTATCCTCCCCGGGGGTAATCCTTAAGGTCTTCTTCCGGCAGTTAGTAGGCTAATAACCAAGAGCACAACTCCGATTAGGAATCCCACGAGCGCAAGTAGTTTGAAGCTGTATCCTCCGGAAGTGATGTAGAGGACGCATAGTGCTGTAAGCACGATGGCAATCACGCGAAGCCTTCCGCCTTTAGTCTTATGGGTGGGTTCCCCTCGGTATTGTTGCTGAGCAAATTGCGGAGGCGGCGAATAGGGCCCGGCGTTATTGATAAATGGTGGCGTGTATCCGGCGTGAGGAGAACGCATGGTTGGAGGCAGAGCGTCTTTGCTGTAGGGGAAATTTTGAGGGGGCATTACCTGCGTTGGTGGAGGTGAGGTGTCGCGAACGTTGGGACCCTGCTTCGTTGCCTGAGGGTCGAATGGCGCTGAGAGGATCGAGCCATCTACCAGGCAAAAGGTAAAGGTATCTTCAAAGGTGCGATTACAAGTGGGGCAGCTTTTCATTCAGTCCTCTCCTTCGCAGAGGTTCCCGGTCATCCATTACTTCTTCTTCCTCGAATAGATATAGAACATCACCACAATCACAATCAGAAAAATAATTTCGAGAAGCGCGAAGTAGCCTGGATCAAAAACTCCGGCCTCATCGTGAGCTTCGCGATATACCACGAACGTGGCAAGGGCGAGTGCGGTTGTAAGCCAGATGAGCTGGCGTTTGGCGTCCCACATAAGAACGTTTCCTGTCCAAAGGCCAAAGTCTAAAGTCCAAAGTCAGTAAGCGAGTGAACTACTATTCCCTGAAACCCCTTGGTCGCGAAATTTGGACCTTGGACATTGGACTTTGGACATGATTATGACACACTTACGGCGCGCCCCAAGGCCCGAAAGAGGATTCAGAAATGTATTGCCCGCAGTGCGGACAGGAACAAGCTACAAACGAGATGAGGTTCTGCTCGCGGTGCGGGTTCCTGCTCACTCGTGTGTCGGAAGTCCTCTCCCAGGGCGGCGTGGTTGCTGAAAGCGATCAATCGTCGCAGGAGTTATTAGCTTCGCCCCGACGACTAGGAGTCAAGCAAGGCGTGCTGATGATGCTGTTTGGGGTGGTGATTGTTCCCGTGCTCGCGATTCTAAGCGATCACACTGATTTGAGGCTGCTTGATTTGCTGGTGCCGCTTTCGGCCGTTATCTGTTTTGCGGGCGGTATGATGCGGATACTCTACGCAATGATCTTCGAACAAGGCGCCCCAGCATCCAGGAATGAGCTTCCGGCCTACGTGCCCACTACCGTGCCTGCGCAACTCAACTCGCGTCCACGTGTATCTGCGTTACCTCCCGCGCAGAAGATGCCGGTCTCGAACTTTCAGTCAAGACGCTCGAATACTGCGGAGCTTGTCCAGCCTGCAAGCATCACTGAAAACACGACCAGGTTGCTGGACGAAGAAAAGGCGACGCGGAACGAGTAACAGGCGTTTAGAGTTCAACCTTTAGGTTGCTCTTCTCACCACGCCACAAGCTACTGCTTGAACTCTGGACGCCTGTTTCTCAGCACGCACCAAGTTAAGTTTGAACTCTGAACGCCTGTTTCAAAAGCGTAACTTTTCCAGCCTCTCAGCCGCCGCGTTTAGTGTTTCGTCCTTCTTGCAGAAACAGAATCTCACCTGCTGCGAGCCTCGCCGCGGATCACTGTAGAACGACGAGCCGGGAACGCACGCGACGCCGACCTCGCGGATCAGATGCCGCGTGAAATCGATATCCGATTTGAATCCGAAGCCGCTGATGTCGGTCATGATGTAGTACGCACCATTCGGCGCGTAAGTGACAAAGCCTGCGTTTTGCAATACAGGTAGAAGCAGATCACGTCGCGCAACATAATCCGCTTGCAATCTATCGTAGTACTCAACCGGTAGCGAAAGCGCATAGGCGCCGGCAGCTTGAAGCGGCGCCGCAGCCCCGACGGTAAGAAAATCGTGCACCTTGCGGACGGCGTTAGTAATCTCCGCGGGAGCGATGCAATAGCCAACACGCCAGCCGGTCACCGAGTAGGTCTTCGACATCGAGTTGACGATCACAGTTCTTTCGCGCATCCCTTCCAACTGGGCCATCGAGATATGCTCGATGGTCGCGCCCGCGCGAGGGTAGAGGATGTGCTCGTAGATCTCGTCCGTAAAACACAGCACGTCGTGCTCGCGGCAGAGCCCGGCAATAAACTCCATCTCATCGCGAGTGAAAACTTTGCCCGTCGGGTTATTGGGGTTACAGATAATGATCGCCTTAGTATTCTCGTTGAAGGCCGCGCTTAACTCACCGCGATGGAAATCCCAATTCGGTGGGACAAGCGGAACATAACGCGGCTTTGCATCGGAAAGAATGGCATCGGGTCCATAGTTTTCGTAGAAGGGTTCGAAAACGATCACTTCCTCGCCCGGATTGACCGTGGCCATCATGGTCGCGATCATGCCTTCGGTTGACCCGCAAGTGACAGTGATTTCAGTTTCAGGATCGATCTCGAGCCCCAGGTACCAGAGTGTCTTGCGCGCAATTGCTTCGCGAAAGTCGCGCGCACCCCAGGTGATCGCATATTGGTTTACGTCGTCGGCAATAGCCTGCATCGCTCGCGTCTTAATGTCCTGAGGCGCTGAAAAGTCGGGAAATCCCTGTGAAAGATTGACTGCGCCGTATTTCAGCGCTTCGCGCGTCATCTCACGGATCACTGATTCGGTAAAGCGGTCGGCTTTATCCGAGACGTAGCGATGTAAACGGGGTGCAGGGGTAGTCATCTTTTCGGGCTCATTCGTCAAAAATCAGAGGATATTTCGCGGCAAAAGCGGTATGATGCTCTCACAGGGGGCGGCGGCGTGGCAACTGCCACCGCCACTGGCGCATCTCTCTTCCTCGTCCGGTTCCGAATGCGCGAGCCGGTTTTAAGTGACATAGGCCACTCCTCTCAATCTGGCGCTCTCGCGAGACACCCTGAAGATCACTCTTCTCTCGCGTTTGGACCTTGTGGAATGTGGTCTCATTGCAGGTCAGGCTCAGGCTAAGCAGCGATGGAATGATTAAAGTAATGAAGAAGCTGGCAATAATTTCCCTCGGACTGATTATCCCCATCGCAATTTTGACGGGCCTCAGTGCCCGATCGCAGCAGCAGGAAACTCCTCAGCAAAATCCCACTCCCGTTTTGAAGAGCGTCAGAGGTGTGGAGAACGCGGCAAGTCTCGATCGCTTTTTCCGCGCGCTCTCTCAGGTCAAGCGACGAATCGAGCCGGTGCGCATCATGCACTTCGGCGATTCACATACGGCCGCCGACATCCTGACGGCCCAGATACGTAATGAGTTTCAACGCGACTTTGGTGATGGCGGCGCGGGCTACATGGTTCCTCGGAATCCAATGAGCACGCCGCGACGCGGAGTGCTGAGCGGCGCGACTTCGGGATGGTCGATAGACGGCATCGGAGGCCGGGTCGAACCGAATGGAATCTACGGATTGGCCGGTATCAGCCTCGCGACAACGCAGGCGGATGAACGCGCGTGGCTCGAGACAAATTGTAATCACTTCGAAGTGTACTATCTGCGTCAGCCGGGCGGCGGCAACATAGACATCATGGTCGATGGGCAGACCGTGCTCGAACAGCCGATCTCGCTGGCTTCTGATGCGCCTTTGCCCGACTACTACACTTTCGATACTCCTGCAGATCGCCAGCACCGCATAGAAGTTCGCACCACCACGTCTGGCAAGACACGAATCCTGGGCATAGTAACCGAGCACATCGCGCCCGGGGTAAGCTACGACGTCCTTGGCATCAATGGCGCGCGCGCCAAGCGCCTGGTTACCTGGAACGACACCGCTTTTGTTGACAACATCGTGCAACGCAAGCCCGACCTGATCATCGTCGCATACGGGACGAACGAAGTGACCGACGACGACTGGACGGTAGAATCCTATCAGCGAATGTTCGCCGCTATTCTTCGACGCTTTCGGCGCGCGGCGCCGCAGGCGGCTATTCTCGTCTACGCCCCACCCGATCGAGCGGACGTTGCCCTCGCCGGCAACAAGATGCCGGCCATGATTGAAGCACAGCGGAGAGCGGCCATCGAGGTGGGAGCGGCGTTTTGGAACTCTTATGGTGCAATGGGCGGACCTGGTTCGATGGATGTCTGGGTCGGTATGGGCCTGGGCCAGGGCGATAGGGTTCACCTTACGAGCGCCGGTTACCAACGAATGGGCTCGATGTTCTACGAGGACATCTCCGCCGCTTATAAGAAGTATCTGACGCGGGCTCCGCGTACGAATCCGCCGCGGAAGCGCTAAGAGCGAGGCTCAACGCGGGCGATTGCGAATTTGTCCCCTTAACCAGTCCTCAATTGTTGTCGCCTCGATCCAAATATTCTCTTTCTGCCCTTGCTCTTAGGCGGCGGCTTTTGTATATTCGCGCCGGTGCCGAAGTTGCGCGGTGCGTGGTCCGGATGTTCGTGCCAGAGGGGTGCCAGCGCAAAGCCTTTTTCCTGGCTTCGGTTCTCTGAACCAAAGCGATTTGTTTTCCCGCAAAAATCACCTGCCAAGTCTCATACACGGAGCTCAGCCTGGTGACTTTTGTGTTCCGCGTTGAAGATTCTCCTTGAGCCTGCTTGCTGTGGATAGCCACGGAGCAGCAAGCGGCTAGACCTGAACCTCGTCCTACGGATGTCCTTCTGCCTTGACGTTGATGCACGGGTTAATGTGGGTTGCAATCTTTGCGACAATCGATAGCTCTGCTTATGCGGACTGGTGCAGCGCACAGGAGATGCGCGCGAAAGAATCAAGCGATAACGCGTCTTGCGATACTGACGGAGTGCTGAATGTTCTATAGCGGTAAGTACATGATCTTCCTGGCGGTGGTTTTCTTCGCCTATTGGCTGTTCCTTTCGTGGCGAAAGATCCCGGCGACGGTACGTGTGCTTTTCATCCTGGGCGTTAGCTACTATTTTTACGCGCTGCTTAATTGGAAGTTTCTAGCGCTCGTCTTTTTAATGTCGACCGTCGATTTTCTGACGGCGCGGGCGATTGGAGCGAGCGATAATCCGCGACGCCGCAAGGCGCTGCTGGGGCTCAGCATCGCTACAGACATCGGCACGCTAGCTACCTTTAAGTATTTCAACTTTTTCAGCGAGCCGGTCTCAAACCTTCTGGGAAAAGTCGGATGGCAGGTTTCGCCCGAAGTGCTACACCTTGTCTGGCCTGTCGGTTTGTCTTTCCTCGCGTTCCGCTCGCTGAGCTACGTAATCGACACCTATCGGAATACGAAGCAGAAACCCGCGGTCCCGGAAACGAAGTACCTTGATTACCTGGCCTTCGTCTCTTTCTTCCCGACCATTGAAACCGGCCCGCTTGCTAGGGCGCACCACCTGCTGCCGCAGTTTCGTCAGCAACCGACGCTGACAAATGACGAAGGCACGCACGCTATCTTTTCGATCCTGGTTGGTGTCGTCAAGATCGCCGTCGCAAACTTCATAGGCACAAACCTGGTCGGCCGTGTATTTGATCAACCCGCGCTCTACTCTTCAGCAGAGACGCTTGGTGCGATATATGGCTACGCGCTGCAGATATATTTGAACTTCTCCGGCTACATAGACATCGCGTTGGCCTCCGCGCTCTTACTGGGGTTCAGGCTGCCGGTAAATTTCAATTCACCGTATCGAGCGAAGAACGTTCCCGACTTTTGGCGTCGCTGGCATATCACCCTTTCGGAATGGTTGCGCGATTACGTCTTCTCTTCGCTTCCAGGATCGCCTCGCAAGACCATCAATCTTTACTGGAAAGCCGTGGTCACGATGCTTATCGGAGGGATCTGGCATGGCGCGGGCTGGACCTTTGTGATTTGGGGAGCGATGCATGGCTTCGGAGTCGCGGTCAATCAGTGGTGGGAGCAGCGACGTCGAAAACAAAAGCGCAAACCGCGACAGCAGTGGTGGATCAAAGCTCTATGCGTGTTCGTGACCTTTCACTTCGTCTGTCTGGCGTGGGTCTTCTTTCGCGCCGGCAGCGTTGGGCAGGCATGGGAAGTTCTGGGACGACTCGGCGCTCTGAAGTTTGAGATCGCCAATCTAACCGCGCCGGTTTTCCAGATTCCGATGGGCGGCTTTTCCATTCCCGTCTCCGTGCTGGCTGTGCTGATTCTGAGCTATCTCGCACATTGGTTTCCCAAGAACGCGCTCGACAACGTTCGCGATCGTTTTGCGTGGCTACCTTCGCCCGTGCAGGCAGCTTTGATTCTGTCGATCGCATTTGGTCTCTATTATGCTTCAGGCAGCGAGGCTCAGTTTATCTACGGCAATTTCTAGGAACGTATATTTTTCTTTAAGGGCTTACCCAATTCATGGACACGGTTTGCAGAATTTGCAGGACAACATCGAGAGGCGGGGCGAAGTTCTGCCCAAAGTGCGGAGTGCCGTTTAGTATCTTCTCAGAGCTCGACGCCGGGCCTACGGTTAGCGACAATGAAATTACTGTTGTTCGCGGCCTACAGGACGAGTTGCCGACTGTCGACTCTCCAGTTAGAAAGCCCGATCGGCCGCGTCACGTTCTGCTGGGCAAGGCCGCGCGCACAATGGTTCTGGTCTTTGTCTTCGCCGCTCTGCCGCTCTACTTTCCAGGTCTCGCCAATTTCCTGAGCACCAAAGACCAGCCTTATCGCGAGATGATGCCGGATCCCCACGAGCTCGTCACTTTCAAAAGCAGCGGTGGATCAAGCACTGACAGCATACCCGGCGGAGGACCTGCCACCGCCGACACCACTTACTCTTCAACCGGAGCGGGCGCGCCTGTGATCGTTGGGTCTGAGCATCCGATCGAAGACCCGGCGTCAACGCTCAACTCATTTTATGCTTCGCTTGGTCGTACCGACGCCAGGCAAGCCGGGGCGATCACCCGCGTCACGCACTACGGCGACTCTCCGATTACGAACGACGGAATCACGAGCACCGTTCGGCGCCTATTGCAGGAGCAGTACGGCGATGCCGGACACGGTTTTATACTGCTTGATCGACCGTGGGCGTGGTACGGACATGACGCAATCAGTTTTACGTCCGGCGGTGGCTGGGACGATAACCCGATGGGGCCAGGCAGCAGTGTAGGCGAATTTGGCTTGGGTGGGGTTTCGTTCAGTTCCAACGGCCCGGGAAAATACGCGCGCTTCGCAACCGCCAGCACCGGCGACACGGGGAAGAACTTCTCGCGAATGGAAGTCTTCTATCTTCGCGAGCCCAATGGTGGCCAGTTCAGCGTCAGCGTCAACGACGAGAATTCGCAGACGGTATCAACCAGCAGCGATGTTCAGACATCGGGCTTTTTTGAAATCAAAGCTCGTCAACCCGGCGAAAACAGGTTTGAGGTCAAGTCTGGCGGAGGCCACGTGCGTCTCTTTGGCGCGGTAATCGAAAACGATGGGCCTGGCGTTGTATACGACAGTCTTGGCGTTAACGGAGCTTATGCTGGGCTGCTGGTCAGCGCCATGAACGAAGTACATTGGGCCGAACAGCTTCGACACCGAAATCCGAACCTTGTCATCATTAACTACGGCACTAACGAGAGCCAGTACGCATCGTCCGACCAAATGCAGCGGTATGAAAAGGACCTGCGGGAAGTAATCCGTCGCGTGCGCGTGGCGCTGCCAAACGTATCGATCCTGGTTGTCTCGCCGATGGATAGGGGCAAGCGAGTCCCTGGCGGCAAGATCATTACTCTGCCTGCGATCCCGATGATCGTGGAAATGCAGCGCCGGGTTGCACTCGAAGAGAACTGCGCGTTCTTTAATACTTTTCAGGCCATGGGCGGCTCTGGCACGATGGCCAAATGGGCCGCAGGTACAGGCAAGAACCATCTGGTCGGTGGCGACCTGACACACCCGACAAGCGAGGGCGCAGAGATTGTCGGCAGCCTCATCTACGAAGCGTTGAAGGACGGCTACGTGAAATTCAAAGCGCGAGCGGGAAACCAACTGGTCGCGCAGGGGAAGTAAAACGGGTTCCGGGTGCCGGGTTCCGAGTTCCGAGTTCCGAGTTTCGACTTTCGGAATTCAAGGTTTCGATTTGGGGATCCGTAGGGAGCGAGCAAACTCAAAACTCGAAACGCGGAATCCGAGACCAGCAGCTGACTTTGGACACACTCAGAGGAGACAAGCATGGGTTTGCCGCAGGGAGTATTAGATTTTCTAAACGAGAACGCAGAGAACAACGGAGCCAAGCAGCCCGCAGCGGGCGATGATCTTTTCAAAATGGGAGCGCTCGACAGCTTCGCGCTAGTGGATTTTATCGGGGTGCTTGAGACCGAAACAGGCGTCAAAGTCCCCGACGCAGATGTAAAGGCAGCCAACTTCCAGACGCTTGAGGCGATTGAAAGATACGTCGACGCGCACAAGGGCTGAACCCACGTGAAGGCTTACATTTCAGGTACGGGCATGTACGTGCCCGAACGCGCGGTCACTAACGAAGAGCTCACTGAAAAACTGGGACTCGAGCCGGAGCAGATTTTCAAATCGTCGGGAATACGGCGCCGCCGATGGGTCGAGGCGGGGACGACGACAAGCTCGCTCGCAGCTAAAGCCCTTGAGGATGCACTAGCGAACGCGGGGCTGAAGAGCGAGGACATCGATTATCTCCTCTTCGGGACCATGACGCCGGACCGCTTTGTTCCGGGCAGCGCCCCTGCCGTGCAAAAATCCCTCGGCTTGCGCGAAATCCCATGCCTGGACATTCGCGCCGCATGCTGCAACGCACTCTATGCTCTTCAACTAGCGGGCGCCATTGTCGCCTCAGGCACAGCACGTCACGTCGCCATCTGTCTCGCCGAGATCCAATCCCCCTACCTGAATCTTTCGCCCGAAGCAGGCACCACCTCTATGCTCTTCGGTGATGGAGCGTCTGCGATCATCGTGTCCGGCGAGAAAGCGGACGGCGCGCTTGAAGTCCTGGACATCAACCTCGCCACCGACGGGACTTATATTGACGACTTGGGTGTGCGTTGCCCCGGTACAGAGTTCGGGACAGGGCAGGCGCAAGGCAGCGCAGAGAGTGCGGCCGACAACTTCCCTCGCATGGTTGGCCAATCCGTTATCCTCCAGGCGTCGCGCAAGATCGTGGCGGCATGCCAAACAGTGCTTCAGCGCAACAGTCTTGAGGCAGCCGATGTGCGCTGGATCGTACCTCACCAGGCCAACGCAAACCTGCTGGCTCAGGTCGCGCGCGGGCTCAAATTTCCAACCGACCAGGGCGGCGTTATCTCCGTGCTTGAAGATTACGGCAACACCTCTTCGGCATCGATGGGGATCGCGCTGGACACACTTCGCCGTTCGGATCGCATTCAACCCGGCGACTATCTTCTCCTGCCGGCTTTCGGCGCCGGCTTCACCTGGGGCGCTGGGTTATTTCGAGCTTGAGGTACCGGCGAGACTGGTAAGCGAGACAGATTTAATTACTGACAAACGACGGTGCACGAGAGCGATGGAACGGTTGTTCTTGGGTCACTATGAAATGGAAATGCTCTCATTCTCCCCTCGCTTCAGCGAGGGAGACTCGGGATGCCTATCGCCCTTCTGAAACCGCTTTAACGGTTTCAAGGGAAGCCGTTAAAACGGCTGATACCGCTTGGCGACTTCTCACCGCCTCGCTGAAGCGAGGCGAGAATGAGATGTTCTCGCAGACTATCAGGGTCGATCGAAGTCTAAGGCTCGCTCTCCGCAGCCTGTCGTCGCAATTGGTCGATGATCGAGCGGACGGCCGGCGCGAGATTTCCATCAGGGGCCAGCTGCAAATATTTCTCGTACGCCTCGACCGCCTCTTTGTACTTCTCCATCCGCTCGTAGACTGAGCCCAGCAGTTGATAGATCACCGGCTCTGAGTCGGACAGTTGAGTTATCGCCGTACGAAACTCCGCCACAGCTTCTTCGTTACGACCCTTTTCCTCGAGCAGAAGCGCGAGGCCCGTATGCGCCTCGGGCTGAAAGCCTCGCCCTTCGCGGATCGCTCGGCGAAACGATACGATAGCGTCGTCCCAGAAAGCTGCGTAACGATAGATCCGTCCCTCTACGGCTGAAGCTTCCGGATACACCGGACGATCTGATCTCGCATCGGCGATCTCCTGAAGGGCTTTCTTATAGTCATTCAAGTCGAGCAGAATACGAGCCAGACCAACGTGCGCAGCGGCAAACGCGGGACGAAGCTCAAGAGCTCGCCGATACAGCTCGGCAGCTGCGCGGCGCGAGTCGTCGTCTCGGGATTTCTCACGCGCTTCTTCGGCCTTCTGAAAACTGAGTTCCGCTTCATCTGTCGTCCGCGCGAGCCGAACCTCCAGTGCGCCTCTCGGCGATGAAGTGATCGCAAGCGATTTCTCTCGGAAGCCGTTCGCGCGAACCCGCAACGTGTGTCGTCCAGCGGTCACCTTCTCCAGCGTTAGTTTGCCTGCATCGTCAGTTACGCCGCGCCTGACCTCATCGAGCCAGACGATGGCGTGGGCTTCCGTGTGAAGTTTGATCGCTCGGGTTGCATTAGATCCGGTCGTGCGGCGGGTTCGTCGTGTCTGGATGAAGTTGCTGTGCGCGATGAGTTGCGTTTGCGGATATGCTGGCCACCGAGCCTGCGCTCCCTGCGTTACCGCGTAGCACATACAAGCACTCGCTAACAGAAATGTGGCGACTGCACTTCGTGAAAAGGGAACGCTGGAAGACAGGGGAGTTCTAACCACAACTGATTCTCACTCGCTTCGCTCACTTCCCGTGAGACGCCGTTGAATCACGGTCTCGTTCGCCGTTTGAACTGCGGGCGCACCAGTTTGTGATGCGTCAGACAAAGCATGCACGGGGCGTGTCCCGACTGCTGCGCGAAATTGCCCGTTGTCATCGTAGAGTCGTTCATACTGAAGCGTATTTCGGACCACGCCCTGAACGTATCCGCGCGTCTCTTTGAAAGGAATCGCTTCAGCGAACTCGTCGATCTCCAGAGGCAAAGTCGCGCGCCACTGCGGAACACGGCCGGGCCCGGCATTGTATGCGACGGCGACGTATTCGATCCGCCCAAACTTATCGAACTGGTCGCGCATGTAAGCCGTGCCAAGTTGAATGTTGAGCTGAGGTTCGTAGAGGGAGTCGACCGTAATCGAACGGTCTATCCCGTACTTCCTTGCCAGCGACGTCCCGGTTGGAATAAGCAGTTGCATCAGACCGTAGGCCTTCGCCGGAGACGTTGCGCGAGGATCAAAGACGGACTCCTGACGAATCAGTCCCGCGACCTGATGTGGATCGAGTCGCTTTGCCCGGGCTTCCGCCACGATGATGGCCCAGTAACCAAGAGGATAGAGCGCATCCCACTGCTCGCGCGTCAACTCTTCCGGTTTCATCTGTGCATAGTCGGGATAGCTCTTCTTCATCGCCATAAAGGCGAGCAAATTCTGTCCCCGCCCGCGATAGATCCGCGCCGTCACCAGATTCACCCGCGGGCTGGTGGGCGCCGTCTGCGCCGCCACGTTTAGCTCTTCGAGGGCGAAGTCGTCGATACCGATGTTTGAGAGCTGGTCCGCCTTTGTGATGCGCTCGTTCTCGTTGTCTCCCGCAGTCTCTGCAGCGACGGTGACGGTCTGCAGATTGGAGATCGCGCGACTCATCGTCGGGTCGGCAGAGAAGTCTGTCTTGGGCGCGTTACCGTTGCGCTGCATCGTGTCTAACCGCTTCTGCGAAAGATCGCCATACCAGGTAGCGCCATAACGAGACTGCATTGCTTCGTAAAGAGCGCGAGCTTCTGCGAGTTTTCCGGAACGCTCATAGTCTCGCGCGGCCCAATAGCCCGCGCGTCCCCGATTGTCAGTATTCTTATCGGCATAGAGCGCAAGGTGCTCTGTCAGCAGACGCGACGATTCGTCGAAGTTCTTCGCCTCGTGCGAAGCCCATGCGATCTCAAACTGGGCCTGCGCGGTTTCGCCAAGTCCGGGGAAGGCGCTGACCGCGTCGCGGAAGAAACCGGAAGCCTCTGCCGTTTGTTTTCCGTCGCGAGCGATTTCACCTGCCCGCATCATCGCGCGCGGCGCGAAGGGACTTGTGGGGAACGACCGCCGCAACTCCGCGATACTGCTGCGCACCTGGTCCCACTGTCGAGAGTTGGCATAGAGCTGCGTAAGATTGAAAAGGGCCTCGGCACGTTCGTCAGCCGACGATGGGATGCTGCTCAGCGCAGAGATCGCATCTGGCACCCATTTGGAGTTCGCCGCCGCGAGCCCGCGACGCAATCGCGCCGGTCCAGTCTGAGAGGAAGGGAAGCGCGAGAAAGCGTCTGTATACGCACTGAAAGCGTCGCCATATCTCTTGGCCTCATAAAGTCTGTCGGCGCGCGCCATGGCTTCGTCCGCGGTTGCGGGGGCCGTGGTGGAGTTGAGCTTCGGAAGCTGCGCCTCCGCTTCTACGCCCTCTGAAGAAGCGGGAGAGTAAAAATAGATCCGGCGATAGGCCGCGAGCGCGCGCGTCGGATCCGACGTTTGCTCAAAGGCCTTGGCGGAAAGAAGCAAAGCAGCGGGGTCATCCTTCGCGATCAAGTCTTTCAGGAGTACAGGTACCGCGGCGGCCTGATTGTCTTCCATCAACATCTCGGCATCGCGTCTTAGCGCGTGGCCCGCTCGCATGGACGACGGATGATCGCGCGCGAGCTTTTCATAATCGGCGCGGGCCTCTGCCCGACGGCCGAGTTGTTCGAGGGCGCGCGCGCGCAACAACAGCGCATAGTCACCCAGCGCGGTCCGGTCCCGGATGACGCTCGAATCCAGAAGAGCGATGCCGCCTGCGAAGTCGCCCATTTTGATTTTGATCCTGGCACGAAGTATCCGTGCAAGACCGGCTGCCTTGGTGTTGGGGAAGTCATTCTCGATGCGAGCTACCGCATCTTCCGCAGGCAGCGCCCCGCCGCGCGACATGTTCCGCAACTGTTCAAGCGCTTTCCCGTCACCTGCGGAACTCGAATGACGTGTGCTGCAGCTCGCGCTTAGTAAGGGCGTGAGCGATGCTCCGATGACGGCTGCGAGGCCGAGGATGATGAATGTCAGGCGATGCTTGCGGAAGTTTATGGACAAGGGTTCGGGTTCTCCTCTAAAGAATCGAGTCCATTCTAGTATAAACGCTAACCTGGATGAATTGGATGTGGGAAGCCACAGGAGGGGTTGCGGGGAAGATAGCAGCTCACCGACGAAGACCAGGGGGATCGATGCAGGCGGTAGCATTGAATCTCATTCACACCGTGGCTTCAGCCCGGTGTCCCAAGCTACGTTACCGAATTGAGGAACCGTTTAAACGGTTTCTATCCCGGCTGCCACGTAAACCGTCAAAACGGTTAGAGAGTTATTATCGCCGGCCAATCACCGGGCTGAAGCCACGGTGTGAATGAGAGAGTGTGAAGGTATTTCTCGACAGAGTTATGAAACTCAGTTTGAACTGAATTAGGGAGTTGCTGGAAGCCATTCCCATTTTGCGAGGACCCGGTCTCCTTAATCTTTTTTACGAATCTGCACTTCGCACGAGGATACTCGCTGACACTCAGGCGGAACTCCGTCAACTTCGACAGTTGCTTTGAGCTGCTCGGCAGCCAATCCGGATGTGACGACTTCAATGGTAGGTGTTCCCTGTCCCTTCACAATTGTGCCGGACGAGAGAGACCACTTATATCCTGGTATCAACTCTGGGTCGCCTCCGCTTACGCTCACGGACAAAACAAATGACTGGCCCTCCTCCACATTCTCGGGACACGATATGCTCAAGTTAGGACAGAACCGATCACATGCGGTGCACACGGCGACGACTATCTTGACGGAAGCGGAGGCAGAACCGCCATGTTGATCACTTATCACCACCTTGGCGGTATAGGAACCGGGCATGAGCCCATAGTAGTCCCAGCTAGCCCTCGGGCCGTGACCGTTGATCTTTCCGCCACTAGCCACGTAGCTGTACAGCAGGTGGTCGTCGTTCGGGTCAGTGGCCGCAGTCGTAAGGGTTACTTCGTGGCTCGCGCTCGGCGTACAAGGGCTGGAAAAACGGGAAACCCAGTCGGGACACGGCATCGTCACAGTCGCAGCTCCGGCCTGAAATGAGTTGATCTTTGGCGGACGGTTAATAGCAGTGTGTCTTCTGCGTGTACTTGGCGACGCCTTACGTCGCTGGGCCCGATCCAAGGCGGGAAATGTGCAAACAAAGGTGAGAAGCAAACAAGCGGAGACGGTGCTTCGTCTCATCATTCATATCCTTGAACTGCAGCGAGTCGAGCTTAATGGTGAATTCGCACTGCCCTATTTCTCACGCAGCCGCGCCTGGATAGGCTGAACCAAGCTTAGCCGCGTCACCTTCGGCGAGGGTGTTGACGAGCTCCTGGTGAAAATAGTCGTAGCGCGCGGCGACGGGAGGGGCTACGCGTTTGTCGTACATCTGCCGAGAGCGATCGATGTCTTCTCTCAACTTCGCGTATAAGTCTCCGCCGGTTCGGCCTTCTTCCACTCTCTCTTTGTTGTAGAGCTTGATCTCCGAGACAAGCAGTCGAGCGAAGCGACGCGCATCGTTATGCAGACGTCTCTCTTCATCGCTCCCGACTTCGACAGGTAATTCCGTGGCGTCCGCCGCCCGGCCATAGGTGCGCGCAGCTCCCAGAGGCGCAACGTACTGTTCGGCAACCGAAGGCGACGGATCCGACTGAACTGCTTCCGCTGGCGCCTCGATCGACGGTTCCACCGAAACGGCCGGGGCTTCCATCTCTACGGTTTCCTCTACAGCCGACACAGGCGCCTGCGCATAGTCTGAAGAAACGCTTTCGGGTTCCGCGGCAGGAGCTTCGGCCTCGACCAGTGTCGTCGCACCTGGTTCCCAGGTATCTGCCGAAGCTGCTTCAGTGGGTTGTGGTTCTTCCGCCGGTTCCGGTTCGGGGGCGGTTACGGCCTCAGCGACAGGTGCGAGCTCAGCGGGCGGAGCAGAAGGTTCCGCAGCGGGTTGCGCAGCTTGTTCTGCCGCGGGTTGGGCGGCTGGTTTGGCGCCAGCGACCAACTCCACGGCCAGCCCTGCGACGCGGACTAATGTTTCAAGCGCCTCAAGATTGATTGCATCTGAATCGAGCGCGGCAGAGTCTGCATAAAGCACGGCGGCTGTTTTACCTCTCGCGACCAGCGGGATCGCGACCATGCGCTGCGGCGGTTCGGAGCCGAGTTTGTTCAGCAGAAGGTAGTCTTCGGCGTTTCCCCCCGGCTGCCCGCTCCATGTCGTTCGCGAACGCACAACGTCGCTGAGCGGCGTATCGGCTGAGAGCGGAAGTTTGATCTCGCGTACCGCATCGTCCCCGACTGAACCCTCCAGCCCGCGAGCTCGCCAGCCGATCGCCTCGTCATTCTTCACCACGAAGAACGCGACACGGGGAGCAAATGATGCGGCGCGATTGACCAGTGTCTTGAGGATTCCAGCCTGTGATGTTTGCTCGCCAATATCTTCGACGCCGGCTTTGAGAATCGCCATCTCGCTCGAAGCCTTCTTGTACGAGGATTCCGCTGCGGCATCTTCTACTCCACGCTCGTGTGCCGCGCGAACGACTTCTGAGATCGTAGCAGCCACCTCGGTGTTGGTCTGTGCTTCACCTCGCGAGCGTTCGAGTATGCGCGTAAAGGCTTCGTTCACCTGGCTCTGAAGGCCCGCAATCTCTTCCTGAAGCCCGCTTAACCGCGAGTTTATGTATTCTTCCATTTGAGCGCGCAGGCTGCTCTCGAGTTCCCCGGTGGCCACGATTATCGTCCTCCGTTTTTGATGGCTGGTGCTCGAAGGAAGGCGAAGGCGCCTCTGCCTCAAGCGATCTTAAGAATGAATTGTGCGATGAAGACGTCGAAAAAGCGCGCGAACGTCTATTCTCGGATTATGGACGGGCGCGACGAACAGTGTCAAGAAAGGCTTTCGCCGACTGCACTCGAATCGTTTGACACTCCTGCGGATGCGATATAAATTCACGAGCTTGGACCATGCCAGCCAGCATACTCATCATAGATGACTACGCCGACAACCGAGAACTCCTGCGCCTGATGCTGGAACAGGCAGGCTATCTGGTACACGAGGCGACGGACGGTGACGCGGGGCTTGAGATCGCGCGAAACGCTCGGCCTGATATGGCTCTCGTCGATTTATCCATGCCCGGCTTGGACGGATGGGAAGTTCTCAAGATTCTTCGGGCGGACGATGATATGGCGGCGATCATTTGCGTGGCGGTCAGCGCCTACGCAGATGGGGCCAGAATGCGAGCGCTTGACCACGGCTTTGATGCATACCTCACCAAACCATTTCGCAGACTCGAACTTCTCGAGACTGTCGCGAATCTGCTGGCCAATCGGAAAAATCAAATACCCCAGACGAAGAGCAATTCGGCGGAGGAAGTGGTTTGAGCGGTAATGATTCGCTTCCAACCGGCGAGATATTGAGCGCAGGCCAGATTCTCGTCGCATTTGAGAAACTGTTCAGCGGCGGCCGCGGTGTCTGCAGGTCCAATCCCACGGGTCTTCGTTATCTGGAGCTGACTGGCGGCGCAGTTCTCATCGAGCAGAACCCGAAGAAGAGTGGCAAGTGGGCGCAGCTCGCAAATGAAGGTCACCGAGTTGCGTGGGTGATGTGCAATCGAGTGTATCTGGCGCGTGTGATCGACGGGGAAGTGTTGATGTTGAATTGAGGCCGGTAGGTCCGACTGCGTTCGTGGTCAGGTTCGGCTCTGCCCCCGGATGTGAGGCGCGGGCTCTGCCTTACTCCAGAGAAGCGATTAGATTTCTCCCGGAATCCATCCCACCCAGCGCAGTATCATGACCCCCCAAGCCTAATGATTAGGCCGACCTGTTTCGTAAGCCCGCGGAGGAGCCTCCAGGAATTACAAAATACGTCCCTCCGTGAAGCGGACGGGTTGAAAATAGCCCAGCGATTTATCGCTGGGAGCGAAGTGGGAATAAGACGGGCAGTCCGGGGACCGGACGGCTGAAATCCTACAACCTCATTCTCCACTAGAATCAGTCGCCCGCTTCACGGGCTCTATCAATGTCCGAGTTCCCCCTACCCAGCATTGAAATGCCGGGCTATTTTCAGACGTCCGCTTCGCGGACTCGTGCTTTGCTTTCTTTCTTCATTTCTCCGACAGACGCCTCCGCGACTCGCTAATCGTTGTTCGACAGCCAACCCTGGGGCTTGCGCCCCAGGCTTTATGCTGTCGCCCGCTCCGCGGGCTTGCGACGCAGAATCATTGCCAGGGCCAATCTGAATCGAGCCGCTAGAAAATCAGCTTGACTCCCAGCTGTACATTGCGCGGGAGGTTGGCTTGGCTGGTGATCTTGCCGAAGTTTGAGCTGGTGGGGTCGAGATTAGGATTGTTGAATTGCGGATGATTGAACGCGTTGAGGAACTCTCCGCGAAATTGCAAACGAGTCGTTTCTGAAAACGGAAAGTTTTTGATAACTGAAATGTCCCACAGGTTCAGCGGCTGCGTTCGCATCCCGATTAGTCGCGAAGGAAACCTGCGAAGGTTGAATGCCAGCCGAATGCGCGGGTCGTTGCGCTGCTTAGCGGGATCGACTAGGCCGTTCGTTCGAACCGCTGCGTCTGTGAAATAGAAACCACTGGTATCGAATGCGGCATCGACAGTGCTTCCGCGAATGCTCGTAACCAGTGTTTGTGGATCGCCATCGAAGTAAAGATTGCCAAGCTCTAGCGGACGACCGCTCTGCGCCTGCCAGATGCCCTGGACTTGCCAGCCACCGAACACAGCTTCGTTAATGCCGTTCCAGTTCCTGCCCCAACGTCGATTTCTTCCGAAAGGTAATTCCCAGATCCCGCTCAATACCAGACGATGCGGCGCGTCGTTTGACGATATACGCTTCTCGTAATCCGAATCGGTTGGATTGAGAAAAGAGATTCTTTCCAAAAGCTTCGACCAAGTGTAGCTTGCCAGCAGAGTATAGCCGTCAGAGAAGCGTTTCTCGACGCGAAGCTGCCCCGCATGATAGATGCTGGTTCCGTCGTCACGACGCGTGTGAATGTTTAGGAACTGTGGGAAGGGTCGTAACAGTTGCTGACGTGGAATAGTTGCGCTGTTGAGGCTAGTTCCCGGAGCAAGCCCCTGGAAAGGGTTGAAGACGTTGGCGGTGAGAACGTCTATCGTCGCCTGGTCGCGCACCGCGCTGGTAGAGAGATAGCGAGCCGGGATGGCGTTAAGACCGTCGGTCTCAGTGGTCAAGTCGTAGCCATAATTCCCAATATACGCGAGCTCAAATAGCCACGACCCCGGAATCTCACGTTCCAAACTCAATTGCCAGCGTTGCGACTGACCGTTGCTGCGGTTGATGGGCACGAAATCAATGTCGCGTCCAACGAACGTCGCGAGTCCCTGCGCTGCGCCCGGAGCAGCCGGCAGGCCATCCGGAAATGGATCGAAGAGAGTCGCGCGAAATGTCAGGCCGTTGTCGAGCGTAGGCACCAGGGGTGCGGATTGCGAGAAGCCAAACTGATCTACTCCATCGACAATGAAAGGGACAGTATAGATTGCCCAGCCGCCGCGGATGACTGTCTGGTCATTGAGGCGGTATGCGAAGCCCAGGCGAGGCTGAATATTATTCGTATCGGTGTTCCAAAAACCCCGCGCATTTGCGCCGGCGAAGAGCAGTCCGCCACGCACTCGAAAATTCTGCGGCGCAACTTCGGGAATCGGATTGGCGGTGTATGCTGCGCGCGCCGCAGCTTCAATCGGATTCGGAGAAACTTCATCGAAACCGCGAACGTTGCGGTCGAATCGCTCCGTTGTCGCCCCTTCATACTCATAACGCACGCCCAGGTTGAGCGTCAGATTCTTCGTCACCTTCCAGTCATCCTGGAAGAAGAGACCATGATAGAGCGTTTGGTTTGAGCGGGCAGTGTTGCGTTCGATCAGTCCGCCAGTCGGTTGGCCGAGCAACAGAGCTGCGAGGTCCTGCCCGATGGAGGCCGACGGTGAGTTATCGAAGGGGCCTCGCGTGAAATCACTGCGGAAGTCATAGCGTCCCGCGGCTTGACCGAGTCCTGACGCGTTCTGCCGATAGGCGCGAAAGTCATAGCCGACTCTTAACGAGTGAGCTCCCCGCAGGTTCGTCACCGTCGGCTGGAAAGAATAGATACTGTCGGTAAAGCCGGAACCCAGGCTGTCGCCCAGAGGAGAGAATTCGCCGGTCTCAAATCGCGGCAGATATGAGAGGCCGGTGAACAATGAAGACGCGCGCGGCGCGAAGCCGAGGCTCGCCGGATTGAAGGCCCCTTCGCTTTCGCGGACAGTGGGAGAGTCGAACTGGGTAAACCCGGCGCGAAAGTTGAATACGGTCGTGGGAGAGGCCGTGTAGATGTGGTCGTAGGTAGCGCCGTTATTATTTCGATAGAGGAAGGTGCCCGTGGGTCGGATCCCGTTGACGATGCCGGTCCAGTTACCGCGCGACTCAAGCCGATTGTTGCGGGTATAGCGAAAGAAGGCGGTATGCCGATCGTTGAATGCGAAATCGAGCCTTAAGGTTTCGGCATTGAAGGTGTCCGAACGAGGGTTCGGAGTGATGAAGTTATTGCGGCCTTGCGCATCTCCAGGCTGATTGGGAAGCGGATAGAAGCGAAGGTAAGCCTGCGCTATCGCGCTTAGACGAGACGGCGGAATGATGTTGTTCGCAAACGCCGTGCGCGCGATCCGAGGACCGACGGCAACCGCAGACTGGGGATCGTAGATTTGAATTCCCAGGGGCAGAAGCGCCGACAGGTCGCCGCCGCGCTCAGCCACAGTGGGCACTGTAAACTGGCCCGGCTCGGGAAACGCATCCTTTAGTCCTTCGTATGCGACAAAAAAGAAGTAGTGATCGCGACCATTCCATGTTGCCGGTCCGCCTTCGCCGAAGCGTGGAAGGACAATAGGCCCACCAAACGATCCTCCATAGCGATTATAACGAAGAGCATCTCGGGGCTGCTCGTTCCGGTTGAGAAAGAAGTCGTTGGCCGAGAGGATATCGTTGCGGACAAACTCGTAGAGCGACCCGTGAAAATCGTTAGTACCGTTGCGCAGCGTTACGTCTACGTTCGCGCCTGCGGTATGGCCCTGTTGTGCGTCGAAAGTTACAGTTACAACTTTGAATTCCTGAACTGCGTCCGCGGGCGGAACAAAGGAGACCCGCGGCTCTCTTCCTTCGGTGTTCGGCGAGCCATCCAGGGTGAACTCGTTTCCACTGGGCGCGCCGTTGGCGACCACTGAAGACGTCCCGAGATTGTCGAAGGGGCGTGAGAATTTCAGGTCCCCGGTGTAGACGATGCCGGGAGCGAGACGCGAGAGCACAAAGGGATTGCCGTCCGACAAAGGAAGCTCAGATATGCGCCGCCGATCAATCACCTGGCCGGAGGAAGCCGTGGCAGCTTCCAGCAGCGGCGTCTCTGTTGTGACGTTAACCGTTTCGGCAACCTCGCCGACTTCGAGCGCCAGATCGAGAGTCAGTTTGTCGCCGACCCTCACTTCCACATCCTGCTTCAAGAGTTTTTTAAAGCCGCGGGCCTCGACGGCGATGTTGTATTTGCCAGGAGTCAGGAATAGGAGAGTGTAATCGCCTGCGTCGTCAGTCGTCGCCCATACTGCGGTGTTGGTTGCCACGTTGATGGCGGAGACTTGTGCGGCGGGTATGACTGCGCCGGCCGCGTCGGCGACGCGACCTGTGATCGAGCCTCGAAACTCCTGAGCGGAGGCTGGCGAAACGAACACGAGAAACAAGAGCACGCCAAGGAGCCGGCCTGATGGTCTATTGATACCTGGAGATTGGGGGAAGCTCATTTGTCCTCGTCATCCATGGCGCTGGGCATTCTGTCACTCGAAAGCCACTCGGCCACTTGCATCAGCGAACAATCGAAAGGACAGTTCGCTGTGCCAGTCCATCACAGGCGCAGGAAGCCCGGACTTCGCGGCCAAAGATTATCACTCGATGACTCAGGATGCGAGCTTTATGGCAATGAGACGTTCGATGAATCGAGGATCCTGGCGGAGGGCGTCCAGCCGTGGGTCGACTTTGAGGTGGACGTACGATTCGTCGCGTTCCTCGTAAGCGCGATCAAGCCATTCAAGGGCCTGATCTTTTTCCCCCAGACCAACATATATCAAGGCGATCGAGTAGGGTGAGACGTAACGTTGCTGAGCGATCAGCTCTCGTAACTGGTCGATTATTTTCAAAGCCTCGCCCCGACGGCCTGAAACGCCATAAGCGTGTCCCAGCGCGGCGATCATCTCGGGCTTGCCTTCCGGAAACTCTGCCGTCTTCGAAAGGCCAATCGCATTTTGAAAGGCGCCGATTGCTTCGGGGTACATCTTCTTACCTTCATAGGCAAGTCCAAAGCTCCAGTGCGTATCGGCGTATTTCGGGTCGCGTTCGAGCGTCTTCTGTAGATGATCTATGGCCTCGTCGTAGCGACGCGCCCAGAAATATGCCCGGCCCAATCCGGTGCTTATCGAGAGTGAGAGGGGATCGAGATCGAGCGCCCGCTTTCTCTGCTGAAGCGACTCGTCGTGCCGACCCATCTCCGAAAGGTATACGCCGTACCACTGATGCGCAGTCGCGTAACCGGGCTTCAGTCTCAATGACTCTCTGAACTCATTCTCCGCGCCTGGCCAGTCCCACTCGAACGAAAGCTTGATCTTTGCCAGCGACGTATGAGCTTCGGCCAGCGTGGGATCAATCGCCAGGGCACGATTGGTCTTGTCGATGGCTATTGGCATCGCCTCTTTGGGCGAAACTTGTAGAAGACTCCCCAGAACATAACAGTCGGCCAGGCCGGTGTACGCCAGCGCGTAGTTCTTATCGATATCGATCGCTTGCTGAAAACTACGGATGGCCTCGCGGATGTCCTCGGGTCGGCGTCTGTTCCAGAGATATCGTCCTTTCCAGTAGAGTTGATACGCCTGCGAGTTTTCTGTGTAGCGCTTGGCCAGCTGTTCCTTTTCCTTGCCGGTGAGTTTAAGCCGAAGTTTTTCGGAAATCTCTCGCGAGATTTCGTCCTGCAGCGCGATGATGTCCGAAACCTTGCGATCGTAGTTCTCGCCCCAGAGTCGTGTTTGCGTGGCCACGTCCACCAACTCGGTTTGAATGCTTATGCGATCTCCCTTCTGAACAACGCGGCCGGTTAGCACGGCGCCGACGCCCAGCTCGCGGCCGACTGTTTGAGGGTCGATCTCTTTTCCTTTGTAACGAAAGACGGAGCTGCGAGCTATGACTTTCAAGTTCGGGAGCTGCGAAAGGCTATTGATCAGACTCTCTGTGATTCCGTCCGAGAGATATTCGGTGTTCGCGTCTCCGCCGACGTTTACGAACGGCAACACCGCCACCGAATCGATAACTTGAGCGGGCCGAAGGAAGTACCAGAGAAGGAAACCCGATACAGCGATGCTGAGGACTGCCAACGAGACGATGGTGAGACTTTTACGACGTTTGAAATCGCTTGCCTTCAATACAGCGCTCAACGTCGGACGTGCCATCGGATGGCCCGAGGTGAAGTGGGGAAACTCGTCGGTGCCGGAGCCAGCGGTTGTTCCACCGCCCGATCCCGTCCCTCTGGCTCGCGCCAGCTTGGTCTCAAATTCAAAGTCCTGTCTGAAGCCCTTCAAATCGTCGAGCAACTCTTTGATTGTTTGATAGCGCGCGTCCCGGTCCTTGGCCAGTGCGCGGTTGAGAATCTGCTCGAGCCGCATTGGGGCATCGGGAACAAAGCTCGAGATCGGCATCGGTTCTTCCTTGAGGATAGAAGCAACCACCTCGTGATTTGTCCCGCCGGTGAACGGCGATTGGCCGGCAATCATCTCGTAAATCACGATTCCCAGGCTGAAGATGTCTGTCCGTCCGTCGATCTCCAGGCCTCGCGCCTGTTCGGGTGACATGTATCGCGCTGTGCCGATCACCGCGCCTATGTCGGTGTGTACCTGCGTCACCGCCTCGGGAGTGGTGGCGTGCCTCTCCATCAGCTTGGCGAGGCCAAAATCCAGGATCTTGACGTAGCTGTCCTCGCGCAACATTATGTTTTCGGGCTTTATATCGCGATGCACAATGTCCTTGGCATGAGCTGCGGTCAACGCGTTGGCCGTTTGAATAGCGACGTCGAGGGCCTCTTCCATCGTTAGTCGCCCGTGGCTCATCCGATCGCGCAAGGTCATCCCTTCGATATATTCGGTAGTGATGTAGGGTACCTGCGCGTCTTGTTCGATTTCGTGAATGGTGATGATATTTGGATGGTTGAGAGACGATATCGCCTGAGCTTCCTGTGTGAAACGCTGCATGCGTTTCCCATCCGAGGCTACTTCGAGCGGCAGGAACTTGAGCGCAACCGTGCGGTTCAGCTTTGTGTCTTCGGCGAGATAGACCTCACCCATACCGCCGACCCCGAGCTGCGAGCGGATCTCATAACGGCCAAATCTTGTGCCGGGGGGGAAGGCTGTCGTCATCTGGGCGAAGTTTCGACTTCGAAATGCTGCGGGCGCAGAATCATAAGGGTAGCACCGGCCAATTGGAGCGCGACCGCGCAATTCTAGCCGAGATCAGATGAACACGCAAAAAACAGTTGGCAGTGGGCAGTTGGCAGTCGGCAGTGCGGACAAAAACCTCAAGAGTGCTTGATCCTGAATCATTGCTGCCAACTGCCAACTGCCAGCTGCCAACTACTTGGGGATGCCTTTTCTTGCGACGATCTCCATTGCATCACAAAAGCGGTCAAGTTCTTTGAGGGTGGTGTAGACGTTTGGTGTGATCCGCAGGCCGCGGAACTCTTCGTGGATGATGGGAGTGGTAAAAATCTTGTGCGCGCTCATAAGGTAGTTCCCCACTTCGCCCGGATTCGTTCCTTCTACCTGCACATTGCCGATCGCGCACGATTGATCGTTGGAGAATGAGGTATTAAAGCTGACCTTGGGAAGGTCCTTTAGGCGATTCATCCAGTAGCGCGAGAGATACCGCAGGCGCGCCTCTTTTCTTTGGCTTCCGATGCCGTTCTGAAACAGGATCGCTTCCCCGATGGCGAGCCGCGGGGCGGCTGAATGAGTGCCGATCTCTTCAAACTTGCGAATGTCCGAAGCCTGTTTCTTCTCTGCGGCGTAGAGCGGCCATATCTTCTCAATCTTGTCGCGCTTGATGTAGAGCATGCCCGAACCCTTGGGCGCGAATAGCCACTTATGCAGCGACGTCCCGAAGTAATCGCAACCCAGGTCCGTTCGTTTGAAATCGAACTGCGCGAACGAGTGCGCACCGTCCACGATTGTTTCGATGCCGCGCGACCTGGCTAAATCGCAGACCTGCCGGACGGGTGTTATCTGGCCGGTGAGGTTGATCATGTGTGAGATCAGGATCAGGCGAGTTTTATTCGTAATGCCCCGTTCGAAGGCAGCGGTGATCTCATCCAGACTTTTCGGAGCGATCGGAATCTTAACAAGCTTGAGTACCAGCCCCTCGCGAAGCTCGCGCTGACGAAGCGTCGTAAGCATGCGGGGGTAATCCTGGGTGGTCGTCAGGATCTCATCGCCTGGCTTGAAATCCATTCCGAACAAGAGTGCTTCGAGCGACTCGGAGGCGTTGCGTGTAATGGCAATCTCTTCGCGATCGCAACCGAAGAGCTCTGCAAGCCCCGTGCGGATCGTCTCAGACTGCGGCTCGAGAATCTGCCACATGGTGTAAGCGGTTGCGTCTTCCTGCTGCCAGGTGTAACGGACGACGGCCTCTGTGACGATTCGCGGGCTGGGGCTGACCCCGCCGTTGTTGAGGTTGATGATGCCGCGAGTGACGGTGAACGCGTTCTGAATGGTGAACCAGAAATCCTCGTCGGTGGCAGCCTCTGCGGCAGTGAGATGATTGATCCGGCGTGTGGCGGAATGTATGTCTTCGAGGAACGCAGCGACCGTCGCCGAGGTTAGCGCCGCCAGACCGACACCTTTGCCGATGGATGATAGAAACTGACGGCGGTCGCAATCGTTCTGGTGAAGGGCGGGAGAGTCGTTCATGGCTGCCTCAGTTTACCGTCAACTGCCTGGCGCTGCACCACATAACCTGGACGGGTTATCACCTTGAGTTTGGTGCGACCTGGCGCCTCAACCAGCTTAACGCGCACCTTACGATATGGATCTTTGCGGGGCTGGCCCGTTGGATTGTAGCCGATGACGTAGCGTGTATGAAGATAGCTTGCTACCTTGGTAGCAGCGTCGGACAGGTCAGATTTTTTGTCAGTGAAGAGGACGTGGCCTCCCGTCTCTTGTGCGAGCTCTTTCAATAGCGCAACCGCTTTGTCGTGCGCGCTTAACTGGGGGAACATGTGTCCCTCTTTGTCCAATTCGCTAACCATACCGATGATAAGAATCTGTATATCCGATGTCCGCAGAAACTTAATGAGCTTCTCCTTACTATATGAGCTTCCACGCTCTTCACCGTCAGTAACTAAAACCAAGGAGCGCCTGCGAAGAGCCGGGTCCTCGTCGGCCTTGCGCTGACGTAAACTTTCAGCGGCCACATAGATTGCATCAATTACTGCAGTTCGTCCGCCTTCCGTGTACATCGTTTTTAGCGCTTTAAGTAGAACTTCCTTGTCCGACGAGAAATCCTCGAGTAGTTCGATCTTACCAGAACTAATGAAACGTATGAGCATGGTCTCGTCACCCGGACCGTTACTCCTGATAATCGTTTCTCCTGCCCTGGCCAGGCTCCCCAGTTGGGTCTTCATCGACCCGGAATTATCAAGCAGGAGGCCGTAACTTACGGCGCTGTCCACTTTCGCAAAATAAGAGACCGTCTGCGGCGAATCACCTTCGAACACCTGGAAATCTTCCTGTCGAAGATCGACGACCGGTTGATTCTTATCGTCCACCACCAGCACGTCGAGCTTCACCAGCGGTGGCTGTGAAACAGTCGCTGCCGGCTTATTTGTCTCCTGCGCCTTCGCAGCGATGCTGAAGAACAGAGCTACGACTGCGAGCCAGGGAATTGAAGAGTATCTGTGATTAAGCCGCAGGGCGTTTTCCTCTCGCAGACTACTTACTAGATGCGTTCGCTACCGTCTATTTCAGCGGTCGCTAGGCCGTTTGTAAACCACCTCGCCGTTGATGACTGTCATCATGCACTGAGTTTTTAGAATCTCCATGGCGGGGATCTTCATGATGTCGGCCGATAGCACAGTCAGATCGGCGAGCTTGCCGACCTCTATCGAACCCTTCGTCTTCTCTTCGAAAGCCGCGTAGGCCGGCCACAGCGTAAACATCTTGAGGGCCTGCTCTCGCGAGACTGCCTGCTCAGGATGCCAGCCTTCGCCCGAAAAGCCCTTCTGATCTCGGCGCGCGACGGCGGCATAGAACTCAATCATCGGTTCACCGCGTTCGACCGGCGCATCCGACCCGCCAGGGATGATCGACCCCGCCTTGATCAAACTTTGCCAGGCATAAGCTCCTTCCAGACGCTTGATACCGAGTCGGCTGGGCGCAAAGTGCAGGTCGCCGATAGCATGAGATGGTTGCATTGACGGAATGACACCAAGTTTGGCGAAGCGCGGGATGTCAATCGGGTCTATTATCTGAGCGTGCTCTACGCGCCAACGGGGTTCGCGGATCTTTCTCTGCGCTGGAGGGACCGCGGCGAACGCTTGTTCGTATAAATTGAGGATCACGCGATTCGCGCGATCGCCTATGGCGTGGGTTTCGACTTGTATGCCCTGGCGCAATGCCTCTTTGAACATCACAAGCAATTCGTCTTCCTTCTGCGTGAGAAAGCCGGATGTCTCAGGCTTGTCCGAATAGGGCGCAAGTAATGCCGCGCCTCTCGAACCAAGGGCGCCATCGAGGACAACCTTGATAGTTCGAAGTGTGAAGCGATTGTCGAACTCGCCCAGCGATGCGCCTTCCTTTAATAGCCGTTGAGAGTCTTCCGAAGGGCCGTACACCGCTTTGTAGATGCGCAGCTTTATCTTGCCTTCACCGTAAAGCTTTCGATAAAGAGTGACATCGTCATAAGTGCCGCCAGGGTCCTGGATCTGACACCAACCAAGTTCAATGCTGCGATTGACGCCCAGTACGATGGCCTGCTCTGCCTCTTCCGCGGTCGTGTCAGGAATGTGTTGCGTGAGAATTCCCTGTGCGTTGTCGAGCAGCATCCCGTTGGGTTCACCATCTTTGTCTTTGGAGATTTCGCCGCCAAAGGGGCTCGGGGTCTTCCCATCGATGCCCGCGATTTTGAGCGCCGCACTGTTGGCGACGGCGCCATGACCATCGGCGCGCCGTAAGAAAACAGGATTGTTGGGGGCGATCTTATCCAGTTGCTGGCGCGTGGGAAATACCGGCGGCGTCCAAAACGTCTCGATCCATCCTCGTCCGGTTACCCATTCGCCGGGTTTGGCTTTCTTAACCCGCGCCTCCACCTTCGCAAGGAAATCTTCGACGCTGGTCGTACCCTCCAGATTGAGCGTCATCTCGCGAAAGCCGACGCCTACGAGATGGTAATGAGCGTCAGTCAGCCCAGGCAGGACTGTGCGGCCGTTGAGGTCGATCACGCGAGTATTGATGCCCTGGTGTTTCCTGGCGTCAGCGTCGGAGCCGACGAAAATAATCCGACCGTTTTTTACCGCGATTGCCTGTGCGTTGGGCTGGCGTTCGTTGACCGTATAAATGTTGCCGTTCATGAATACTACATCGGCAACTTCCGCTTTAGGCGCCGTAATGATATTGAGTGCGACCATGACGAGTGCCAGAACGAGAGCCTTCATAGTTTCCCCTTCAGTGTCTTCAGATTTGCGACTGGTGTCCGACAAGCTTGAGCTTGTCGGACGCGCCGCGAAAGCGACCCACTGCCAAACGGCGACAGTCCTTATACCACTGATTGCCTTCAGTGATATAGTCGCTTACGAATAAGGTTTTAGGCTCGCAGAACGACGGTGTCATCAAGGATATTTAGCGGCATGGGAACAGAAACACTCAACTTCGAGACGCAAAACGGTCCGACGACGGCGTACGTTGCCTCGCCCGATCCAACAGACTCGGCCGGACCTGCCGTGATACTGATTCACGAGTGGTGGGGCATCAACGATCACATTCGCGACCTCGCCGGCCGATACGCGGCTGAAGGGTTTATCTGTGTCGCGCCTGACCTTTATCGCGGCACGGTCGCACGTGATCAGGAGCACGCCTCACAACTCATGCAAGACCTTCCGATTGAGGACGGGATCGATACCATCACGCGAGCCGCCCAGGAGGCGAAGCGAAAATTCGGTGAAGCGAAACAGGGGATTACAGGCTATTGCATGGGTGGCACCTTCGCTCTTCGCGCCGCCTGCGAGATTCATACGTTCGACGCCGCGGCCCCCTTCTACGGAGACATTCCGGAGGAAGCGACTTTAGCCAGGCTGATGGTCCCCACGCTCTTCATCGCCGGGGCCCGCGACAAATGGATCAGCCCCGAGAAGGTTAGCGAACTCAAGGAGGCTGCCCACAAATACAATCTCCCGGTTGAAGTCGTTAGTTACGATGCTGACCACGCTTTCTTTAACGACACCAGAACGGAAGTCTATAACGCAGAGGCCGCGGCAGACGCCTGGCGGCGCGTACTCGATCTGTTTCGCAAACGATTGCTGAGCTAGATGCGGATTTCAGGAGGTTACACGATGACACGTAACAAAATGGCGAAACATGCTTTGATAATACTTGCGCTGCTGCTGATGGCCGCCGCCTTCGCTTCGGCGCAGAGAAAGAATTCCCGGCGGATTCAAATTCCACCCGGCCAGTCGACGGTGGTGATTAAAGGCGTGCTTCGAGGACCGAACGACTTTACGTATATCGTGCGCGCCGATAAGGGACAGACACTGATCGCCACCATCAACGTCGAAGGCAACGGTCAGGCTTCGCTCCTTATCGAGGGGCCCGACAACAAAAGACAGACCAACGATGACGGTTCCGACGCCAGCGACGATTTCTCAATCATAGTGCAGAAGACAGGCGACTACCGAATCGTTGTTTTTCCGCCTGATATGACTGAGAGGAATGACGTCGCGCGGTACACGCTGGAAGTGACGATTCGGTGAGTCAAGCCACTCGGCCGGGGTCCTGCTCGACAAACGCCAGCAACTCAGCGCGACTCGGGAGTGTGGTGCGCGCGCCCAATCCTCGACACTTCAGACAAGCGGTGGCGTTGGCCAGCTTGAGACAACTCTCGATCTCTTCCCCCTGCAATAACCCATATAGGAACCCGGCATGGAAAGCGTCGCCCGCGCCTGTGGTATCGCGACATCCGCCCGGCACTTCGTACGCCGTAGACTCGATAAACATTCCATCGAAATAAAGCAGAGCTCCGCGTTTGCCCAGGGTCATGCCGACGATGGTGCAGCCAAACCGGGCCCTGGTTTCTATAAGCGAAGCACGTTCATCGGCAATTCCTGTCAGCCGATGGGGAAACTCTTTTGAAGTTATGAGCAGGTCGATCAGAGGCAACAGCTCGGGCAAGCCTTCGTATATGTTGTCGATGTCAGCAGAGACGATGGTCCCCGCGTTTTGTGCCGCGCGCGCCAGCACTCCGCAGGCTGGAGGATCGTGCGCATCCAGGTGCAACACGCGTCCGCGCGAGGCAATCTCGAGCGGCGCGTCCTGCGGACTGTAGGCCAAGCGCTCGTCCCGGTCCCATATCACAGTCCGCTCGCCGTTCCTCTGGTCGATGACGATAAACGCGACCTGATTGCTTGCGCCTTCGACAACTTCCGCATACTGCAAATTGACACCGTCGGCTTCGATGGCGGCCCGGCCGAATCGCCCTTCCGAGTCAGAGCCGAAGCGGCCGGCGTAAGCGGTGCGCAACCCGAGTCTGCTCAGCGCGGCCATCGTGGTCGCAGTTTGGCCACCAGCGGCCTGAACATGCTCTCGGAAACGTACCTTTGTATCAAAAGCCGGATATGCGGGTACAACGATCAGGTGGTCGACGGCATTAAGCCCAAAGCCGACGGCGTCGAACTCTTTGTCGCTGGAAAGTTCGAAGGGGAAACGCATTCTCACACCCGAATTTCTGCGCCGTTATGCGATGCGGTAGAATGGTTAAGCATAATAACAGGAGCAACCATAAACGCCAGTGTCTCTCGAAGAAAAACTGAAGAATATCCCGACTTCGCCCGGCGTGTATCTGCATAAGGACCAGGCGGGCAAGATTCTTTACGTCGGCAAGGCGAAGAACCTGCGTCTGCGCCTACGCTCATATTTTCAGTCTGGGCGCGGCCACGACCGCAAGACACGCGAGTTAGTGCGACGAATACGCGATCTTGAATTCATCATAACTGACACTGAAGTTGAAGCCCTGGTGCTCGAATGCAACCTGATCAAGAAGCACAAGCCTCGCTATAACGCTCTTCTCAAAGACGACAAGCAATATCCGCATCTTAAGCTGACTATCAACCAACCGTTCCCGCGTGTGATGATCACACGAAAGGTCCAGCGGGACGGCGCGCTTTACTTCGGTCCCTTTCTGCCCGCGTCGCTGGCCAGGAAGACAATCGATCTTATCAATCGAACGTTCCAGCTTCGCACCTGCGATATCGAAATCGACGGGCGTTTGCCGCGTCCATGTCTCGAGTATCACATCAAGCGATGCCTCGGTCCCTGCGTCAAAGGGCTGTGCACGCCGGCCGAGTATCAGGAAGCGGTGCGCGATGTGCGACTGTTGCTGGAAGGCAAAAACGTCGAGCTGGCCGACACCTTGCAAGCACGAATGATGCATGCGTCGGAAGAGATGCGGTACGAGATGGCGGCTAAGTATCGCGATCTCAGCCGGACTGTGCTGAAGATAGCCGAGCACCAGAAGATGGCAACTTCTCCGGAGCGCGACGTAGATATCTTTGGCTATTATCGCGAAGGCGCGCGTCTCGCTCTTCAACTGTTTACCATGCGCGAGGGCAAAATTGTCGGACGGCGAGAGTTTTACTGGGAAGACCTGGCCGAGGATGACTTTGATCCTTCGCCGTTCCTGAGCGACGTGCTGACTCAATACTACTCCACCGATTACGTGCCTCGCGAGATTCATGTGCCGGTTGATTTCGAGGACCGCGAGATCCTCGAGAAGGCGCTGACGGAAAGACGCTGTCGTCGCGTTCGCATTTTCGACCCACAACGCGGGCAGAAGCGCGATCTGATAGATCTGGTGGAGAAAAACGCAAAGCTCGCCTTCGAGCAACGCTTCCGAGTGTTGAAGCCCGACATGGAACGCGTGCTTGAAGAGCTGCAGGAGATGCTCGAACTACCTCGATTCCCATCACGCATCGAGTCCTTCGACATTTCGCATATACAGGGAGCTGACCCCGTTGGAAGTATGGTAGTTTGCGAAAACGGGAAAATGAACCGCTCTGAGTATCGCAAATTCAAAATCAGAACCGCTGAAGGCGCGAACGATCCGGCTTCGATGAACGAGGTAGTCTTTCGTCGCTATCGCAGACAGCTTGACGAAGCTAAACCGCTTCCCGACCTGGTGATGATCGACGGGGGAAAGGCCCAGCTTGGCGCCGCGGGCGCCGCGATGCGCGAGCTTGATCTCGAAGCGATACCGATGATCGGCGTAGTCAAGCCACCGCTGCGACACAAAGAGGTCTCGCATCTCTTAGTCAAAGGGCGCGAGCACGAGCCCGTCTATCTGGATTCGCACTCACCTGTGCTGCGCCTGCTTCAGATGATTCGCGACGAGACCCACCGCACGGCCGTGCAATATCATCGAAAGCGGCGCGAGCTTCGCGACTTTACTTCAGAGCTGACTGCCATTCCCGGAATCGGCGAGAAGCGGAAGAACCGATTGTTGAGAAACCTGGGCTCTATTCAGCGCATCGCGAACGCAAGCGTAGCGGAATTGTCTCCGATCGTAGGTAGAAAGACGGCGACGGAAATCTTCGAACACTTCACCCGACAACGCGCGTTGGCCGAAGGGGCAACTGCACCTGTTGATGCGGACACCCAGTCTGCCGCGTAGTGAGCAATCCTTCAAACTGCGGTCACCGTAGCAATGAGAAGTATCCCGCAGCGCACCCTTGGGAGAACTCGGGACTCTAACGCCGAAGGCGTTGGCAAATTCCAGCCCTGGGCAATGCCCAGGGTAAGACGTGAGCTGTCTAGCCGAAATTACCCTGAAAGGGTTTACGAAATGCGATCGCCAACGCCAATCCGGAGTGCGGTATTACTCGCCAACACTTTCACTGTTGGCATAATTATCGTCCACCTTCCCCAGGATTTCATCCTGGGCTGAAATTCGCGAACGCCTTCGGCGTTGAAGACCCTAATCTTAAGCTACACCGGCGGCGTTTGCCCGCCTTTGACACCGGAAAAATCGTAGGTGATATGGAGCGTCAGCTTTCCATCTTTGACTTCCGAGCGAACGTCAGTCACCTGCGCCTTGAGCATGCCGTTGCTCGAAACCACCGGCATCATCAATGCGAGCTGAGGAGCTCGCAGGATTTCCAACGGATTGATGCGCTGATTGATGGATCGCTGAACGAAGATCGTTGCGATCCCGCCGACTGCCGCAGGTGCGCCCTCAAGATTTACTCCCTCGACATCTATCTGGCCATAAACAGTCTGCTTCTCTTTGTCGAATGACAACTGAATACTCGCCTGCGCCCAGCCGCTGAAGCGGACACATCCGCCGAAGATGTTCTTGCTTCCATTGAAGGCAAGCGGCGCCACAATCTTGCCATCGGCAAAGCGCACGCTTGTTTTGACGTTGCTGCCCTCTGTCGCCAACACGACCAGATCGGGACACTCTGCCTGAAACGCGGCCGGCACAAGTTTGTCGCCTGCGCCATTGACGGTGTCTCGCTCCAGTCGGCTCAACTCAAGAGGAAAGGTCGGCGGGCCGAGGTCTCGAAAGATGGTGGCCAATAAAGGGTCGAAAAACTTTTCATCCAGACTGACGATTGCGGTACCCGGCGCATCGCCCTGGGGGTCAGGAGCCTTAACTGCGACCCCCGGCAACGGCTTCGCCTTAGGCGCTCCCAGAATGAAGAGCACGAGAAGGGCGCCCAATACCAGGCCGGCGATGCCGGTGATCAATGCGAGTAGATACTTCATGTCGGATCCCCCTGGTTATTGTGTTGGCGCTTGAGTCATCGTGGGCGCCGGAGTAGCAGCAGTGCCGGCTTGCATCATGTTCTGAACAAAGAAGAGCGCCGCCTTTACGACCGCCTCAACCTGCGCTCGAACTTGTGCGGGATCGACCTTGCTCATTCCCGAGGGCTCGTCGAATACCGTTGAAGGAACGGTGGTTTGAATGTTCGTCATCTCGGTTACGATCTTGACCGCGCTGGCGCCGCCGACGTTGCCGGAAGAGCTGACCAAAGACTCGGTATGCAGCGGCAAATTGGTGTCCTTGTCCACGTAGATAAATGATTCGGTTTTTACATCTCCGGCTTGTGTGCCTGTCTTCGCGGCGGCAGTACATCGATACTTAACTGCGGTCCGGCCGCCAAAGGATTCCTCTCCTACGCTCTCGCAGCCGCGAATTGTTTTGGTCTGATTCACGATCTGTCCTGGCGTCATTACCGATGGGACTTCGAAGCCCGTCGATTTGGCGTCAATCTCAGCATACTGTTTGCGATTCGGAAGAATGATGTAGCGCTTGTCGGCGCGGTCGAGATAAACGACCTGATCACCGCCCGGAAGCTTGAAAGCGATCCGGCGATTTCCACCGCTGCGCGCGAAGTCCGCAGTGAGCGGCGGCGTGCTCATGTTCTGGGTGCCGGTGACTTCGACTTTGAGCGTAACAGTTGCGCTGTATTGATCGGGCTCGCGTGTATCGATAGCCGTGCCCGTGGTTGATGTGTTTGCGTTCGCATTTGACGTGTTGGACGCGTTCAGGTTGACGGAGCTGTTAGAGGTATTTGAATTGGTGTTAGTCGCAGATTGTGGCTGACACGCTACGCCGGCAAGCGCCAGCGCCAGTCCCATCAACAATCTAGCCGGAGCGCGTGAGACATAGTTCGGCATAAGAGAACTCTCCTTTGTAAGCTGATCGCTCACTGATCGTTAAAACTGTTGAGGGGGAACGAGGGGTTAGGATACCACAGAGCAGTTGGCAGTTGGCAGTTGGCGGTTGGCAGTTTGCAGTCTGCGGTGAGCGGCTAGTAGTGGCCTTGGCCGGCGCTTGACGGATTCCGCAAAAGAGCAAACCGCACGTCCATCGGTTCTACTGCAAACTGCCAACTTCTAACTGACTGCCAACTGCAAACCGCCAACCGCCATCTGCAAACTGCTTTCCCTTGACTCACTCTCGGATTTCGCGTAGAAGCGGCTTGCTTGTCCAGCTCTGTAGCAAGTGAGTCGTATCATGAAAAGAATTCTTGCAATCGTAGGCTTATCCGCGCTGGTCCTTTCGTGCAGCAAGGTCGGACAGAAATTCGATCAAGGCAATTCCGGTTCGCCCGGCGCATCGACCACAGGCAACTCCGGAAGTTCGACGGGAAGCTCGACCACCCAAACCGGGAGCTCGACTTCGGCCGATACCGCCGGGGGCCAGTCGGTGGAACTCCCCAAGCCCACTGCGGCCCAACTTGCGGCGATCGAAGGCGGACAGGAAGCCAAGTGGGACCAACAGGGAATGTCCTGGACTGTTCCCAAAGGATGGGTCAAAGAGAAGGCAGAGAACACCATGTTCAACTGGCGTTCGACCGGAGGAGGAGATTTTCAGTTCCTGATCGTCAGCATCTCACCTATGGGAGAGGATTTTCCCACGGACATTTCGCTGAAAGCGTTTTACGACGGAGCCGTGACTCGGAAGAAGAACGGCGAGGTTGAAGAAGTGCGATGGCTCGAGCTGGATGGGGTCAAAGGCGTCTCGTTTCGCGAGGCAATGCCTGAGGGCGCGGAAGATCCGCGTCGCCTGCAATGGATGACTTACAGAAAGTTTGCCGGACAAACGCAGATGGTAAACCTCATTCTCTCGACGAAGGGCAGGAACTTTGATAAGTCGCTCGATACCCTTTACGGCATCCTCTACACGACGAAGCTGGTTCACTGAAGAGATGTCCAAAGTCCAAGGTCCAAGGTCCAAAGTCCGGCATAGGCAGGGAGCGACGTGCATGAGCAGATTAGCTACCCTTAGCGCGCACCTTTCAACAGCGGACTTTGGACTTTGGACATTGGACCTTGGACATCTTCACTGCTTCGTCACATAACTCCGATGAAGCCAGGCCTCCTTCTGCTTTTCATCCCGAGTCTCGAAAAGAATGTTGTCGTCAGTCTCCCGCGTTACCATTCGGATCCGAGGGGTGACTAGGTTTTCTGAGGCGTTACCTTTCTCGACTTCGGAGAAGAACGCCCTTACGCTCTCCGCTTGAACGGGACTAACCTTCGTGCCTTTCTTTAGCTCCGCGACAGCTTCAACCGCACTCGCTTTCAAAAGCTTGGGCCAGAGTTTTCGAAAGAGAACGCTGGAGCCGTAGACATCCGCGCTGTTCACCTTTCCGTTGATGGCGAACGCATAACCGATCACGTCTGATTTGCCCTCAATCAGTCCAGAGAGTTTCCTAACGTACGCATCGGTCATCTCCTTCACCTTTTTGTTCTCGAGGCTTAATTGAAGACTCGACACAGAGACCGACGAATTCACGGTCACCTGGGCGTTTGCGCTTAGCTTTTCCTGCGCTTCGGCGACTTTGGCCCACACTTCGGTCTGAGACTTCGAAGCATTCGCAGCCACCTTTAAATCTCTGGTCGCGATGCGGTCCTCAGAAGATCCGAAGTCGGCCGCGGCTTCGCCTCCTCGCTGTCGCCAGCGTCCCTGTTCTACACAGAAGGCAGCGATTGGAATTTTTCCGGAGTGCGCCGGAACAATCAGGTCAACGGCTAGCACACGGTCCTGCTGCCCGCCTTTCACAATATCGCCCGACTGAACGTAGACCTCCTGGTCGGCAGAGACGTTTTCAATAGAGAGTTCGTTCACGTCCTTTGTCTCATGCACAATCGCAACTTTTCGCTCCAATGCTTCCTGAAGCGTAAGGAAATTCGTCCCACCCAGAGTGTTGTTCCCATGTATCAGGAAGATGGAAAGGTTTTCGTGAGTGTATGGCCCGGTTATCTTGTAGTCGGCCATGGCGTCAAATTTCTTTGCAGGTGATTTCCCGGGGAGAACCTTCGCGGTAACAAACATTGCCAGCGGGAGCCCAAGGACTGTCAGCAGGAACATGATCCCGATGGAAAGCGAGCGGTACTTCATAACGCTACCTCCTAATAGAAGCGAAAAAGATTTGGCGTGCATTACGCTTCGTACTGAGAACGGGAGACGGAGGTGTTCTTGCACGGAAGCGGCGAAGTTGTCTCTTTGGTTGCGGAGTTGAGTGCGTTGCGTTGCCAGCGCCGCAGTAATTTGAAGAGTGTTATGCGGAAAGAGGAATTGAACGCGGAGGGCGCAGAGTAAACTAATTGATTAGAACGGAAGCTTCACCTTCAATCGGCCGCTTCCGTCTCGTATGACGTTGGAGCGTCGGCGTGAGGAACAAAGCAGCGACGACAGCGCGCCTCGTACATTCCACCAGCGCCGACTGCGACGCGCTCTTCAGATTCGAATGTGCGTTGCGAATAGTTGGCGGGCTGGCCACAACGCATACATATGGCGTGAGTCTTGGTGATGTACTCGGCGATAGCAAGAAGCTGCGGCATCGGTTCGAAGGGAAGTCCGGTATAATCCTGATCAAGTCCGGCGATGATGACGCGGATCCCGCGACGCGCGAGTTCGTTGGCAACGCCTACCAGCTCGTTATCGAAGAACTGTCCTTCGTCGATCCCCACAACTTCGGTGCTCGGTTCGACGCGGGCGAGAAGTTCGGCCGCCGTGTCGACGGTTGAGGATTCGTGGCGCATCTCAGAGTGCGAGACGATTTGGTCGTGCGAATAACGCTGATCGATCGTCGGTTTGAATACTTGTACCTTTTGGCGCGCAATCCTCGCGCGTCGCAGGCGTCGAATCAATTCTTCCGACTTGCCTGAAAACATCGAGCCTGCGATCACTTCGATCCATCCCGGCGTCGTGCGCAGATGGTTAAGGTGCTCGTCATTGCCCTGTGCTGTTAGTTCTTCCATCGTGTTTGAATTCCCTGGTTCAAAATATTATACCGCTCAGATCAACGCAACTTGAGAGCTTGTTCTGCTCCTTGCTCAATTCGCAAACTGATAGTTTGCGTTACGAGCTCGCTAGCGCCAGCCGACTGAGCCTCTGACTGATTCGATGAGCTTTGCCGAGTTATAGCCAACTCCGTTCTTGAAGACTATTTCCACCTTTTCGATGTCGGCGATGTTCTTCGTGGGGTCGCCCTGCAGCACGATCAAGCATCCCCGTACGTCGCGCTAGCTGTAGAGCTTTGAGTTATAGAAAGGTGCGAAGGCCGCTATCAGCGCCGCTTCAAAACTCATTGATCGCGTAAGAAGATCTCTCGAGAGTACACCCCACGCCCCCTGCCGACTGCGGACATCAAGTTCGCCTGCGACTTCGTCGATCACGATTCCCAATTCCCGCTTGCCATCGATCACTTTGTGGGCTATCGCCCGCGGCACCGTCACAGCAGGCGCGGCGCCATAGAAACCACGTGCACCGTCCGTTACAAAGGCCCATCCGCGCAGGAACGTGTGCCACTCTTCGTCGATGTCGATTGAATGAAAACCGCCTTCGAGTCCCACGAACAGATCGGCCCTTATTCCTTCGTGCTCGAGTTGGTGGCGGACAGCCTCGGCCCTTGCGCGTGCACCGCGCATCAGCTCCCAGTCTGTCAGAGGCATGGCCGGGGCGTCGGTTTCAACCGCTCGCGCGGTGA